>JAYTOI010000135.1:0-59126 GCA_043747875.1 Pseudomonadota bacterium | reverse complement strand
TGAGGCCCTGGCGGCGCGCATTGCGCAGCGCTTCGCTCACGTCCGGTGTTTCCATGAAGCCGAAGCGCGCGCGCACGTCGTACACGCCGGGATGCAGCTCGGCGACGGTCACCCGACACAGCGGATCGATGCGCGGAATGCGCTGGATCTCGATGTGGAGGATCACGATGGTCTCGTGATGAACTTTGTTGTGCTCGAGATTGCGCAGCAACGCTGTTGGTACAAACCCCGAATGACTGATCAAAAACACGGCCGTGCCGGGAACACGCGCCTTGTCCGCGAGCAGCTCCGGCAGACGTTTGTCCGGAACCGCGCGACGCTCGAGCTCGGCGCGCAGCGCCTGACGTCCATCGCGCCAGGTCACGAAGACCGCGAACATCGCGCCCGCGAGCGCCAGCGGCACCCAGCCGCCGCCCGCCACCTTGGTGAGATTGCCGGCCACGAACGCGAGATCGACGAGCAGCAACAAACCGAACAGCGTGCTCACGCGCGCCCACGACCAGTTCCACAACGCGCGCGCCACCAGCGCCCCTAACAAGGTGGTGATGAACATCGTGCCGACCACCGACGCGCCGTACGCCGCCGACAGCGCGCTCGAGCTGCCGAAACCGAGCACGAACAACACCACCGCGACGAACATGAACAGATTCGCGGCCGGCACGTAGATCTGTCCGAGCGCGATGTCGGAGGTCTGCAGCACCCGCACGCGGGGCAGCAGGTCGAGCTGCACGGCCTCGCGCGTCACCGAGAAGGCACCGGAGATGGTCGCCTGTGACGCGATCACCGTCGCGGCGGTCGACAACAGCACGAGCAGCGGCAGCGCCGCCTGAGGGGCGAGCGCATAGAAAGGATTTGCCACCGCGTCCGACGACCCGAGCAGCAGCGCGCCCTGACCGAAATAGTTGATGACGAGTGCGGGCCACACGAGCACCAGCCACACGAGCCGCACCGGCCGTCTGCCGAAGTGACCCATGTCCGCGTACAACGCTTCGGCACCGGTTACCGCCAGGAACACCGCGCCGATGATCACGAGCGACAGCCCCGGATGCGATGCCAGCATCTCGACCGCGTACCACGGGTTGACCGCCGCGAGAACGCGAGGCGCCTGGACGATCTGCATCGCGCCGAGCACCGCGAGCACGACGAACCACACGATCATCACCGGCCCGAACATTCTTCCGACGCGTTCGGTGCCGCGGCGCTGGATGGCGAACAACACGACGATGACGGCGAGCGTCACGGGGATCACGCCACGCGCGAAACCCGGGTCGAGGATCGCCATGCCTTCGACGGCGCTGAGTACGGAGATGGCGGGCGTGATCAGCGCGTCGCAATAGAAGAGCGCGGCACCGAGCACGCCGAGCGCGACGGCGCGGCGCGCCCACGGCTGCGCAGTGCCGAAGCGCTGCTGCACGAGCGCGACCAGCGACAGAATGCCGCCTTCGCCGTGGTTGTCCGCGCGCATGATCACCGCGAGGTATTTCACGCTCACCACGATCGCGAGACTCCAGAAGATCAGCGACAGCAGTCCCAGCACCGTCGCCGCATCGCCGGGCGCGAAACCTGCGGCGCCGAGCGATTCTTTGAACGCGTACAACGGGCTTGTCCCGATGTCGCCGAATACCACGCCGACCGCGCCGAGCATGGCCGGACCGAGTGCTTGCTGAGACTTCATGCTTCCACCGAATACGAAAGCGCCTATTCTAGACGCGCGCCCGCAACGCGGCATTTTTGGTTACGCTCGCGCGTATGCCCGCGGAATTCCACGAAACATCATTGATTGCACTGCTGGCCATAGGCTTCGTGCTTGCATTGCTGTTCGGCCTGGTGGCGAGCGCGCTCAAGATCTCGCCGATCGTCGGCTATCTCGTCGCCGGCATCGCCATGGGGCCATTCACTCCGGGTTTCGTCGGCGATTCCGTACTCGCCAGCCAGCTGGCCGAGATCGGCGTGATCCTGCTGATGTTCGGCGTCGGCCTGCACTTTTCCATCAAAGACCTGATGTCGGTGCGCGCCATCGCGCTGCCCGGCGCCGTCGCGCAGATCGCCACCGCCACCGCCATCGGCATGGGAATGGCACACATCCTGGGCTGGGGCCTCGGCGCCGGTCTCGTCTTCGGACTGTCGCTGTCGGTGGCAAGCACCGTGGTGCTGCTGCGTGCGCTCGAAGACCGCAACGCAGTGCAATCCTCCGAGGGCAAGATCGCGGTGGGCTGGCTCATCGTCGAGGACCTCGCGATGGTGCTCGCGCTGGTGATGCTGCCCGCACTCGCGGAGCCGCTCGGCGGCGACGCCAGCGGGCTCGATGCGCACACCGGTACCACCAACACCTGGCTGGCGCTCGCCATCACGCTCGGCAAGGTCGGGCTGTTCGTCGTGCTCGCGCTGGTCGTCGGCACACGCGTGGTGCCGTGGCTGCTGGCGCGCGTCACGCGCAGCGGCTCGCGCGAGCTGTTCACGCTGTGCGTGCTCGCGATCGCGCTCGGCATCGCATACGGATCATCGGCGGCGTTTGGAGTGTCGTTCGCGCTCGGCGCGTTCTTCGCGGGCGTGATCCTGTCCGAGTCGGAGCTCGCGCATCAGGCCGGCAACGACTTGCTGCCGCTCAAGGACGCGTTCGCGGTGCTGTTCTTCGTTTCAGTGGGCATGTTGTTCGATCCGATGGTGCTGGTTCGAGAACCGCTCGCCGTGCTCGCCACGCTCGCGATCATCATGGTCGGCAAGTCGCTCGCGGCATTCGTCATCGTGCTCGCGTTCCGACACCCCGTGCGTACGGCGTTGACGGTATCCGCAAGCCTGGCACAAATAGGCGAGTTCTCGTTCATCCTCGCCAGTCTCGGCGCCGCGCTCGGCCTGCTGCCGCCCGACGGCCGCGATTTCATCCTCGCCGGAGCGCTGCTGTCGATCGCGCTGAATCCGCTCACATTCGTGGCCGTCGCGCCCCTCGCGCGGTTCTTCGAGGCGCGCCCGCGCCTGCTGCGGCTGCTCGAACGCAGCGGCGCGGGCCACCACCGCACGCCGGTGGCGAGCACCGCGGGTTTGCGCGGCCACGCGATCATCGTCGGCTATGGGCGTGTCGGGGGCGCCATCGGGCCGGCGCTCCAATCGCAGCAGCTCGAGTTCGCCGTCATCGAGCGCGACCATCTCATGCTCGGAAATGCGCAGGCACTGGGCATTCCGACCGTCGTGGGCGATGCCACGTCGCCGCTGGTGCTGCAGGCCGCGGGCGTCGAACGCGCGCGCGTGCTGGTGGTTGCGACGCCCGATAGTTTCCAGGCGCGGCGCATCGTGGAAGTGGCCCGCTCGCTCAATCCGGAGATCGACGTCGTCGTGCGCACGCACAGCGCGGGCGAGGTCGAGCCGCTCGAAGCTTTGGGGGCGGGGCGGGTCGTGGTAGGCGAACGCGAGCTCGCGAATGGAATGTTGGAGTACGCGTTGAGAGGGCTGGGCGTGCCGCCGGAGCGGGCTCGCGCGGCCGCCGGCCGCGGTGCGCCGGTGAATCCGGAAGGAACTTGATGGTGTCCGAAACGGAGCTCGACGCGCTGCTGCTCAGCCTCTCGGTAGCGGCGCGCAGCGTGGTGTTCAGCCTGCCGATCGCGATCGCAGTCGCGTGGCTGCTGAGCCGCACGCGCTTCGCGGGACGCACGTTGTTCGATGCGTTCGTGCACCTGCCGCTGGTGTTGCCGCCCGTGGTGGTGGGCTATCTACTGCTGCTGCTGTTCGGCGTGCGGGGGCCGCTCGGCGGCTGGTTGTACGATACGTTTGGGATCCGGCTCGCGTTCACGAGCGCGGGCGCGGCGCTGGCCACGGCCGTGATGTCGTTTCCGCTGGTGGTGCGCTCGGTGCGCCTGTCGCTCGAGGGCATGGACCGCGGACTCGAAGAAGCCGCCCGCACCCTGGGCGCGGGGCCGGTCGATCGCTTCTTCTCGATCACATTGCCGTTGATCGCACCCGGCATCCTGGCCGGCGCGGTGACGGCGTTCGCCGCGGGCCTGGGAGAGTTCGGCGCGGTCATCACGTTCGCCGCCAACATTCCAGGTGAGACGCGCACACTGCCGCTGGCGCTGTACACGGCGTTGCAGACGCCCGATGGCGACGCGCTCGCGGCACGTCTGGCGCTCCTGTCGTTCCTGCTCGGGCTCGCAGGGTTGCTCGCCGCCGAGCTCATCTCGCGGCGGCTGCGTTACAGGCCGGCACACTGATGCTGGTCGTGGAGTTCCAGAAGCGGCGCGGCGATTTCCAGCTCGACATGCGCTTCAGTGCGCCGACGCCGGGTGTCACCGCGCTGTTCGGCCGTTCAGGGTGCGGCAAATCGACGGCGATCGCGTTGATCTCGGGCCTGCTCGCACCCGATGCCGGGCGCCTGCTTCTGGGCGATGACGTGCTGGTCGATACGGCGCGCGGCATTCACGTGGATCCGCGCCACCGTCGCATCGGCGTCGTGTTCCAGGATGCGCGACTCTTTCCGCAGCTCGACGTGCGCGGCAATCTGGAATATGGATATCGACGGGTGCCGGGCGACGCGGCGAAGCCGATCGCGTTCGACACCGTGGTCGGGTTGTTAGGACTCGGGGATTTGCTCGCACGCCGGCCGTACCAGCTGTCCGGCGGCGAGAAACAGCGCGTCGCGCTCGGGCGCGCACTGCTGTCCCAGCCGCGGCTGTTGTTGCTCGACGAGCCGCTGGCCTCGCTCGACGCGGCGCGCCGCGAGGATCTGCTGCCGTACTTCGAGAAGCTCCGCGACGCGTTCTCGATTCCGATCGTGTACGTCAGCCATCAGTTCGACGAGGTGCTGCGCCTCGCGGCCCGCGTTGTGCTGCTCGACGCGGGCCGCGTGCTCGCCGACGGCGACATTGCCACCGTCAGCAGACGTCACGAACTGCGCGCCATCGTCGGTCCGGATGCGGTCGGCGCGGTGCTGACCGGCATCGTGGAGCGCATCGAATCCGGGCTCGCCTTGCTGCGCGTCGGCGACGCATTGCTCACCGCAGAAGTCGATGCGGCCGTGGGTCAGCGGATCCAGATCCATGTGCTGGCGCGCGACGTCATCGTCGCCACCGAGCCGCCACGCGGACTGTCGGTGCGCAACGTGGTTCCGGCGCGCATCGTGTCGATCTCGCCCGACGTGGGCCGCGCCGTGCTCGTCGAGCTCGACATCGGCCGCACCGCCACGCTGCTGGCGCGCATCACGGAACGCGCTTCCAACGAGCTGGGGCTGGCAAGTGATATGCAGGCTTGGGTGCTCATAAAATCAGTCTCCTTGCGGGGGCACGTCTTCAGCGCAGCGCGCTGAACAACGGCAGATATTCGATGGTGAGGCCGAACGCCGCCACGATGGCGAGCGCGGCTATGGCAAAAGCGGTGTTTCGCAAAATTCTCTCGAGGCACATGACACATTTCCCAATAGGTTGATGTGCGACATCGTGCTCGCGGCGTGCCCGCCTAACAAACGTGATGCCTGAATGCGGCATCAACAAAACTTAAGGAGTGAGTGCCGGCGCGGCGGTGCGTCAGGGGCTCGCGCGTTTCGCGGACTTGGACGACGTGGCGCCGCGCTTCTCGAACAGCGAATGCGGCCGCGGAAACGCCTTGGCCATTTCGAACAGCCAATCCCGGAAGCGCTTGACCTTCGGCATGGCGAGGTATGGTTCAGGGCAGACGAAGTAATACGAGAAGCGAAACGGCAACAACGCATCGCCCGCCAGCACCACCCGGCCCTGCTGCAGGGAGCGCTGCACGAGCGACCAGCGTGCCAGCGCGAACCCGACGCCCTCTTCCGCTGCCGCGATGACGCCGGCCGAATCGTCGATGATGGGCGCGCGCGCCAGCCAGTCGCCTTCATGCCCCTTTTCGATCCACGCCTGCCAGGGCTCATCGACACTGCCGAGCAGCGGGAAGTTCTGCAGATCCTCGCCGCGCGGCACCGGCCCGTACTTGGCCAGCAGTCCAGGCGACGAGATCGGAATCACCCACTCGTCGAGCAACTTCTCCGCGTGCAGGCCCGGCCAGCTGCCGAGGCCCATGCGGATCGCGACGTGCATCTCGGTGCGCGAGAAATCGACCGGATCGCGACTGGTGTGAAAGCGCAGATCCGAGCCCGACTGCCGCGAATTGAAGGTGCCGATGCGCGGCAACAACCAGCGTTGCAGGAAGGAAGACAGCAGCGTGATGTGCAGCGGCCCCTCGGCGCGATGCAGCTTCAGGTGCTGCATCGCGGCTTCGAGCTCGTCGAGCCCGCGGCGCACGCCGGGTAACAGTTGCTGGCCCTCGACTGTGAGCTCGATGCGCCGGCCCGAACGCTTGAACAACTGCACCTGCAGATAGTCTTCCAGCGCCTTCACCTGCTGGCTCACCGCTGCGGGTGTGACGTGCAGCGCTTCGGCCGCTTCCGCGAACGACAGGCGCGATGCGACCGCCTCGAATACCCGCAGCGCATTCAGCGGCAGGCGGGCATACGCGGTGGACACGTCAGATTTCCTTATGATCACTTCAATTAGCGCGTTTGTGGGGCGCGGCACTGTAGCGCAGATTGCACCCATCGCAACTTGCCGCCCCTGGAGACGAACTTGAGCACCCACAACCACATTCCCGACACGGTCTCCGCCCAGATCGAGGCCCGCCTGGCGCCGTTCGCCCGCAGCGACCGCGAACCCCGGAAGGACATCGAGGTCGAAACTTCGAGCGCCCTCGCGCCGCAGGCAGAGTGGCACCAGAAGCTCACGTTCCTCAACGATCTCAAATTGCTGTTTGCGGCGCTGGGCGCGGGTGGGAGCGTCGTGCCGCTCGGTGACAACGGCCGCACGACGCGTCTCCTTTCTGAATACGCCGCCAGCCTGCGCGACCACTAGCGAGCAATACGCGGAACTCATGCCGGTGTAACCAAAAGGACCGGCCCGTAACCGAACCGTTACCCCACCTCGACTGACCGCATAACCCCCGGTTTCTTACGCTCTCCTGTGTCGATTGGCACAACATCAGGAGAACGAGAGTGAACATCAGACGCGCAGCGGCAATGGCGGCCTTCGCATTGCTGCTGCCTTTTTCGGGAGCGGCGCGCGCGCAGTCCACGCCGTCGGGCAACGACGATCTGCGTCGCGAAGTCGAAGAGCAGAAGCAGCGCCTCGCGATTCTCGAGCGCAAGCTCGAGCTGCAGCAGGAAGCGGCCACGGCCGCGGCGGCCACCGCACCGCGAGTCACCGGCAGTGCCGCGCGCTTCCAGATCGCTTCGACCGACGGCGCAAACTTCGTACGTCTGCGCGGCACGCTGCACGCCGATGCGCGCACGTACGGCGGTGAGTCGGTGCCCGAAACTGCGGACACTTTCATCCTGCGCCGCGTGCGTCCGACCATCGAAGGCACGTTCGGCAACATCTATGACTTCCGCTTCATGCCGGACTTCGCCGGCGGTCGCTCGATCATCGTCGATGCGTACATCGCCGCGCGCTTCAACCCCGCCGCGGTCGTGACCGTCGGCAAGTTCAAGCCGCCCGCCGGTCTCGAGCGCCTGCAGAGCTCCGCCGACATCCGCTTCATCGAGCGCGCGTTGCCGACGGCGCTGGTACCGAACCGCGATTTGGGCGTGCAGCTCTCGGGTGAATTCAGCGGCGGCGCGGTGGCCTATCAAGTGGGCTATTTCAACGGCACCACCGACGGCCAGAGCAGCGACAATCTCGCGGCGCCCGACGTTGAATCCGACGCCGCGGGCGACTACGCGGCGCGTCTGTTCTTTCAGCCGTTCGTGAACTCGAGCAACTTCAACCTGCGCGGCCTCGGCTTCGGCGTGGGCAGCACCTGGATCGACGTCGACGGCACCGCCGCAAACACGGCGCTGTCCGCATATCGTTCGCCCGGACAGCAGA
Organism: Pseudomonadota bacterium; assembly: GCA_043747875.1. Classification (GTDB taxonomy): domain Bacteria; phylum Pseudomonadota; class Gammaproteobacteria; order Steroidobacterales; family Steroidobacteraceae; genus CADEED01. Next base: position 51,267 of record JAYTOI010000135.1, on the reverse strand, counting down.
GCGTGTTCAGCTATCGCACGAACACGGCCACGGGCGTCACGCCTAACAACGCGACGTTCGCCGACGGCCAGCGCCTGCGTCTCGCGCCGCAGCTCTACTACTACCGTGGCAGCTTCGGCCTGCTCGGCGAGTACACGCAGGTCGAGCAGGACGTCTCGCGCGTGGTCGGTGGTGTCACACGCTCCGACACGCTGACGCACTCCGCCTGGCAGACGACATTCTCCTGGTTCATCACGGGCGAGGAGGAAACCTTCCGCGGCTACACGCCGGCGAGCACCTTCCAGCCGGGCAAGGCGGGATGGGGCGCGTTCGAGCTGGTGGCGCGGTATCACGAGTTGGACATCGATGACGACGCCTTCGTCGGCGGCGCGACCTCCTTCGCGAATCCGCTGACCGCGGTGTCGAAAGTCACGGCCTACGGAGTGGGCGTGAACTGGTACCCATGGAACACCGTCAAGCTGTCCCTCAACTTACGAGAACTCGAGCTTCGAAGGCGGTGGCGCCACCGGCGACCGCGCCGACGAGAAAGCCTTGCTCACGCGCTTCGCGCTCAACTTCTAACGCATCGGAAACACACATCATGAACCACAATCTGAATCGCCGGCTGCTGGTCGCGCTCAGTGCCGCCGTGTTCGTGGCCGGCACGAGCTCGGTCGCGAATGCCAAGGAAATCACCCTGCTCAACGTGTCGTACGATCCGACGCGCGAGCTGTACGTCGACTTCAACAAGTCGTTCGCCGAGTACTGGAAGAAGAAGACCGGCGACACGGTCAAGATCAACCAGTCGCACGGCGGCTCCGGCCGGCAGGCGCGCTCGGTCATCGACGGCCTCGCTGCGGATGTCGTGACGCTCGCGCTCGCGGCGGACGTCGACGCCATCGCGGCCAACGGCAAACTACTGCCCGTGAACTGGGAGGAGCGCCTGCCGGATCATTCGGCGCCTTACACGTCGACCATCGTTTTCCTGGTTCGCAAGGGAAATCCGAAGGGCGTCAAGGACTGGGGCGATCTCATCAAGCCCGGTGTGGCCGTGATCACGCCGAACCCGAAGACCTCGGGTGGCGCGCGCTGGAACTACCTCGCGGGCTGGGCCTGGGCCAAGAAGCAGCCGGGCGGCAACGATGAGACTGCGAAGGAGTACATCCGCAAGCTGTACAAGAATGTGCCGGTACTCGACACGGGCGCCCGCGGCTCGACCACCACGTTCGTGCAGCGTGGCATCGGCGACGTGGCACTGTCGTGGGAGAACGAAGCCTGGCTCGCCATCAAGGAGCTGGGCCCCGACAAGGTGGAGATCGTGATCCCGTCAATCAGCATTCTCGCCGAGCCGTCGGTGTCGGTGGTCGACAAGGTGGTCCTGCGTCGCGGCACGAAGGCCGTGGCCGAGGAATATCTCAAGTACCTGTACACGCCGGAAGGCCAGGAGATCGCGGCGCGCAACTATTACCGCTCGCGCAGTCCGCAGGTCGCGGCGAAACATGCCGAGCTGTTTCCGAAGCTCGAGCTCGTGACCATCAAAGACTTCGGCGGCTGGACCAAGGCGCAGAAAGAACACTTCAGCGATGGCGGCATCTTCGACCAGTTGTATGCGCCATGAGTGCCATTCCATAAGACGATGCATCGATAGCAAATAGTTAGGAAATGGGGACATTCCTCATTTCGTTGTCACAATCATCATTCGATGTCAGTCGCAGATCCCCCTTCTGCGATTGTGACAGCGAAATGAGGAATGTCCCCATTTCCATTTCCCTTCCTCCGATGGCCCACCATTTGAAACACTCGCGATGAAACTCATCCAGCTACGCTATCTGGTGGCCGTCGCCGAGAACGATCTGAACATCACCCAGGCCGCGCGTGTGCTGCATGCCGCGCAGCCGGGCGTGAGCAAACAGCTCAAGCAGCTCGAGGACGAACTCGGCTTTCAGTTGTTCGAACGCAAGGGTCGCGCGCTGGTGCGCCCCACCGACGCGGGCGCGCAGGTGATCGACCGCGCCTCGCAGATCGTGCGCCAGGCGCGCAGCATCAAGGCGCTGGCTTCCGATCTGCGCAAGGACGACGCCGGGTCGCTGTCGATCGCCACCACGCACACCCAGGCACGCTACGTGCTGCCGCAGGTGCTCAAGCGCTTCCGCGACAAATATCCGAAGGTTCGATTGCATCTGCACCAGGGCAACTCCGAACAGATCGCGGAGCTCGCGTCCACCGACCGCATCGACCTCGCCATCGCGACCGGCGCCAGCCCGATCTTCGCGGGGCTCGTGCGCCTGCCCTGCTATCGGTGGCACCGTGCCATCATCGTGCCGCACGGACATCCGCTCGGTGAAGTCCCCAAGCCCTCGATGGCCGAGCTCGCGCAGTATCCTTTGGTCACTTATTCATTCAGCTTCTCCGGACCCGCGTCGCTTATGGAGCTGTTCGCGGAGGAAGGGCTGACGCCGAACGTCGCGTTGACCGCGTGGGACTCGGACGTCATCAAGAAATACGTGCGCGAGGGATTGGGCGTCGGAATCATCGCGAACGTCGCGAACGTCGCGATCGACGGCGTCGAGGACAGCGATCTCAAGGTGCGCGACGCGTCCCATCTGTTTCCCGTGCACACCACGTGGGCGGGCTTTCGCCGCGGCACGCTGCTGCGCGGCTATCTATACGATTTCCTGAACATGCTCGCGCCGCATCTCACGCAGCGGCAGGTGCAGAGCGCCGAGAAGGCCGAGGATCAGGATGCGGTGGACCGCGAATTCGCGGGGGTGAAAATCCCCTTCCTGCGATAGCGGGGTGCATGCGCGTTTGTCAGTTGCCGCCGACCCCGGGTCGGGAAGTCACGGCACAGAGCGCGCACGATGAACGCGATACGGTATGTTCATGGCTTTCGCAACACTCAAGGCAGATTTCGCCGCTCTGCGCGCAGGCAAGCCGGGGCACCGCTTCCACGACCACTACGAACGCAAACACGAGCAACGTGCGCGGCGCGCACCCTGGCTGTCATGGGTCTACGTGGCGTTCGCACTCGTGCTCATCACGGCGGGGATTTTCTTTTCGCTCGTGCCGGGAATTCCCGGGTTCGTGCTCGTCATCCCTGGGCTCGGCCTGCTCGTGGCGCGGTTCGAACGCATGGCGATCGTGCTCGATCGCATCGAGGCCGCAGTGCGCTCCCGGTTCGATCGTTTCCGCGGCCGCGGCCACGTGGCTCCCAAGCCGCGCGGACAGAGCCGGTAGTCAGACCGCCGCTTGCGGCGGCACGCGGAGAATTTCCACCGTGACGTGCGCCAGCTCCTCGTGCACGCCGAGTGCGCGCCGGAAGAATTCCGCGTCCACATCGGCCTGCGTCGCGACGCAAACGGTAACCGCGTACTGCGCGCGCCCCACGCGCCACACGTGCAGGTCCGTGATGCGCGCCGGCACCGCGCCCTGCTCGATGACCTCGCGCACCTCCGCGACCACGGGCGCGTCCATCTCGGCATCGAGCAGGATGCGCCCCGAATCGCGCAACAGCCCCCACGCCCATACCGACACGAGCGCGGCGCCGGCCAGGCCCATCGCCGGATCGAGCCAGCCGAAGCCCCACGCCAGTCCGCCGACCAGCGCCGCAATGGCGAGAACCGACGTCGCCGCGTCGGCGAGCACGTGTACGTACGCGGCGCGGACGTTCATATCGTCGTGATGTACATGCACGTGACCGTGCGCCGCGTGGTCATGCTGTCGAGGATGCTGAGGCGCATGCCCGCCACGCAGCCAGAACGCGCAGATCAGATTGACGGCGAGCCCCACGACCGCGATGAAAATCGCCTCGCGATAGTGAATGGACTGCGGAGTCACCAGGCGCTCGATCGACTGATACCCCATGAGCAATGCGATGCCCACCAACAGGATCGCGCTGGTGTAGCCACCCAGCACTTCCACCTTCCACGTGCCGAACGCGTAGCTGCGGTGGCGTGCGGCGCGCCGAGCATACGAATAGGCAAACGCGGACAGCCCGAGCGCGAGCGTGTGCGAGCTCATGTGCCAGCCGTCGGCGAGCACTGCCATGGAGTTGAACCACCAGCCGCCCACGATCTCCACGATCATCATCGCGGCGGTCAGCCACAGGGCGCGCCGGACGCCGCGCTCCGCGAGCGGATTGCCGGCATCGAAGCGCGGGGATTGGCAGTGATGTGTCGGGTCGTTCATGAGCGACCCCAAGATTACACCGCGGCGTGTTTCCTAACGCTCTACCGTTACGGCCAGCGGGCTCGACATGGCCACCGCACTGGTGGCCGCAGCGATCAGCGTCGGAGTTGCCACATAGTACTGATATACCGCGAGAGCATGCACACTCGCGGGTTGCGCTGGCGAGAAACGAAACGCCACGTGGCCGTTGCCCTCGAGCTCGGTCGAGTATTCGCCGGGCGCCATGCAGCTGACCCCAGCATTCAGCCCGCGTCGGGCGTCCGCCAGCGGCGCGCTCGGACAACTGCGCGCGTCCCTGAGGGCCGGTCGAAATCTGTCCGTCGTTCGCGCCGGATGACCCGCCGATCTGCCTCAGCACGGCCGAAACGCTGACCGCACGGAATGCGCCATACGACCAGCTGCCGGTGCCGAAATCCCAGGTCCAGGGAAAACTTCCGAGACTGAACGCCGAGTTGAATGCGATGCCGCGTACGCGGCGCTCCGGATCCTGTACGCGCGCGCTGTATTTCACCCACGACTTGGTGTTTGGCACGTCGACCGTGACGGTGCGCGGCACCGCGTATTCCGTGGTGAGGTGCAGAGTGCCGGTATGATGAATCCGCACCGCCGAGGGCCCACGCTTGACGAAATCGATGCCCGCTTCGCCGCCCAGTAGATAGACATCGCCGTGCGCGTCGATGACCGACATGGCGTTCAGGCCGTCGCCGGCGATTTCCCGGCCGAACGCGACGGATTGCAGCAACGCGGCCGGCTGACGCGCGAAGCGCATCTTGCCCACCTGCAAGGCGTCGGCGGATTCCTCCACGTCCCGGCGCTCGGCCAGGATCGGCTGCGCGCGCACATCGTCGCCAAACTCCAGCCGGTACCGCAGGTCCGCCAAAGCACCGATGCTCGAGTTGAGGTCGAGGTCGAGCTCGCAGATCGAGCCGTCGCGCCTGCGCCGTCCCGAGCGCCTGCACGGGCACCTCCCGCTGTTCCGGCGACAGGCGCAGGTGCGCGGCGTCGTGGAGTGTTCCCTGCGCCACCTGCACCGAAGTCTGCACGGGGAAATTGCCGCGCCGGATGCCGGCGACTGAACGTCGTGCCACTGCAGCGTCGCGCGCGACGAGGCATGTCGGCGCCGACGCTGACGGTGGGAAGTCTTCTCGAGGGGCCATTGCAGTGCCGGTGTGCTCATGGGAGCAAACTAACTACAGGCCCGTGCCAGGCGAAATCGCGGAGTCGCATTCACATATGCCCGCAGGTATGAGCGCGCGCCCGCTGTCACCGCTGTGACCGTCACGCGTGGCCGCGGTTACATTCCGGTTGCAACTCGCGAGCCGGCGCGAGAACTCCGGTACGCTGCACGCATGAGCGCACCAGTTCCGTCCTTTGCCGAGGCTACGCGCACCTGGACGCGCATCGGGCTGCTGTCGTTCGGCGGCCCCACCGGCCAGATCGCCGTCATGCACCGCATCCTCGTGGACGAGAAGCGCTGGATCGGCGAGGAGCGGTTCCTGCACGCGCTCAACTATTGCATGCTGCTGCCCGGCCCCGAGGCGCAGCAGCTCGCGACCTACATCGGCTGGCTGCTGCACGGCACGCGCGGCGGACTCGTTGCGGGCACGCTGTTCGTGCTGCCCGGCTTCGTCGCGATCCTCGCGCTGTCCTTCGTGTATGTGCTGTGGCAGGGCCATACGCTGGTCGAAGGAGTGCTGCTCGGGCTGAAAGCGGCGGTCATCGCCATCGTGATCCAGGCCCTGATCCGCATCGCGCGGCGTGCGCTGAAGACCGCACTCGCGCGGACGCTGGCCTTGCTGGCGTTCGCGGCCATCGCGCTGCTGCACGCGCCATTTCCCATCGTCATCGCCGTCGCGGGGATCGCGGGTTACGCGGCCGCGCGCCGCGGCTTTTTCCTGGCCACCGAAGCGCATGCCCAGCGCGCGCCGGGAGACGCTGCGATCCCCGTGGTCGACGCCGCAGCGCCGACGCAGGCGGAGCCCTCGGTGGCCTCTCATGGCGCGCCCTCGGCGCGACGCGCGGCCAAACTACTCGCGCTGTGGCTGCCGCTGTGGCTCGCGCCGGTGCTGCTGGCCTTCCTGCTGCTGGGCGCGGGGCACGTCTTCACGCAGCTCGGGGTGTTCTTCAGCAAGATGGCCGTCGTCACGTTCGGCGGGGCGTACGCCGTGCTGACCTATGTGGCGCAACAGGCGGCCGGGCGATACGGCTGGTTGACTCCCGCCCAAATGGTCGACGGCCTCGGCCTCGCCGAATCGACTCCGGGGCCGCTGATCATGGTGGTCCAGTTCGTCGGCTTCCTCGCCGCGTATCAATCCGCGGGTGCGGACCATGCGTTGCTCGCCGGCGTGCTCGGCGCCCTGATCACCGTGTGGGTGACCTTTGTGCCCTGCTTCCTGTGGATCTTCCTCGGCGCGCCCTATGTGGAACGTCTGCGCGAGCACCGCGCGCTGGCCGGCGCACTCGCCGCGATCACGGCCGCCGTGGTCGGGGTCATCGCAAACCTCGCGCTGTGGTTCGCGCTGCACGTGCTGTTCGCGCGCGTCGATCCCTGGAGCTTCGGCCCCCTGCACGTCGACGTGCCGCATGGCATGAGGTGGATTCCCGCCGCGCTCACCGCGTTCGCCCTGCTGCTGCTGTTCGTGTTCAAGCAAAGCCTGGCGCGTTGCCTGGTGGCGAGCACGCTGCTCGGCGTGCTCGCCACAAGCACGCAACTTTGACTATGGGCCTGAGGATGACCGCCGGCACTTCCGGAACTTGTCGTGGCAGGATTTGCAATCATTACCTACGGCGGCGACCGCGGCCTCGAGCTCCTCGCCCGCGCTGCTCGAATTCTCGGCGACTTCGGCCAGGGTCTTCGTATGCATGGCGAAGTCCTTCACGAGAGCATCGAATTGCGCGCGATTCGTCCAGACTTCGGGTTTGGCGCGGGTCGTTCCTTCCTTCGAGATTTCGGACTTCGATATCGCCGGAAAAGCATCGCCGACGAAGGTGGCGAGCTGTGCGAGGCGCGCAGTGATCTTGGGAATGCACGACGCGAGCTGATAGCCGATCTCGCGCGCGTGGCCGGCTCGATCGCGTTGCTGGCGCTACTCGCCGCGTTCAGTCACTGAGCAGCGGCCATCGAACGACGCGGGCGCCCGCGGCGGCCTCAGCCACTCATTGGTGCTTCATCGTCGGACCTTCCGACACCCGGATGACGAGCTTGCCGCGCGTATGCCCGGCGCGGCTCTTCTCCCAGGCCTGGGCCGCGTCGGCCATGGGATACGCCTGCTCGACGTACACCTTGAGCTTGCCCGCCTCGGCGAGATCGACGACGCGCTCCAGCAACTCCGCGTTCGTGGCACCCTTGTCGCGCTCGGGCCGGGCGCAACGAATCTTCGCGGCGGCGCAAGCCTGGACATCGGCCGGCCCCACGATGGACACGAGCGCGCCACCCGCCTTGACGACCGCGATGGAGCGCGCAGTGGTTTCTGCATTGGCGGTGTTCAACACCAGGTCGACGTTCTTCACGACGTCCTCGAACTTCTCGCTGGTGTAGTCGATGACCTGGTCCGCACCCAGCGACTTCACGAAGTCATGATTGTTAGGTGACGCCGTGCCGATGACGCGCGCGCCGGCAGCCTTTGCGATCTGCACCGCCGCCGAGCCCACGCCGCCTGCGGCGCCGTGTATCAGCACCGTCTGCCCGCGCTGGATCTTGCCGGCCTCGTGCAAGGCACGGTACGCGGTCTCTGCTGCGATGGGCAGGCCCGCGGCCTGCTCGAACGTCATGCTCTTCGGACGCTTCGCGAGGCTGGTCACCGGCACCACGGCGTACTCGGCATAGCTGCCGCTTTCGCGCGCGAAACCGAACACCTGGTCGCCGGGCTTCCAGGCGGTCACGCCCTCGCCCACCGAATCGATGGTCCCCGAGACATCGGTGCCGGGCACCATGCCGAAGCGCCGCTGCGCGGATTTCCAATCGACGGGATTAACGCCCGCCGCGCGCACTTTGACCAGCACCTCGCCAGCCTTGGGTTGCGGCACGGGCCGCGTCTGTACGGAAAGCCCGTCCGGCCCGACTTCGACGGCGTGCATCTTGTCCGGCGCGGCGAGCGCCCCCGCGGCGAGCGCGAGGCCCGCAAGAACCCACATGGAACGCATCGACGACTCTCCTTCAACCAGTCCCTTACCGACACTGTGACAGAAAAACGCGGTCACTCGTTCACAAGGGGAGTTACCCGATTGATACCGGGACGCAATCGACCATGTGACCAGCCATATCGATACTGGCGTTCATGCAGGGCAAGAGTTCCGCGTTTCAGGGCAGGATTGCGGTGGCCACAAACCCTGCGGCGCGCGTCATCGCGATCGTGGGCGGCGGCTTCTGCGGGGCGGCGGTGGCGATCCGGCTGCTGCGCACTCCGTGGCGAACTCCTGTCTCCATCGTACTGGTCGATCCGCGCGCCGACCTGGGCGGCGGCGTCGCGTATGCGATGCGCGACTATCCCTATCCGCTCAACGTCGCCGCGGGACAGATGTCGCTCGACGGCGCGCATCCCCACGACTTCCTCGACTATCTGCGCGCGCAGGGCATCACCGCCGCGCCGTCGAACTATCTACCACGCCAGGTGTACGGCGAATATCTGCGCGCGCGCTTCGCCGCCGCCAGCGCCGCGGCCCCGGACCATGTGACGTGCGCGCATCGCCGCGCGCGAGCGCTCGCGTTGCGCCGCGCGGCCGACGGCTTCGACGTATGGCTCGACGACGGCGGCGCGCTGCGCGCGCATGACGTGGTACTCGCACTCGGCAACGCGCCACCCGCATGTCCGCCGGCCTGCGCGCCGCTGGCCGGCCATCCCCGATACATCGACGACCCCTGGAGCCTTGGTCATCTCGAGCGGGGCCATCTGGAGCAGGGTCATCTGGAGCGGGGTCATTCGGGTTCCCGGGACAACGGCCCGCGGCGGCAAGAGGATCTCGGCGCCGTGCTGCTGATCGGCAGCGGCCTCACGATGATCGACGCCGCGCTGCGGCTCGCGGCGATCCGGCCGCGCGTGCGCCACATCCACGTGCTGTCGCGGCACGGGCTTCTGCCTGAGCCGCAAGCCACCACGCTGCGGCCAGCCACGCAGCCCGACCTCGATCGCATGCTGGTGCAGTGTGGCGGCTCGGCTGCCCGACTGCTGCAGGGCTGGCGGGCACTCGCCGAGGCGACGATCGCGGCGGGCGGCGACTGGCGGGAACTGTTCGCGTTGGCACGCGCGCGCATCCCCTCGATCTGGCGCGATCTCGACGATGCGCAACGCGCACGCTTTCTGCGCCATGCGCGCGCTCATTGGGAAGTCCATCGACATCGCGTGCCCGCGGGTCCGCTGGGCGCCGTGCGCACGCTGCAGCGGCGCGGAGTCCTCGAGGTGCACGCCGGACGCCTCGAGCAACTCCACCTGGTGGACGACGCCGTCGAAGTGCAATGGCGACCGCGTGGTGCGGCGAAGCTGCGCGCCTGGCTCGTCGATCGCGTGGTCAACTGCACCGGGCCGGACGCGCGCATCGAAAAGCTCGCCGATCCGTTGGTGCAATCGTTGGTGGCGAACGGACTGGTGCGCGCCGATGCGCACGGACTCGGCATCGATACCGCCGCCGACGGTTGCGTCATCGGCGCGTCGGGCAGTCCCATCGAGCGGCTGTACTACATCGGGCCGTGGCTGCGCGCGCGTGACTGGGAGGCGACCGCGGTGCCGGAGCTGCGCGGGCATGCCGCCGCGCTGGCACAGCGGCTGTGGGAAACGAAAGATTCGACTGCGCTTTCCGTGGCCTGAACGTCGCCCTTTCTCATCTCTTCAGGTCTGTCCCCTTTTGCTAAGAAATGGGGAGTGTCCCCATTTCAATTCGGGGCGGGAGCGCGCGCCCCGGTGATCTGATCGAACAGGCCCCCGCTCGCGAAATGCTCCTGCTGGGCGACCTTCCAGCCGCCGAAGTGACTGATGTCGATGAGCTCCACGTCCGCGAACTGCGCGCGGTACTTCTCGAACACGGCGGGATCGCGCGGCCGGTAGAAATGTTTCGCGACGATCTCCTGGCCTTCCGGTGTGTACAGGAATTCCAGATAGGCCTGTGCGAGCCCGCGGGTACCCCGGCGCAGCGTCACCTGGTCGACCACCGCCACCGACGGCTCGGCGAGTACGCTGACCGACGGCACCACGATCTCCAATTTTCCGGCACCCTCCTCACGCAGCGCGAGGTGCGCCTCGTTCTCCCACGAAATCGCGACGTCGCCAATTTCACGCTGCGCGAAGGTGGTCAGCGAACCGCGCGCGCCGGTGTCGAGCACCGGCACGTTGGCGAAGAGCTTGCGCACGAATTCCAGCGCGGTGGTCGCGTTGCCGCCGGGCTGGCGCTCGGCCCAGGCCCACGCGGCCAGGTAGTTCCAGCGCGCGCCGCCCGAGGTCTTCGGATTCGGAGTGATCACCTGCACGCCGTCGTGCACGAGGTCGCCCCAGTCGAGGATCTTCTTGGGATTGCCCTTGCGAACCAGAAAGACGATCGTCGATACGTAGGGCGCGCTGTTGTGCGGCAGCCGCTGCTCCCAGTTGACCGGCAGTAGTTTGCCCTGCGCGGCGATGGAGTCGATGTCGCCCGCCAGCGCCAGCGTCACCACGTCCGCCTGCAAGCCGTCGATGACGGCGCGCGCCTGGCGCCCTGAGCCGCCGTGCGATTGACTGATGCGCACGCGCTGGCCGGTTTTCTGCAGCCATTGTTGCGCGAACACCGCGTTGACGTCCTCGTAGAGCTCGCGCGTCGGGTCGTACGACACGTTGAGCAGATTGACGTCCGCCGACGTACCGCTGCCGCATCCGGCCAGCGTCACGCCGAGCAGTACGCCCAGCAGGACCGACCCGAGAGTCTTGTTCATCACTCCACCACTAGTTTGTAGCCCGAGGGTGCGGCGGTCTGCAGCAGTTGGGGCACCGCAGGATTCGCCTCGATCTTGTGACGCAGCCGGTGCACCAGTTGCTTGAGGAGCTGACGGTCGCCCGAACCGCGATGCCCCCACACCTGCACCAGCAGTCGGTCGGAATTCACGGCACGCCCGGCCTGAGCCAGCAGCATCTGCAACAGCCGCAATTCGAGCTTCGTCAGCGCGATCGCCTCGCCGTCGCCGATGCGCACCGAATGCCCTTCGATATCCAGCGTGACGCGCCCGACGCTGAGCGACGCATGCGCGCGCTCGGCGCTCGCGCGGCGCAGCAGCGCCTTGACGCGCGCCAGCAGCGTCTTCGGACTGAAGGGCTTGGTCAGGTAGTCGTCGGCGCCGAGGTCGAGCGCCTTGACCAGGTCCTGTTCTTCGCCGCGCGCGGTGAGCATCATCACCGGCACGTCGCCGCGGGCGCGGATGGCCGTGCAGACCTCGAACCCCGAGGTGCCCGGCATGTTGATGTCGAGGATCACGAGGTCGGGCGACTCGGCCTCGAACGTCGCGAGCGCGCCCGGACCGTCGCCGGCCTTGACCACCAGGTAGCCCGCCTGTGACAGCGAATACGCCACCAGGCCTAACAAGTCGAGATCGTCGTCGGCAACCAGTATCTTCATGAATGGCTCACGCGATGGCGTTGCGCGCATCGGCGGGCAGCGTGACGGTGAAGCGGGTGCGGCCTTCGGCGGTGCGCGCGGCGTCGAGGTTGCCGCCGTGGCGCTCGACTATGGAGCGCGAGATCCACAGGCCCAGCCCCAAACCACCCGGCTCGGGCTCCTGAGTGCCACCACGCTTGAAACGTTCGAATATCGAAACGGTGTCGCCCTCGGGCGGACCCGGGCCGGAATCCTCGACCCAGGCGCTGATGACATCGCGCTCGCCTTCCTGCCGGCGGCGCGCGCCGACGCGCACCGGCGTCCCCTCGGGCGCGAACTTGCTGGCGTTCGCGATGAGGTTGACGAACACCTGCGTGAGGCGGGTCGCGTCGCCCTGCAGCGCGAGTTCCGCGGATACTTCGATCTCGAGCGGCTGGCGCCGCTGGACCAACAGCGCCTCGACCAGCACGCGCGCATCCTCGACCACGTCGGCGAGCACTATCGACTGCCGGCGCACGTCGAGCTGACCGGCTTCGATGCGCACGCTCTCGAGCAGGTTGTCGATGAGCCGCGTGAGGCGCAGCGTGCCGCGCTCCAGCGACAGCACCAGCTCTTCCAGCTTCTCCGGCGGGTCGGACTTCAAGCCCTCGCGCAGCAGCTCGATGGACGCGAGCTGCGCGGCCAGCGGCGTGCGGAATTCGTGGCTGACGTTCGCGAGCACGCTGTCACGCGCGCGGCGCACGCCCTCGAGCTCGGTCTCGTCGCGCAGCACCTGCACCTGCAGTCCGTTGACGACGCGCGAGCTGGTGATGACGGTCTGGCGCGTGCCGGAGCTGGTCTGCAACTGCTCCACGGACTGCGCGCCGCCCGACAGCCGCGCGCGCAGGATCGGGCAGGCGGTGGTGGCGCACGGCCGCGCGCCGCTGGCCGACCCCTGCGCCCCGCAGGGCTTCAGCACGTCGCCGCAGAACTTGCCGATGGCATCGGCAGCCTCGATGCCTAACAACCGCGCCGCCTGCGGGTTCAGGTAGCGGATGTTGCGCTCCTGGTCGACGGCGTAGACGCCTTCCACCACGGCCTCGAGCACGGCCTGCGCCTCGGCCTCGCGGTGCCGCAGCTCCGAGTTCAGCTCGACCAGGTTGCGGCGCATGTCGTCCATGGTGCGCGCCAGCTGCCCGATCTCCGCGGGGCCCGCGGTCGGAATCGAAGTCGCGAAATCGCCCTGGCCCAGCCGCACCGCGGCATCGGTCAGTGCTTCGGCGGGCTTGGTGACGCGCCACCCTAACAACACGCCCGCGATGACGGCGAGCAGCGCGAACACGATGGCGGTGCCGATGAGCCGCCAGATCAGCGTGTTCACCGCGCGATCGGTCGCGGTGGACGGCGCGCGCGCCTCGATGAGCGTGATGCCCTCGCCGGTCGACGAGAATACGACGAAGCTCGAGGCATACAGACCCAGGCTGTCGATGCGCTGCACGGCAAAGTGACCGTCGGCCAGCGCCTGCGAATGCAGGGACGTGAATTCGTCGACGGGCAGCGCGTTGAAGGCGCGATAGTTGATGAGCCGGATGGGCGGGCCCGCCTGCTCGGGCAGGCTGGAGTGCTCGGAGAGCACGCGCGCGAAATCGTCGTCGAGCAGATGCACCACCACCACGGTGAAGGAGCTCAAGGGCGCGGGTAGTTTGGCGACGGCACCGATCACCGAGAGCTCCGTCCCCGGCGGCACCATCGTGAAGCGCTCGCCCTGCTCCTCGATGATGGGGAAGATCTGCTCCCAGGGGAGCTGCGCGCCGATCGAGGCCACCGGCTGCGCGCCGTCGAACACCGCGCAGGCATCGAGGTGGTAGTCGAGGCAGGCGCGCCGCAGCACCTGCTCCAGATCCGTGCGGTTGGCGACGGCTGCGAGGCGCCGGATCGGCGCGCGCTCGGCGACGCCGCGCGCCTGCGCCAGCGTGCTCTCCGCCACGCGCGTGATCTCCGCGCGCGCGTTGGCGCCCGCGAGCTGCAGCTGGGTCTTCTGCTGGCTGTCGGCCAGACCACGCAGCATGTCGATGGCGAAATAGGATATGCCGGCTGCCACCAGCAGCACCATGAGCACGTTGCTCGCCGCCAGCCACCAGCCGAGGCTGTTGCGCTTCATCGCCGCCGTATCCCTCTGCGTCCTTCCACCAGCGATTTGATGATCAGCGTGAGCACGGCGAGCATGGACAACAGCGAGGCCGCCGCGAACGCGCCCACCATGTTGTACTCATGGTAGAGCGTCTCGATGTGCAACGGCATCGTATTGGTCATGCCGCGGATATTGCCCGACACCACCGACACCGCGCCGAACTCGCCCATGGCGCGCGCGTTGCACAGGATGACGCCGTATACCAGGCCCCAGCGGATCTTCGGCATCGTGACGCGGAAGAACGTGAACCAGCCGCCGGCGCCGAGGGTGATGGCGGCCTCTTCCTCGTCGTTGCCGAGCTGCTGCATGAGCGGGATCAGCTCGCGCGCCACGTACGGAAAGGTGACGAACATCGTCGCGAGGACGATGCCGGGCATCGCGTAGACGATGCTGATCTCGTGGTCCTGCAGCCACGCGCCGAACCAGCCGTTCAGGCCGAACAGCAGCACGTAGATGAGTCCCGACACCACCGGCGATACCGCAAGCGGCAGGTCGATCAACGTGATCAACATGCTCTTGCCGCGGAATTCGAACTTGGCGATGCACCACGCCGCCGTGATGCCGAACAGCGTGTTCAACGGGACAACGATAGCGGCGGTGGTCAGCGTGAGCCGGATCGCGGCCAGCATGTCCGGATCGCCGAAGCTTTGAAAATACGCCTGCCAGCCCTTCTCGAGCGCCATGGCAAACACCGCCGCGAGCGGCGCCGCGAGCAGCGCGCCGAGGAACAGCAGCGACACGGTGATCAGCAGCCACCGAACGAGCATGGAGCGCAGGTTGCGATGACCCGGGCGCGTCGCGAGCTCCGCGGCGACGGCGTGCGATGAGAGGCCGGCCATCTAGCGCGCATCCTTGTGCAGGCGGGCCTTCATCGCGACACCATCATGCGCTTGCGTCCCCACACCTGCAGCAGATTGATGGCGAGCAGCATCACGAACGAGATCGACAGCATGACGACGCCCAGCGCCGCGGCACCGGCGTAATCGAACTCCTCGAGACGGATGACGATGAGCAGCGGCGTGATCTCGGTCTTCATCGGCATGTTGCCGGCGATGAAGATGACCGAGCCGTACTCACCCACCGCGCGCGCGAACGCCAGCGTAAAGCCCGTGAGCAGCGCCGGCAGGATGGTCGGCACGATGATGCGACGGAATACGTAGAAGCGGCCCGCGCCGAGGGTCTCGGCGGCGTCTTCGAGATCGCGCTGCACTTCCTGGATCGCGGGCTGCACCGTGCGCACGACGAACGGCATGCCGATGAGCGTGAGCGCAACCGTGATGCCGATCCAGGTGTAGGCCACCTTGAAGCCGAGCGGCTCGAGGTACTGGCCTATCCACCCGTTGGCGGCGAAGACGGTCGTCAACGCGATGCCCGAGACCGCCGTGGGCAGCGCGAACGGCATGTCGATGACGGCGTCGATGATCTTGCGGCCCGGAAAGTCGTAGCGCACCAGCGTCCAGGCCAGCGCGAAGCCGAACACCATGTTGACGCCCGCAGCCAGCATCGAGGTGCCGAACGACAGCTTGTACGACGCCACCGCGCGCGGCGAGGTGATGACGCTGACGAAGCGCTCGAAGTCCATGCCACCCGCCTTGAGCACGAGCGCGGCCAGCGGAATCAGCACGATGGCGCACAGGAAGAACGTGGTGAACCCCAGCGTGATGCCGAAGCCCGGGATCACGTTCGGCTCGCGCTTTCCGGCGCTTCTCATGACCCGCTCTTCACGCCGCGTTCTCGGTGGCGCGAACGCCCGTTTCCGCAGGACGATAGACGATGAGCACCGGCCAGCCCGGCTGCGCCGCGAGCAGGCTGCGATAGGCGCTCGCGGCCTCGGTGATGTCGGAGATGCCGAGCACGAGCATGTGCGAGACGCCGCTGGTGAGATTGCGCGTGAGCTCCGCGACGGTCTCGCCGATCGCCAGTTCGGTGCGCATCTCGAGATGGTGGTCGCTCTGTGCTTCGGAGCGCGCGTCGAGCAGCGCGCGCATGGGCGCGGCTCGGCCCGTGCCCGGCGGCCCCTCGGGCACGATGCCAAGATAGACGGCCTCCGCCGACACGTGGCGCAACAGGCTCGCCGCCACCGCGAGCGTCGCGCGCCGCACCGCCTCGTCGGTCCAGTGGATGTAGACGCGCACCGGACTCGGCGAGCCCTTCGGCAGCACGAGCACTTCGTTCGCGCCGTGCTGGAGCAGCCATTCGACCGTGGTCGCGGCGTCGGGTCCGCCGGCGATCGCGGCCACGCCCGCGAACGGCTCGGGCGTGCCGGACATTCCATCGATGGCGCGCAGGCCGACACGCGTCTTCATGCGGGTCGACAAGGCTTCGAGCAACGGCTCGTGCGCGAGCCGGGCCGCGTCCGCCTCGGTGGGCGCACAGGCCAGGAAACTCGACAGCGGCGTCGGCAGCACGTGCAACCGGCGCGCGCCCAGCGCCACCTGCATGCCCACGCGCACCGGCAACGCGCGACGTTCCGGCTGCGTGCGCGTAATCTCGATGCGCGCCTCGCCGGCGGCGCCGCCGCCTAACAACTGCGCGGCGCACGGCTCGTCGGTGAGCCGCACGCGCAGGCGCTCGAGCGCGCCCGTGAACACGATCTCCTCCACCGAGGCGCGCGCGATGAAATTCGAATCGAGCTGCTCGCGCGTCGTGGCCACTTCCACCTCCTCGGGACGCAGCACCGCGACCACTTCCTGCTCGCGGCCGGGCGGCAGTGCGTCGGAGCACTCGGCGCTGACGGGCGTCGCGCCGAAGCGGATGCCGTCGCCGCTCTGCCGCGCGAGCAGCAGGTTCGCGGCACCGAGGAACGTCGCCACGAAGCGCGTGGCCGGCTGCGCATAGAGATCCTGGGGCTGGCCCATCTCGAGCAACCGGCCGTTGCTCATGACGCCGATGGTGTCGGCCAGCGCGAAGGCCTCTTCCTGGTCATGGGTTACGAGCACCGTGGTGATGCCGAGCTCGCGCTGCACGGCGCGGATGGTGCGCCGAAGCTCTTCGCGGATCTTTGCATCCAAAGCTCCAAAGGGCTCGTCAAGCAATAGAACCTGCGGCTTGTGCGCCAACGCGCGGGCCACGGCGACGCGCTGCTGCTGTCCACCGGACAGCTGTCCTGGCAGACGCTCGTCCATGCCCTCGAGGGCCACGAGCTGCAGGAGTTCTTTGCGCCGCGCGCGACGCTCGGCGGCCTTCATGCGCCGGACGCGCAGCGCGAACTCGATGTTGTCGGCCACGGTCATGTGGCGGAACAACGCGTAGTTCTGGAATACGAGGCCCACGCCGCGGTCGCGCGCGCGCACATGCGTGACATCGCGTCCGTGCAGCGAAATGCGGCCGTGATCGATGCCGGTCAGGCCGGCGATCGCGCGCAGCAGCGTGCTCTTGCCACTGCCCGAGGGCCCGAGCAGCACGAAGAATTCGCCTTCGCCGACCTCCAGCGAGACATCGTTGACGACCGGTTGATCCTGATACCGCTTGGTGACTTGATCGAGGGCGATGGACATGGGTCGGTACGGCCAGGACGCTCAAATGAGTAATTGGAGCGCATGCTATCAGCCGCGTGGTAGTACCCCGAGTAACCGAGTGGTTACAATCCGGTCACAATGTAAGAGTTGACAGGGTGTGTCCGGCAGGAACTAAACGCGCGCGCCTTACGACTAACGATTACCCATCCGGCCTCTTCCGCCGAGCGAGAAATTCTGCATGGCCATCG
This sequence comes from Pseudomonadota bacterium, assembly GCA_043747875.1. Classification (GTDB taxonomy): domain Bacteria; phylum Pseudomonadota; class Gammaproteobacteria; order Steroidobacterales; family Steroidobacteraceae; genus CADEED01. The sequence goes on along the minus strand of JAYTOI010000135.1, from coordinate 33,673 downwards.
AGAACAACCCGCCGCTGTCCGCCGCCAAAACCGTGCCCGCGCGTGCCGACCGGCCGCGCTGGGTCCTGGACGACGCTGTGTACAGCATCAGCGCTTTGCTGCTGTCCGTCATCATCATGCACAGCATCTGGACGCTGATCATCCGCCCGCGCGCGGATGCCGTGCTCCAACAGACGGTCACGGTCACCAACAAGGGCAACGTCAAGCAGCAGGTGCTCCAGCTCCGGTCCATCTACGTGATCCTCAAGGATCACGAGCAGGAGATCTGCGTCATCCTGTGCATGTGGTCGCTGCTGCTGATCGGGCGCCAGGCTCAGCTCACCAACTCCAGCCGCAAGCTCCTCGACCGCGACTACGTGAAGATCGCCGAGAATCAGGTCGTACTGCCCGAGGATGCACGCGTCTACTCGCGACCGCTCGAAGCCTTGCCGAAAGAGGAGCAGGACAGCTTCCTGCCACGGCTGCTCATGGTGGCGTACAACCGCTTTGGCGCGACACGCAGTGTCCAGGATGCGGCCGAGGCCGTGCGCGACGAGTGCGAATTCGAAACTTCGAGCATGGACACCAAGCTCTCGATGGTGCGCTTCACCGCCTGGGCCATCCCGGCCGTGGGCTTCGTCGGCACGGTACGCGGCATCGGCGCCGCCCTGCAGGAAGCGCAGGGCGCGATGGGCGGCGACATCTCTGGCGTGACGATGGGACTCGGCATCACGTTCAACGCCACGCTCACCGCGCTGGTCGCCTGCATCATCGTGATGTTCTGGATGCACCAGCTGCAGCAGTTCCAGGATCGCCTGGTGCTCGACTGCCGCACGTACGTCGATCGTCAGTTGCTGCGCAAACTCCGGGTCGTCAGCAAGTAACGCGATAACGCATTGCGCACGCTGGTCTGGTTCCGCGGCAAGGATCTGCGCATCGCGGACCACGCGCCGCTGCAGGCGGCGCTGCAGACAGTCCGTGACGGCGGTGAGGTCATCCCGCTGTTCGTGCTCGACGAGCACTTCTTCCGACCCGAGGCCGCGCGCCGCATTCCGTTCCGCATCCAGTTCCTGCGGGAGTCCATCGAGTCGCTGGCGGCCAACCTGGAGCACCTCGGGTCGAAGCTGCTGCTCGTGCCGGGCCGCAGCGTGGAGCAAATCCCGCGGCTCGCAAAACTCTGGCAAGTGGATCGCGTCGTGGCCCAGAGCTGGGTCGCGCCCATCGGCCGCGAGCGTGATCGCAAGGTTGCGAACGCACTCCCCGTACCGCTCGAGCTCTTCGACACCGAGACGCTGTGCAAGCCGGGTAGTTTGCGCACCGGCGCCGGCGATCCGTATTCGGTGTTCACCGCGTTCGCGCGCGCGTTCGCGCGAGTCACGGTGCAACCCGCGCTGGCCGCGCCGCGCACGCTGCCACCCGTTCCTGCCGACGTGAAGACGCGCAGCGTTGCGCTGCCCACACTCGAGTCGCTGGGGCTGGCTCACAACCCCCGCGTGCAGCGCGGCGGCGAACGCGACGCGCGTGCCCGGCTCAGACGCTGGCTCGCGGGCGACGCCAAGGACTACGACGAGTTGCGCAATCTCATGGGACGCCCGGGCACCAGCCGCCTGTCGGCGGACCTCAAGTTCGGCACGCTGTCGGTGCGCACGGTGTGGCACGCGGTAGATAGAGCGCTGCGCGAGCTCTCGCCGGACGCGCTGCGCGTCTATCAGAACGAGCTGCTGTGGCGCGAGTTCGCGCACTCGACGCTCTTCGACCGCCCGAAGCTGCTCGAGGAGACGTTCCAGCCGAAGTGGCGCGGCTTTCCGTGGCGCGACGACGCAGAGGGCTGGAGTGCCTGGGCCTGCGGACATACCGGATATCCCGTGGTGGACGCGGCGGCGCGAGAGCTGCTCGCCACCGGCTTCGTCCACAACCGCGCGCGCATGATCGCCGCGAGTTTCCTCGCCAAACATCTGCTCATCGACTTTCGCCGCGGCGAGCGCCACTACTTCGACCTGCTCACCGATGGCGACTGGGCCAACAACGATGCCGGTTGGCAGTGGTCGGCCGGTTGCGGTTGCGACGCACAACCGTGGTTTCGCATCTTCAATCCGGTCACGCAGGGACAGCGGTTCGATGCCGACGGCGACTACGTGCGTGCCTGGGTGCCGGAGCTGGCGCTGCTGCCCGCCAAACACATTCACGCACCGTGGCTCGCGCCCAGGGAAATCCTGGCCGCCGCGGGCGTCCGGCTCGGAAAGAATTACCCCGAGCCGATCGTCGCGCACGATGCGGCACGGCGCCGCTTCCTCGACATTGCAAAGCAACACTTCGATTCCTGAGGTACATCGGCATGGTGTTGGGCTAATATCCGGCGCGTGACAAGCCTCAGCTCCTTTCGTCGTCGGATCTGGCTGCTGCCCCTGGTGCTCGGCGCGCTCGCATTGCGCGCATTCATTCCGGGCGCGGGCGTCGCCGGCTCCGAACAGAAGATGGGCTACGACAGCACGCTGTGCTCGTCGCTGCGGCCCGAAGCGCCCGAATCACCGCCGGCTCCCGGCGAAGATCACTCCCGCACCCATTGTGAATATTGCGTCGCACCGCTGCTCGGCGCACCGTTGGCACACTCGCCGTTCCAGGGCGCTGCGCCGGTCGCCGAACGCGTCATCGCGCGGTTCGTTTCGCAGATCGTCGAGCCGCCACTCGCGCGCACACAGCGCGCACGCGCGCCACCGCGCGTCTGATGTCCGCCTGACAGGCCGGTCCTGATCCGCGGGAAAATCCCCCGCTACCTCATTGTTAGCCGTACCGCGCGCCCTCACCGGGCGAGCGCACTCATGCACGGAGCATTTTCCATGAATCGCCTGCTGCTCGCGCGCGCCCGCGCCGCCCGCAACTCACCCTATCGGTCTTCTCCCACGTCCGCGCCGTGCACCAACCGGCTGCTGCTGGTGCTCGCCGCGGCCGCTGTGCTGGCGATGCCGGCGCGCGCGCACGAATACGCCGCCGGCGACCTCATCGTCGGACATCCGTGGTCGCGGCCGACCGCGGCCGGCATGTCCACGGGCGTCGCCTATCTATCCATCACCAACAACGGCGTGGGCGAGGACGCGCTGGTCTCGGCCACCACGCCGGCGGCCACGCGCGTCGAGTTCCACCAGACGCAGCTTGCCGATGGACTGGCGCGCATGCGCCAGTTGCGTGAAGTCGTGATTGCCGCCGGGCACACGGTGAAGGTGGAGCCCAACGGCATCCACATCATGCTGGTCGGCTTGAGGGCGCCGCTCGAAAACGGCAAACGCGTGCCGCTCGAGCTCACATTCCGCGTCGCGGGCACCGTTCACGTGGAAGTCACGATCGAGTCGCGCGACGCGCCCGTGGCGGCCGAAAACGCCATGACGGAGGCGATGGGCACGGTGACCGTGGTCGCACGGCGGCCGAGCTCGCTGCCGTTCACGATCCCCGCCACCGTCGAGGGCATCACGGGCGACACGGTGGCGCGCACCATCAACGCCACCGACAGCGAGGATGCGCTCAAGTATTTCCCCAGCCTCATCGTGCGCAAGCGCTATACCGGCGACTTCGACCACGCCGTGCTCGCCAGTCGCGCCTCCGGCACCGGCAACAGCGCACGCTCGCTGGTGTACGTCGACGGCATCCTGCTCTCGAACCTGCTCGGCAACGGCGCCAGTTTCACGCCGCGCTGGGGCCTGGTGACGCCCGAGGAGATCGAACGCGTCGACGTGTTGTACGGGCCCTTCTCCGCCGCGTATCCCGGCAATTCCGTCGGTGCCGTGGTCGACTACGTGACTCGCATGCCGCAGGAGTTCGAGGCGCGCGCCAGTCTCGGCACGTTCAGCGAGGACTTCAACGTCCACAACACGCACGACACCTACTCCGGCTGGCAGGCCAGTGCGTCGGCGGGCGGCGCGCGCGACTCCACGTCGTTCTGGGCGAACTTCAGCCGCCTCGACAGCGACGGCCACCCGCTCTCGTTCGCGAACAAACTACTGACGGCGGGCACGCCGGGCGCCAACGGCACGCCGGTGACGGGCGCGCTCGCGGGCCGCGATCCGCGCAACCAGGACTGGTGGTTGCTGGGCGCGACCAGCGCCATCCACACCGTGCAGGACCACGCAAAGTTCAAGATCGCGCAGGAGATCGGCAAGCGCGTGCGCGTCGCCTACACACTCGGCGTGTGGGCCAACGACATATCGCGTGCCTCGGACACCTGGCTGCGCAATGCCGCCGGCGACCCCGTGTGGAGCGGATTGGTGAACATCGATGGCCGCGCATTCAACATCGGCACCACCGAGATGTCGCCGGCCCGCGGACGGCTCACCCATCTGATGCACGGCCTATCCATTCGCGGCACCGGCTTGGGCGCCTGGGACCTCGAAGCCGCCGGCAGTCGATACGACTACGAGCGCGACGTCGCGCGCTCACCAAACGTGGTGAGCGCCAATGGCACGCTCGGACTGCCCGGCCGCATCGTCGACCAATCCGGCACCGGCTGGTCGACGCTCGCGCTGCGCGCGCGTCGTCACGCGAGCGGGCTCGAGGGGCACACGCTCGAGTTCGGATTGCAGGACGAACGTTACGAGCTGAGCACGCGCGTCAACGCCGCCGCCGATTGGTCGGACGGCCCGGCGGGCACGTCGATCTCCTCGTTCGCAGGCATCACGCGCCTGACCAGCTTTTACGCGCAGGACCACTGGCGTTTCGCCAGCGATTGGCAGACCACGTTCGGCGCGCGCCTCGAACGCTGGCATGCCGGCGACGGTCAGATCTCCGTGGGCGAGATCGCCGGCGAGATCAAGCCGCTGTATTTCGCCGCGCGCACCGACACTCATATATCTCCCAAGGCCGCGCTGGCCTGGGAAGCGGGCCCCGGCCTGACCTTCAAGGCCTCGGCCGGGCGCGCGGTGCGCATGCCGACGGTCTCCGAGCTGTTCCAGGGCTCGGTGGCGGCCGACGAGATCATCAACAACGATCCCTCGCTCGCGCCCGAGCGCTCGTGGACCACGGAGCTGTCGGCGCTGGTGACGCTCGATCACGGCGATCTGCGCTCCACGCTGTTCTTCGAGGACACGCGCGACGCGTTGTACTCGCAGCGCGACGTCGTCAACGGCGGCACGATCAACACGATCCAGAACCTCGGCAACATCCGCACCAGCGGCGTGGAGCTGGCCGCGCACGCGCGCGCTCTCGAGATGCTGGAGCTCTCCGCCAGTCTCACGTGGGCGCGCTCGCGCATCCGCGAGAACGACAACTTCCCCGCGAGCGTCGGCGCCTGGCAACCGCGCGTGCCCGAGTGGCGCGCGAACGCGCTGCTGACCCTTCGGCCCCGAAATCATCTCAGCCTGACGCTGGGCGCGCGCTACGGCGGACGGCAGTACAACACGCTCGACAATTCGGACCCGCACGGCACGAGCTACACGGGCACCAGCCGATTCCTCGTGGCCGACGCGCGGGTGCGCTACGAACTCGGTGAGCGCTGGAGCGTCAGCGCCGGTGTCGACAACCTCGGCAACGAGCGGTACTGGGCATTCCACCCCTATACGCGCCGCAGCTACAGCGCGGAGCTGGCGGCCCGGCTGTCGGATTGATGAACCAGAACTAGCTACTTGCACCTGCCGCCTGTAGGAGCGGCGGAGGGCGCGCACGCAACACGCGCAAATATTGCAGGAGGTTCTCGCAAGAATTGCGCCCTTGAGGCGGCGTTTTAGCGTGTTGTCGGCAAGTGGAGACGATGCGCGCCCGCTCCCGGGGTGCGCGCCGCTGGCCCGCTCCTTGCAAGTACGGACTAACTACACATCCGTCCGGCAGGGCCTCCATGAAACATGTCCTACGCGTCGCGTCGGCGCTTCTCGCGCTCGGCGTGCTCGGCATCGCCGCCGCGCGCCCCATCGTCATCGAGAACCTGTCCACCTTCGCCAGCCCCGATCCGGCGTATGCCTCGAACGGCCAACACAACCGGTTCGCTGACGGTGTCGCCATCGACGGCGACTACGCGATTGCGACCGGCACGCGCCTCGTCGAAGACCCCACCGATGCCGAGCCGCCGCACAACGTGCGCACCGCCTTCCTGTTCAAGCGCAGCGGCACCGGCTGGACGCTGGTGCGTCGCCTGGACGAATACGAGGAGAGTCGGGACGTGCCGGTTCCTCTGGCCGTCGCGATGCAGAATGGTTTGGCGGTCGTACAGACCGTGCGTACCAGCTTCTTAGAGCTCGGCGCGAGCGGCTGGGTGCAAACCGCTCAGTTCGGAAGCGAGGGGTCCGGCCCCTACCTGGACATCGACGCTGGTCGGGTGATCAAGGGCGTCGGCCAGTGCAGCTGGGACGGTCTCGTGTACGCGAAGAACTCCAGCGGCGCCTGGGCCGTCGAGGGCGGCCTGGCCGGGCTCTTTCGCAGCGACGGCTGCGATGACGAGTTCGTGGGCGGACCTGCGGCCATTTCCGGGAGCTGGGCCATCGTGCACCAGCCCAACGCGCAGGACGAGCCCGCGCCGCGCACGTTCATCTACCACTTCTCGGGCGGGGGCTGGAGCATCTACAGCGAGGCGCGGCCCGAGCAGGATGTCACGCGGTTCGGACCGGACGTGACGATTCGCGGCACCGACGTGATCGTCGGTGGCAGCGACGTCACCGGTAGTTTGGTGTACCGCGAGACGCCGTTCTTCGGCTTCCATCTCGCGGACCGCATCCGCCCTCTCGACAGCTTCATGGGGGCCGGCGGTGCGCGCGGCTTCGCCAAAAACGCCGACCTGCTGCTCATCGGCAGCCTGAGCGCCGACCGCGACGCCGGCGTGGTGAACGTATTCCGGCAGCGCGCCGACCGGTCGTACGAGCACGTCGCGATCCTCGCCGCGCGCAACGGCCAGTCGGTGGACGGCGATATCGCCATCAGCGGCCGCCGCGTGCTGGTCGGCAACGGCTTCACGGGTCTGGTGCACTACTTCGAGCTGCCCGCGAATCTCGTGGCACCCGCCGTCATCGAGGACACGTTTGCCACGGGCAACGCGCCGGGCTGGACGCGCACCGCGGGCAGCACGTTCACGACCGTGCAGAGCGGTCCGTCACGGGTGCTGCGCCAGGCGGGCATCGCGGCCGAGGCACGCGCCGTGCTCGACTCCGCCGACTGGACCAGCCAGGCCATCGAGGCCGACATCCGGCCGACGCAGTTCGCAGCGGCAGGCGCCGGCTTCGGTTTGGCGACGCGCTACCAGGGCCCCGGCAACTCTTACGAAGTCCTGGTGCGCGCTTCCGGCGCCGTGGAATTCCGCCGCAGGGCCAGCGGCACGCTGCGCACGCTCGCTAGCGCCGCCTTCACGCCGGTGGCCAATCGCACTTACCGCGTACGCCTGCAGTCGGTGGGCACACAGCACCGCGTGTACATCGACGGCGCGCTGCTGATCGACGTGGACAGCACGGGCCCCACGCATGGCCGTGCGGTGCTCGTCACCGACCGCGCGTCCGCGAACTTCGACAACGTGGTGGTGAGCCCGAGCCCGCACACCACTATCTACTCCACCGGATTCGACGACAATGACGCGGGACCGTGGACACACACCGGACAGGGGTTCTGGCTGCTGTGGCCGGACGATTCCACTGTCTACTATCAGAGCTCCATCGCCGGCGACGCACGCGCCAGCATCGGCGTGCCCACCGGCGATCAGATCGTACGCGTGCGCGCGCGGCCCAACACCTTTGCCACCGCCATGGGCGCGCAGGAGCGCTGGTTCGGCGTCATGGCGCGCCACGTCGACGAGCGCAACTACTACTACCTCTCGCTGCGCAACAACGGCACCGTTGCACTGCGCAAGCTGGTCGACGGCGCCATCACCACACTGGGCTCCGTCTCGCTGCCCGTGAGCGTCGGCACCTGGTACTCCTTGCGTCTCGACGCGATCGGCAACCGGCTGCGCGCCTACGTGAACGGCGCGCTGCTGATCGAGGCGACCGACGCGGCGCATCCGGCCGGGAATTCCGGCCCCGTGATGTTCAAGACCGCGGTCGACTACGACGATTTCAGCGCGATCCAACCCTGATCTCCCCCTATCTACATTCTGAAAGGCACGCGTCGCGCTCCGGCTCGAGCGTGAGCCCCGGCATCTACCCGAGGAATTCGCCATGCAGATCTCATTGTGCACATTGCTAGCCGCCGCGTTGCTGACCGGCGTCGCGCAGGCACGCGTCTACTCGCTGCAGCCGGTGCAGACCATCACCTTCCCGGAAGAAGGCACGGCCGCCCCGCCGAAAGTGGCGATCGACGGCAGCTCCGCGATCATCCTCATCGACACCGCGGGCCGCCGCGAGGCACGGCTGTTCGAGCGCGACGCCGCGGGGCACTGGAACTTCGTGCGCACGCTGCTCGCGGCGCCTCTGAGCTCGAACCCGCGCGGTGAGCTCGAAATGAGCTTCGGCGAGGCCGCGATCCTGCTCGACGACGTGCTGCACATCTACGAGCGCAATGCGTCGGGCACCTGGGTGGAGAGCCCCACGGCCGGTACGCCGCGGGGTGCGGGCCGCATATCCATCTACCACCACCGTATCGCGGTCGGCCGCGTCGGCTGCAATGCCGGCATCGACATGTTCGATAGGTCGCGCAGCAGCGGTGTGTGGCGCATCACCGGCCGCGTCGCGGCCTCGTCGGAGCCCTGCGCCGACGACGGCACCGACTTCGACCAGAACTACCCGCTGGCCACGGCGAAGGTCGGCAACCAGCTGCGTGTGTTCAACAGCTTTCCGAACACGCTCGACTGGCAACGGGTCGCCACCCTCACACCGCCCGCGGGTGTGTCGCTCGGCTCGACGCCGCCGATGCAATTCGGCCCCACCATCGTCGCCGATGGCGGCGCGATGTTCATCCAGGAGCGGAGCAACGACTCCTCGCGGTGGCAATACGCCGGCCAGCTGCAATTGCTCGACTACGCGAACGGTACGGTGGCGCTGAATCCCCACTCGGGAGAGTCGCACGTCCTCACCATCGCGGCTCCCGGCGATACGCGCGCGGATGCGCGCGTCGACGCCTATTTCAACCAGGTGGGCACCGCGCCGGCCGGCCTGCAGCACGTCGCGGCGATGTACCCGCCCGGGTCCGCTGCCTCCGCGCACATCAGCAACCTTTTCGCCGTCGCCAGCAGCCAGGAGCGCGGCGGCACGCGCTACGTTTCCTTCTTCGAGCTGCCGCGCAGCCTCCTCGACTTCACGTTCACCGATGATTTCGAGAGCCACAATCCAAGCATCTGGCAGCAGATACCCGGCAGCCAGTTCGAGCTCGCGAACGGAGGAGCGGCCGGCAACTCCGTCTTCCGCCAGTCGAGCCTCACCGGGGATGCCCAGGCCTGGCTGAGCGGCTTCGACTACCGCGAGCAGCACTCGATCGAGGCCGACATCACTCCCACCGCCGTCGCCGGCGCCGACCGCTGGGTCGGCCTCGCGGTGCGCTACCTGGACGCGAACAACCACTATTACGTGACGCTGCGCAGCTCCAATGTGATCCAGCTCAGGCGCAAGGTCGCGGGTGCGTTCGTGACACTGGCGCAGGCGCCGCTGCCGTTTTCGCTGAATGTCCGGCATCACGTGAAACTCATCGTGAACCGCGACACGCTCACGGTGTTCGTCGACGGCCGGCAGCTGCTGCTGGCGCGCGACGCCGCGCTCGACCACGGCAGTGTCGCACTGCTCACGCACCGCGCACGCGCGGACTTCGACAACGTGTACGCGAGCCCGACGGTGCCGTTCAACGTCGCGTACAAGGACTTCACCGAAGTGTTCGATCCGGGTCGGCCGTTCTCGCAGTCGGGCGGTAGTTGGACGCCGGTCGAGGGGCCGGACGGCGCAGTGGTCGGCCGCGCGCAGACCTCCACGGCAGGAGATGTGCGCGCGGTCATCGGCGCCAGCATCGACGACCAGGCGGTCGAGTCGCGCGTGCGCCTCGACCGCTACGCCGCCTCACCGCAGGGTGCGTGGTTCGGCCTGATCGCGCGCTGGCGCGACTCGAACACCTTCTACTACCTCACGGTGCGCAGCTCGAACCGGCTCGAGATCCGCAAGCAGGTGAATGGCGTGATCTCGGTGCTCGCAACCGTGAACTTCACGGCGACGCCCGGCCGCTTCTACGACCTCAAATTCACGACGCTGCGCGACGAGCTGCACGCCTACGTGGACGGCGTGCTCGTGGCGCAGGCGCAGGACGGCCAGATCCCGGACGGACAGTACGGCCTCGGCATGTACCGCGCGGCCGCCACGTTTCAGAACTTCATCGTCACGCAACCGTGACGCCTCCCCATCCATCCCGAGATATCCAAACCCATGAGACTCAAGACCATGACTTCGCTGAAGACCACGCTCACGATTGCCGGCCTCGTTGTGAGCGCCGCGGCATTCGCCCGGCCCATGGTGCTGCGAGAGTCGCAGCGCCTCGAACCACCACCGAACAGCCAGTACAACAGTTTCGCGTACCGGTTGGCGGTGGATGGTGACTGGGCCGTAGTCGATGCGGCCAAGTACGACGGCTGCTGCGGCTATCCGAAGACCAACTATGCGCTGCTGTATCGTCACGACGGCACGCGGTGGAATTACGACCGCGTGCTGCACACCGACCGCAGCGAATCGAATGACGACTGGACGGGAAACCACATCGCGATGAGCAACGGTCTCGTCGCGCTCGAGTTCAACCCGCTGGTCGTGTTCAAGCGCAACGGCTCGACGTTCACGCGAATCGCGCATCCCTTCACCGCGCCGCCCAGCTCACCGGACTGGGTCAATGGCTACGTGAAATGGTCGGGCCACACTTTGTTCGTGGCGCGCGCCAGGTGCGGATATCCGCGCTCCACCTGGGGCGGAGTGAGCGCGGCACTCAACCCCGATGGCACCTGGAGCACGCCATTGAGTCTCGACAGCGACAGCGGTTGTGACGAGAGTCCTAACACGTTCGACTTCTCGGGCAATACGGTCGTCGCGTCCACGTACTCCAACGACTACGAATTCGCTTCCGACACCACTCGTGCGTTCAAACTCACCGGCGCGGGCTGGACGCAGGCGTGGCGCCTGGTCAATCCCTCGGGCGTCGCCGCGGTACGCGGCAACGAAGTATTCGTGCCGAGCGGCAATCCCGATGAAACCCGCGTGTACGCCAACGACGGCTCGCTTTCGATCCTCGACCGGCTGCGCACGGTGGCACAAGCCCCGCAGGGCACCCTTGCGCACAGCAGCGACATCCTGGTGCAGGGAACCGACGTGTTCCGCAAGAACGGCGCCGGAAAGTACGAGCACGTTGCCATTCTCACGCCGAGCGAGCCTGCCGGGCTGGATGGCGGTGCGATATCGGTGAGCGGACGCCGCCTGCTCATGAACGGCTATAACAATGGCTACCTGGAAGCGTACGCGTTCGACCTGCCGCAAACCTTTACGCCCGCGGGCTTCGCGCAATTTTCGTTCGAGAACGGCAATGCCGGCGCATGGACACCGGCCGGCGGGGAGTTCGCGGTCGCGACGCGCGGCGCGCACCACGTCTACCGGCAGTCGAGCACCGCGGGCGACGCACGCTCAGTGCTGCAGGCCTACGACTGGAAGGACCAGGCCATCGAGGCGGACATCACGCCGACCGCGTTCTCGGGCGCTGACCGCTGGGTGGGTCTGGCCGTGCGCTACCTCGACGCGTCCAACCACTACTACGTGACGCTGCGCAATTCCGGCTTCCTGGAGCTGCGCAAGAAGGTGAATGGCACGGTCACGATGCTCACGCGCAAGGCCTTCCCCGTGATCGCCGGCAAGACTTATCACATTGCATTGCAGGCACGCGGCCCCGCCCTCAACGTCTACGTGGACAACACGCTCGCACTGCGGATCGGAGATACCGCGCTCACGCATGGCGCGGCGGCGCTCGTCGGGTATCGGACGCAGGCCGACTTCGACAACGTGGCGGTCGGCGAGCTCGGGCCGACGACGATGTACGACGCCGCGAGCCGGCAGTGCACCTGGTCCGATATCCGATCCGACCGCAATTGGTCCATCTCGGGATCCGGGCTGTGGGGATGCTCTGGTCAACGCCTGATCACGCAGTCCTCGACGGCTGGCGATGCGCGCGCGGTGGTGGGCACCGCCACCGACGACCAGATCGTGCAGGCGCGCGTCCGCGCCACGCAGTTCGCCGCTGCCACGGCCGCCTCACCCGAGCGCTGGTTTGGACTCACGACACGGTACCGGGACGCTAACAACTTCTACTACGTCTCTTTGCGCAACTCGAACACCATCAGCCTGCGCAAGCTCGTGAACGGCGCGATCACCGTGCTCGGAAGCGCACCGCTCACCGCGACGGCCGGAAGCTGGTACGACCTGCGTCTGGACGCAGTCGGCAGCGATCTGCGCGTGCTCGTCAACGGAGAGCAGGTGTTGCAGGCCGTCGACACGGCGCACGCGGTCGGCCAGGGAGGCGCGGTCGCATTCAAGACCGCGGCGCAGTTCGACCGGCTGCTGCTCTGGCAGCCGTGATTCGAGGACGCCGCATTTAGTGGACAGCCATATCACCTGCTCGGGAAAACCGCGCTCGGCGAGCATTGCCGGACTTCGTTCAGTCCGGCATGCGCTGGCCGCGGGTCTCGACCACCCATCTGAGCAACAGCAGGCCGATGATCGGCACGAAGCCGATCACGAACAGCGTGCGCAGGATGATGTCGGGATTTCCCTTGCCGGCGAGCGCGATCGAGCCGACCGTGAACACGCCGCCGGCCGTGATGACGCGGCCGATGTTGTAGCAGAAGCCGCTGCCGGTGGATCGCAGGCGGGTCGGAAAGAGCTCGGGTAGATAGAACGGGAAACAGCCGAACACGCCGAACACCGTGAGGCCGATGAAAAACCAGAGCTGCAATCTCGTCTCGGAAGGTATGTCGAGCCCGCAGGCGACCATCACGGCGATGGCGCTGCCGGAGAAATAGATCATGAACAGCTTGCGCCGGCCGAGGTATTTCGCGATCGGGATCGTCAGCAGCGTGCCGATCAATCCGCCCCAGTTGAAGTAGTTGGTCGCGAGTCTGATCCACTCCTGCTTGTGCGCCGCAGTGGCGACCGCATCCAGGCCGCGCGCGGCGGAGTCCGCGCCCGCGAGGCCGTTGGCGAGCGTCTGCAGGAACGCGTTGCAGGTCCACCAGGTGATCAGCGCGACCAGAGTCACGATCAATGCGCTGATCGTGCGCGCGCGCACGCCGGGCGCGAAGATCTCGCGCAGACGCGCCGGAGCGGCGTTCGCGGTGGCCGCCGCCCAGCGCTCCGGCTCGTGCACGAAGGCACGGACCACGAAGGCAATGCCGGCCGGTATGAGCCCGAACAGCAGCACATAGCGCCAGGACATCGACGGGTCGTGCGCAAACCAGTTGCCCGCGACTTCCGCATTCACGAACGTCGCGAGGAACAGACCCAGCGGCGCGGAGGTGTAGAGCAGCGCGCCCGCTTCGACGCGTTTATCCTCCGGCACGACCTCGGCGACCATGGCGGAACCCGCGGCCCACTCGCCACCGATGCCGAGACTGGCGACGATGCGGAAGATGATGAGCTGCCACATCTCGGTGACGAAGGCGCACGAGGCAGTGCCGATCGCGTAGAGGACCATGGTGATCATCAACACGCGCTTGCGTCCGAAGCGGTCGCTGATGGGGCCGAACAACACGCCACCGGCCGCCCATCCGAGCAACAACAGTGAGTTGAGGATGCCGGTCCAATGCGACAGCGCGGCTTGGGCTTCGGGGCCGCCGATGGGCAAATCTAACAACGTGGGTATGGCGTTGGGCGCGACGAAGTTGAACAGCAACCCGTCGAAGATATCGAAACCCCAACCGAGCCAGGCCGCGGCGAAGACCGTCCATTGGTAGCGCGTCAGTTTGATCATGGCACGCGAGGATAAATGGGGACACTCCCCATTTGCTAGCAAATTGGGTCAGACCTGATTGCTGGATATCGCGCCGATCCCCGCATTTCACCCCATTTGCATCCCTTGTTCGGCGTGAATGTTGGGCCTCGCGAGACTATTTTCAGCCGCATGCCCAGACCACCCCGATTCATCTTCGGCGGAGAGTGCTATCACGTACTCAACCGCGCCAACCGCGGCGCCGAAATCTTCCACAGTCCTTCGGACTATGCGGCGTTCTTGACGCTGATGGCGCAGGCGCAGGAGCGCGTCCATCTGCCCATATTCGCGGCGTGTCTCATGCCGAACCACTTTCATCTCGTCGTCAGGCCCGCAGCCGACCATGATCTGGCGCAGTGGCTGGGGTGGCTCATGACCACTCACGCCCGGCACTACCACCTGAAGCATTCGACGATCGGGCGGCTATGGCAGGGTCGCTACAAGGCATTTCACGTGCAGAGCGACCACTATCTTTTGGCGGTGCTCCGATACGTGGAACGAAACGCGATGCGAAAAAATCTCGTAACACGAGCCGAGGGCTGGCGGTGGGGCAGCCTTCACTGGCGCCTGTCGCCCAGCAGTCCGTTGACATTGGAAACTCCGCCGCTGTCACTGCCGAGGGGCTGGGTAGATTGGGTCAATCAACCGCAAACTGCGGCCGAACTGGCGGCCATTCGAACGAGCGTGAATCGGCAGCGGCCTTTCGGAGATCCACACTGGGTCGAAAGCAAGGCACGAAATGCGGGGCTGTCGCAGTCGCTCGTCAGCGTGGGTCGTCCACGTAGAAGCAGGTCTGTCCCCTTTTGCTAGGAAATGGGGAGTGTCCCCATTACGCCCATTACGCGTGCTTGAACATGATCGGTATTCCCGACGGGGTCGTAAACGCCTTGCTCTGGTTGAACGGCCGCTCGCGCCCTGCCGGCGCGCGTTCCGCCACCGCCGCGAGTACATCGTCCAGAGGCCCCGGCCGGCCGAGCGCGAAACCCTGGCCAAACTGTATGCCCAGCGCGGCCAGCCGATCGCGCACGCCATGCGACTCGACGTACTCCGCCACGGTGGTGATGCCCATCGCCTCGGCGAGCTGCACGATCGCGCGCACCAGCGCCTGCGAGCGTGTGTTGGTCAGCACATCGCGCACGTAGGAACCGTCGAGCTTGATCGTGCTGATCTCCAGATTCTTGAGGTATGCCAATGAATTCACGCCGGTGCCGAAATCATCCAGCGCGAATCGCACACCATGACTCATCATTCGACGGATGAATTGCTGAGCCTGCGCGAGATTGGCGGCCGCGGCGGCCTCGGTGATCTCGAACACGAGGCTGGTGCCGTCGATGTTGTATTTGGCCATCGCCGAGAGCAGCCACTCGAGAAAATCCGGATCCGACAGGGTCGGGCCCGACAGGTTGATCGACACGTGCAGCGGACCGGCCGAGCTCGTGTTCCTCGAGAGCTGCTCGAAGGCGCGCTCGCACACCGCGCGATCGATCTCCGGCAGGATCTGATACCGCGTCGCCGCGGACATGAATTCCGCCGCTTCGACGAGTTTGCCCTTGCAATCGATGATGCGTACCAGCAACTCGTACGTCGTCGGCAGGCTCTGGTTGATCAACGGCGTGATGGGTTGCGCGAACACGACGATGCGCTGCAGACGCAACGCCTCTCGTACGCTGCCGATGAGTCCGATCTCATCGTGGCGGCGGACCATGCTCTGGTCGGAGTCCTGATAGACCTCGACGCGGCCACGGCCGCGGTCCTTCGCCGTCTTGCAGGCGATCTCGGCCTCGGCGATGCGATGGTCGAGATGCAGATCGCTCAGCGACGTGGACACCGCGCCCCACGACATCGACACCGGGTGGTTAGGCTCCTTCTGCGCGGCGATGCCGCCCGACACCTCGCGGCAGATGCTTTCCGCGAGCTGGCGCGCCTGCGCGAGATTCATGTGCGGCAGGAACACGGTGAAGCGGTCGCCCGACAGGCGGCACGCAAAACTCTCGGCGCCCACGAGCGCGCGGCGCACGGCGACGCCGCAGCGCGCGATCACGCGGTCACCGTCGGAGAAGCCCGCGAGATCGTTGATGAGATGCAGGCGGTCGATGTCGCCGTACAGCAGCGACACCATCGCGCCGGCAGGCGCGCTGTGCTGCCACGCGTCGACGCGCGTCTTGAAGCCGTCCCAGGACAGCAGCCCGGTCAGCGGGTCGAGATCCTGCGTCGCATTGCGCGCCAGCAGGCGCGCGAAGCGATTCAGGCGGCGCATGGTGAATTCGTCGAAGCTCGGTTCTTCAGGGCGGTTGAAGATGATCAACGCACCCGCGGGGCCGCCTCGGGCGATGAGCGGCACGGCGACCAGCTTGCAGGCGATCTGCCCACCGCTCGTGTGCTTGAGTTTGTTGGTCGCGACCGGTTTGCGCGAATCGATCGCGCGGCGCGCCAGCTCGTCGCCGACGATGGAGAGTTGTTCGCGCGCAAAGGCGAAATCCTCTTCCGAACGTCCCCAGACGACGCGCGATTCCTCGCGTGGAAACACGGCGGTTGCGGCGGTGCATGCCAGGCGCAGGCATACGGACCGCAATACGCTTTCTGTGCTGAGCTCGGGCCCGGCGCCCGAGTCGTGCGACTTCGTTTCTGCCGACTTCACCGGTGTTCTCCGCTGCTGTTGTTCTAGTTGTGCCGTCCGTTGCAGGAGTAGAGATTAGATGAGCGCCCGCGCACCAGAGCCCACGCACTTCTCATGTTCTCGGCCAGCCGGATGGCCGCATGGGCGGCCGGAACATTATGAGAAGCGGTACCGAGGATTATGTTTGCTGATGCGCGCCCTGTTCAGACGACCTTGGCCACCGGTGTCACGGCCGCGCCGGACGCCGCCCGTGCCAGGCGCGGTCGCGAAGTGCGGCGTTCGGGATCCGATGGCGCGCGCGCGCGATTGGCAGGCACTTCGATCGCCGCGCGGCAGTACACGCGCTTCAGGTTCGCGACGACGTCGTCGTTGGCGATCACATGTTCCGCGACGATCGTCGAGCGCATGTTCGGCCATACGGTCTCGAGCGATTCGACCAGCGCGCAGCGATCCGCCATCGGCATCTTTGCGAGCGCGCTCAGGAAGTCCTCGGGCCGGGACGCGAGGAAGTGCACCAGCGATTGCGGCAGCACGCGCGAATCGGATCGAGCGCGACTCGAGACCAGCTCGAGCAGCGACCGGCCGAGCGGCACATCGGGGTTGACGCGCAGCAGTTCCACCGCCGCGGCCACGCACGGCAGCGTGCGCTGCTCGTCGTAATCCGCGAGCTTGGCGCGCAGCTCCTGGTACTGCGGAGCCACGCTGCCGGATGCGCTGCGTCGAAGCGCATCGTTCAGCCCCACCGCCACCGCGAATACCGCACGCAGCTCCGCCGTCGTGCGCGCGTCGCAGGTAGCGCCGGCCGCGAACGCCGAGCGCGCCGCGCACGCGAGGAGGATGACGGCATATTTCAAGGTACCTTCGATATTGCGCATTGCATCTCCCGTTCAGTGATCGCTCATGCTGCGGAACCGGCCGGTCGCCGAATATTCGACGGACCCCGCGATATTCCCCGCCAATACACCGCGCCGGCGCGTTACCGCCGTCGTGAAAATCTCATCGATGGGCATGGGTTTGCCGAAGGCGTAGCCCTGCCCGGTCTTGCATCCGAGCGCGAGCAAAGTGTCGCGCTGCGCCTCGAGCTCGATGCCCTCGGCGACGGTGTCGAGCCCAAGCGCCTCGGCCAGCGACAGGATCGCTTTGGCGAGCGCGGCTGCATCCACAGCGTCGCTGCCGTCGTGCTCGCGTACCAGGCGCTGTACGAACGAGCGGTCTATCTTCAGGATGTCGATCGGGAAGCGATGCAGGTAGGCGAGCGACGAGTAGCCCGTGCCGAAGTCATCGAGCGCCAGGCGCACGCCCAGCATCTTCAGCTCCTTGAACGTGCGTTCGATGCGCGTCGAGTTCTCGAGCAGCAGGCTCTCGGTCACTTCCAGGATCAGGCTGTCGGGCGAGAGTCCGTTCGCCGCGAGCGCGCGACGCACGTCGTCGGTGACGTTACCGTGGTTCAGATAGCGGCTCGAGACGTTCACCGACACGCGCAGCCCCTCGCCACGCGCCAGGTCACGCTGCAGGCGCGCGGCGTCCGCGCAGGCACGCTTCAGCATCCACTGCGTGATGGGCACGATCTGGCCGTTCTCCTCGGCCAGCGGAATGAAATCCAGCGGCGCCACCAGTCCGCGGGACGGATGGCGCCAGCGGATCAACGCTTCGACGCCGACGAGATGCCGCGACGACATGTCCACGATGGGTTGGTAGTGCGCCTCGAACTGCTCCTGTTCCATCGCGATGGCGAGTTCGTTCTCGACGCGCATGCGGCGCCGCGAGGCACGCAGCATCTCGGGCTCGAACACCTCTGCATGACCCTTGCCGCGCGACTTGGCCGCGTACATCGCGGCGTCGGCATTGCGCATGAGCCGCTCGACATTGCTCACGCGGTCGGATATCGCGATGCCGATGCTCGCGCCGATACGCACCTGCTGGCCATCGAGATCGAATGGCTGCCGGCACGCCTCGATGATCTGGCGCGCGACGGCCATCGCCGCGTCGATGTTGTTCGCGTCGTCGATGAGCACCGCGAATTCGTCGCCGCCGAGCCGCGCCACGGTGTCTCCGGCGCGCGTGCACTGCACGAGGCGGTGCGCAAAATTGCGCAGCAGCGCGTCACCGGCGCCGTGGCCCATGCTGTCGTTGACGGTCTTGAAGTTGTCCAGGTCGATGAACAACACCGCGGGGGTCATGCCGTCGGCGATGTGCTTGACCGCCTGATGCGCGCGGTCGGAGAACAACGAACGGTTCGCGAGCAGCGTCAGCGAGTCGTGGAACGCGAGCGTGCGCAGCTGGTCGTTGAGGCGCTTCGCGTCCGAGATGTCGCGGATGTTCAGCGTCACGCCGCGAATGGATTCCACGTGGCACAGGTTCGCGATCACCATCTTGTAAGAACGCGACTCGCCGTCCTCGCGCGCGATCTGGAAGGTGGCCATCTGCTCGGAATGCGGCGCGCGCAGCACTTCCTCGAAGACCTTGCGCACCGCCGCTCCCTCCGAGCCGAGGACACTCTCTATGAGTACCCCGGCCAGCTCGTTCGGTCGTGTGCCGAGCAAAGTCTCCGACGAAGGGCTGGCGTAGCGGATCACGCCATGCTCGTCGCAGATCGCGATCATGTCGCTCGAGCGGCGCACGAGCTCGGTGAGACGCTCATCGAATCTGCGCGTCGCGACTTCGCGGTGCAGCGCCACCGTCTCGCGCGTGGCCAGCGCCTGGCTCGCGACCACGAGCAGCGTCGCGCTGACCAGCACGATGACCAGGAGCGGCGACTGGACGTTCGCGAGATGCAGCCGCTCGTCGAGCAACGCGATGACGCCGGCCGTGAGTGCGACGATGGGCAGCGAGCCTCGTAGATCGCCCTCGAGGCCGAGCGCGGGACTCGACGACTGGCGACGCAGCCGCTGCTCGCGGACCGCCAGATGCATGCACAGGTAGAACGCGAAGTACACCAGATCGATGGGGCCACCGACCTCGTACGCCCCACGCAGCTCGGCGTTCACCCACAGCAGGTCGGCGACCAGCGTGAAGATCATCGCGAGCAGCATCCACATCAGCGGGCGCTCGGCGCGCCAGTCGGTGATCTGCATCGCGAGCATCGCGCCGGCGATCAGCGCAACCGCGTTGCCGATGCCGTAGCCGACGACGGACCAGCCCTCGGCCACCTGTGCGGCGGACATCTCCGCGAGCGGCGCGAGCGCCGTGAACCACAGCAGCGATCCGAAGCCGATGACGATCAGGAGGAAATCGATGATGGCGCGCGGTGAATCCAGCTTCCCGCCGATGTCCACGTAGAAGAGCACGCAGGCGATCGCAGCCAGCGGGTAATAGAACAGGTAGAGCACGTCGGGCCACGAGCCGAACGTGACGTTTTCGGTGAGCGCGCTGTAACCCCAGCCGGTGCTCGCGACGAGATCGAGCACGAGCGCCGCGAAGATCATGCGCCAGGCGAGCTGTCGGCGGCGGCTCAGCTGCTCATCGCGCAGCGACGGCCCCAAGACTGCGAGGATCACGAAGCTCAGCGGAAACGTGCCCCAGGCGCCGATGAATTCCGCGACCGCTTCACCGCCGAAACCGGTCAACATCGCGAGGACGCATGCGAGGCTGTAAAGGCTCGCGGCGTACATGAGCATGCGCGACCAGCGCGCGACGAATTTTCCGAGAATCGACTGCATCGCGCTGCCGATAGTGACAAGGCGCACCGGCGCGGCGCGCGGATCACAGTCACAGTCACCCCGGCGGCTACGTCACGGTTTTTGAAGCAAAAACGTCTTGCCAGCGTTATGGCGACTCGTCAGACTCTTTGCGTCTCGGGAAGTGCGGAAGGGAAACCCTGACGTGACGCGGAACATCGGATGGGTCGTCGGCCTGGTTATCGCAGGATGCGGTACAGCACAGGCGGACACAGTCGTCACAGGCACAGTCGGCGCAACGTCGGATCTGGTTTTTCGCGGTCTCTCGCTCACGCGCGGCCGGCCCGCTGCGCAGATCTCCGTCGATTTCGAATTTCCGAACGAGTTCTACTTCGGCGCGTTCGCCGCCACCACGGACACGAACCCCGGCCCCAGCCCCAGCTACGAAGTCGACCTCTGGGCCGGACGTTACTGGAGCCTGTCCGAGAACTTCTCCGCGGACCTGCGGCTGTCCCACTACGCCTATCCCGACGATCCGCGCCACATCCCGTACGACCGCAACGAGATCACGGGCACCATCGGCTTCCGCAATCAGCTCTATCTTTCGGCTATCTACTCACCCGAGATCCGAGCGCTCGGCTCCTCGGCGGCGTATCACGACAACGGGTCCGCCTGGGCCGTCGAGGTCTCCGGCCGCCGCGCGCTCAACGAGCACTGGGCGCTGTCCGCGGGCGTGGGGCACTACGACCTCGCGCAGGTCTACGACGACAGCTACAGCTACTGGAACGCCACCGTCACCGCCTCGCTCCCGCCGTTCGAGCTGCAGTTGGCCTATCTCGGCGTTTCTTCGCACGCAGCGCGGCATTTCGACAGCGGCAGCGTCGGCGACCGCATTGCGCTCACGGCTTTGTGGCGGTTCTCGGCCACGCCCTGAAGGATGGATGCGCGCCTGGGAACCGAAACCCCAGGCGTTGTTACTCATGTGCAAGTGGGTCTCGAGCGGGATGTAGCCGTGGCATTGAAAAGCGTTGAAATTCAGTCCACCCGGCCCCTGGCCGCGGCCGGCGACGCCACCGAGCGCGAACTGCTCGAGCGCATCGCCCGCCTCCGGGACCAGGCCGCCTTCCGCACTCTGTACGGCAACTACTATCAGCGGCTCTCGCGCCTGCTGGCGCGCATGTCGGTCCGCCGCGAAGACATCGAGGAAGTGATCAACGACACCTTCTGGGTGGTATGGACCAAGGCCGCGGAATTTCGCGGCGCGTCGCAGCTCTCTACCTGGATCATCGGCATCGCCTACCGCCGCGCGTTGAACGCGCTGCGCCGCGCGCGCCTGCGCCCCGTCGCCGACGAGGAATTCGACGAGGATTCGATCAGCGTCGAATCCACCGAGGAAGAGGAGACTAACCAGCAGTGGCTGAGCCTCGGGCTCGAGCGGCTGCCGGTGGAGCAGCGCATGGCGCTCGAGCTCACCTATACGCTGGGCCATTCCTGTGAAGAAGTGGCTGCGATCCTCGACTGTCCGGTGAACACCGTGAAGACGCGCCTGTTTCGCGCGCGCGAGACGCTCAAACAAGTGCTCCCGAAATTGGCGGGCATGTCTGGAGAAAATTCATGAGCCGCATTCCCGACACTCACTCCGAGGCCTGGGCGCTGCTGCCCTGGCTCGCCAACGGACGCATCGCGCCCGAAGAGCGCGAGTGGGTCGAGGCGCACGTCGACGGGTGCCCGGAGTGCCGCGCCGGGCTCGCGGCACAGCGCAAGGTCGCGGGTGAAATGGCGCGCGCCGGACAGGTCGCGGCCACGCTCAACGACGAACAGAAGTCTTTCAACAAACTGTGGGCGCGCATCGAAGCCTCCGAGACGCTGGCCGAGTCCCTCGCGGTCAGCGGCGGTCCGACCAGCGCCACTCCGCGCAGCTCGCGCACCGTGCGTTGGCTGGCGGCCGCGGTCGTGGTGCAGGCCATCGGTCTCGGCGTGCTCGGACTGAGCGCGCTGCGCCCCGATCGCGGGGTCGCGGACGATTTCGGAACGGTCACGCTGCCCGCCAATCCACTCACGGCTCCGGCCGTGCGCCTGGTGTTCGCGCCGGAATCGTCGATGGAGACGGTCAACATGCTGCTGGAGCATCAAGGCCTGCAGCTGGTAGAGGGGCCTGGACTACAGGGCAACTTCACCGCCATCCTGTCGCAGGACGCGGTGGCCTCGGGAGCGTCGGCGGAGTCCGTCGCCGCGGTGATGAAGAAGGATCCTAATGTCAGTTTCGCAGAACCGGTCGCGCGTTGAGACAATCGACGAACGCATCGTCGAACGATCGCGTTACGTTCGTCGCCTGAGCATCGCGGCCGCGTTCGCCGCGCTCGTCTGTCTGGTGCCCGTCGGCGTCACGGCTGCGCCGCCGGTGCACGCGCCGCTCGAGGTGCGCAGCACGCCGGGCCAGTTCATCATCGTCGCCGTCGCGAACTCCGTCAGCGGCCGTCCGGCCGCGGTCGGCGGCACCGCACATGGCTACGGCGCCGCGACTAACTACCGGGTCAGCGCCACGGCCGGCTCCGCGGTGCGCGACGTGTCGCAGCAATATTCGCTGACGCTCGTGTCGGAATGGCCGATCGATCAGCTCAAGCTGCACTGCGTGCTGTTCCGCATTCCGCCCGGCACGACGCGCGAGGCCGTGCTGCAGAAGCTGGCCTCCGAAAAACGCGTGGTCATCGCGCAGCCGCTCAACGAATTCGAAACCACCGCGGCGGTGCCGGGCGACTACGACGACCCGTACGCCAAGCTGCAGTCGAACGTCAACGCGCTCGACGTGGCCGAGGCGCACCGCCTGAGCCGCGGGGCGGGCATCCGCGTCGCCGTCATCGACACCGGTGTGGACACGCAGCATCCGGATCTCGCGGGCCGCATGGTGGTCACGCGCAACTACATCGACGACGACGAGGCGGAATTCCGCAGGGACCGCCACGGCACGCAGGTGGCCGGGCTCATCGCCGCGGCCGCGAACAATGGCATCGGCATCGTGGGCGTGGCGCCGGATGTGAAGCTGTTCGCGTACAAGGCCTGCTGGCAGTCCTCGCCCAGCGCGTCCGGCCGCTGCAATTCCTTCACGCTCGCGCAGGCGCTGGCCGACGCCATGAATGCAAAGGCGCAGATCGTCAACCTCAGTCTCGTCGGCCCGGGCGACGCGCTGCTCGAAGCGCTGGTCGCCAAGGCCATCGAGGCCGGCGTGGTGGTGGTGGGCGCCGCGTCCGGCGACTCGCGACTGGACTTCCCGGCCAAACTACCGCGCGTAGTCGCGGTGGCCGACAGCGAGGGCACGTATAGCGACCCGTCGCTGATCCGCGCGCCGGCGCGCGACATCGTCACGCTGGTCCCGAACGGCCATTACGACTTCGCCTCGGGCAGTTCCCTGGCCACGGCGCAGGTCACCGGTGTCGTCGCGCTGTTGCTCGCGAAGAATCAGAAGCTCGGCGTGGATCAGTTGCGCGAAGTGCTCACGCAGTCCACCGAGCGGCACGACACCACGCGCGGTCCCTTCCTGTCCGTCAATGCCTGCGCGGCATTGGCGCAGCTGGTGCCCGGCGCGGTGTGCGCTCAGAGGTAGTGGGACCCCATTTGCGCGGCGGCGCTTCGCGCCGTTGCGCATCTCGGCCGGAGAGCGGCAAGCACCGTGACCTCGCGCTCCGGGCCACATAGCGGAATATGAGGACGGATCTGTCCTCGGTGACGTGCTTCGCGGCGACTGAAGCCGCGGAGGGCGTGCCCGAGATATGCGAGTGGAGCGCGGCGGAAACGAAACGTCCTTGGCACTGAGCCGCCCGGCGACTCACCCTCGGCCACAGTGCTTCCCCAAAATCCTGCGCTGCCCAGATCACCGAATCAACGAGGCGGCGGGTCCAAATCTCACGCTAATCAACACCTCATATCCGCCGCGCAGAGCGAGTCATATCTCGGGCGCGGCGTCCGCGGCTTCAGTCGCCGCGCAGCCCCTCCCCAAACCAGATCCATCCCCTCATTTCCGCGGACGCCGCAGGATGATGACGCGATCGGTGGTGCCGTTCTTCGTGATCGACATGCTGTACGTCGGAAACAACCCGCTGGCCCAAGGTTGTTTGCTGAGGCCGTCTGCCCAGGCCCGCAGCGCCTCGCTTTGATTCTCGCTTTGCGCCGACAAGCGCACCTCGCACAGGGTCGCCCGGCATTCCACGTAGTGCGCCTTGAAGTTGCCGGCGCCCGTCTCGGGGATCAGCGCGCTCTGAATGTCCGATTCACGTTGATAGGACCATGCGTCATCGCGCGTTTCGCGCTCGAGCGCGCGGTGCGCATCGGCGATGGTGTCGCCCTCCGCCGAGAGCTTGGCCATGCTCTTGCGGAACGGTTCGCCGACGTCGATGGGCTGCGCCACCGCGCTGCCATCGTCGGGCGGCAGCGGCGGAAACGGATTCTGGCCATCCGCGAGAGTAGCGGCGGGTCCGGCACCGAGCGCAGCCGGAGGCGCCGCCAAAGGCGCGACACTAGCCGTGCCCGGAGCCGGCGGTACAGTGGGCGCGATGTGCCCGCCTGGCGTGGATTTCACCGCCGGCGCGACCCCTTGCGGCAATGGCGCGGCAGGAGCGTCCGGAATTTCAGCCGGGCGTGACTGCGCAGCCGGCGCGGCCTGGGCAACCACGGCAGCGTCCGCCGGGACCCCGGCCGTCATGCGCACCGCCGCGACGCCGACGACGATCCCCGCGACGAATGCGCCAGCGATCCAGATCGGTTTGATCATCGTGTTGGTTACGCCCGCTGCTGAGCCGCGGGGAATTGCAGCAGCGCGGGCGGCGCGCAAGTGGTCCGCGCCAGCCAGCCGACGACGGCCGACAACGCCTCGCTGTCGGTGGCGCCCTGCGCGCGCGCAGTTTGATAGACGTCCATCTGCTGATGCGCGCTGGTGCCGCGCTTCAACAGCACGCGCGCGTGTTCGGTCTCGGCGAGGCAGTCGAGCGCCACCGCGTCCTCGTGCACCAGCGCCAGCAACTCCTCGAGCAGGTCCGCGAACGGCACGAGCTCCCCGCGCGCCAGATCGAGCAGGCTGGCGTCGGAACCGTAGCGCATCGCGCGCCAGCGGTTTTCGGCGATCAGCAGGCGCGGGTAGCGCCGCCAGGTTTTGTTGTCGCGACGCAGACGATAGAGCATGCGCACCAGCGAGAGATTCAGCGCAGCAAGGCACACTGCATCGTCCAGATGCGTACAGCAGTCGAACACGCGCGTCTCGAGCGTCGGATACCGCGAGCTCGGGCGGATGTCCCACCAGATCTTCGTGGTGTCCTCGATGAGCCCGTTGCGCACCAGCGCATCGAGGTGCCGCTTGAACTCGCCGTAGCTCTCGAAATGATCCGGCAGCCCGGTGCGCGGCAACGACGACAGCAGCATGAGACGGAACGACTGTATGCCCATGTCGTCGCCTTCCCAGAACGGCGAGGAGCACGACATCGCGAGCAGGTGCGGCACGAAGTACTTCAACTGGTTCATGACGTCGATGCGCAGCTCGTCGTCGTCGAGACCGACGTGCACGTGCATGCCACAGATGACCATGCGGCGCGCACCGGCCTGCACCTCGCGGGCGATCGCGGCGTACCGTTCGCCATCGCTGTGCAGCGGCTTGTGCGGTTTCGCGAACGGATGCGTCGAGGCGGCGATGGGCGCGATGCCGTAGTCGTGCGCGATCTCGCACACCTTGAGGCGCAGGGCGCTCAGCTCGCGGCGCATCGAGGCGACCGAGCCGCATACCGACGTCTTGACCTCGAGCTGCGAGCGCAGGAATTCCGGACTCACGTGTCCGTCGGTCTCGGAGATGCAGCGCTGCAGGAGTTCCGCGGGCGGGTCGAGCACGAGATCGCGCGTGGCCAGATCCACGAGCAGATATTCTTCTTCCATGCCCAGCGTGAACGCTGGCTCACCGTTGCCGCGCATGGCTCCGATTGTGCCGCTGCCGCGGCGCGAAGTCAGCTATCGCAGCCGAAAACCTCTTCGACTGCGCAAGGCTCGGCGAGATGGAAGCCCTGGATGAAGTCGACGCCGATCTGCCGCAGCACCTCCAGCTCGGCGCCGGTCTCGACCTTCTCCGCGATGGTGAGGACGCGCATGGCACGGCCCACCTGGACGATGGCCTCGACCATGCTGCGGTCGACGGCGTCGGTGGCCACGTGCGTGGCGAACTGGCCGTCGATCTTGAGGAAATCCACGGGCAACGACTTGAGGTACATGAACGAGGAGACGCCGCTGCCGAAGTCGTCGAGCGCGAAACGGCAGCCGCGCGCCTTGAGCTCGCGCATGAAGAACTTGGCCTTGGCGAGGCTGGCCACCGCCGCGGTTTCGGTGATCTCGAAGCACAGCGCGCGCGCGACGCGGTCGTCGCCGAGGCGGCTGGCGATGAATTCCAGGAAGTCGTCGTCATTGATCGAAGTGCCCGACAGATTCACCGCCACGAGCGGCAGGCGCCGGCCATTCTTGATACAGGTCTCGAGCAGCTCGATCGCGCGGTTCACGACCCAGCGGTCGACGATCACCATGACGTTGTAGCGCTCGGCGGCGGGGATGAACTCGTTCGGCGGCACCAAGGCGCCATCCTCGGCGCGCAACCGGACCATGAGCTCGAAGAACGGCACGTCGTCGCCCGGCGCAATGGGGACGATGCGCTGCGCCTGCAGCTCGAGCCTGCCCTCCTCCACGGCGCGCGCGATGCGGCCCACCCACTGCATCTCCCGATGACGGCTCGTGCCGTGATCGCGCTCGTAGACCTGCACGCGATTGCGGCCACCATCCTTCGCCGCATAACAGGCGATGTCGGCCGCGGACAGCACCGAGGCCGAGCTCGTGGTTTCACGCGCGATGCGCACCACGCCGATGCTGGCGCCCACCGACAGACTGTTCGCGCCCCAGAGGAAGCGGTAGTTGTGGATGGCCTGGCGGATGCTGTCCGCGACACGCTCGGCCTGCTCCAACGAGCAGCGCTCGAGCAGGATGCCGAACTCGTCGCCGCCGAGTCGCGCGATGGTGTCCGAAGCGCGCACGCGAGTCTGCAACAGGCTGGTGATGTCGCGCAGCAGCCGGTCTCCGGCGCTGTGGCCGCAGGTGTCGTTGACCACCTTGAACTGATCGAGGTCGACGTACAGCAGCACGTACTCGTTCTCACCGCGCTGCGCGGCGGTCACGGCGGTTTCCAGCCGCGTATCGAACTCGCGCCGGTTGATGAGGCCGGTGAGCGCGTCATGGCTCGCCTGGTACGACAGCGCGCGCTTGAGGCGGCGCTCCTTCGTGACGTCGCCGAACACGATGACCGCGCCGATGGCCGCACCCTCGCGGTTGCGGATCGGCGAGGCGGTGTCCTGGATCGCGAGTTCCTCGCCGCGCCGCGTGACCAGCAGGTTGTGATCGGAAGGCAGCGAGTTCTCGCCGGCGGTCAACACACGGTCAAGCGTGAAGATGACCGGTTTGCGCGTCGACTCGTCGATGAGCTGCAACACGTCGCCGATCGCGCGGCCGCGCGCCTCGGCGAGCGTCCAGCCGGTGAGCCGCTCCGCGACCGGATTCAGATAGTCGATGTGCGCCGTGGCATCGGTGGTGATGACCGCATCGCCGATCGACTGCAGCGTCACCTGGGCGCGATCCTTCTCGGCGAAGATGGCCTGCTCGGCGCGCTTGCGCTCGGTGATGTCGGACACCGTGCCTTCATAGCCGACGATGCGCCCGCTGCCGTCGCGCACGCCGCGCGAATTCTCGAGCGCCACGACCTGCGTGCCGTCGCGCCGGCGCAGCGTGACTTCCATGGCGCGCACCTCGCCGTCGCCGTCCACGCGGCGTACGAAGTCGGCGCGGTCGGCCGCATTCCAATACAGCATCACCGAGCTCGGCAGCGCGTACATCTCCTCGGCGGAGCCATAGCCCAGCATCTTCACGAACGCACTGTTGACGGAAACGAGTCGTCCGTCGCGCGTGCTCTGGTACACGCCCTCGATGACGCCTTCGAACAGGCCGCGAAATTTCGCCTCGCTGGTGCGCAGCGCCTCCTCGGCGAGATTGCGCTCGATGGCGAGCGCCGCGAGCCGCGTGGCGTGCGACTGCAGCACCTGCTCGCGCGCTTCGGGCAATCCGGGCTCCGGCCGGTACACCGCCACCGAGCCGAGCAATTTGCCGCTGGCGCCCTTGATCGGCATCGACCACACGGCGCGGAAGCCGGCATCGAGCACGACCTGCCGGCGATCGGCCCAGTGCGGGTCGTTGGCGACGTCGGCGACGAACACGTCGCAGGCGGAATACACCGCCGCCGCGCACGAACCGCGGCGCGGCTCGATCGGCGTGCGCTCGAGCACCGCGGCCAGCATGGGCGGCAGTTGACGCGCGATCGTCAGCGCGAAGCAGCTGCCGTCGGACGCGAGCACGGAGATCGTGCAGCGCGCTCGCGTGTAGATGGCCTGAACCAGCGCGGAGATCACGTCGAGCACGGCCGGCAGACCCGCGTTGGACGCCAGCAGCGCGAAGAACGCGCGCTCGTTTTCCATGGTGATCTCGGCGCGTTTGCGCTCGGAGATGTCGGTGATGCTGGCGCGCACGAGTTGCGCGCCCTGCAACCGCACGAGGCGCACCTCGCACGGCAGGTCGCGGCCGGTGGAATCGCGATGCGTCCACTCGAACACCTGCGGCTCGCCGGCGGCCGCGCGCTGGAGGTATTGGCGATGCGGCGACGAGGACGGATGGCCGTCGGGTTGCAGGTCGGCGCTCACGGCGGCCAGCGTGCAGCCTAGGAACTGCTCGCGCGTCAGCTGGAACAGCCGCAGCGCGGGCTCGTTCGCCTCGACGAATCTTCCGGTAGCGGCGTCGATGACTGCTATCGCCTCGGGCGCGTTGTCGACCAGCGAGCGGTAGCGTGCCTCGCTGTCGCGCAGCGCCTGCTGCGCATCGTGGCGCTCGGAGATGTCCCGCAGGCAGATGAAAAAAACCTCGCGGCGGCCGTGCCTGGCGCGGCTGATGGCAATCTCGGCCGGGAACAGCGAACCGTCCGCGCGGCGCGCGGTGACCTCGGGACTCGCGCGCAGTCCACGGAAGGTGTCGCCCGTGCCCGCGAGCCGCTCGAGTCCCTGCGTGATCGATCCACCCTCTGCAATGCCGGGTACCAGCGAGTCGAGCTTCATTCCTAACAACTCGGACGGTGGATAGCCGAAGACGCGCTGCGAGTGCGGATTGGCGCGATCGATGACGCCTTCTGGATCGGCCGTGATGATCACGTCCTTGACGTGATCGAGGATGACCTGCAACTGGGCGGCGCCCTGCTCGGCAATTTCGACGCCGAGCGAGCGCGCTTCGTCGGACATGAGCTGCATCGAGCGCACCATCGCGCGGCGCTCGTCATCGATGGTGTCGTAGTAGCGGCTGAGCATGTCTAACAGCTCGTGCGCGCCGACGCGCGAGCCGGTGACGCGCGCGCGCAGCTCGCGCAACTGCGTCTGCAGCAGCGGATGCAGACGCCGCATCGAAGAATCGCTGACGTCCATGCGCGCGCCAGAAGACATCACCCCGCCCGGAATCGTGGCGGTGTGATCGATGCCCTCTTGCGGCGAATTTCCCTCGGCAGGTTTTGACATAACCATGCGCTTGTGGACCGATTCGCATGATATGTCCCACGAACAGACGCCCACGTGAAGCGCCTCGCGGTTTACGGGGCTTCGAGGTGCCGACAGGCCGCGGGGGGCGGCCGAAGGCGATTTACGGCGCGGTGGGAGTGGTCGCTGTCGGGGTTTCACCCGCCGCGACGCCGGGCCCCACGGCCGGACCCACAATGATCGGAATCGAGAACACCCGTGTGATCGAGCCTTCGGTACCTTCGGTATCGACAGAGGCGGTGATCGTATACACGCCTTCGCGCAGCGGCTGGACCATGATCTTGTGCAGGATCGGCTTCTCGGGCAGCGCGTCGGTCAGCGGCCCCATCGACTCGTCGACGCCGAGCGCCACGCCATCGCGCGCCTCGAAGTACACACGGATCGAAGTGAATGGAACGTGCGGCACGATCGCGATGTCGACCGGTAATGGCTTGTTGATGATCGGCAAGCCCCCGAGCGCGAAGTGCACGCCGACCATCTTCGCCGACTTGCCCGCGGACACCGCGGCGACCATCTGCGGAGGAAGGCCGGCCAGCGTGCTCCCGGCTTTCGGAACGGTGGACGTGGAGGCAGCCTGCTCTTCCGGCGCGTCGTCGCATGCTGCCAGCAGACAGGCACAGAGCAACGCTGGCCACACGCGGGCACGATCGCTGGGAATCGACATCGAGCAACCTCCAAGTCCGATACTAACAGGCGCTCAGCGCGCGAGGATGGGCGGGTCGTCCATGGCCGCCATCTGCTCGAACAGATCGGAGATGTGGCGCTCCCAGAAGCGCGCATCGGCAAACCACGGAAAAGCGCGTGGAAACGCGGGATCGTGCCAGCGCGTGGCGATCCACGACGCGTAGTGCAGGATGCGCAGGCTGCGCAGCGCTTCGACGAGCGTGAGCTCCGCGAAGTCGAACTCGCCAAACAACTCGTACCCTTCCATGAGCGCGGCCCACGACGCCTGCTGGGCGGCGGAATCGCCCGACAGGAACATCCACAGATCCTGCACTCGCGGCCCCGACATGCAGTCGTCCAGATCGACGAACAGCGGTCCGGTCTCGCGCCACAGGATGTTGCCGCCGTGGCAGTCACCATGGATACGCACGCGCGGCAGCGGCCCAAACCCCTCGAAGCACTGTCGGACGCGTCCGAGCACCTGTTCGCTGACGAGCGCATATTGCTGCGTCAGGGCATCGGGCACGAAGCCGCTGCGCAGGACCGCGACGCGCGCCTTCTCACCGAGCCGATCGAGGTCGAGTGTCGGGCGAAATTCGAAGCGCGCCCGATTGCCGATCGCATGGATGCGCGCCAGCGTGCGGCCGAGCAGCGCGAGCGTCGCGTGGTCGTCGAGCTCGGGCGCGCGGCCCGCCAGATACGGAAACGCCGCGAATCGCAGCCCTTCGTGAACAAACAAACTGTCGCCGTCGCGTCGCAGTGGCGCGGCGACCGGCAATTCCGCGTCCGCGAGCTCGAACGTAAACGCGTGTTCTTCCTCGATCTGGGCGTTGCTCCAGCGCGCGGGCCGGTAGAATTTGAGCACCCAGAGCGCACCGGATTCGTCGCCCACTTGATAGACGCGATTCTCGTAACTATTGAGCGCGAACAGCCGCCCCGATGGTTCGAGTCCGATGGTCTCCGCCGCGTCCACCACCACGGTCGGTGTGAGACAGTCGAAAGGCGCGGGTGCAGAATGTGTCACAGCCACTGCCCCACATTAATGTAAAATCCCGCGGCCTAAAACCCTTACGGAAGCGTATTCATGCCCCAAGGTTCAGCGGTCCTGGTTACCGGCGGTGCCGGGTACATCGGCAGCCACACAGTCCAGCAACTGCTCGCGCGTGGCGAGCGCGTGATCGTGCTCGACGATCTATCCACCGGGTTTCGTCAGGCGCTGCGCGACGTGCCGCTCACCGTCGGCAACGTCGGCGATCGCGCCCTGGTCGACAAGCTGCTGGCCGAGCACCAGGTAGACACCATCATTCACTTCGCCGCGCACACCATCGTGCCGGAATCGGTCGAGAATCCGCTCAAGTACTACGGCAACAACACCTGCGCCACGCGCGCATTGCTCGAGGCCGCGTCCCAGGCCGGCGTCAAGCATTTCGTGTTCTCGTCCACCGCTGCGGTGTACGGCATTCCGTCGGTGGGCTTCGCCGCCGAGGACACGCCGACCGCGCCGATCAACCCGTACGGCACATCGAAGCTGATGTCCGAGTGGATGCTGCGCGACCTGTGCGCCGCCACGCCGCTGCGATCCGTGGTGCTGCGCTACTTCAACGTCGCCGGCTCCGATCCCCAGGGCCGCATCGGACAGTCGACGCGCAAGGCGACGCTGCTGGTCAAAGTGGCCTGCGAAGCCGCGATGGGCAAGCGTTCGCACGTGTCGGTGTTCGGCACCGACTACCCCACTCCCGACGGTACCGGCGTGCGCGACTACATCCACGTCGACGATCTCGCGGCCGCGCATCTCAATGCGCTCGACTATCTGCGCGCCGGCGGCGCGTCGCTGACCGCGAATTGCGGCTACGGGCACGGCTACAGCGTGCGCGAGGTGCTGTCGAGCGTCGAGAAGATATCCGGCGCGAAGCTCGACGTCCGCGAAGAGCCGCGCCGCGCCGGCGACCCGCCATCGCTGGTCGCCAAGGCCGACCGCGTACGCGCGGTGCTCGGCTGGAAGCCGCGGCTCGACGACATCGACACCATCGTGCGCACGTCGCTCGAGTGGGAAAAACGCCTGCAACGGGAACCCTGGTAGTTAGCGACCGCATGCGCTGGCCCCGCCCCAAATCGCTGAGCAGCCTCATGTTGCTGGGGCTCGCGCTGATCGCGGGCCCGCTGCTGGTGGCGGTCATCGACGCGGCCATCCAGTTGCGCAGCCTGTCGCTGGCCAGCGAGACCCTGGTGCAGGAGGGCGTTCAGACCGCGCGGCTCTCGCAAAGCCTGTTCGCCGACATCAACTCACTGCAGCGCACGGTGCGCCTGTACCAGGTCATCGGCGACGCGAAACTGCTCAACACCTATCGCATCACCGACCAGAACCTCACCAACACGCGCACCCAGCTCGCGCAGCTGCTCGACACCGAGCCCACGCGGCGCGCGCTCGGCGACTTCGCGAAGATGCACGACGAGATCGCACGGGCCGTCGTGTCGACCCCGCCGGGTGGCACTGCGTTCGCGTCCATCCTCGCGCGCACCGACCGCCTCAACGATCTGGCCAACACCATCGCCGCCTCGGGCAACCGCCAGATCGACGCGCGACTCGATGGCCTGCGGCAACAAACCGCCAACACGCAGCGCCGCCTGTTCTGGCAATCGGCGCTGCTCGCGCCGCTCACGCTCGTCGCAATCCTGGCCCTGACGCTGTCGATCGGACGGCCGCTGCGCGCCATCGACCGCGCGATCAGCGAGCTCGGGCGCGGCACGTTCTCGCGCTCCATCGAAGTGTCGGGTCCGCGCGATCTCGAGCGGCTCGGAGCGCAGCTCGAGTGGCTGCGCCTGCGCCTGCTCGATCTTGCGCAAGAACGCAACCGCTTCCTGCGCCACATGTCGCACGAGCTCAAGACGCCGCTGGCAAACATCCGCGAGGGCGCGGAACTGCTCATGGATGGGGCGGTCGGTCCCATGGACAATGCGCAGCGCGAAGTGGTCGCCATCCTGCGTGACAACGGCATCAAACTGCACCGGCTCATCGAGAATCTGCTGTCGTTCAGCGCCTGGCAGAAGGAAAGCGTGGGATTGGACCTGAGCGAATTCAGGATCCGGCCGGTCGTCAAACAGGTCATCGAGAGCCAGCAGCTTACGGTAGTCTCGCAACGCGTGCGGCTCGAGGTTAAGGTCGACGACCTGATCCTGCGCGCCGACCGTGGCAAAGTCCGTCTGATCATCGAGAATCTGTTGTCGAACGCCATCAAATATTCGCCCAAGGGCGGCACGGTCTATCTACACGG
>JAYTOI010000134.1:0-96784 GCA_043747875.1 Pseudomonadota bacterium | reverse complement strand
GGCGCCCGCTGCGGCTGCGTTGCGGTGGATGTGCGATCCAGATGCGTCAGTATCCGGGCGTTGACCGCCGGATCTTCGATGCTGGCCAGCACCTTGAGTTTTCCCTGGCATCGGACGCAGCGGTCAATCTCAATGCCGAACACCCGCTTCAGGCGTTGCGCCCAAGTCCGCCGCATGGCGGGGAACGGCGGGTTGCTCGTCGCCCTCTGCGGCGTACTTACTGCCCTTGCCGCGCTGCGCCGGCGTGGCGCTTCTCGGCGATGGCGCGCACGTTCCCTTCGTGCCGCGCCCGCCGCGCAGGGGTGCGCGGGGCACATTCACCGCTGCAGCCGCGATCGTTCTCGCAGCAGCCGGCGCGCGCTTGCAGCGGCGCGGGCGGTCAAGCGCTGCTCTCCCCGGCCCTGGGTGAGGGAGTTCTCGACTTCTCGTCGTTCATGTAGGAGCCGCCGGATTCCGGTTGGTGCCAACCATCGAGGAGAAGTCATGACACGTCACGCCAGAATCTTCACTGTGCTCGCCGCCGCAGCCGCGCTCACCATCGTCGTCCCATCCCGTGACGCCTACGGGCAGACCGGCACGGTGACCACCGAGACCGCCGCCAACCTGGGATTCAAGTCCGCGGGAGAGCCGCAAGGGTATGCCTTCCTGAAGCAGTCGTTGCCGAGCGGGCGCCAACCCGGGCTCACTGTCCACCTCAGGCCGGAATCCACGATCGGATCGCCCGACGCCTGGACCTGGAAGGTGACTGACAGCGACAATGAGTTGAAGTGGGCGCTCAATTTCACGTGGTACGGGCAGGCGTCGTGTCCCGACAACCTCACGAATTTGCAGGTTTCAGGCCCCGGAGGCTTGCTGGTGCAGAATCCGCTGAGCAATCCGATCTGGGGCACCTTCAAGACGCAGAGTTTTACTCTGACGACGGTGAAAGATGTGTGTGTGAACTGGGCCAATGCCAACGCGTGTGATCCGAGCGTTCCAAGCTGCGCCGAGTATGAGACCTTCGATCTGGTAGGCGGCGTCAACCCAGCCGGGCCCAGTGATCGCCTGCGGCTCAAGGCATCCTGCACCAGCGGGCCGGTGGCCGACACTTTCTACGCGCCTGTCATGCGGCTGCGCTGCGATCGCGGGAGCTTGCAGTAACGTCCCCGTACGGTCCTTCCGGCACCGGCCCGCGACCCGGCCGGTGCCGTCCTCCGACACACTACCTCGTCGGTTGTCATACGGACGTCACAGAGCGCCCAATGATTGAAAGAGTTCCGCCAATGCGATGAACGGTGCTAGCTAGCAGACGGGCTATTTACCATCTCTGTTAGCGCCCCGCCAGGCGCCGGTCATAGGCATCCGCGTAGCGAATGATGCTTCGAGTGCCGGCTTTGCCGCCATTCACGAATTCATCGGATCGCGCAGTGACTTCGATCATCGCTTTGCCGATCTGCTCGGCCTTCGCCGCAGCGCCGATGGGCGCAAAGAACCAGTAGAGAAGCTTCTGCCCCAGATGCGCCTCTTCGTCGGTCGGGCCGATGTAGTCCGGTCGATAGGCGATCACCCGCAGTTTCGTTCCTTCGGCGAGCTTGAACAAAGTTCGCTCGGCGCGCACTTTCTCCCGCGCCCACATCGCGGTCGAGTCCTCCGAGATATCGCTGGAACTGATGTAGTGAAACAGGATTGCGGGCTTGTCGCTGACAGTGAGCCACTTCGTCACGAAGCTCGCGGGATAGTCGACATGGATCTCGCCGTAAGTCTTTTCGTCGACGCCGAGAGAGCTGAGTCCGATCGCCCAGAAGGCCGCATCCGCCGCGGCGATCTGCTCTTCGAGCGCCGAGTAGTCGAGATAATCCTGGTGCAGGGTCACCTGCACTTTTCCGGCCGCAACGCCTTGTTCGATTCGCGGCGTCGTACGGCGGGTGATGACGTGAATCTTCTGGATATCCGGGCTCGCCAGAGCGGCTTTCAGAATTCCGTCCCCCGCCGTTCCGCTGGCGCCGAAAATCGCGATCGTCTGGTAGTGAGGCGCTGGCTTACCGAGAACCGGGATGCGGTCATCTTGCAGTGCGAGCATCACCGCCGCCCCGATGTACACCAGCGCAAACAGCGCCAGCGGCGTCAGCAGGAGGATTCTTTTGCGAGGCATCTTCATAGGTGGCTGTTTCCAGGGATGTTGAGCCAGAAGTGATGCGCGAGGTACGACCTCACACATCGGAAGTTAGCGTATCGATCGGCGCCGGGCTCCGGGCTTGATCTTGCCGCCTTGAACCCGCGTACGTGTTTGCTAGTCGCGTTGCCGGTGGCTGAATTGCCGGTGCCCGCAGCCGCGTCTTTCGATCTCAGCAATACTTCCATCAAAAAGATCGTTCGCGAAACCGCGGCCACCCAGTATGCGGTTGTCCCGCTGTCCGAGGAACCCGCCGTCGAGCCCCCGCGGTGGCGACGATCGAATTCGTACCGCCGGAGAAGCCGACGCCGGCTCGTCAGCGTTCAACGCCCAAAGCGGCGCCTCCATCGGACGGCCCCCTCTCTTCCCTGATCGATGTGCTGATCGATGAGATGCTCGGAATCGAGGACGATGAGATAACCGCCAGCAATGAAATGCTGGCATGCCGGGTGCGGAAGGAGCAAAAGACTTCACCGTCGGGTATCGACAACTGCCACAGCGTGGACTAGATAAGCCACGCGGACGTTCCAGGCGGATAGTACTTTCGAACGCCCCTGATTGCCGCTGCGGACTTGCCTTGCGGGCGGGAGCCTGGAGCGGATCTGCTGCGCGGGCAGCCCCGAACCGCTGATCAGCCAATCCGTCGTGCTCGACTACCGCATGCCACGCGCCGGCACGATCCACAGCGTGAACACCTTTTGACCTGTGCGCGGGCCCACCGCAATCCGATCAGTGATGGAGCTGCCGATCAGATCATCCAGTGGACCGGCACGTGAGGGATCGCTGCTCAACCAGGCGTTCTCGGCATCGCGCTCGATCAGCCCACGCTTCTCAAGCATCCGGCCGATGCGCCCGGCGATCTGCTGCACCAGTGCCTGCAACTCGGCCGTGCCGGATGTAGCGACATGCCGGAACACGGGCGGATCGGCCCCATCGGTCAGATACAGATATAGTTAGGGCGAACTGCTGGGCATTTGGAATGGATGACGAACCGTGTGCCGCCCGCTATGAGACTGCGCCCTCACGATCTGGATTTCAGTCGGTGCTTGACAACTAACCAGTGGTGGGAGTACCAGTTGCGGGTAGTGAGGCGGCCGTGTTGGGGATGAGCATGATAGGGAGAGTAGTAAGACACGGGCGCGGCTCGCCATCGCTTCGCAGCAACGAGCGGAACCTGGTGTCCAGCGCATACCGGACCGGCCTGAATCGAACTAGGCTTGAGTTTGTTGCACTGTGCCGCAACTGCGGCGGTTTGTGCTCGACGATGAGTTCTCTTGCAAAAATGAGCACGAGGGCGATTCTCGAGGCTTGGCAGTCAGTCTCGGCACCGGCGACCGCAGGAACGACGACCTCCTCTGCCCGATCGTCCCAGTCACGTTCGGGATGTAGACCCGCACAAAAAAACTTCGCCTCGGCGCGCGACTTGTCCCCCGCCGAGCCGTCAATGTCGCAGGTTCGCCCCTGGCTCCCTGGCGAACCAACTGTCATTCACACCACCATGCCGGCTTGACCGGCGCACAAGGAGTTAGATATGAAACGGACTCTCATATGTGGGCTGTTTGTCGCTCTTGCCACCTTTGCCGGCGCGGCTCCAGTACACGCCCAAAGCGTTATTCAGATAGTAGACAGCATCGACGATGCGTCGCTCTGGACTCCAGACGGGACACGGTCACCGTTTTTTTCGGCCGGCTTCGAAACAAATGTGTTCCCGTTCACCGCGCCCCACAACGCGTGGGTGATGTTCGGGAGCGGCTCGAGCTCCAGTGACTGGGGCACCTTGGGCCGCAATGTCCGCGTATCCACGATCTTCCCTGGTTCACGTCTCCACACCTGCAATGCGAGCATAAAGGTCACCGGCAGCGGCTTCTTCGAAGCGATCGACACCGCGACCTGGACGTATCTCACGCCGAAGGTCAATTTCACGGGTACCAACGGCACATACAAGACAGTCTGGTTGACGCAGTGGGACGCGATTCGCCCGAACATGTTTTTCCGGGTCGGGGTCTCGGGCGGTGGCTCACAGCACTGGGTGCGGTTCGACGATCTGGTCCTCAGTTGCGTCAGGTGATTCGAGCTGCGACGGCGACCTGGCTCTTCCGATAACGCAGGCAACTCCGGGCCGGCCCGCGCCCGGAAAGGACTCATGAACGCACTCACGACAGGAGTGATCACCGCCGTGGCCATCGTGGCCGCGGCGGTGGTGTGAGAGGGAGCGATCTGCTTGCGGCCATGCGTGCGCCCACTGCATTGCAGCAGCGTGCGATTGCCAACGTCAATTGCCCGACAATCTGCCTAGCAACCCTTCTTGAAGTCGACCACCGACAGCAGCTTGTCGCCGGCCACGAAGCGGCGGATCTACTCGCGCAGGATGATCTCACGTACGCCCTGCCGCAGATCCGACTGCGCGGACATGTGCGGCGTAACAATGATGTTCGACGATAGTACTTTCAAACGCCCCTGATTGCCGCTGCGGACTTGCCTTGCGGGCGGGAGCCTGGAACGGATCTGCTGCGCGGACAGCCCCGAACCGCTGATCAGCCAATTCATCATGCTCGACTACCGCATGCCACCCGTGATTCTCCCCCTTCAACGACCAAGTATCCGGTGGTCGAAGTCGCGCAGTCCTGCACCGCCAGCCGCAAGGCCGTCCCCGCGAAAACCAAGACGCGACCGGAAGAACTTGTCGTGGTTTTGCCAGTCAGTTTCGGCATGCCCCTGCCGGATTCCGACGACCTGCGCATTTCGAAGGACAAGAAATCCCTCGTCACGAAAAAGAACGGCTGGACCTGGACGTATACGCCGACCATGATGCCCGCCAAGTAGTCAGGCACTGGCAGGCGCGAGGATTGCCACATGCACTCACGATTCTTTTTGCTTTGCGCTGCCACGATGTTGGCCGCCTTTGGCGGGAGTGAAGCGCACTCCGCCACTGCGTCAATCGACGGCACGGCTACCTACCGCGAACGCATGATGCTGCCGCCGACCGCCGTGCTCGAGGTGACCCTCGAGGACGTGTCGCGTGCCGACGCTGCGACCGACATCATCGCGCGCACCCAGGTTCAAACGCTGACCGCGTCGCCGTACTCATTCACGCTCACATATGACCCCGCTCGCATGAAGGTGGGCCATCGCTACACCATTCGCGCGCGCATCCTGAATAACGGCACGCTGATGTTTCAGTCCAGCACCGGATATCCCATCACGGGCCTCGGCGTCGTCCAGCGCGTGCACCTCGAGATGCGCCGCGTGGGTAACGAGCCGCGCAGCGCCGCACCCGCGTCTCGTCAGCTGCGTGGCGTATACGAGTTCAGGGCCGACGCCGGCTGGTTCGTCGACTGCGACACCGGAATGCGACTCGTCGTCGCGCAGGAAGGCGACAACGCAGCGCTCGAAGCCGCGTTCTCGAAAGCACGAAAGACTTGGATGGATGCGCCGATGCTTGCCACGGTGCAGGGTCGCGTCGAACCTCGCACGCCAATGGTAGGCCTCGGGCGGCCGACGCTCATCGTCGAGAAGTTTGTGGGGATCGAGCCGAGGGGATGTCCAGGGCTCAAGTCGAGTGTTGCCGGGAAGGGGTTGTCGGGAAAAGCGACCCAGTCGGTAGAGCGTCGGACTGTTAATCCGTTGGTCGTTGGTTCGAGTCCAACCCAGGGAGCCACTTGATTCAGGGTCTCATTCCCTCCGCCCCCGGAAATTCTGCCGCGGACCACTCACGAAATCGCCATTTTTCACGCGGGAGCCGCGCCATTTCGTAAGTGGCTGGGTGGCTAGAGGGTCGCGGGAAAGGTACTGCGGCGTTGCCCCGCAGGTAACTTACATGCGGGCACGCAATCGAGTGACTTCGCCACGGAAAAGGCTTAGAAGCCCAAACTACCCGACGCCGTGTGGATCAATCCGCCGAAACCCATCTCCACCCCGGCAATCTCGCCCATTTGCTCTCTAAATTAGTGAACCCGGCTGTCTCAATGTCATTGACACGTTCCGCAGCAGGAAGCGCAGAGCAAAGGGCAGCGACAGCACCCACTGGCGCAGCGGGCGCTCGGGTAACACCTCATCGGCCAGCAATGCTGCGGTCTCGGCCATGCGCCTCGCCCCGCACGAAGGACAGAACCCGCGCTTCTTGCAGCTGAACGCCACCAGCTTCTCGGCGTGGCATTGCTCGCAGCGCGGGCGCAGGAATCCTTCCTCCAGCCTCCTGCACTTTAGATAGGCGTCAAATTCTTCCTGCACGTAAGCCGGCAATGGCCGACCGTCAATCGCCCGCTGCTCCCGGAATGCGCGGTAGTGCTGCTCGACCAGTTGATACAACAGTGTCGTCTCGGGCCGATGACGCGCATAGCCCGGCGGATCGACGAACTCTGGTGCACGCGGCCGCGCGCTGGCGGCGGCGTGCATGGCGCGGTCCCGAAAACCGGCGGGGACTGCGCAGGCTACGTGGCGGCATTCCGGATCTGGCTTACGTAAATGCATGCGTTCTGACAGAAATGGCCGGCGTCAACACCACACCGCCTCGAAACCCAACCCGAGGCGGATGCGAAATGATGGCAAACGTGCGCCGCCGCGCCGTCTCGCGAACGGTCGAATTCACGGAACTCTCTTACTGGTTGGCGGACTGCCGATCCCTCCGTTGTCGGTTCTAGATTTGGTGAAAGATACTGAAAAGGAACCCTCCACTATCCAGCGCTACTTGATCGCTCGAAAGTTGGTCGCCGGGCCGTGGCTGGGTCATACCTGCTCGAAGCGGCCCCTGGTAATTAGTCGGCGCCGTACCTCAGCGGCGCGTGGAAATCAGCGCACCACCCCATCCACTGCCTTGATCAGGAAATCAAGATCTCCATGCCTGAAGTCGACGAGCGGAAGAGGCCCACCCGCTCGTCCAACGCCAACTCAGTGACGAGCCATATAGCTAGGCTCGCATGCCTGATCCGGCGTCCGATTGAACTAATAACATAAATTTACTTGACGACCTGCGGGGGTGGCGCCACGTAGTAACGCACGGGAACATCACCCTGCAATCCCCACTGCCAGCCGAACCACGTATGCGTGGAGCTATGGATGATGTACCAAGTTCCATTTGAAGGTCGCCACACGGTGTAATCCGCTTTGCCATCAGCATCGTAGTCAGCGGCGATCGGTACGTCGCCCGCTTGGCCCCACTGCTGAGCAAAGCTGGTGCCGCCGTTGGGTGCCGTGTAGAAGTTGCTTTTGAGCACCCACCAAGTCGCCGTAGACGGACGCCAGATGGCAAAATCAGTGACGCCATCGTCGTTGTAGTCAGCCGGAACGGGGATATCGCCTCGCTGGCCCCACTGAACAGGTGCGCGGCCAGCGTTGCCGTAGACATCGTGGATGTACCAGTTCGCTTCGCTCGGACGCCAAATTCCATACGCAGGAATCGGGAAGAGCAAAAACGAGCCACCGGTAGCGTAAGAGCCCGGAACCGGTACATCGCCCGAAATGCCCCACCGGTGCGCAACGTAGGTGTTTGCCCTGGTATTCAAGACATACCAGGTGCCATTCGATGGGCGCCACACCGCGAGCTCAGTGTAGTTAGTGCGATAAATTCCCGGGGCAGGTACATCACCCAGTTGGCCCCATTGCCAGGATGAAGTTGAGCCTGTTTTGCTGTTCAACACATACCAAGTGCCGTTCGACGGGCGCCACACGGCAAAGTCGGTCGTGCCATCGCCATCGTAATCGGCGGGTACAGGAACATCTCCTACCTGGCCCCACTGCTGCGATCTCACGGCGCCGGTCGTTCTATTGTAGACATGCCAAGTGCCATTCGCTGGCCGCCACACGGCGATATGGTGGCCACCCACGCGATCGAAGGAATCCGCCGCCATCAACGGACTTGCGAGACTCGCGAGACTCGCGCTCAAACATAAAGTTTTGAAAAACGACATGCAGTTTTCTCCATTTTAGTTCGCACTCCCTTGTGGCTCATTCTAGGACAGGCGCCACCGAGGTCTATGCGGGAACGTGCATAGAGGGAACATCGGCCTCACGCGACTCGTGGGCTGCGCTGCGGCAAAAGTCCACCGGGTGCAGATCTAGATCGGCCGGGCCATCCGGATTGTCACTTCGCGGTGCTCCGCGTTTCGGCTCACTGCGCCCGCAGTGCAACGCGCGCGGGCGTGTCCCGGTCGGCGCTCAGCACGCCCTCCTTACTCGCGCAGCTCCACGACCTGGAGGGAGCTGCGGCGCGACTCCGCGCAATCGGCCGCGTATCCGCCCATTCGACCCGGGTGAGTGAAATTGAGCAGCCAGGCGCGGTCGCCGCTCACCACCACTTCCCGGACTGACCGACTCTAGATAGTCCTCGCTCGTGATGCGCGGCGTGAACTTAATGGAGCCTGGAATCTACCTACTACCGGATCTCGGCGCAGGTGCGAGTCGCATTTTGCGAAGCATTGAGCGAGATTCTGAGATCTAGCGAACCTATGTGCGCTTGGCCTTTGTAATTCCGGCATGGGAATCAGAGCAAGAAGCGGACGCCTGATCTTTCCCTTGATCGCCGGACGGGATGTTGATGGAAAGTTCAGTAGAGAGCGTTTTCTGGGGTCTGGCTTCTTTGTTAGCACCTTTGGCCTTGCCTTTACGGCAGGGCACGTCATTGCGCCCGCTACGGATGGTTCACGGCCGACCGCTGCTCTTTACAATGGAGATGGTCAACCGCTGCTCGCCCACGAGACCAATTGGTCCGT
This sequence comes from Pseudomonadota bacterium, assembly GCA_043747875.1. GTDB lineage: Bacteria > Pseudomonadota > Gammaproteobacteria > Steroidobacterales > Steroidobacteraceae > CADEED01. Next base: position 87,925 of record JAYTOI010000134.1, on the reverse strand, counting down.
AGAGTTACCCAACAGTGATATTGCGGCCATGCGCGTTCAGACCCTTTCTCCGTCGTTCGAAGTGGCCTTTCGCGAGGTGGACCTAGGCGAAGAGTTGCAGACCATAAGCATTCCGGACTTCCTCATGGAAACGGACGCCGCGGGCAGCACCCAGTTCATTTACCGTGCGGCTCGCGGCTATGTGGCCCAAGGCGTCAAGAAATCGGTAATGGCCAACTTCGCACTGCCCGCGGGAATGAGTGGATCGCCAGCCATCGTTGCTCGCGGCGACTTTCACCAAGTGTTTGGTGTGCTCGTGGGGCAGACTCGAAGTGAGATTGTCGAAGATCAACTTGAGGAAGTCACCGAAGCTGGCGTCAACGGAACAGTAACTCGTGTTGAGCGCGTGGCGCGCGCTGAATACCTCGCACGTATTGACCTGTTGAATCGCTATAAGGACTTCGTTGCTCCGGAGTTTGAAGGTATGACGCTTTCGCAATTAATTGACTAAAGAGACGAAGATCGTTCGACAGCATCTTGCCTTGTTCGCCAAATGCGAGCGGTGATGCAAGACAAAACAGACGACGCGGGGTCGGCAGATTTGTGAGCAAGAGAGACGATCAAGCGGATAGTACTTTCAAACGCCCCTGATTGCCGCTGCGGACTTGCCTTGCGGGCAGGAGCCTGGAGCGAACCTGCTGCGCGGGCAGCCCCGAACCGCTGATCAGCCAATCCGTCGTGCTCGACTACCGCATGCCACCCATCATTCTCCCCCTCCATGCCGCAGTGCCGATCAGCAGCCGCAACGCTTACCACCCCGCTGCCGGCAATCCCACACAGGTTCTTCTCTCGAGATGATTTTCGACGTCCTATCTAGTCTCACTGCAGCGCCGACTGCCGCAGTGATGGTGGTGCGCGTGCTGCTTGCGGCGCCAACTGCGGCTGCGTTGCTGTGGATGTGCGATCCAGATGCGTCAGTATCCGGGCGATGACCGCCGGATCTTCGATGCTGGCCAGCACCTTGAGTGTTCCCTGGCATCGGGCGCAGCGGTCAATCTCTATGCCGAACACCCGCTTCAGGCGTTGCGCCCAAGTCATCGCTGCATGGCGGGCAACGGCGGGTTGCTCCTCGCCCTCTGCGGCGTACTTCCTGCCCTTGCCGCTCTGCGCCGGCGTGATGGCAGCGCGCAGACTGCTGCCGCGCCATCAAGTCCTGCGGCGCGCCGTCGAGACCATCGACTTCATGACCGCGCACTGGGCGCGGCTGCCGTACGACTTCCTCGACGTGTGCTCACGCCGCATCGTCAACGAGGTGAAGGGCATCTCGCGCGTGGTGTACCACATCAGCGGCAAGCCGCCGGCGACGATCGAGTGGGAGTGAGCGCGAGCAACTACTCGTAGTCGTTCTCGCTCGCGCACTTCGCGACGTGATTGTTGATGTTCGAACTGCACTCGTAGAACTTCCGCACCTTCCCCGAGGACGACCTGCATTCCGAATCGGATAGCCGGCGGCGAAGCTTCTCGATCTCCACCAATGCCTTGTTGTACTCGGCCTCGGCGAGGTGCCCGCCCTTCACATTGACTCGGCCCACGTCCCGCATGCGGTCCAGCCAATCCTTCGCATTCGAGATCGCCTTGCCGCAATCGAGGGATCCGGCATTGCCGGAAGAAGGGACGTCGGTGGCTGCGGATGCGTCTTGGCTTACAGGTTGGGCGACGCGCTCGGCCAGCGCCTTCTGATTTTCGGCCGCGGCGAGCTGCGCGTCGCTGTCGACCTTGTCCGGCGTGATGCGGGAGATCTCTTTGACCTTCTGCGTCGGAGGTGGTTGGTCGGAGTAGTGGACGTTGCCGTCCTTGTCCACCCACTTGTAGATTTCCGCACGCGCGGCAGCGCCCAGCGCCAGTACGGCAAACAACCCGAACATCCACTTCATTTCGATCGACCTCACTGATTTTGAGCTGCAAACACCTGGCGGATCTCGCGGCTCTGCGAGCGCAGCGCCACCTCTTCGATCGTCGCCTGACCGTACTCGCCGTTGACCATCGTCCCCACCTGCTTCTGGCGATTCGCGCGCCGCTCGAGCAGCAGACGGGTCAACGTGACATTCTGGTGTACCACCGCCCAGTAGAGCGGCGTTCGCGCCTCGCCATCCTCGGCTTCGATGTTGGCGCCAGCCTGGATCAGCACGGCCGCGGCATCTTCAGACTTCTTGCCGCTCACGGAGAGCTGCAGGGCGGTTCGATCCGTGGCGTCGCGCACCTCGAGATCCGCGCCCCGATGGATCAGGTATTGCACGACCCGTGGGCGGTTGTATCTGGCAGCGAGATGGAGAGCCCGGCTCTCCATGCCATCCTTCGGGTCGTGCGTGTTCAGGATCGCGGCCTCTATCAGGCAGTCGAGCCGGTCCACGCGGCCTTCGCGGACGTCGATGGCAATCTGCAGCCAGCGATCCTCGACGGGCGGGCAGGCCAATGCCGCACGGCAGGGAGCCGCCAGGGCGAGGGCGAACAGCAGGTGATACTTCACGGTAGGTTGACCCTAGCAAGGGTGACGTTGGCAATCTGCAAAGCAGTTCGCGAAGCGGCGTTCTCGTGCGACGTGTATTGGACGAGCACGCGCGGCGAATCGCTGCTGCCCGAGCGCATCGGAAAACCATCAATCAGCAGCGACTACACGAGGCCGCCTGATAAGTGAAAGTCTCCCTTGTTAGCCAAGGCCGCCGCGCCGTCTCGCGAACGGCCCAATTCATGGAATTCTCTTACTGGTTGGCGGACTGCCGAAGCAGGAGCTTCAGCACGATGGCGTCTTCGCGTCCGTCGGGGGCCTGATAATACCCGCGGCGAATGCCTATTTGTTCGAAGCCGAGATGTTGATAGAGCCGGATGGCGGCGAGATTGCTCGGCCGCACCTCGAGAAATGCTTCCGACACACCGGCCGCCGCCGCGCGTTCGAGCAGATGCTCGAGCAGCCGGCGGCCGAGACCGACGGTGCGGAACTCGGAACGCACGCAGACGTTGAGAATGTGCGCCTCGCCGGCGCCGAGACTCATGACGCCATAGCCGATGATCTGGCTGGCCATATCCAACGCGCGGCAGATGTACCCCACGCGCAAGCAGTCGCGGAAGATATTTTCGCTCCACGGAAACGCGTAGCTGCCGCGCTCGATGGCGGCGACGTCCGTCAGGTCCGCATCCATCATCGGCCGGATGTGCACCTCGGGCGTTTCGCGCATGTCTTCCCGCGCCGCGGCCATCTAGGAGCCCGCCGGCGCGTCGCCCGCGATGCGCGCATGAGTGGCGCGGGCAAATTTGAGGTCTTCCCAGGCCTTGCGCTTGTCGGCCGGCGTGCGCAGTAGATAGGCCGGGTGGTAGGTGATCACCAGCGGCGTACGGGCGTCGCCGAAGTGATGCAGCTTGCCGCGCAGGCGCGCCAGCGGCACGTCGGTGGCCAGCAGATTTTGCGCGGCGATGCGTCCCACGGCCAGCAGGATCTTCGGCTTCAGCAGCGCGATCTGCTGCGAGAGGAACGGCAGACACTTCGAAACCTCTTCGGGTTTCGGGTCGCGGTTGCCGGGCGGTCGGCATTTGAGGATGTTGGCGATGAACACGGTCTCGCGCGGCAGGCCGATGCCCAGCAGCATGGCGTTGAGCAACTGCCCCGCGCGCCCGACGAAAGGCTCGCCCTTGCGGTCCTCGTCGGCGCCCGGCGCCTCGCCGATCACCATCCACTCCGCTCGCGTGTTGCCCACGCCGAACACGGTCTGCGTGCGCGTCTTGCACAGATCGCAAGCGACGCAGCCGGCGACGTTTTCGCGCAAGGTGCTCCAGTCGGTGGCGGGCGGCGGCGCACGCACGACGATGCCCGGTTCGAGCCGGACTTGTTCCCGGGACTGCGGCCGCGCGGGCGCAGGTTCCGGCATGAGGACCGCGGCCGGCGTGCTGCGGTGCGCCCAACGGTCGATACCGAGGGCGTCTAGATAGGCGTTGCGCCGCGGGCCCGGCTGCATGGTCACCCGACTCCCGCGCTGCGCGGCCGGCGCAACAGCCTGCGGCCTAACCACTGCACCGGGCCGTAGGTCGCGTAGGAGATGAACATGGCGAACAGCATCGTCGGCGGATCCCAGTGGATCAGCAGCAGCATCGGCAGGATCACGAAGCCGAGGTATGAATACTTCACGCGCCGCGTGACCTCGATCTGCTTGAGCGACAGGTAGCTGAACGAGGACACCATGAGCGCCGCCGCGTAGCCGGTGACCGCGAACGCCAGCACCAGGCCAGGCAAGCCCGGCTCTCGCCACTTGGCGAAGAACCACACGAACGCCCCCACCGTCGCGGCCGCCGACGGACTCGGCAGCCCCTGGAAGTAACGCTTGTCGCCGCTGGAAATGGTGTTGAAGCGGGCCAGCCGCAGGGCGGCGCACAGCGCAAAGAAGAACGCGATGATCCAGCCGGACTGCCGCCAGGCATGGCCGTACTCCGCGATGCGGATGACGCCCCACTGGTACACGAGCACGGCGGGCGCGATGCCGAACGCCACCATGTCCGCCAGGCTGTCGAACTCCTTGCCGAACGAGCTCTCGGTGCGCGTCCAGCGCGCGACGCGGCCATCGAGGCCGTCGAACAGCATCGCGATGAAGATCGCGCCACCCGCGACGGAGAAATTGGTGTCGATCGCGGCGACGATCGAATAGAAACCGGAAAACAGACATCCGGTCGTAAACAGGTTCGGCAGGAGATAGATTCCCCGGCTCGGTGGATTTTCGCTATTCGAAGGCTCGGGAGTCACGCCCGGAATCATAGGCGAATCAGCCGACCTGATACACTCTCGCGGCTCTATGCGCTGGTCCCAATACCCGGTCAACACGGCCAAAGAAACCCCCGCCGATGCCGAAGTCGTGAGCCACAAGCTCATGCTGCGCGCGGGCCTCATTCGCAAACTGGCCGCCGGCCTGTACACCTGGATGCCCCTCGGCCTGCGTGCCATGCGCAAGGTGGAGACCATCGTGCGCGAGGAAATGAACCGCGCCGGTGCGCTCGAGCTGCTGATGCCGGGCGCCATACCTGCCGAGCTGTGGAAGGAGTCGGGTCGCTGGGAACAATTCGGCCCCGAGCTGCTGCGCTTCAAGGACCGTCACGAGCGCGACTTTTGCCAGGGCCCGACACACGAGGAGGTCATAACCGACATCGCGCGCAACGAACTCAAGAGCTACCGGCAGCTGCCCGCGAATTTCTATCAGATCCAGATGAAATTCCGCGACGAGCGCCGCCCGCGCTTCGGCGTGATGCGCGCGCGCGAATTCCTCATGAAGGACGCGTACTCGTTCCACCTCGATCAAAAAGGCCTGCAAGAGGGATATGACGCGATGCATCGCGCGTACACGGCCATCTTCACGCGGCTGCAGCTCAAATTCCGTTCCGTGGTCGCCGACCCCGGCGCCATCGGCGGCAGCGGCTCCGAAGAATTCCACGTGCTCGCGGATTCGGGCGAAGACGCCATCGCGTTCTCCGACGGCGATCATTACGCCGCGAACCTCGAGATGGCCGTCGCTCTGCCGCCGCGCACGCCGCGGCCCGCGCCCGGCGCTGCCCTGCAGGAAGTCGCCACGCCCAACGCGAAGACCATCGCGGACTTGGGCGCGCTGCTCAAACTACCCGCCGACAAGCTGGTCAAGACGCTGCTGGTCGATGGCACGGACGGCACCCCCGTCGCGCTGCTGGTGCGCGGCGATCACGAGCTCAACGCCGTCAAGGCGCAGAAGCTCCCGGGCGTGTCCACGCCGCTGCGCATGGCCTCGAACGACACCATCGTGAAGGCCACGGGCGCAGAGCCGGGCTTCCTCGGACCCGTTGGATTCAAGGGGAAAATCTACGCCGATCACTCGGTGCTGGCGCTCGCGGACTTCGTGTGTGGCGCCAACAAGAGGGACGCGCACTTCACCGGCGTGAACTGGGGCCGTGACCTCGAGGTCCCCACCCCTGCCGATCTGCGCAACGTGATCGAGGGGGACCCCAGCCCTTCAGGTCAGGGAACGCTGAAGATCGCGCGCGGCATCGAGGTGGGCCACGTCTTCCAGCTCGGCCGGAAATACAGCGAATCCATGGGCTGCACGGTGCTCGACGAGTCCGGCAAGGCCGTCACGCTTTACATGGGCTGCTACGGCATCGGTGTGACACGCGTCGTAGCCGCGGCCATCGAGCAGAACCATGATGCCCGCGGCATCATCTGGCCGGACGCCATCGCGCCCTTCCAGGTGGTCGTGGTACCCATCAACGCGCCCAAATCCCCCGCCGTCCGTGAAACCGCAGAACGCCTCTACAACGAGCTCCTGGCCGCCGGCATCGACACGCTGCTCGACGATCGCGACGAGCGGCCGGGCGTCAAGTTCGCGGATTCGGAGCTCATCGGCATTCCGCATCGCGTGGTCGTGGGCGACCGTGGTCTCGCGGCGGGCAAGCTCGAATATCGGCATCGGCGCGCGGAAGCTGCCGAAGAATTCCCCCTCGCCGACGCGCTCGCGTTCGTGCGCGGCAGGCTTACTAACTAGTCACCGGCGGGCGGACATGTTCCGACTGCTGCCGCTCGCCCTGCTGCTGCCCGCCCTGACGCTGGCGGCGCCCGTGCCCGAGGCGCAGCGCGAGCCGGAGATCAAAGGCGCGGTCCAGCACGCCATCGATCAGGCCGAGTGTTTCGAGGACCGTTACGACTCCGCCGTCTGGTACAAGATGATGGAGCCACGCCTGCGCAAGCGCGTGCCCGACCGCGTCGAGCGCATGGCCATCCTCAAGAACGTGTTCTGCGAGGCGAATCGGCCGGGCGAGGTGCGCATTCCGCCGGGCCTCGTGATGGCGATCATGGACATCGAGAGCAGCTTCAATCGCTACGCGGTTTCATACGCCGGCGCCGTGGGCCTCATGCAGGTGATGCCGTTCTGGCCGGAGACGCTCGGCATGCGGCGTCACCAGCTCACCAAGGTTTCGGAGAACATCCGCATGGGCTGCGCGATCTTCCGCGCGTACCTCAAGCGCGAGAACAACAACATCGCGCGCGCGCTCGCGCGCTATAACGGCAGCACCGGCAAGCGCTGGTACTCCGACAAGGTGATCGCGCAGTGGACGCGCTGGAACGGCGCCGACGATCTCGGCAATTCCGGCGAACGTCACGCCGAAGTGAAGCCCACGATCCGCTGAAACTCCGACGGATCGCAGTCCGCGGTCGTGATCTCCTCGACGCGAGACGCCGGCGAGCCCTCCCATAACGAGGCGATGAACTGCTCCACGGCCGCGAGCTCACCGCAGGTCAGCACCTCGACGCGGCCATCGGGCAGGTTGCGCGCGTAGCCGCGCAGATTGAGCGACTCCGCGCGGCGCACGCAGGTGGCCCGATAGAAGACGCCCTGTACGCGACCGGAAACCAGCGACCTTCGGCAGATCATGCGGCATCATAAACAACCATGACCGAGATTCTCATTGTCTATTACTCGCGACAGGGGGCCACCGCCGAGCTCGCGCGCCACGCCGCGCGCGGCGTCGAATCCGTCGCCGGGTGCACCGCAACGCTGCGCACCGTACCGGCCGTTTCGGCCGAAAACGAGCGTCCCGTGAAAGCGGTGCCCGACTCCGGTGCGCCCTACGCGACGCTCGAGGATTTGCGGCGCTGCGACGGAGTGTTGTTAGGCAGCCCGACGCGGTTCGGCAACATGGCCGCGCCGCTCAAATACTTCCTCGACGGCACGTCGAGCGTCTGGCTCGACGGTACGCTGGCGGGCAAGCCCGCCGCAGTGTTCTCGTCCTCGCAGACGCTGCATGGCGGTCAGGAATCGACACTGCTGACGATGGCGCTGCCGCTGATCCATCACGGCATGCTGTTGGTGGGCATTCCGTTCACGGAACGCAGCCTCAACGAGACGCGCACCGGCGGAACTCCCTATGGGGCGACACATGTGGCCGGCGCGGCGCCGCGGCCGGGCGCGTTGTCGGGCGAGGAAATCGAGCTGGCGCGGGCGCTGGGCAAGCGCGTCGCCGAGTTCGGAGCCTTGCTCGCGGCGGGGCGCGCGCGCCGCTAGAGGCGGCGTGAGGCGCCGCTGCTTGGTAGGAGACAGGGCCGCGAATGGACCGCTTTCCATCTGACTGGTCGGGCCGTAACCGCCCCCACCGTTCACCGTAACGGAGGGGGCGAGTTTCTCAGCGACGGTCGATCACGTCTTTGATGAACGGAACCGTGATGCGCCGCTGCGCGGCGAACGCCGCGTCGTCCAGGGTATCGAGGATTTCGCACAGCGTGCGCATGTCGCGCGGAAAGCGCCGCAGCAGATAGCGAATCGTCTCGGCCGGCAGTTCGAAACCGCGCAGGTGCGCGCGCAGCGCCAGCGCTTCGGCCTGCTCCGCCTCGTCCAGCTCGCGCACCGCGAACACCGTCGCCGAGGCCAGCCGCGACTTGAGATCCGCGAGCCCGTAGTCCACCTGCGTGGGATTTTCGCGCGCCGCGAACAGCAGCGTCGTGCCGCGCTCCACGGCCACCTGCCACAGCGAGAACAATTTGCGCTCCCAGTCGTCGACGCCCGCGGTCACCTGCACGTCGTCGAAGCAGGCCACGTCGAGCGACTCGGCGCCGTCGAGCGCGCCCGGCCCGAACGGCAGCAGTGACTCGAGCGGTAGATAGGCCACGCGCCTGCCGGGCGGCGCGGCCGCGCACACGGCCTGGAGCAGATGCGACTTGCCCGCAGTGTGCGGGCCCATGATCCAGGTGGCGCCGGCCGGCGTCGTGACCGCAACGTGGCGCAAATGCGCGACGAGCTCGACGTTGCGCGCGGTGAGGAAGCTCGCGAAGGTGGCGCGCTCCTTGAGCTGTACGCCGAGCGTCAGCTGTTTCACGGTTCGGCGGCGAGCGCGCGCCGCGTGAAGATCGAGACGTAGTCCGCGCCCGAGACGATGGTCGTGAGCAGCGTGACGATGGACAGCGCGGTGATGATCTCGCGCGCGGGCAGATCGGCGGCGGCGACCAGGATGGCCGCGAGCGCAACGATGAGCTGCATGCCCGTGTTGATCTTGCTGAGGATGGTCGGGCGCCCGTGCAGCGGCCCGATCCAGAATCGATAGACGACGGCGCCAAAGCCGATGAGGACGTCGCGCCCGACCGCCACGGCCGTGAGCCACCACGGCAGCAGGTTCATCCACGTCGCGGTCAGGAACAGCGAGACCAGCAGTAGTTTGTCGGCCAGCGGGTCGAGGATCTTGCCGAGGTGCGAGGTCCAGTTGAAGCGCTTCGCGAGCCAGCCGTCGACCCCGTCGGAGACCGCGCACACGAATACCAGCGCCAGCGCGGTCCAGTAGTGGCCCGAATACAGCGCGTCAATGGTCGGCCAGATGAGCACGATGCGCACCAGGCAGATGAAGTTAGGCAGATGCCGCAACATGAACCGGCTACGGTCGATAGCGAAATGCGATGGTACCGCCGGCGGCCGGGTCCACGCGCTCGAGGCGCGGGTTCGTGGCGAGTGAGGACTGCAATGCGTCGGCGCTGCCGCGCGTGACCACCGAGAAGATGGCGCGCGAACCGCCGACTTCCGCGAGCTGCACGCTGCGCACGCCGCCCGCGCTGGCGAGCAGCTCGCCGGCGCGCGCGTACTCGCGCAACGAAGGGACGCCGTCGACTTCGACGAGCACGAGGACCTCGGGCATCGCGGCGTAAGTGAGCGCGTTGCGCGCGAAGACGTCCGCGGAGGTGTGCACGCCCTCTTCGAGCGTGCCACTCCAGGACTCGTTGAGGCCCGGGCCGGTCAGCACCCAGCGCCATGGTCCTCCCTCGGGCACGGCATCGCCGTATCCGATCAGCACGGCGTCGCCGCCGAGACGCTGCGCGCCCGCGAGCGCGGCGTCCAATGGCAGATCACCGGTGGTGGGCAGCCCCATCGCCTCGGGTCGCGCCACGCGCACGGGTTGGCCGCGCCGGTTCGCAACGGAGTCGATGGTGCCTTCGACCTGCCGCCGGGATTCGAAGACGCCGGTCGCCGGGCCTCCCGTGAGCACGATGATGAGGAGCTGGCGCTCGCTGGACCAGACATTGCGGCCCGCCGCGGCAATGTCGCGCTCGAGCGCCCCCGCGTCGAACACCACTTGCGTGCCGCTGCCGCGCTCAGGCGGCCGCGTGACGAGAACGTACTGCTGCGCCTGCGCGAGGATGCTCGAGAGCGCCGGGTCGTTGGCAGCGTCGCGCGCACCGGTCGCGCGCACCAGCACTTGCCGCAGCGCCGCCTGCGCCTGCACGGCCGGATCGGTCTGCGCGGAGACGGTAGCTTCGTAAACGCGCACCTGGCGCGCGGCGTGCGCGGATTGGTTGAGCGCGAGCAGAACCAGGGCGACCAAACTGACGAGTAGCGAGCGCATTGGCTACAATATCGCACGTTTTTTCCCCACCTGCCGCGCCGGCAAACCACACCTCATGACTGAAACCGGACTGACTTATCGCGATGCCGGCGTCGATATCGACGCGGGCGACGAGCTCGTCGAACGCATCAAGCCCGTCGTCAAACGGACGATGCGCAAGGAAGTCCTCGCCGGCATCGGCGGCTTCGGCGCGCTGGTCGAAGTGCCGCTCGACCGCTATCGCAAGCCGGTGCTGGTGTCCGGCACGGACGGCGTGGGCACCAAGCTGCGGCTGGCCATCGACACCGGCCGCCACGACAAGATCGGCATCGACCTGGTGGCGATGTGCGCCAACGACGTCGCCGTCTCCGGCGCCGAGCCGCTGTTTTTCCTCGACTACTACGCCACCGGCAAACTGCGCATCGACGTTGCGGAAGCCGTCATCCGCGGCATCGCCGCGGGCTGCGAGCTCGCAGGCGCCGCGCTCGTGGGCGGCGAGACGGCGGAGATGCCGGGCATGTATCACGGCGACGATTACGATCTTGCCGGTTTCTGCGTCGGCGTCGTCGAGCGCGACCGCATCATCGACGGCTCGAAGACCACGGCGGGCGATGTCGTCATCGGTCTCGCCGCTTCCGGGCCGCATTCGAACGGTTATTCGCTCATCCGCAAGCTCGTGTCGGTTGCCGGCGCGAACGACCAGACGCAGGTCGAGGGCAAGGCGCTGTTCGACCGCCTGCTCATGCCGACACGCATCTACGTGAAGTCAATGCTGGCGCTCGCGGCCAAGGTGAGCGTGAAAGGCTTCGCGCACATCACCGGCGGCGGTCTCACCGACAACATCCCGCGCGTGCTGCCAGACGGCTTCGAGGTGGTGCTGCAGCGGCGCGCCTGGGCGCGCGACCCCGTATTCGAGTGGCTGGCCGCCGTGGGCAAGATCGCCGCGGCCGAGATGCACCGCACGTTCAACTGCGGCATCGGCATGATCGTCGTCGTCGCCCCCTCCGACGTGGACGCGACGCTGGCGCAGCTCGTAGCCTCGGGCGAGACCGCCACGGTCATCGGCAGCGTCGGGCGGGGCACGCGCGGCGTCGTCATCGAGGATTAGCGAGTGGCGGCGTTGCCGGTCGCCGTGGTGATCTCGGGCCGTGGCAGCAATATGGAAGCCATCGTGCGCGCCTCCCAAACTGCGGGCTCGCCCTACGAAGTGGTCCGGGTGGTCGCCGATCGGGAAACAGCCGGCGGTCTCGCGCGCGCCGCGGCGCTGGGTGTCGCCACGAGCGTCGTGCCGGTCAAACAGTTTTCGGATCGCACCAGTTTCGACACCGCGCTCGCGGACGAGCTCGACGGCAGCGGCGCGCAGCTGATCGCGCTCGCGGGATTCATGCGCATCCTCTCGCCCGCGTTCGTCGCGCACTTCGACGGAAAACTGCTGAACATCCACCCGTCGCTGCTGCCGAAGTACAAGGGCCTGGATACGCACGCGCGCGTGCTGGCGGCCGGCGACTCGCACCACGGTGCCAGCGTGCATTACGTCACCGCCGAGCTCGACGGCGGGCCGATCGTCATGCAGGGACGCCTCGAAGTACGTGCGTCCGACACGGCGGAGAGCATTTCAGCGCGCGTTCATGCGCTCGAACACATCATCTATCCGCATGTATGCTCGCTCATCGCCGCCCGCCGCGTGGAACTGCGCAACGGCGCGGTGTACTTCAACGGCGGCCCCCTCGCCGCTCCGCTCATCGAGGAAAACGATGCAGCTGCGTAATGTCATGGCAATCGTCACTGTGCTCGGCATCGCCGGCGCCGTGCGCGCCGATCCGGCCGACCTGAAGCCCTTTCGCGCCACGTACACCGTCGAGTGGAAAGGCATGGCGGCGGGCACGTCGGTGCTCGAGCTCTGGCGCGATGGGGCCGACACCTTCGTCTATTCCAGCATCAACACGCCGCGCGGCGTGTTCCGCATGGCGCTGCCCGACGCGATCAACCAGACCAGTGCCTTCCGTCTCATCGACGGTCGCGTCCAGCCGCGGCGCTTCACCGGGTCCGACGAGAAAGAGCGCGCCATCGATCTGCGTTTCGATTGGACCGCCAAACGAGTGACGGGCGTCGCCAAGGAGCAGGCCGTGGATCTCGAGCTCGTCGATGGCGCGCAGGATCCGATGTCGCTGCAGATCGCGTCGCTGCGCAACCTCGCCGCCGGAACGCTGCAGGCCACGGTTTGGATGATCGACGGCGACAAGCTCAAGGAATACGAGCTGCGCCAGGAAGGCACCGCGCAGATCGACACCGCGTTGGGCCGGCTCGAGACCGTCGTCTACACCAGCAAGCGCGCCAGCGGCGATCGCGTCACCCGCACCTGGGTGGCGCCGGCGCTGGGCTATCTACCCGTGAAGGCGGAACGCATTCGCGGCAAGAAGGTCGAGTTCACGCTGTTGATCGAATCCACCGGCTAGGGACCGTGCCCGCTAGGCTTTCGGCAACGTGACGCCGCGCTGGCCCTGGTATTTCCCGCCGCGATCCTTGTACGACGTGGCGCACACCTCGTCCGATTCGAAGAACAGCATCTGCGCGACACCCTCGTTCGCGTAGATCTTCGCGGGCAGCGGCGTGGTGTTGGAAAACTCGAGCGTGACGTGGCCTTCCCACTCGGGCTCCAATGGCGTTACGTTTACGATGATGCCGCAATTTCGGACGAACACCCCGCCCTGAAGCGCGAAATTGCCCGCCTCCGGAACAGTCAGGCAATACACATCGTGTTCACCTCGCACCGTCCGTACTTCAGCGACCTTGTGATTGCGGTATGCCGTGGTGCCACGAAACTGCGCGAGTACTCCAGGAAATCGTCGAAATACGGAGCGGTCGCACTCGAGCAAATCCGCCGCGCCACGGATGGAGCCCGTCGTATCGAGCGCGGCGCGCACGACTTCGCCCGTGATTTCTCCGCGCAGGTTGATGCGCCGGGAAATTTCCGCCTGACGGCTTCGACGGGAACCGTCGTCCCGCGCCCATGCGCGCGCGCTCATTCCACCCTGACGCAATCGCTCGGCCGGGTCGGCGTAAAAGCGGCGCATCGCATTGCTGTGCGCATCGCGCGTCGCCTGCGACGGATTGCGACGTTGTTCGATGAGCCGCGCGCGCATTTGCGCGTAGCGGTCGTCGGTCCAGAACTTCTGCGCCCGTTCGCTCTGCACGCGCGAGAAATTCGCACGCCACTCGGGATCGCGAGCCAGGCGCTCAAGTGCCTCAGCGATTGCTGCGCCGTGCGCGTCGGCGTCGAAACCTTCGCCATAACTCTCTGAGTTGTGCAGCCGGATGTGTTCCGCTGCCTCCATGCGCACGATGTTCGATGGGCGATTGTTCGCCCGATCGAAGTCCATGTGATGCCGGTGGGTCCCCGGCGCTTCTTCATAAATATCGTGCCGGACATTCCACTCATCTGCCAACCGATGTGTCGGATACAGATGACCGGTCAGCGGCTGATAGACCATCTCGTAACCGCGCGCGCACTCGCGATACAGAGGCATCAACGCATCGCCGGCACGTAACGCGTTAGCTTCGACCATACGGCCGTCGCGCCGCATGAATTCATGATCGGGAGTCGCCCGGACCACTTCACCGTTGTCGAGCACGATCTCGAGCAACGAATCGCGACCGATGAATCGCGGCGCCTCCAGCATGGTCACGATGAGGCGGCCGTTCGCACCGATGCTATAGCCCCAGAACAGCTCGCCAGTGTCGTGGCGCCGCGCCATCTCTTCGAGTGTCGGCGCAGTTCCGTCGACGAGCGCAACGCGCGTATCGCCACTGAAACAACGCGCGTATGTCGATTTACCGAGGCAGATCACGAGTGTCGAGCGCGGGATCCGGAAGTGCTCCACCGTCCGAGCGAGGGCAAAGGAGTTCGGCGGAATGATGCATACGTCGGCGCTCACATCGACAAAGCTCTTTTCGTCGAAGTTCTTGGGATCGACGATTGTCGAATTGATGTTGGTGAAGATCTTGAACTCGCGCGAGCACCGCACGTCGTAGCCGTAGCTCGATGTTCCGTACGAGACGATCTTGTGCCCATCGGCCGTGCGCACCTGCTCGGCTGCGAACGGCTCGATCATCTTCTGCGCCTCCGCCATGCGGCGGATCCACTTGTCGGACTTGATGCTCATCCTCGGAACCTCAGTTGAGATGTGCGTGCACACGGCAAACGCACCACTTTACTCGCCTGAATGGCGTCTGTATTGGCGCCCGACGCGCCTGCTAACTTTCTTCGACCACGATTTTCGGAAACAAAGTCGAACGGTCTTTCGAACGGCGCGCCAATGCCGCAGCCGTGCGGCGCGCCATGGTGAAGTACGGCGCGGCGTGCGCCGATTCCGGATGCGCGGCGACGGTGGGCGCGCCACCGTCCGCCTCTTCGCGCACGCGCGCGTCCAGCGGCAACGTCCCCAATAGTTCGACGCCATATTGCGCAGCCATGCGCGCGCCGCCGCCGGCGCCGAACAGATGCTCCACGTGGCCGCAATTCGTGCAGACGTGCACGCTCATGTTCTCGACGACGCCGAGCACCGGTACATTGACCTTTTCGAACATCTTGAGGCCCTTGCGCGCATCGGCGAGGGCGATGTCCTGCGGCGTCGTCACGATGACCGCTCCCGCCACGGGGACGCGTTGCGCGAGCGTCAGCTGGATGTCGCCCGTGCCCGGCGGCATGTCGATGACGAGATAATCGAGCTCGCCCCAGTTCGTGTCGCCGAGCAACTGGGTGAGCGCCTGGGTCACCATCGGTCCGCGCCACACCATGGGCTGTTCCGGATCGATGAGGAAACCGATCGACATCGCTGTGATGCCGTGCGCCTCCAGAGGCTTGATGCGCTTGCCGTCGGGCGAGGCCGGCCGCTGACCGGTGAGCCCGAGCATGATGGGCTGGCTGGGGCCATAAATATCCGCATCGAGGATGCCGACCTTCGCTCCTTGACGCGCCCAAGCCAACGCAAGATTTGCTGCAACCGTGGACTTGCCGACCCCCCCTTTACCCGAGGCGACGGCCACAATGTTCTTCACCCCTGTGAGCGGCGAGAGCTGGCGCTGCACGGCATGTGCGGTGATGCGGGAGACTAGTTCGATCTGGAGATTCGCCGGCCCGCCGCCGGCCTGTACGTGCGCGGCAAGGCCACGCGCGAACTCCTGTTGGTAATCACCGACAGGAAAGCCGAGCGCGACGCGAACGTGCGCTCCGTCACCTTTCAGCTCCGCGCGCTCGACCGCCTGCGCACTTCCGAGTGTGGTTGCGAGATACGGGTCCGGATATTTTTCGATCAGTGCGCGAAATTCGGCGGAGTGTTCTTGGACCATACGTGCTTTGGAATGTCCGCCGGGACAGAAGGGCCCGGGATTCTAGCGAAAATCGGCCGCGGAAGGCGAGATCGGCTGTTGTCGGCGGCACATGTGGCATAATTTTTGTAGCTGTACTCGGTCACACAGGTTGGCAAGCTTGAAACACCCCGCACGCGCACAGAGCGGCCGGCGCTGGCGCGCATTCGGCGGGTCATCAGTTCCATGAGTTTTTTCACCAACATCCGGGCTGACCGGCTTATCACGGAGCTCAAAGAGGCGACCGACGTCGCCGCTCCGCAAACCCAAAAGGCCATCGCAAAGCTGCGCGAGCTCGGTCCGGGCGCCATAGAACCCGTCACCGCGGCACTCGCCGACGCCGACAAGATCGCGACCGTCGCGTACATCGAAGTGCTGACCGGTCTGGTCAACCAGA
Organism: Pseudomonadota bacterium; assembly: GCA_043747875.1. Lineage (GTDB taxonomy): Bacteria > Pseudomonadota > Gammaproteobacteria > Steroidobacterales > Steroidobacteraceae > CADEED01. Next base: position 71,820 of record JAYTOI010000134.1, on the reverse strand, counting down.
AGACTTTCCCGAAGTTCATCGAAGCCATGGTGACCGGCAGCCCGCGTGTCATCGCCGGCGTCGCCTGGGCGTTGTCGAGCAGCCGCGCGTATCCGCCGACGATGCTGCTCGATGCATTGTCCACCGAGGGCATCGCCAAGTCCGCGCTGCTCGATGTCATCACCGCGCATCGTTCCCGCCTGTCGGTGCGCGAGCTGCTCGCGGCCGCCTACAAGCAGGACGCGAACGAAAAAGCCGCATTGTTCCGAGTTCTGGGCGAGCTCACCACCGACAACGATCTGCCGGAGCTCGTCGGACGGCTCCATGGCAAAGATCCCGTCGCGCGCCTGCACATCATCAATATCCTGTCGCGTTTCCCGAAGCCGGAAGTGTCGCGCGCGCTGCAACAACAGCTCAAGGACACCAACAAGCTCATCCGTGCGGCCACCCTTTCGGCGCTCTCGCGCATGGAAGGACCATTCGACATGGAGCTGCTGTGCGCCCTGCTGCGCGATCCGGAGATCGACGTGCAGAACAAGGCCATCGACGCCGTCATTCGCGCGAACGACCCCGAGACCATCAAGTACCTCATCCCGGTGCTCAAGGACGAGAACGAATACGCGCGCCGCGCGGCCGTGGAGGTCCTCAACGAAGTCGGCAACGCAAAGTCGGTGAAGGATCTGCTCAACGCGGTGTCCGACGACGACTGGTGGGTGCGGTCGCGCGCCGCCGATGCGCTCGGCAAGATCGGCGGACCCAAAGTCGTCGAAGCGGTGCTGCAGCTGGTCGGCGACGAGGACGAGAACGTCCGCCGCGCCGCCGTCGAGATCCTCAATCAGACCAAGGACGACCGCGCCGTCGCCCATCTCATCGAAGCCACCAAGGACAAAGACTGGTGGGTCAGCGAGCGCGCGGTCGACGCGCTCGCGGAAATCGGCAGCAAGCGCGCCGTGCCGCGTCTCGTCGAGATGATCGACAACACGCCCGCGAAATCGCTGCCGGTGGTCGTACGCGCGCTCGGTCGTCTCGGCGACCACAAGGTCATCGACTCCGTGCTGACGCTGCTGACGCGCGAAGAAAAAGACATCCGACTCGAGGCGATCTCCTCGCTCGCGAAACTCGCGGACGAGCGCAGGCTCGAGCACATCCGCGTGCAGATCCAGGCGCAAACGACCGCGTCCGAGCAGACCGTGGCGCAGGCCGCGCTGCGCGCGCTATCCGAGCTCGACTCGCGCTTCTCGGTGAGCGGCAATCGTCTTTCATCGACACAGAACCGGGCGCCTTCCGCGTCACCGAATGCGCGTTCCGAGGGCGCCACGCAGGCTTCCTCCACGTCGCACTCGCCCCTCGCGCAGTCGCCCAGCGGGCACGTGCCACCGCCGCGTCCGCGGCCCGAATCACCGCCCGCGGCCGCGCCGCCGCCCACTGCGCTCGCTGCCGCCCGTACGCAGCTCATGTCCGAGCAGGAAGTGCAGCGCGTCGTCAAAGAAGCCGAGAAGATGGCCGGGCCGCAGAAGCTCGACATCCAGACGCTCAAGCCCGGCGACATCATCGAAGGCCGCTACAAATACGTCGAGCGCATCGGCAAGGGCGCGTTCGGCACAGTGCTCCTCATGGAAGACACCGTGGTCGACGAGCGGCTCATCCTCAAGTTCCTGAATCCGAACGTCTCCGAAGACGAAGAGATCATGAAGCGTTTCGTGCACGAGCTGCGCTACTCGCGCAAGATCACGCACCACAACGTCATCCGCATCTACGACTTCCTGTTCATCCAGGGCAATTACGCCATCTCGATGGAGTACTTCCCCTCGCACACGCTGGGTAGTGAGGTCGTGGGGGAGAAGCCCATGCCATTGCAACGCGCGCTCGGCTTCGGCATCGACATCTGCACCGGCATGGAAGTCGCGCACGCCGTGGGCATCGTGCATCGCGATCTCAAGCCCGCGAACGTGCTGATCAACGCCGAAGGCCTGTTGAAGATCGTGGACTTCGGCGTCGCCGCCGCGCAGCGCGAAGGCGACACGCAGCTCACGAAGACCGGCTACGTCATCGGTTCGCCGAAGTACATGGCGCCGGAACAGATCCTCGGCAAGAAGGTGGACCAGCGCGCCGACGTATACGCCCTCGGCGTCATCCTCTACGAAATCCTGTGCGGCGTTCCGCCGTACGCGCGCGGCGACCACATGTCCGTCATGTATCAGCACGTGCAGGGCAAGGCGCGCCCGCCGCGCGACGTGAACCCCGGTCTACCGCCCGGCCTGCCGGAGGTCATCATGCAGGCCATGTCGGTCGACAAGGACAAGCGCTTCCAGACCATGCCACTGCTGCGGGACGCGCTCGAAAAATTCCGGTAGCGGCTGCATGGGTGGCTTCGCCACCCAACCCAAGGGCCTGAGGAACAGGCCGCAAAATCGGCCCTGATATTGCATTGCGCCGCGCGCCTCACGGAGAATCGCGCACTGCGTCACACTCGATGCCCGTATCACCTCGCATGCTTGCGCGAGGCCCTATTTTTTTGCTGAGGACTGTCTTTTCGTGGCTCGCATAGATGCCTTCTTGAAGCTCGGCATGCAGCAGGGTTGCTCCGACGTGCATCTCGCCGTCGGCGTCCCGCCGATGCTGCGCATGAACGGCGATCTCATGCCGATCAAATTCCGCGACGTCGGCGACTCGGAGCTCGAAAGCTACCTCGTCGAGATCTTCACCAAGAACCAAGCCGAGTATTTCGGCAAGGGCAACGACCTCGACTTCTCCTACGTCTCCGCGGACGGCGGGCGCTTCCGCGTCAACGTGTTTCGCAAGGAGACCGGCATTGGCGCGACGTTCCGCGCGATTCCCACCGAGATTCCGAGCATCGACAAGCTCAATCTACCGCCCATCGTCAAGAAGCTCTGCGACCACCACCAGGGCATGGTGCTGGTCACCGGCGCCACGGGCACGGGCAAGTCGACCACGCTCGCGGCAATGATCGATCACCTGAACACGACGCGTAAGCTCAACATCGTGTCGCTCGAAGATCCGATCGAGTTCGTTCACCGCAGCAAGCAAAGTCAGGTCATCCAGCGCGAGCTCGGCACGCACATCCCGTCGTTCGCCGAAGGCGTGCGCGCCGCGATGCGCGAAGACCCGGACGTCATCCTGGTGGGCGAGTTGCGCGACGCCGAGACCATCTCCATGGCGATGACGGCCGCCGAGACCGGACACCTCGTGCTCGGCACGCTGCACACCACGTCCGCGTCCAAGACCATCGACCGCATCATCGACGCGCTGCCGATCGAGGAGCGCGAGCAGACCAAGAGCTTCCTCTCGCAGAGCTTGCTCGCAGTGGTCACGCAGATCCTCGTGAAGACCGCCGACCAGCGCGGACGCAAGGCAATTTGTGAAACTCTCGTGATGACGCGCGCGATCGCCAAGCTCATTCAAACCGACCAGACGCACCAGGTCCCGAACCAGATCCAGACCGGCAAGGATCTCGGCATGCAGCTCATGGACCAGGCGCTGCTCGGCTTCCTCGCAACCAAGGAAATCGATCCCGACGACGCGGTCACGTACGCCAGCGATCGGCGCGCGTTCCAGCGCTACGTCACCGACACGTCGCTCATGCCAAGGCTGGACGTCACCGGCCCGTCCGCCGCGTCCGGCGGTGGTTAGTCAGGACCATGCCGGCCATCGACGAATACCTCATCCAGGTCCTCGAGAAGCGGGGTTCCGACCTGCATTTCCTGGCGGGCGACCCGGCCCGCATCCGCCTGTACGGCGACCTGCAACCGCTGCGTCCCGAACGGCTCGAGCGCGAATTCGTGCAGAACACGCTGTACGAAATCATGCCCAAAACGGCGGTGAAGCGGTTCGAAGAACACGACGGCGCCGATTTCGCCTACAACATGGGCGAGTACGGCCGCTTCCGCGTGAACGTCATGCGCCATCTCAACGGCATGGGCGCCGTGATGCGCGCGATCCCTTCGAAGGCGCTGTCGCTCGAGCAGCTCAACCTGCCGCCGGCGATTCACCAGCTGTGCCGCGCGAACAACGGGCTCATCCTGGTCACGGGCAAGACCGGCTCGGGAAAGTCGACCACGCTGGCCGCGATGATCGACGACATCAATACGCGCGTGAAAGGCCACATCCTCACCATCGAGGATCCCATCGAATTCGTGCACAAACGCAAGCAGTGCCTCGTCAGCCAGCGCGAGGTCGGAGTGCACACCAAGGGCTTCGCGTCGGCGCTGCAATCAGGCCTGCGCGAAGATCCGGACGTAGTGCTGGTCGGTGAGTTGCGCGATTACGAGACCATCAGCATCGCGGTGACGGCCGCGGAGATGGGCATCCTCGTCATGGGCACACTGCATACCAACGGTGCCGCGCAGACCGTCGACCGCATGGTCAACGTCTTCCCGGCGGACAAGCAGAGCCACGTGCGCACGATGTTGTCGACCAGCCTGCGCGGCGTCGTGTCGCAGCAGCTGCTGCAGAGGGCCGACAAGAACGGCCGCGTCGCGGCGCTCGAGATTCTCGTGAACACACCGGCGGTGTCGAACCTCATTCGCCAGGGCAAGCTCGACCAGCTCGAGACTACGATGCAGTCCGGCAGCCAGTTCGGCATGCGCACCATGGACAGCGCCATCGAGGCGCTGCTCAGGGAGCGCATGATCACCGGCAAAGAGGCCTATAAGAAAGGCATCAGCAAGTCGAAGTTCGAGCCGGTCAAAGAACAAGGTTAGAGCCAGCTCTCTGGTGGCGTCAGACAGATCACCTGCTTGCAGTGAGCCCTTCCCCGGCTATGCAATAATCGCCGCCCTTTTCCAGACCCACCTCCATGCCTCGGAAGATCCTCGTCACCAGCGCGCTGCCGTATGCGAACGGCGCGCTGCACATCGGCCACATCATCGAAGCCGTGCAAACCGACATCTGGGTGCGCTTCCAGCGCATGCAGGGGCACGACTGCCTCTATGTGTGTGCGGAGGACACGCACGGCACGCCCGTGATGATCAAGGCGCAGTCCGAAGGCGTCACACCCGAGCAGCTCATCGCGCGCATGGCCGCAGAACATCGCGCCGACTACCAGGGCTTCCTGATCGGCCACGATCATTTCCACTCGACGCACTCGCCGGAGAACCAGGCGATCACCGCCGATCTGTACAACAAGCTCAAGTCAAAAGGACACATCACCACGCGCAGCGTGCGCCAGGCCTACGACGAGAAGGCCGGCATGTTCCTGCCCGATCGTTACGTGAAAGGCACGTGCCCGAATCCCACCTGTAAATCGCCCGATCAATACGGCGACTCCTGCGAGGTGTGCGGCAAGACCTATTCGCCCGCCGATCTGATCGACCCGATCTCGACGATCTCCGGCACGCCGCCCGTGTGGCGCGAGTCCGAGCACTACTTCTTCAAACTCGGCGATTTTGCCGACGTCCTGCGTCAATGGCTCGACGGCGGCGGCGCGCGCCAGCCCGAGGTGCGCGCCAAACTCGCCGAATGGTTCGAGTCCGGCCTGCAGGATTGGGACATCTCACGCGACGCGCCCTACTTCGGCTTCGAGATCCCCGGCGCGCCCGGCAAATATTTCTACGTCTGGTTCGATGCGCCCGTCGGCTATCTGGGCAGCTTCAAGGCCTTGTGTGAAAAACGCGGACTGAATTACGACGAATACCTGAAGCCGGACAGCACCACCGAGCTGTACCACTTCATCGGCAAGGACATCAGCTACTTCCACAATCTGTTCTGGCCGGCGGTGCTGCACGGCGCGGGCTGCCGCAAACCCAGCGGCGTATTCGTACATGGCTTCCTCACCATCAACGGCACGAAGATGTCGAAGACGCGCGGCACGTTCATCACCGCGAGCAAGTACCTCTCGCTGCTGCCGCCCGAAGCGCTGCGGTTCTATTTCGCCAGCAAGCTGAACGCGGCGGTCGAGGACATCGACCTGTCGCTCGAGGATTTCGTCGCGCGTGTGAATTCGGACATCGTCGGCAAGCTCGTGAACATCGCGAGCCGCTGCGCCGGTTTTGTCCAACGCGGCGGCGGCCGGCTCGCGACCAAACTACCCGATCCGCAGCTCTACGAGGAATTCGCGGCGTTGCGCGGCACCATCGCCGGGCTCTACGAGACGCGCGACTACTCCGCCGCGATGCGCGGCATCATGGGCCTCGCCGACCGCGCCAATCAGTACGTCGATGCGGCCAAACCCTGGGCGCTGGCCAAGGATCCGGCCAGGGCCGCCGAGGTGTTGGCCGTATGCACGCAGGGCATCAACCTGTTCCGCGTGCTCATGAGCTACCTTGCCCCCGTGCTGCCGCAGATGGCGGAGAAGGCCGGCAAATTTCTGCGCATTTCCTTCGCCGACTGGAATTCGGTGGACACGCCGCTGTTCGATCATCCGATCGAGCCGTACGAGCCGCTCGCGACACGGCTCGATCCGAAAGTGGTTGCGCAATTGGTGGCAACTCCACCGGCGCCACCCGCTCCCGCAATCGAAAAGAAACCCGAGAAGAAGGCCAACGACGTGAGCACCCCGCCCGCAGCCACCCCGCCCGCAGCCACCGCGCCCGGCTTCGTGAAAATCGACGACTTCGCCAAGCTCGACCTGCGCGTGGCCAGCGTGCTGGACGCGAAACTGGTCGAAGGCTCGGACAAACTACTGCAGCTCACGCTCGATCTCGGCACCGAGAAGCGCAACGTGTTCTCGGGCATCCGCTCGGCGTACGGCGATCCGGAGAAGCTCATCGGCCGCCAGGTCGTGATGATTGCGAACCTCGAGCCGCGCAAGATGCGCTTCGGCGTGTCCGAAGGCATGGTGCTGTGCGCGAGCCCGGACTCTGGGCCGGACGTGTTCCTGCTGTCGCCCGATTCGGGCGCGCTGGCGGGGATGAAGGTCAGCTGAGTTGGTCGGCTGAGGCGTCCATGGTCGACGCAGTCGACATCGACCGTCTGCTGCCGCAGACCCAGTGCACGCGCTGCGGGTATCGAGGCTGCCTGCCGTATGCCGAAGCCATCGCGCAGGGCGCGGCGGACATCAATCAATGCCCGCCGGGCGGCACCGAGACCATCGTCGCGCTGGCCGCGCTCACCGGCCGGGCGGTGACGCCGCTGAACCACGACAACGGCGTCGAAGCCGCGCCCACCATCGCATTCATCGACGAGGAACGCTGCATCGGCTGCACCAAGTGCCTGCCACCCTGTCCCGTGGACGCAATTGTCGGTGCGCCGCGCAAGATGCACACCGTGGTGGCCGAGCTGTGCACCGGCTGCGCGTTGTGCGTCGCCCCGTGTCCGGCGGACTGCATCGTCATGTTGCCGATACTCGCAAGCGGCGCTCGCGGGCTCGCGCTGCCGGGCGCGGACGACTCGCGCCGGCATTTCGACGCCCACAACGCGCGGCTCGCGCGGCGCGCCGCCGAGAGAGCCGCGACCCTGGACGAAAAGAAACGCGGCGCTCGTCCGCCAGTGTCCCGATGAATCCGCAAAAGCGCTGGGAAATCTTCGCGCGTTTTCGCCAGGCGAATCCGCAGCCGACCACCGAGCTCGAATACGAAACCCCGTTCGAGCTCCTGGTGGCCGTCATCCTCTCCGCGCAGGCGACCGACAAGAGCGTCAATGCGGCGACGCGCAAGCTGTTTCCGGTGGCGCGCACACCGCGCGCCATCGCCGCGCTCGGCGTCGAAGGGCTCTCGAAGTACATCCGCACCATCGGCCTGTGGCAGGCCAAGGCGAAGAACGTCATCGCGACGGCGTCTGCGATCGCAGACAACGGCGGCGAAGTGCCGCGGACGCGCGAGGCGCTCGAAGAATTACCCGGAGTCGGACGCAAAACTGCGAACGTCGTCCTCAACACAATCTTCGGCGAGCCGACAATAGCCGTCGACACGCACATCTTCCGCGTCGCCAATCGCACCAGACTGGCGCCGGGGAAATCCCCAAGAGAAGTGGAGGATGCGCTCATCAAGTTCACGCCCGGGGAGTTCGCGCATGATGCCCATCACTGGCTCATCCTTCATGGACGGTACGTATGCAAAGCACTGAAGCCCGCGTGCGACCGTTGCCTCATAAGCGATCTATGCGAATACGGCCCCCGGCGAAAGATCATCGCGGCCGCGTCGAGGAGAAACCGGTGATGTTCGCCGACATGTCGCGCGACCAGCTGCGCGAGGCCTATCGCGCCGCCTGGCGCAAGTACCGCCAGGAGCAGCCGCTCACGGCGCTCGAGAAGCAGATGGTGGCCGTGATCTCCGAGCACCCGGAATACCACGTCATACTCGAATCGGCCGCGGCCGACCTCGCTAACTACTCACCGCGCAGCGGACAGCTCAACCCGTGGCTGCACATGGGCCTGCACCTCGCGGTCCGCGAGCAGGTGGATACCAACCGGCCGCGCGGCATCGGCATCGTGCACGCCAAGCTCGCCACGCGCGTCGGCGGCGCCCACGAGGCCGAGCACCGCATGGTGGAGATACTGGCGCAGACGCTGTGGGAAGCACAGCGCGCCGGCAAACCGCCGGATGAGGACGCCTATCTCGAGCGCCTGCGCGGCCTGGTCTGACCTGCGCCCGGGCGCCGGAAGCCCCGGGCTGGGGCGCCACGCGGGCGAAGTGTGACCCAGTACCCAGCCCGCAAAGCCCCCTCGCTGCCGCGCGGAACGGCCGGAATACACTCGCTCCAGCTTGCCCGAATAGCACTCAGAGGTTGCCTGGATGGGTCTTTCCGAAACCATTCTCGCCGCGATCATCGGCGCGCTCGCCACGATGGGAACCGCGATTTTCCAGCTGGTGCGCAATCGCGCGCCGAGTGAGACGCGCCCGAAGAAGAACCGCATGCGCTCGGTGGTCGCGACCATCGCGCTCATGATCGGCTGCATCGTCGGCGGATACGCCTGGTCCGCGCTGCGCACCGTGAGCGCGAGCGAGGAAATGCGCGCCAACATGAGCGCGGCCATGGAAGAGCAGCTCGACAAGCGCTTCGGGGCGCTGGTCGCCCAGCAGCAGAGCCAGGCGCTGTCTGCCACCGGCGCATCGGCCACCGCCGCGGGCGGCACTGCGATTCCGGCCACCGCGGGAATGCCCGCCAGCGCCGAATCCATCGCGCATCTGCCGCCCTGCCACGTCACTCAGCAGGCCGAGGATGCCGGCCCCGTGGCCTGCACCGCGGCGCTCGCGGCGACGGTCTCGCTCTGTGCCCTCGTTCCATCGGCCGCGCACACGCGTGGCATTCGTATCCAGACCCGAGTGCCGAAGGGCGAGCACGCCTGGGAAGAACGCTCCAGCGGCGCGACGACGCCCGGCAACTTGCGCGTCGCGGCGGAACCTTCCGAATATGCCGCGAGCGCGGACAAGCGGTCGGTGTGCCTCGCCGTATCCAACTGGAGCGTGGACGAGACGCTCGCGGTGCGCGTGATCGTCGACTACGATTTCGCGGCGCCGACGGCGAGTGAGCTCACCGCGGCCGCCCCGACCGCGCACGCGCTCTGATCCCCTTCGCGCCTCGTACTACGAAGTTGCCGCGCCGACGGCGGGGCCCGGCACTCACCTGCCCTTCATGGTGATGAGATAGAGCAAGCCGTCCGGCAGGATCGTCGCGTGGAAATATTGATCGGCCATGCTCTGCGTGAGCACGCCGTTGAACCGGAATTCCAGCGAAAACGTCAGAGGCACGCCGTCTGAATCGAAAGTTCGCACCTGCGTGTTAACGGTGGTCGAGCCATTGGTGACGACCTGCACCAACTCCCGACGCGCTTCGTTGCCGGTGACGTCGTACGTCGAAGTGGTCCGAGTCACGTCGTCGACGCTGCCGTCGCCGTTGTAGTCGGTCTGCGTCGACACGGTCAGAGGGTTGTTGTTCGAATCGTAGGTGTATGCGGTGGTGGAGTGCTCCTTCAACAGTCGCGGCATGCCGCTGACCACCGGCGCGAAGACGGATCTATCGAACGAGCCGAGTCGGCCAGCCGGATCGCGATTGAAGACCCTGATGAAGGTATCTCGCGGTGCCGTGGTGCCATGCGGCCCGGACTCCTCGCGCAGTAGATTGCCATGTGCGTCGTATTGCATTGCCACGGCGAACGCTATCAGCGGCCGCGCGCCATCGCCGTCCGGATCCTCCTGGTAGATCCGTTGCGCGAGATTTCCAGCGGCGTCATATGAAAAACTCTGCAACACCCGGTACGTTACCGGTGTCCCGATACCGTGATCGTCTTGTGTCGTCTCATCGATCCGCCGGTTTCCCGCGTCGTAAGTCGAGCGTTGGGTGGTGCGAAACGTTCGCGCTCCCGCCACGATGAACTCGTTCTGTTCGCTCGATGTCCGATTGCCGCGCGCATCGTACGCGCTGGTCACCAGAACGCTGCTCACCAGGCTTCCGGGCACACCACGATAATTTTCGGTGAGGTCCGTCGAAGGGCTGCCGGAATTGTCATAGGCGAAATTGCGGTACTCCTTCGAATCCATGACGCCATCGAGGTCCAGATCCGACTCCGACCCGGCGAACACGCGGCGATCCGCGTCGTCATAGGAAAAACGGGTCACGACCGGAGGCGCGGCGGCTCTCCTCTCGAGCACATCGAGGCTCTGCCGTCCCCGCGAGTCGTATTCCAGGCGATGCACGCGATCCACGGTGTTGCGCGAGTCATGGCTGATTTCGCGGGTCATGACATGCGCCGGCACGGCGATGCCGAGCGCACTGTACAGCCGAACCAGCGGAGTCGTGATCGGCACATTCCGGTTCGCGGCGTAAGTGCGCGCAAATACTTCGAACCGCTTGGCGTGGAATTCAGACATGGGCAGATCGAAGCTCAGAGTGACGCCCGCCAGCGCCGCGTCGCGATCCGACAGGTCGAGTCCGTTGGCCGCATTGCCGTCGCGGTCGAGCGCCGCGAGCAGCAGGGCGATGTTCGCGACGCGGTCAAAATCGGTGACATTCTTTTCGGTGGTGAGCTCGGCGCGCACCGCCGCCTCGGTGGCGGGCGGAGCCATGCCGAACAGACTGAACGGGCTGACGCCCGGCGCGCCGGGCGCCGTGCCCAGCTCGATGCCGCCGATCGAGAATGCGACCGTCTCACCGGGTAGATAGGAGAACCGGCCGCCGGCATCGGTGTATCCCGCGGCACTCGCGCTGCGGTAGCGCAGGCCCTGCACTGGCCCGATGAACACGCCGGTCAGCGCGGCCGGTGGGTTGCGCACACACGCGACGGCGATGTCGGTCACATCGGCCGCCGCGGTGCCCACGGCATTGACGAGCGAGCACGTTTGTCCGTCCGGCTGACTCACCAACGTAACGCGGTATTCGGTGCCAGGTGCGAGCCGGCTCGAAAACTGGAATGAACCGTTGCCGCTCACCGCGAGTTCGTTCGCGCCATTGTTGGCCAACACCAATCCCGCGCCGGTCAGTCCGGAGACCATCCCGCCGATTGCAAACGCGCCCGGCAGCGTAGAGTCGCCGCCGCCGCCGCCGCCACAACCCGCCAGCGCGCCCAGCACCATGCCGAGCGCCGGCAAACTGATCACCCCAATTCTTCGTTGCAGATTCATGAGATCTCCTATGCCGCGGAAAGCACGATTCCCGTCGGAAATTTCCAGTTCAGACGCGATTCGTTCCCGAAACCGGCCAGTCGATCTGTATCGCCGCGGCGGCCCGTTCGCGCGGCTGGCTGACCGAGGCAGCGGAGCACGCATGAGCCAGAAGCTCATTGCTCCATTCGGTGAACAACTGGAATACGTGCCCGACGAGCACCAGGCACCACGCGCGCTCGTGATCAGCCAGGCCGGACGCACCGAGCACCCGCACCGTTCGGTCGTGCAGATCGGCGCTCAGGCATTGGCTGAAGTAGCGGAGCTTCAGGGAATATTCACGCTCGAGACGGCTTGCGAGCTCCGCCCCGAGTGAGAACAGCACTCCACGGGCGGCGCCGATGGCCTCGAGCATCAGCAGCTTTTCAATCGGCCGGGCATCGAACAGCAGGCGAGCCAGGCGCGGACCGAGCATGCGACTGATCTGCGCGCTGTCGGAGGCGTACTGTCGCAGCACTTCGGTGGCCGCACGCTCGCGGTGATCGAATCCGAGACTCGCGAGATCGTCCAGATAGCACGCCCACTCGCCGCTGCCCGCGCCGCAATGTGCATGCACCAGATCCTGGACCGCATCCGGCCGGGCATCGCCGCGACTGTGCTCGTCGGCGGGATGCCGGCCGCGGTCCCGGCGTCCCTCGTCCCGAAACACGTGGCTTCGGAGGTCGCTGTACGCCAGCACGAACGGCGCGAGGCATGGGAAAAACGCCAGGCGCCGGCGCGGCGACAGCGCTTCCGAGCGCATGCGCTCGAACAACGGCAGGCGCGCGAACTGCTGCTTCGCCAACCTGATTTCCTCGAGCACCATTTTCATGGCGTCGCCTCGGCGGGCCGGCACACCGCGCGTCCGCTGACATTTTCAACAACAGTGATTGCCAATGCGAGAGGTGTCGCGGTACTGCAGCTGCCACCGCTGCACGCCGAGGGCGCGCTCGGCGGCCCTAACAACCGAACTGTAGATCGTCCCGGAATCGATTGCGTCATCGGCTGCCACCTGTGCGCGCCCCATTTGGCGCTGGTCGACAGTTAAGACGCGGACGGGCGCGGGATCAGGCCATCGTGGCTATCGTCGCTATGGTGCGAATCGCGCCTCACGGCCGGCTGCCGTAAACGACGCCAGCGCTTCCGGATGCTCCTGACCCGCCGTCTCGGCGAAGTGGCGGCCTGCGCTCGCAAAGGCGACCGCAGCTTCACTATGGCGCCCGCGCACCGCGTGGATGCGCGCCTGCGCGCCCAACGCGAGTGCCGTGAAGTAGGAATAGGGTTGTTTGCCCTGGACGTGTCGCGCCAGGCGCAGGGCCCGCGACGCATCGGCCCACGCCGCATCGGTGCGCCCCTGGCGCAGCGCGACTTCAGAACGCCCAGTCAACATTCGGGCCGCCATGCCTTCACAACACTTGTTCATCAGCGGCGCGTCGATCAACTCGGTGAAAAGTGCATAGGCTTCCGGCAGGCGCCCTTCCGCTGCGGCCAACCTCGCCCGGCCGCGCTTGACCCCGAGCTGCGTGCTGAGGACGTCCGTATTACGCGAGCTCTGCTCCGCAATCGCCAAGTATCGTCGCGCCGATTCGAGTTGCCCGCGCGTCAGAGCCAGACTTGCCTGGCCGCTTGCCGCATACGTGGCCAGGTAGGGATTTTTATTCTCCGTCGCGGACGCGTAGGCCAGCGCCCAGAGCTTTTTGGACTCTTCGTATTGCGCCAACTGCTCGAGATTCCCGGCACGCAATGCGATTGCACCATCGAGGACTTGTCTGCCTGGTGGCGCAAGGCGCGCGCTCAGCGCGTATCCCGCCTCCAGCTCGCGGCGCGTCCGCAGAGGATTGCCGGCATAGAGCCAGGCCGTAGCGCGCCTGCTGTACAAATCGAACATCAGCCGGCTTTCCGCGCGGCCGGCGCGCTCGATCGCCTCCCGCGCGCGCGCCAGATATTCGAGACCGGCATCGATCTGGTTGTCGTAGGCGTACGCGGCGCCTAGCAACATGGCCAGGTTTGCCTCGTCGAGGGGTGAGACCACACCGGAACCCTCGAACGTCTGCAGTGCCTGCCGGGCGTAGTCGACCACGCCGGCGGTGTCGCCTTTGGCCCACGCCAGCCCGGCCCGGCTCGCCAGGCAGTGGGCGCGATCTGCGGCATCCTGCGCGGCGGGCAGCGCGCGCAAGAATTCGGCGATACCGTCGTCGACCTTGCGCCCGGCCTGAGAATACGAGTTGAAGCGCGAGCAGATCAAAGGCGCTGCCAGGCCGCCTTCCGAGGAGGGCAGCGAATCTATGGCACCCGTCAACACGCGTATCGCATCGGCATGCATCTCGAAGTCACGATACCAGCGCGCCACCATCGCGGCCGCCACCGCGCGGATGCGGAAATTCCGCCGCCCCATGCGCTCGGCCAGAACTTCGCTGCGGGCCAGCAGCGCCACCGTCGTCAGCTGTTCATCCGCTTGAAGTCCCTCGGTCAAAACTGCCGAGGAAAAATCCGCAGCGGCGCGCGCATCGCCAAGCCTGCTCATTGCCACTGCGTTCTGCCGCTCGGCCGCCCGCCACTGCCAGAAGGCCACGGCGGAACTCGCCACCACCGCGGCCGCCACCAACGCCGCGACCGAAAGCCCCGCAACGTGCCGGCGCACGAATTTGCCCGTGACATACCACGCGGAAGCACGCCGCGCCGCAATCGGCAACCCGGTCAGATGCCGCTCGACATCGGCGGCAAACGCGTCGACGGTCCCATAGCGTTCCCGCGGTAGTTTGGCCAGCGCCTTGAGCAGTATGTTGTCGATGTCGCCGCGCAGGGCGCGTGCGCCGCCGCCCGGTGCCACCGAGCTTGCCGCCGGCACCGCGGCTTCGAGCACCGCCTGCTCGATGGCGCTCAGCGTCGGCCGCTTGGGCGAATAGGGACTGCGCCCGGTCAGCAGCTCGAACAGCACCACGCCGAGTGAATACACGTCGCTCGCCACGGTGATCGGCTGCCCGAGAAACTGTTCCGGCGCCGCATACGCCGGCGTCAACGCGCGGATGCCGACCTGCGTCTGGAATGCCGCGGCGGCGCGGTCCCCTTCGAGCAATCGCGCGATGCCGAAGTCGAGCAGGCGTACCTCGCCCGCTTCGGTCACGAGAATGTTGTTAGGCTTGAGATCGCGATGGACGACCAGGCGGGCATGCGCATAGGCCACCGCGCGCGCCACCTGCAGAAACAGTTCGAGCCGTTGACGCAGACTGCATGCGTGGCGCCTGCAGTATTCGTCGGGTGAAATGCCATCGACGAACTCGAGCGCGAGATACGGCCGGCCTTTGTCGTCGAGACCGGCGTCGTACAGCCTGGCAATATTCGGGTGGTCGAGTGATGTCAGGATGTCGCGTTCGCGCGCCATGCGCTCGGCGAGACCGCGGTCCACGTGGCCGACATGCGGAAATTTCAGCGCGAACTGGCGTTGCAGCGAGCCATCGGCACGCTCGGCAAGCCACACGGAAGCCGTACCGCCCGAGCCCAGCTCGCGCCGCAAGCGGTACGCACCGACGATGTCACCGGCCGCTACTTCGCTCGCGGTCAAACTACCCGTGCCCGAGACGGTGCTGAATTGCGGCAGTGCCTGCAGGAAATCGCCGGTTTCGGGTCCATCGCCGCCGAACAGGATCTCACCGAGCGCAGCGCGCAGGTCCGAGTGGGATTCATCGAGTGAATCGAGCCAGGGCCTGCGCTGCTCGGGCTTCAGGTCCATGGCCCGATCGAGCAGCCCGCTGAGCCGTTTCCAATCGACTGCGGTGAGCTTCATGCGCCGGTCACGCGACGGTCATTCGCGCAGCATCGCGGCCAGCAGCAGCCGCGCCTTTTCCCAGTCGCGCCGCACGGTGCGTACCGCGATGCCCAGCGCATCGCCGATCTCCTGTTCGGTCATTCCTGCGAAGTAACGCATCTCGACCACGCGCACGAGCCGCTCGTCGTGCTGCTGCAGCTCGTCCATGGCATCGTTGATGCGTACCAGCTCGTCTTCGCCGGCAGAGACTTTCTCGGCCAGCTGCGTACAGAACGGCACGTGCTCGGCGTCGCCGCCGCGGCGGTCCGCCAGTTTGCGGCGCGCGAAGTCGACGATGACGGAGCGCATGACGCGCGCGGAGTATGCGAAGAACTGCGCGCGCTCGGAGGCGGCGAGCCGACCGGCGTTCACATAGCGGACGAAACTCTCGTGCACCAGCACGGTGGTATCTAACAAAGTATTGCGGCCGCCCTTGCGTAGCTGGGCCCGCGCCAGGCTCCGCAGCTCGTCGTAGGCAATGACGAACAGGCGTTCGCGGGCGGATTCGTCGCCCTTCTCGGCGCGGATGAGCAGGTCGCCTAGTTCGTCCATGCGGCTGGCGCGCAGTATTGCACGCGACCGGAATCCAAAGTGTGCATTGCATCACGGAGGTTTTTCCATGCCGCGACCGGATGCCGTGGCTACTTGTCACCGTAGAGGCGCACGCCGAATGACAATGCGACCAGCTTCACCGCGGTCGCATTTCCCTGTGCGCCAAACGTGACGGTCATGGGCTGCGTGAAGAAATGCTTCGCCTGCGCATCGGTCAGTCCATAGGTGTCGCGCAACACGCGCTGGCTCACGAGACCGTTCACACAGCCTTGCGTGAACGTGATTCGCTTCTGGTCGATGTCGAGCGGACGGATCATGTGCACGTCGGCGTAGCTGTTGAACAGCGTCTCGATTCGTCCATCGAAGGGCGCACCGGTGTGTGGGTTGATGAGCGTGGCGTCATCGAGCATCGGATTTTCGATCCGCACTTTGATGTTGGCGACGAACGAAGCCACCAATGGCGTGGCGCGCACATTTTCGAAGTTCGTGAGCACTCTCGGCGTGAGCTGGAAGCACAGCAGCGATTTGCTGGCCTTCGCAGGCAGCTTGATCGAAGCGAGGCTCGGAAGGTCAAAAGGAGTCGCGTTGCCGTCCGGTGCCCTGACGATGCAGATTTCAGTGGCCGGATCGTCCAGCGGGCAGGCGGCCGTGATCACCATGCGCAGCGTTGTCGCCAGGCCAAGATACGTGCTGGCGCGCTGAAAGGAGTCGGCGTCGCCGAGGTCCGCGTCCGTGGGTTTGGCGGCCGAGGCCACCGCCCCCGGCTGCACTTGCGCGTGCGTAGTCCCGATCGCAAGGGCGCAGGCGAGCGCCAGCGCAATGGCAGGTGTGTTCATGACGGTTTCCTCTGTGACTCGTGTCTGTCGTACGTACAGACGCAAGATCCGTGGCCGACAGGCCACGGGGGAAACCTCAACGCTTCGGAATATAAAGATCGGTGATGGTGCCCTCGAAGGCCTCCGCCGACAGCGCCACCGTCTCCGACAGCGTCGGATGCGGGTGAATGGTGAGGCCGATGTCGGCCGCGTCCGCGCCCATCTCGATGGCCAGCGCCACTTCGGCCACCAGCTCGCCGGCGTTCGGACCCACCATGCCGCCACCCAGCACGCGATGCGTGACCGGGTCGAACAGTAGTTTGGAGAAGCCTTCGTCGCGTCCCAGCGCCAGCGAACGGCCGCTCGCAGCCCACGGGAAAGCGCCCTTCTTGTACGGCGTGCCGTTCTTCTTCGCGTCGGTCTCGGTGACACCAACCCAGGCCACTTCCGGATCCGTGTACGCCACCGAAGGGATCACGCGCGCATCGAAGTAGCTCTTGTGGCCGGCCGCGACTTCAGCCGCCACCTTCGCCTCGTGCATGGCCTTGTGCGCCAGCATCGGCCCCGGCACGACATCGCCGACGGCGAACACGTGCGGCAGGTTGGTGCGCATTTGCTTGTCGACCGGAATGACGCCCCGGTCGCTGACATCGACGTCCGCGTGCTCGAGCCCGATGCGCTTGCCGTTGGCGCTGCGACCCACAGCCACGAGCACACGGTCGAACGTATCGTTGCGCCTGCCGTCGGCGTCCTCGAACGTGACCTCGAGGCCTTCCGGCTTCGCGGCACAGGCCGTCACTTTGGTGTTCAGCAGGATCTGCTCATAGCGCGCCTTGAGGCGCTTCTCGAGTGGCCGCACCAGGTCGATGTCGGCGCCCGGCATGAGCTGCGGGGTGAGCTCGACCACCGACAATTTCGCGCCCAGCGCGCAATACACGGTGGCCATCTCCAGGCCGATGATGCCGCCGCCGATGACCAGCAGTCGCTTCGGCACGCCGCCGAGCTCGAGCGCGCCGGTGGAGTCGATGACGCGCGGATCGTTGGGGATGAACGGTAGTTTGATGGGCTCGGAGCCCGCCGCGATGATGCACTGCTCGAAGCGGATCTTCTGCGACTTGCCGTCCGCGGACGTGACCTCGACGACATGCGGGCTCGCGAACCTGCCCACGCCCGTGACGACCTCGACCTTGCGCTGCTTCGCGAGCACCGACAGGCCGCCGACCAGTTTCTTGACGACGCTGTTCTTCCACTCGAGCAGCTTCGGCAGATCGAGCTGTGGCGCGCCGTACACCACGCCATGCGCGCGCATGTCGGTCACTTCGTCGATGACCTTGGCCGCGTGCAGCAATGCCTTCGAGGGAATACAGCCGACGTTGAGACAAACCCCGCCGAGCATCGGCCAGCGCTCGACGAGCGTGACCTTCAATCCGAGATCGGCCGCGCGGAAGGCCGCCGTGTAGCCGCCCGGTCCCGCGCCGAGTACGAGCAACTGCGTCTCGCGATCGTGCGGCACATCGGGCTTGAGGGGACGCGACGGCTTCGGAACCGGCGCAGCCGAAGCGGGTGCCGTCGCAGGCTTCGCGGCGGGTGCAGCCGCGGCGGCTGGCTTCGCAGCTGCCGCAGCTTGCTTGTCGCTCTGTGGTACCTGCTGGACTTCCACCTCGATGCGCGCGATCACACCGCCCTTGCCGATCTTGCCGCCCTTCTTCGCCAGCACTTCGGTGACGGTGCCCGTCGCGACGGAGGGTACGTCCATCGTGGCCTTGTCGGTTTCGAGCGTGACCAGCGGCGTTTCGAGTTCGACCTTGTCGCCCACCTTGATGAGCACATCGATTACGCCGACCTCTTCGAAATTCCCGAGATCGGGGACTACCAGATCGATCTTGCTCACGACATCGCCCCGAGCAGATCCTTCGGCTTCGCGAGCGTGTCCGCCAGGAACTTGGCGATGCGCGCGCCGAGCGCGCCATCGATGACCCGGTGATCGTAGGAGAGCGACAGCGGCAGAATGAGCCGCGGCGCGAAGCCCTTGCCGTCCCACACCGGTTTCATCGCGCTCTTCGACACACCGAGGATCGCGACCTCGGGCGAGTTGATGATGGGCGTGAACATCGTGCCGCCGACGCCGCCCAGGCTCGAGATGGTGAAGCCCGCGCCCTGCATGTCGGCACCGGGTAGTTTGCCGTCGCGCGCCTTGGCGCTGAGCTCGCCGAGCGCCCTGGCCACGCCGAACACGTCGAGCTTGTCGGCGCCCTTGATGACGGGCACCAGCAGACCATTCGGCGTATCCGCCGCGAAGCCGACGTTGAAGAATTTCTTGAACACCAGATTCTGGCCGGCTTCGTCGAGCTGGCTGTTGAGCACTGGGAATTCGCGCATCGCGCGCACCGCCGCCTCGACGACGAACGCCAGCGGCGTCACCTTGACGCCCTGCACTGCGGCTTTGTCCTTGAGTGTGCCCCGCAGCGTCTCGAGATCGGTGATGTCCGCTTCGTCGAACTGCGTGACGTGCGGGATGTTGATCCAGGCCGCCTGCAGGCGCGGTCCGGAAATCCTCTGCACGCGATTGAGCGGCTTGACCTCGACCGCGCCGAACGCGGACGCATCGTAGTTGTGCGCCTTCGGCAGCGTCGGCGCGGGCGCGGCCAGCGCGACTCCGCCCGTCATGACTAGTTTGACGAACGCCTTGACGTCTTCGAGCAGGATGCGGCCCTTGTCGCCGCTGCCGCGCACGCTGCCGAGATTCACGGCCAGCTCGCGCGCGAATTTGCGCACCGAGGGCGATGCGTGTGCCGTGCCGAAGCTGGTTTCGTCGATGGCCGGCAATGCGGCCCGGTTGGGCAGCGACTGCACCACACCCTGCGGCGCGACCGGGCGCGCGGCCGGGTTGTTAGACGCGGACGCCGGTGCAGCCGCGGCTGCGGCTGCGAAGCCCTTGACCGTGACGACCACCGATCCGGGCGACAGCTTGCCGCCCTTGGTGACGTGCACCTTCTCGACCACACCCTTGGCGGTCGAGGGCACGTCCATTGTGGCCTTGTCAGTCTCGAGCGTGACCAGCGGTGTTTCGAAATCGACCGTATCGCCGGCCTTCACCAGGACGTCGATGACGCCGACCGAATCGAAGCTGCCCATGTCGGGCACGCGCACTTCGATCGAGCTGGCCACGGCCGGCGCCGCGGCCGGCGCGGCTTTGGCGGCCGGAACGGCCGCGGGGGCAGCAGCGGGCGGCTGCGATTCGACGTCGCGGCCTGTAGTCGGAGCTGTCGCAGCAGGTGATAGCTCACCCTTCAAGGTCACCACGAGCGCGCCCGCTGCAACGGAGCCGCCCTTGGTGACGTGCACCTTTTCCACCACGCCTTTCGCGGTGGAGGGCACGTCCATCGTCGCCTTGTCGGTCTCGAGCGTGACCAGCGGCGTATCGACGTCGATGGAGTCGCCTGGCTTGACCAGCACGTCGATGACGGTCACCGATTCGAAATTCCCCATGTCGGGGACTTTGACTTCGACGGTGCTCATGCTTTCTGCGGGTCCAGCTTGTTAGGGTCGAGGCCGAGCTTGTTCAGGGCTGCCTTGAGCGTGCCCTTGTCGAGCGCGCCCTCCTCGGCCAGCGCCTGCAGCGACGCGTACACGATGTTTTTCGCGTCCACCTCGAAGTGCCTGCGCAGCGCGGCTCGGCCATCGGACCTGCCGAAACCGTCCGTTCCGAGCACCACGAACTTCGCGGGCACCCACTGGCGGATCATGTCCGGCCACGCGCGCATGTAGTCGGTGGCCGCGATGAACGGCCCGGTGGCCTTCGACAGCGCCTGCGTGACGTACGGCACGCGCGGTTCCTCGCCCGGGTGCAGCCGGTTCCAGCGCTCGATCTCGAGCGCCTCGCGGCGCAGCTCCGAGAAGCTCGGCGCAGAGAAGATGTCGGAGGGGATGCCGAAGTCTCTCGCGAGGATATCGGCCGCTGCGAGTACCTCGCGCAGGATCGTGCCCGAACCCATGAGCGTGACGCGGACCTTGCCCGCACCGCCCGGCTGCAGCAGGTACATGCCCTTGAGGATGCCTTCCTCGACACCCTTCGGCAGCGCCGGCTGAACGTAGTTCTCGTTCATCACCGCGATGTAATAGAACACGCTCTCGTCGTCCGCGAACATGCGTTTCATGCCGTGCTGGATGATCACGGCGAGCTCGTAGGCATACGTCGGATCGTACGCCACGCAGTTCGGCACAGTGGCCGCGTGCAGCAGGCTGTGGCCGTCCTGATGCTGCAGGCCTTCGCCCGCGAGCGTGGTGCGTCCCGCGGTAGCGCCTAACAAGAAGCCGCGCGTGCGCAGGTCGCCCGCGGCCCAGTAGAAGTCGCCGACGCGCTGGAAGCCGAACATCGAGTAATAGATGTAGAAGGGCACCATGTGCGTGCCGTGGTTCGCGTAGGCGGTGCCCGCCGCGATCCACGAGCAGGTGGAGCCGGCCTCGTTGATGCCCTCTTCGAGCATCTGGCCCTTCTTGTCCTCGCGATAGGACATGAGCTGGTCGGAATCCACCGGCGTATAGAGCTGACCCGCGGAGCTGTAGATGCCGATCTGGCGGAACAGGCCCTCCATGCCGAACGTGCGTGCCTCGTCGGGGACGATGGGCACGACGTTCTTGCCGATGTTCTTGTCCTTGAGCAGCATCGTGAGGATGCGCACGAAGGCCATCGTCGTGCTGATCTCGCGATCGCCCGTGCCTTCGAGCAGCGCGCTGAAGGCCGAGAGCTCAGGAATGATCAACGGCTTCGCGGTGACCTTGCGCGCGGGTAGATAGCCGCCGAGCGCCTTGCGGCGCTCGTGCAGGTATTTCATCTCCGGCGCGTCGTCCGCGGGTCTGACCAGCGCCAGCTTCGACACCTGCTCGTCGGTGAGCGGGATGTTGAAGCGGTCGCGCACGGCGCGCAGCGCTTCTTCATCGAGCTTCTTCTGCTGGTGCGCGACCATCTGGCCCTCGGCCGCCTTGCCGAGGCCGAAGCCCTTCACGGTCTTCGCCAGGATGACCGTGGGCTGGCCCTTGTGCGCGGACGCCGCGGCATACGCCGCGAACACCTTGCGCGCATCGTGGCCGCCGCGGTTCAGACGCCAGATGTCGTCGTCCGACATGTTGGCGACCATTTCCTTGAGCTCGGGGAACTTGCCGAAGAAATTTTCGCGCGTGTACGCGCCGCCCTTGGCCTTGAAGTTCTGGTACTCGCCGTCGACACACTCTTCCATCACGCGCCGCAGGAGACCCTGAGTATCGCGCGCCAGCAGCGGATCCCAGCGCGAGCCCCAGACCACCTTGATGACGTTCCAGCCCGCGCCCATGAACGCGGCCTCGAGCTCCTGGATGATCTTGCCGTTGCCGCGCACCGGGCCGTCGAGACGCTGCAGGTTGCAATTGACGACGAACACGAGGTTGTCGAGCTTCTCGCGCACCGGCAGCGTCAACGCGCCCATGCTCTCGGGCTCGTCCATCTCGCCGTCGCCCAGGAACGCCCAGATCTTGCGATCGGACTGCGGCACCATGCCGCGGTTTTCCATGTAGCGCTGAAACCGCGCCTGGTAGATGGCCATCATGGGCCCAAGACCCATCGACACCGTCGGGAACTGCCAGAAGTTAGGCATGAGCCAGGGGTGCGGATAGGACGACAGCCCGTCGCCCGTGGCTTCCTGGCGGAAATGCTTGAGCTGGCTCTCGCTGAGCCGCCCTTCGAGGAAGGCGCGCGCGTAGATGCCCGGCGAGGCGTGGCCCTGCACGAACACCATGTCGCCGGGATGGTCGGCCGACTGGGCGCGCCAGAAGTGGTTGAAGCCGACCTCGTACAGCGTGGCCGACGAGGCGTAGGTAGATAGGTGACCGCCATACTCGCTGGACACCTTGTTGGCGTTCAACACCATCGCCAGCGCGTTCCAGCGGATGCAGGCCTCGATGCGCTTCTCGAATTCCCGGTTGCCGGGATACGAAGGCTCGTGGCCGGTCTGGATAGTGTTGAGATACGCGGTGTTCGGACGAAACGGCAGGTACGCGCCCGAGCGACGCGTGTAGTCGATCAGTTGCTCGAGCAGATAGTGCGCGCGTTCCGCGCCCTGCGTTTTCAACACCGAATCGATCGATTCGATCCACTCGCGTGTCTCGATCGGATCGTGGTCTTCGAGCTTCAGGATTTCCGTCATAGACATCCATTGCCGTGGTCACGGCAAGCAAAGAGAGACGCGCATGCTGTGCTAGCATGCGCCGCGTCACAGGTGAGGTAGAGGGGTCGGGAAAACAAGGCGCGATATGATCGTTACTTGAGGCGTCCCGGTCAAGCAAACCTCAATCCGCACAGCAGCTTACGCTTCGTTTCGCCCGGCTTCACCAAGCCTTTTTCGAGCCTTTCCCCAACGCGGGTCCCCCTTGGAACTTCACATTCGCCGGCCCGATGACTGGCATCTCCACCTGCGCGACGGCGCCGCCATGGCGTCAGTGCTGCCGTACACCGCGGCGCGCTTCGCGCGCGCCATCGTGATGCCCAATCTGAAGCCAGCCGTCACCACCGTGGCCGCGGCCCTGTCTTATCGCGAGCGCATTCTGGACGCGCTGCCCCAGATCGACGGCAAACGCGCGGATTTCACGCCGCTCATGACGCTCTATCTCACCGATCGTACGCCGGCGTCGCAGATCGATGCAGCACGCGCCACGGATTGCGTGAAGGCCTGCAAGCTCTATCCGGCCGGCGCCACGACGAATTCGGATTCCGGCGTCACCGACATCCGCAGCCTCGACGATCTGCTCGCGCGCATGAGCGAGGTCGGCATGCCCCTTCTGGTGCATGGTGAGGTCACGGCGCCCCATGTAGACGTCTTCGACCGCGAGGCACGCTTCATCGACGACGTCCTGGCACCGACCGCTGCGCGATTTCCCACGTTGCGCATCGTTTTCGAGCACATCACGACGAAGCGTGCGGCGGAGTTCGTCAAGAGTGCGCGCGACGGGGTCGCGGCGACCATCACGCCGCAGCACCTGATGCACAATCGCAATGCGCTGTTCGAGGGCGGCATTCGTCCTCACTACTATTGCCTGCCCATTCTCAAGACCGAGCCCGATCGCGAAGCGCTGCTCGAGGCTGCGACCAGCGGCAACCCGCGCTTCTTCCTGGGTACCGACAGTGCGCCGCACGCGCAGCACACCAAGGAGAACGCCTGCGGCTGCGCGGGCATGTTCTCCGCGCATGCCGGCATCGAACTGTATGCCGAGGCGTTCGAGGCGGCGGGCAAGCTCGAGAAACTCGAGGGTTTCGCCTCGGACTTCGGCGCGGACTTCTACGACCTGCCGCGCAACAGCGGACGCATCCGGCTCGTGAAGCGACCGTGGCAGGTGCCGGCTAACTACCCCTTCGCCCGGGACGCGGGCCCGGCGGATGTTGGCGAAGCGCGACTGGTGCCCATGCGCGCGGGCGAAACCGTTCACTGGCAACTCGTCGACGAGGACGCGTGATGGACGAGTTCCTGCCACCGCAGCAGAGCTCGGGGTTTTCCGGTCCGCCACTCATGCATCGCCGCTTCCGCGCGTTTCTGCCCGTGGTCATCGACGTCGAGACCGGCGGGTTCAACAGCGCCACCGACGCGCTGCTGGAGATCGCCGCGGTCATGATCGAGTTCGGTCCGGACGGACGACTGCATCGCAGCGCGACGCACTCGTACCATGTGCGGCCGTTCGAAGGCGCAAACCTCGAGGCCGCCTCGCTGGCGGTGAACGGCATCGACCCGTTTCATCCGCTGCGCCCCGCGATTCCGGAGAAAGACGCGCTCGGGCGCATCTTCACCGAGGTACGCGCGGCGATGAAGGCTCAGAGCTGCCGTCGCGCCGTGCTCGTCGGCCACAATGCGGCGTTCGACCTGGGGTTCCTCAACGCGGCCGTCGCGCGCGCCGAGATCAAGCGCAACCCGTTTCATCCGTTCTCGTGCTTCGACACCGCAACGCTGGCCGGCGCGGCATTCGGACAGACCGTGCTCGCCAAGGCGGCGCAGGTCTGCGGTCTCGAGTGGGATTCGAGCGCCGCGCACTCCGCGAAATACGACGCGGAGCGCACGGCGGAGATTTTCTGCGAAGTGTGCAATGCGCTCGACGGCACGTGGCGCAAGGCCGAGATGCGCGCGCAGCCGATGCGCGATGCGCTGGCCGCCGCGGCCGAAGAAGCGCGCGAAACGAACGAAGACGCCTCTTAGTGAGGGAGAAAGGGGACTGCCCCATTTCTCACGGACGCCGCCGCGTCGGCGGCGTCAAGAGTGGGGCGCGAGCCCCTGTGAAGCCCCAGCCTCGCCGAGCAGCTTCTTGAGCTCGCCGCTCTTGTGCATGTCGAGCACGATGTCGCAGCCACCGACCAGCTCGCCGTTGACATACAGCTGCGGATAGGTGGGCCAGTTCGAGAACTTCTTGAGCGCCTCGCGCAGCTCCGGATCCTCGAAGATGTTCACCGCATGAAAACCCGCGCCCGAGGCGCGCAGCGCGGCCACTGTTTGAGCCGAGAACCCGCATTGCGGGAAGTCCGGCGTGCCTTTCATGAACAGCACCGCGGGACTCGTGCCGATGTGAGTCTTGATGCGTGTAACGACGTCGTCAGCCACTTTGCTTCTCCTGTCCTCGAGCACTGCGAGCAATGCCCATTGTTCCGGCGCGGTCATCGCGCCCCACGCCGCAATCTCGCCCACGGTGCGCAGACAACCCAGGCATCGATCGCCGGGGTCCAGCACACAGACTTTGATACAGGGAGATTGCGGTCGTTCCATTGGTGCCGGGCACGTGCCCTCGGCGCGTTGAATTATGGGGGCTCGTCCCCTATCCTTCAAACCGCTCATCGGGGAGATTAAGACAATGAAAATATTCACGAATCATCGCTTCGCGCTCGTCACCGGCATCGTCCTCGCACTCCTGCTGGCGGTGGTCCTACACGTGGTGCTGAGCGAAGCCGAAGCCAAGTACTCGCTCAACGCGCAGTCGTTTGGCCGCTGGCTGCACATCGGCGCCGGCATCTTCTGGATCGGATTGCTCTACTACTTCAACGCCGTGCAGACCCCGGCGGTGGCCGCCGCGGCGGCGGACACGGGCGGCCCCGGCGCCGCGGGCATCAACAAGTACGTCGCGCCGCGCGCGTTGTTCTGGTTCCGCTGGTCCGCGCTGGTCACCTGGCTCGTGGGTGCGTGGCTGCTCGAGGAAGTCGGTCCGAAGGGCTTCGTCAACTCGTTCACGCTCGGCGCACTGGTGGATGATCCCGTCTTCCATTACAAGTTCCTCACCATCGGCATCGGCGCCTGGCTCGGCACCATCATGCTGTTCAACGTGTGGGGCCTCATCTGGCCGAACCAGAAGAAAATCCTCGGCCTCAAGCCCGCCACCGATGAAGAAAAGGCCAAGGCGCGCAAAATCGCGCTGTACGCCTCGCGCACCAACTTCATCCTGTCGTTCCCGATGCTGTTGTGCATGATCGCGACCGGGCACGGCCTGCCGTTCTGAACGAGATCTTCTGATCGACCGGGTTCCTAACGACACCATCGCGCGGCAGGTCGCTGCCGCGCTCGCCGAAGACGTGGGCGCGGGCGATGTCACCGCCGCCCTCGTCCCCGCCACACAGCAGGTTCGCGCGCAGATCATTGCGCGCGAACCTGCGATCCTCTGCGGCACCGACTGGGTCGACGCAACCTTCAAACAACTCGATCCCGCGCTCCGCCTCCTTTGGCGCGCGCGCGATGGCGAACGCATCCGTCCCGACGAGCCGGTGCTGCGCATCGAAGGTGCCGCGAGACCCGTGCTGACGGGCGAGCGCACGGCACTCAACTTCCTGCAGACGCTGTCCGCCACGGCCACCGCCGCCAGCCGCTACGTCGAAGCGGTCGCGGGCACCGGCTGCCAGATCCTCGACACGCGCAAGACGCTGCCCGGCCTGCGCCTCGCACAGAAATACGCCGCGCGCTGCGGTGGCGCGCGCAATCATCGTCTCGGTCTCTATGACATGGTGCTCGTGAAAGAGAACCACATACTCGCGGCCGGCTCGATCGCCACCGCCGTGTCGGCCGCGCGCCGCACTTCTCCCGGCCTGCCGGTCGAAGTCGAGGTGGAATCGCTGACGGAGTTCGAGCAGGCGCTCGAGGCCGGTGCCGACATCATCATGCTCGACGAGCTCACGCAGGACGACATGCGCGTCGCGGTGGCGCGCAACCGCGCTTGCGGCTCGAAGACGATGCTCGAAGCTTCGGGCGGTGTCACGCTCGCGACGGTGCGCGAGATCGCGCTCACGGGCGTCGACTACATCTCCATCGGCGGCATCACCAAACACGTACAGGCCGTCGACCTGTCCATGCGCCTCGAGTTCGCCACGTGAATACCGCGCGTTTGTCAGTCCTGTTCGCGCTCTGTCTCACCGGCTGCACCAATCGCGACGACGCGCTGCCCGGCACCATCGAACGCGAACGCGTCGAGCTCGTGGCCGACGCCAACGAATCGATCGTCGCGCTGCCGCTGTCCGAGGGCGCGCAGGTGAAGGCCGGCGACATCGTCGTCGTGCAGGATCGTGCGCTGTCCGCCTCCGAGCTCGATGCCGCGCGCGCGCAGTTGGCCGAAGCCGAGGCTCGGGTCGCCGAGCTCGTGAGCGGCGCCCGCTCCACCACCATTCGCGCGGCGGCCGCGCGGCGCGACCGCGCGAAGATCGAACGAGATGACGCTGGACGCGAGCGCGACCGGCTGCTGGGGCTCGTCGAGCGCAGCCTCGTGAGCAAGTCCGCGGCCGATCGCCAGGTGGCCGCTGCGAATGCGGCCGAGGCCGATCTGCACGAGGCCGAAGCGAGCCTGCGTGAGCTGCAGGAAGGCACCCGCGCAGAGCAGGTCACCCAGGCACGCCAGGCGGCCGACAGCGCGCGCGCCAATTTCAAAGCGCTCGAGACGACGTCGTCGCGGCTGGAAGTGCGGTCACCCATCGACGGAATCATCGACGCGCTGCCGTTCCACGTGGGCGAGAAACCGGCGCGCGGCGCCACCGTCGCGGTGCTGCTGGCCGGTGGCACGCCGTACGCGCGCATTCACGTGCCCGAGGGCCTTCGCGCACGCGTGAAGGCCGGGACGCCCGCCTCGCTGCGCGTCGACGGAATCGACCGCGAATTCCATGGCCAGGTGCGCTTCGTGGCCAGCGAGGCCGAGTTCACGCCTTACTACTCGCTCACAGCCGCCGATCGCTCGCGCCTGTCGTTCCTGGCGGAAGTCGTGCTCGAAGGCTCCGAAGCCGCCAGCCTGCCCACCGGCGTCCCCGTCGACGTCACGCTGGAGCTCGGCGCGCCGTGAATGTGAGCGCGCCTCGTCCCTCTCAACCCGGGACGGCGATTTCCGCGCGGCAGCTCACGCGAAAGTTCGGCGCGAAGGTCGCCGTGGATCACATCGATCTCGACATTCCTGCAGGCCGCATCTACGGCTTCCTGGGGCCCAACGGCTCCGGCAAGTCGACCACGCTGCGCATGCTGTGCGGCATGTTGCTGCCCTCCGATGGACACGCCGAGGTGTTCGGCCTCTCGGTCGTCGAGGACGCCGAGGCCATCCGCCGGCGCCTGGGCTACATGCCGCAGAAATTCTCGCTGTGGGAGGATCTGACCACCGACGAGAACCTGCGTTTCATCGCGGATCTCTACGGCCTCGAAGGCGACGTCGACGCGCGCATCGCCGCGCAGCGCGGCACATACAACCTCGAAAAATTACGCGCGCAACGCGCCGGCACCATGAGCGGTGGACAGAAGCAGCGCCTGGCACTGGCAGCCGCCACACTGCACGCACCCGAGCTGCTGCTGCTCGACGAGCCCACGAGCGCGGTCGATCCGCAGAGCCGCCGCGATTTCTGGGAGCGCCTGTTCGAGCTCGCCGACGGTGGCGCCACCATCCTCGTGTCGACTCACTACATGGACGAGGCCGAGCGCTGCCACGGCCTCGCGATCATCGCCGACGGCCGCGTCGTGGCCGAAGGCACGCCGCGCGCGCTGATGCAGGCCGTCGACGCCGACATCTTCGAAATCGAGGGCGCCGACGGCAGTGAGGCGCCGAAGGTGCTGCGCGCGCTGCCGTGGGTACACGGCGTGACGCAGCTCGGACTTCGCCTGCGCGTGCTCGCGACTCGTTCGGCCTTCGGAGGCAGCGGCGATGCGCAGGCGCAGCTCGCGCTCGTGCTGCACGAACACGGCATCGACGCGCGCATCGAGCGCACGCAGGCGAGCCTGGAGGACGTGTTCGTGGTCTCGACCCGGGCAAAATCATGAACGGCGCCAGCAAGCCGGGCCGCATGCGCGCCGCGCTGCGCCGCGTGCGCGCGGTCGCCATGAAGGAGGTACGGCAGCTGTCCCGCGACCGCGTGACGTTCGGCATGATCGTCGGCGTGCCGCTGATGCAGATCACGCTGTTCGGATATGCCATCAACTACGACGTGCGCAATCTCGCCACCGTCGTTCAGGATGAGGCGAACACGTCGATGTCGCGCGAATTCCTGGCGCAGTTGCGGGCGACGCAGGTGGTGCACGTCGAGTACGCCACGCAGTCCTCCGCCGAAGTGGCCCGCCTGATGCGCGAGGGCCGCGCCAGTGTGGCCGTGATCATCCCGCAGGATTTCGAGCGCCGGCTGCAATCCGACACGCGCTCGGTGGTGCAGATCCTCGTCGATGGCTCACAACCCTCGCTCGCGGGCGTCGCGACCGGCATCGCCGCCATGCCGCTGCTCACACGCCACGGCGACGGGCCCTACTCCGGCGGCAAGCGCATGACGCCGCGTCGCATCGAGGTGCGCACGTTGTACAACCCCGAAAAGCGCACCGCCGTGCAGATCGTGCCGGCGCTGATCGGCGTCATCCTCTCGATGACCATGGTGCTGTTCACGTCCGGCGCCATCGTGCGCGAGCGCGAGCGCGGCAATCTCGAGCTGCTGATCGCCACGCCGCTCGGGCGCCTCGAGCTCATGGTGGGCAAACTACTGCCCTACGTCGGCATCGGCCTGATCCAGACCACGCTCATACTCGCGGTCGGCAAGCTGCTGTTCGACGTGCCGACCGTCGGGCACTTCGTCGACCTGTACGCCGCGGCGCTGCTGTTCATCGCCGCGTCGCTGGGTCTCGGCCTGTTCGTGTCGACGCTGGCTCAGACGCAGTTCCAGGCGTTTCAGCTCGCGTTCGTCACGATGCTGCCGTCGATCCTGCTGTCGGGATTCATGTTTCCGTTCGAGGGCATGCCCGCGGTCGCGCAGTGGATCGCGCAAGTGCTGCCGTTGACGCATTTCAATGTGATCGTGCGCGGCATCATGCTGCGCGGTGCGGAGCTGCCCGAGGTGTGGCCGCAGATCGGCAAGCTCGCGATCTTCATCGTCGTGATGCTCGGCATCGCCGTGGCGCGCTTCAAGAAGCGCCTGGACTAAAAAGCGGTGCCGGGGAAGGAAAGTCGGGAGAACGCTCTGAGAACTGTGCTCGCGCTACTCGTGCTGTGGGCGGCCGCAGTCGCGCCGTCGTACGCGCAGATGGCCTGGCCGAAGGGCAAAGTCGCCGCGATCGTACTCACCTACGACGACGCCCCGCGCGCGGCCTCGGCGTCCTGCAGTTTCACGGCACCGGTGGCGACTATCTCCAGGTGTCCGCGTCGGCGCATCAGCAACTCCTCGAGTATCTGCGTGCGCATCCGGATGTCTGGGTCGGCACCTTCCGCGAAGTCATGGATTACGTGGTGGCGCGCTATCGCTAGACTGGGCCTACTTCGCCTGGAGGCCGGCATGGAAGACAAAGCACTCGAAGAACGCGCGCAGCACTTTCGCGACTTGCACGTACGCGGCACGTTCGTCATCGCCAATTGCTGGGACGGCGGCTCTGCGAAAATCCTGCAGACCCTCGGCTTTCCAGCGCTGGCCACATCCAGCGGCGCGGCCGCGGGCATCCTCGGTCGTCTGGACCACGGCATCACGTCGGAAGAGTCCATGGCGCAGTCGAAAGCGATCTGCGCGGCGACCACGCTGCCCGTCTCCGGCGATCTCGAGAAAGGGTTCGGTGATGCGCCCGCAGACACCGCCCGGGCCATACGCGCCGCGGCCGACGCGGGGCTGGTCGGTGGATCGATCGAAGATTCCACGGGCCGCAAGGACGATCCCATCTTCGACCTCGGTCTGGCCACCGAGCGGGTCGCCGCTGCGGTCGAGGCGGCGCGCGCACTGCCCTTCCCGTTCATGCTCACGGCACGCGCGGAGAACTATCTACATGGCCGCGCCGATCTCGACGACACCATCCGCCGCCTGCAGTCCTTCGAGAAGGCCGGTGCCGACGTGTTGTTCGCGCCCGGCCTGCCCGACCTCGCGGCCGTGCGCGCGGTGTGCGCCGCCGTGTCGAAACCGGTCAATTTCATGGTCGCGATCCGCGGGCGCTCGTTCAGTGTCGCGCAGCTCGCCGACGCGGGCGTGCGCCGCATCAGTCTTGCCACCTCGCTGTATCGCGCGGCGATGCAGGGGCTCGTCGATGCCGCGCGCGAGATCCGCGAGTCGGGCACGTTCGGCTATGTCGAGCGCACCATGCTGAGCTCCGAGTTCGCGAAATACCTGAAATGAGCCCCATGCAGATGAACCGGGTGCTGTGCGAGCCGGGCCGGCATTCCGAACCCATCCTCGCCATCTTCAATGAGGCCATCGCGAACTCCACCGCGCTCTACGACTACAAGCTGCGCACGCCCGCCGACATGGTTGCCTGGTTCGACGGCAAACTATTCAGGAACTATCCGGTGGTCGGCATCGAGAACGAGCAGCGCGAGCTCATGGGCTTCGCGAGCTACGGACAGTTTCGCGAACGTCCGGCGTACAAGTACACGGTGGAGCACTCCATCTACGTGGATGCGCGCTTTCGCGGCTGTGGCGTCGGGCGTGTACTGCTCGAGGCCATCATCGGCGAGTCGCAACGCCAGGACTATCACGTCATGGTAGGCGGCATCGACGCATCGAACGCGGTCAGCATCAGGCTGCACGAGAAGCTGGGCTTCACCCACTGCGGCACCGTGGCGCAGGCGGGCTTCAAGTTCGGACGCTGGTTGGACCTGGCGTTCTACCAGAAGATTCTGTCCACCCCCGCGGCCCCGGTCGACGGCTGATCCAGCCGCCGGCCGGTGCGCGGCAATTCCATCAGAGCTTATGTAGATAGGCCACGAGCGCGCCACGCTCCTCCGCCAGCGGCTGGCGATCGAAGTGCACCCCGTCCGTCGTCGCGAAGGGCGGTATGACGCCGGCGGGCGCATTCGCCTGTGCATGCTGGAAGAACGCGATGTACTGATCGACCAGCTGCTCGAGCGTGTCGACACTGTTGTTGTGAAAGTACGGCGCGGTCTGGCCGATGCCGCGCAATCCGGGCACATCGAATTTATTCCAGTCATCGGCGGCTGCCTGGCCACCGACAAACCCGGTCAGCAGCGCGCGCCCGGGATCGGAGCTGGTGCGCCTGACCACCGTGCCGTTTGCCAGGGCGATCTCATAGCTGCGTGCGTTGCGAGCCAGGCGCGGCGGGCAAGGCGCGAAGCTGAAGCGCGCGGGCACGGCGGTATCCACGGGACGCGGGCAATTCACGACAATGTCGTGAAAGCGCAGTAGCAGCGGCGCCTGGATGGTCGTCTGGCCCGGTCCGCCGTGGCACTGGGCACAGGCGCGCGTGAACACGACCTTGCCTTGGGCTTCGAGCGCAGTGAGCGGCGGATCGACGTCAGGCAGCGTACTCACGTCGTGCCGAACGGCATCGGCCAGTGCGCGCACCCGCGGCGACGAGAACAGCAGGTTCTGGAATGCGGCGAGATCGTCGAGCAACCGCGGCGTGGGTGCATTCACGACCTGCGCGTGCGCGGTGAGCGCCCCGAGCGCCTGCTCCTGCAGATTCGCCGTGCGTGCGTCCAGCTGATATCCACCGGTCACGTTCGGGCCACGCGCCCAGGGAATGCCGGCATCCGCTCCGGTCAGCTTCACATTGAAGATGCTGGGCACCGCGCGCCACACATCCACCGTGGTCTCACTCGACACGGCATTCGTGGCCGGATCGATCAGGCGGAAGTTGGCGGGCAAAGGCAGCGTCACTCTGATCAAGCCGTTTTCGCGCACATTACTGAAGTCGTTGGCCTGCGCGCCGTGTGTGCGGAAATCGTCGGCATCCAGCGGCAGGAACAGCGGATCCTGGGCGGCCGGGTTCCACGTGCGCCGCCACTGCAGGAACTGAAATCGCGCCTCGGCGCTCGCCGGAGAGAGTTGAAAGCTGTCGCGCGGCATGTGGCAGTCGGCACAGGAGCGGCCATTGCCCTGCAGACCGTGCAGGCGGCGATCGAGGAAGCCGATGAGCCCGCGGGCCACGGCCGCGCAGTTCTCCCCACCGCAGCGATCGGTTGAGTTACCCGGCCTGACGGTCGCAAGCGCCTGGTCGAGTGGTTCACGCGCAGTCGCCGTGCTCACATTGAAAACAGAGGCTACGGCCAGAACGGCGCTGCAGATATACCTGGCTGACTTCATGGTTGGACTCCTCATAGCCAATAAACGAGGAGTCGACGTTCGGTCGAACCAGCTTACGAATGACTTACGGCAGCGGTGGACAGACACCTGATGGATCGCGTAAGTCCCGCAATACCCATCCGTTTGTGGAAAACTAGCGCTCAGAAGAACAGGGGGTGGGGTCATGCGATCTTTTTTGGCTGTCGCGCTGGCGGCGGCGCTGGCGACTGCGTCCGCGCAGGCGCAAAACACGGTGGCGTACGACTGGTTCGAATACGCGGGACGCGACGCGATCTTCAGCGCGCCGCTGCCCAAGGGCAGCTTCCGCAATCCCATCCTCGCCGGGTATTACCCCGATCCCAGCATCACGCGCGCCGGCGACAAGTTCTACATGGTGAACTCAACGTTCGCGCATTGGCCCGGCATCCCGATCCACGAGAGCGTGGACCTGGTGCATTGGAAGCTCGTGGGTCACGCGCTCAACGATCCCGCCAAGATCAGCTTCGATGGCCAAGGCATCTCGCGCGGCGTGTTCGCGCCGGCCATCGCGTTTCACGAGGGCACGTTCTACATCGTCAACACGCTGGTCGGCGCGGGCGGCAATTTCGTCGTGACGGCAAAAGATCCAGCCGGACCGTGGTCGGAACCGGTGTTCCTGCCCAATGTCGACGGTATCGATCCGTCGCTGTTCTTCGACGAAGACGGCAAGGCCTATCTAGTGCACAACGGTCCGCCGGAGGGCAAGCCGCTGTACGAAGGCCACACCGCGATCTGGCTGCACGAGTTCGATGTCGCCACTCTGAAAGCCGGCGAGAAGCGCCTGCTCGTCAACGGTGGCGTCGACCTCTCGAAAAGCCCCATCTGGATAGAAGGCCCGCACCTGTACCGCGTCAAGGGCTGGTACTACCTGATGTGCGCCGAGGGCGGCACCGAGCGCGGGCACTCCGCGGTGATCTTCCGCGCGAAATCTCCGTTGGGGCCGTTCGAGGCCGCCGCCGATAATCCCATCCTCACGCAACGCGACCTGCCAGCGAACCGTCCCGACCCGATCACGAACTCCGGGCACGCCGACCTGGTGCAGTTCCGCGACGGCAACTGGTGGGCCGTGTTCCTGGCCTCGCGTCCATACGAGGGGTACCGCTTCAACACCGGACGCGAGACCTTCCTGCTGCCGGTCACCTGGAAGGACGGCTGGCCGCGCATCCTGCCGCACGGGCAGCCCGTGCCGACGCTGCTCAAGGCGCCTAGCTACTCACGCGCGACGGACATCCCCTTCGACGACCTCACCGGCAACATACGCCGCTCCGAGGAATTCTTCGGGAAGATGGGCCCCGAGTGGCTCCAGATCCACGTGCCGAAAGAGAACTGGATCGATCTCGAGGCGCGCCGCGGTGCGCTCACGATTCGTCCGCTGGCGGTGAACCTCGACGAGAAGCGCAATGCCTCGTTTCTGGCACGCCGCCAGCAGCATCAGAATTTCGATGCCAGCACGCAGTTCACGCCGCCCGCGACGCCCGGGGTCGCCGCGGGGATCGCGGTGTTCCAGAACGAGGAGAACTGGTATTTCCTCGGCACGCGCCGCACCGCGGACGGGCTGCAGCTGTTCCTCGAGCGGCGCGCCGGCCGGCGCTTCACGGTGATCGGCGGTCCCGCGATCACGGCGGTGGCCGCCCTGAAGCTGCGTGTCAGTGCCACCGGGGGCAAGTATTCGTTTCACTACGACGCCGGCCAGGGCTGGCAGGCGCTGCGCGAGAACGACGACGGCACCTTCCTGAGCTCGGAAGTCGCCGGTGGATTCGTCGGCACCGTGCTGGGGCCTTACGCTCGACAGGAGAAGACATGATCGCCAGAGGAATTCAGCGCGCCGCATTCATCGCTTTGTTAGGGGCCGGGGCGGTGTTCGCGCAGCAGCCCGCGGCCGCGGACCGCGAAGACTGGCTCGTGCTCTTCAACGGCAAGGACCTCACCGGCTGGGTGCCGAAGATCGCCAAGCACGATCTTGGCGACAATTTCGGCAACACCTTCCGCGTCGAGAACGGCCTGCTCGCGGTGCGTTACGACCAGTACCAGAGCTTCGATGCGCAGTTCGGGCACCTCTTCTACCAGCAGCCCTACTCTTACTACCGGCTGGTCGTGGAATACCGCTTCGTGGGCGAACAGGCACCCGGCAATCCGGGCGCGTGGGCGTTCCGCAACAGCGGCGCCATGCTGCATGCGCCTGATCCGCGTACCATGCCGCGCGAGCAGACGTTCCCGATCTCGATCGAGGGGCAGTTGTTGGGCGGCCGCTCCGACGGCAAACCGCGTCCCACGGCCAACATGTGCAGCCCCGGCACCGAGGTCATCTACCAGGGCAGGTTCTACAAGGATCACTGCCTCAATTCGAGCTCACCCACGTTCGACGGCGATCAATGGGTGCGCGCGGAGTTCGAGGTGCACGGCTCGGGGAAGATCACGCACTACGTGAACGGCCAGAAGGTGCTCGAGTACGAGATGCCGCAATTCGGCGGCGGCGTGGTCGACAATTTCAACACCACGACCAAGCCCGACGGCACGCTCATGGAGGGCGGTTACCTCTCGCTGCAGAGCGAGTCGCACCCCATCGACTTCCGCAAGGTGGAGTTGTTGAATCTCGCGGGCTGCATGGACAAGTCCGCGGCTAACTACAAGAGCTACTTCGTCAAGCACGTGGCGGCGGATTGCCAACTCGCCGAGGGCGTGAAGGCCGCGATGCGCAAGCCCGGCGAATATGCGCTGATGGCCGACTCCCTGCCCCAGCCGAACGTGCCGAAGGGCCGGCTCGAAGGGCCGTTCGAGTTCCACAGCCAGATCATCGCGGGCACGGTACGCCGCTACTGGATCTACGTGCCGGTCCAGTACCAGGAGAAGAAGCCCAAACCCGCGAACCTGCTCGTGTTCCAGGACGGCC
This sequence comes from Pseudomonadota bacterium, assembly GCA_043747875.1. GTDB lineage: Bacteria > Pseudomonadota > Gammaproteobacteria > Steroidobacterales > Steroidobacteraceae > CADEED01. The sequence continues at coordinate 35,714 of JAYTOI010000134.1, read as the reverse complement.
AGCGCGCGACCAACCCGAACGGCGCGCTGCGCGTGCCGCAGGTCATGGAGAATCTCATCGCGAAAGGCCAGATGCCGGTGACCATCGGCGTGTTCGTGACGCCGGGCAATCTCAGCGACGCGTATCCGGATACGCTCGGCACCAGCAACCCGAACCATCGCCGCGAAGAGTACGACGCACTCAGCGACGCGTACGCACGCATGCTCATCGAAGAGCTGTTGCCGGAAGTGGAGAAGAAATACCGGCTGACCAGCGACCCGGAGAAGCGCGCCATCGGCGGCGCGTCGAGCGGCGCCATCGCCGCGTTCACGGCGGCGTGGCAGCGGCCTGACTACTTTCGGCGCGTCATCAGTATCGTCGGCAGCTACACCTCGATCGGCTACGCAGCGGCCGCGGATGGCAAGCCGATGATGCCGGGCGGCGACCTGTATCCGACATTGATCCGCAAGAACCCCATCAAGCCGATCCGCATCTATCTACAGGACGGGTCGAACGACCTGTCGAACGAGCACGGCAACTGGTTCCTCGCCAACCAGCAGATGGTGAGCGCGCTCGAGTATGCGAACGCCACCGCGGACAAGAGCAGGCAGCTCGGTGCGAGATACGAGCTGAAGTACAACTGGGGCGACGGCGGGCACTCCGACGATCACGGCGGCGCGTTGATGCCCGAGATGCTGAAGTGGATCTGGACCAACGACTGATGGATTAATGGGGACATTCCTCATTTCAGATTAATGGGGACATTCCTCATTTCATTGTCACAATTGCTTGATGGGGGAGAGCCTCGAGCGTCACTATCAATTGTGACAATGAAATGAGGAATGTCCCCCTCGCCCCGACCAGTCGCGCAGAGCGTGGTGCTGAGGTGACCCTCATCCATCCAGCAGGCTCAGCAAATCCTCGAGCTGCTGCGTCGCGGGTGCATCCTCGTTGAGCGACATCTTCTTCTGCCAATTCATGGCGCGCACCGTGGCATCGCGGGCGATCTTCGGCGAGAAGTCGAAGGTCACCGAATACACCAGATCGTGGAGGACGATCCAGAGTTGACTCGGTCCCTGGCAGCCGTCGATGAACGCCAGGATCTCGCCATGCATCCGGTTGCGCTCGTCGGTGATGTCCCCACCCGTGGCGTCGCGCACAAACACTTTTTTGGCATGCTGCTTGTACAAGGCCATTCTCGCGGTGTTGTCCGTTTCGCAATCTTTCGCGAAATCCGAGGTCGAGAGATCCTTGATGTAGTTCCGGATGTATCCGCGCACCACCTCGATGGCCTTGTTGGTGTCGGCACGGTCCGGTATCAGGTTGTTCGGGGCGCTGTTGATCTCGGTCACCAGCCGCTCCATCACCTTCTCGGGCTTCTTCGGAAGCCTCTTGATGCCCAGCGCCTCCATGCTTTGCGTGACCTGGAGTGCGACGCTCTTCTCGTCGCCCAGACTGGCGAACAGGCTGGTCATGACGCGCTCGATCAGGGGCTTGAGCACTTCGTCATAGTGCAGGACGTGCCGGCGATCTTCCGTGGGGCCCTTCGACTTGTCCTGGTTGACCTTGATCGCCTTCGCTTTCGTGCCGAACGGCGAGCGCCCGGTGATCACGAACTGACCGGCCTTGAACATCGCGAGAAATTTCGGCGGCTTGACCTTCGTCGTGGTCTTCTTGGTGATGCGCTTGTTCTTGCTTATGCCCATGTCGATGGTGCTCCGTGCGTGCTCAGGCTCGAGGTTGCTCCAGCCAGTCTACAGCGCGTCCGGACTCCCCTCGTCGCCGATTTATCTGGTGCGAACATTCCTCAAGCGCCGCACTCTGGGGCAACTTCCCATTATTCCAAGACTCGCGGCGGCGGCACGCGCAGAATCCCGGCACAACGACCAAGGGAGGCGTCATGCCCGAAGTGAATTACATCGCCGTCGTCATCGCGGCCGTCGCGACCTTTCTGTTAGGCGGCCTGTAGTACTCGCCCGTGCTGTTCGGCAAGGTCTGGCAGCGCGAATCCGGCGTCACCGACGAGCAGCTCGAGAATGGCAACCAGGCGAAGATCTTCGGCCTGTCGCTGGTGCTCGCGTTGCTGGCGTCGTGGGTGTTCGCGCAATTCCTCGGACCACGCCCGCCCACCGCGCCCGCACTGAGCGCCGGCTTCTCGGCCGGCTTGTTCCGGGTGGGCGCAACCTTCGGCACCCACTATCTATTCGAGCGCCGCAGCTTCAAGCGGTTCCTCATCAACAGCGGCTATCACACGCTGCAGTTCACGGCGATCGGACTCATCCTCGCGCTCATGCCCTGCGCGGATTGCGCCGCCGTGCCCTGCGCGCCATGAAGGTCGAGCGCAAGGCCGATCACGCCGTGAGCGAGGCGTCGTGCAAAGGGGCCACCGGAAAGTCGCTGGCGGAATGGCACAAGGCGCTCGACGAGCACGGCGGCATCGCACTCGGCCGCCGCGAGCTCACCGTGTGGCTGCGCGACGAGCACGAGGTCGACGCGTGGTGGATGACGACCATCGTCAACGAGTACGAGATCGCGCGCGGCGATCTCGCGAAAGACGGCAAGCCGAAGGGCTATTCGATCTGCCCGACCAAGAGCATCAAAGCCAGCCCCAAGGATTGTTATGCGGCGTTCGCGACCGCGAGGGCGCTCGACGCCTGGTTCGGCCCCGAGCACGATGTCGATCTGCGCGACGGCGGCCACTGGCGCAATGCCGATGGCAATCGCGCGGCCATCAGGAAGGTGACTGCGGTGAAGAGCATCCGGCTGATTGCCGAGGATGAAGGCCTCACGCTGCCGACTCCCGTGGAGATCAAGTTCACGCCGAACGGCAAGAACTGCACGGTGATGGTCAGCGTCGGGCGGCTGCAGACGCGCGCGGAGGCGGATGGGTATCGGCGCGCCTGGGGAGAGGCGCTGGATAGGCTCAAGGCGGTTGTCGAAGCGCCTCGCACGCGGGCGGGAAGTTGACGGCCGAGCGCGCTTCCACGAGCTGACGCCAACAAGTGCGCCGTGCTGCGCTGCGCTGCGACTCGGATTGCGGCCCCAACTACCCGCTGCCCGGCTCCGGCCGCGACGACCCTCTCGTCAACACGAACCGCGTGATCCGGGGGAAATGCCGCGCCAGCGCCACGAGCAGCTTCGCGTGCATCGTCACTATCACTTCCCGCTTCCCGCGCAGGATGCCGCGCGCCATCACGCGCGCCGCCTTGTGGGTGCGCATGCGCAGCCACGCCGGCACCGGATCCGGGGCGTCGGCATGGTGCCCGCCCTGGTTGTCCACGCGTCGAATGTCGGAGTCTATGAACCCCGGTGAGATCAGGGTGACGCCGATTCCGGCGCTCTGGAGGTCGCCGTGCAGCGACTCTGCCAGCGCGCGCACCGCGAATTTGCTCATCGCGTAAGCCGATCCGCCGGGCGCGGACGCGTACGCCGCCGCGCTGCCCATGATGACGAACCGCCCGCGCGTGCGGCGCAGGCTGTCGATCGTCTCGTGCAGGGTACGCACCACGCCGAACACATTGGTGTCGAACTGGCGCTGGTAGTCCGCGACGGTCAGCCGGTGCGCCGCACCCACGACGCCGAAGCCGGCATTCGCGACCACGATGTCCGGCACGACGCCCTCCTTGCCGAGCTCGGTGATGACGCCGGCGATGTCCCCGTCGCGGGTAACGTCACCGCGATGCGCGCTTGCCTGCGCGCCGCCGCGCCGCAGCTCGTCGGCCAGCGCCTCGAGCTGATCGACTCGCCGCGCCACCAGCGCCACGCGCGCGCCGCGCCGCGCGAACTCACGCGCGAGCCCGGCGCCGATGCCGGACGATGCCCCGGTGATCAGAACGGTGGTCCCGGAGGAGCTCATCCGCGCGTAACAGGCGTATTTGCTGGCATCGGCGCCGTTAGTAGCCGGAATCCGCGCGCATGTCCAGCAAACCGATGGTCGATCGTGAGGCTTCCGACTAGGATTTTTGTTGTTTGTTGCCGTCGAATCCGGACAATGTGCGCGTCATCGCGCCGCACGAATTCCCTCGATCGAAGAATGAACACGCCGCAAGAGATCTATACCGTCGTCAAGACCGAGCTCGCCGCACTCGCCGGGCCGCTGTTCGAACGCTCCGAAAAGCTGCTGCGCGAGCGCGGGCACTTCCTGCCGCACGCGGCCGTGCTCAGCGCGGAGGGCAAGGTCGCCCTGGTCGGCGCCATGTGCAGCAGTTCGAGCGGCAAGGCGAATCCGGAAACCATCCTGCCGATGCTCTACAACGGTCTGCGTGCGATGGCGCACGAGCGCCCACTGCTCGCGATCGGAGTGGCGGAGAGCGTCACGGTGAACATGGAAGACGGTTCGCCGACGCAGGCCATCAAGGTGCACATCGAGCACAGCGAAGGGCTCACGCTGGCATTCTTCCTGCCATTCCTCGAAGCAACACCGGGCGAATTCGCCTTCGGCGCATCGTTCTCCTCGTTCGAGCCCGCCGAGATCAGCGCCTGGCAGCTCGACTGAGCGCCGGTTCGTCCTGAGCATCCTTCTGAGGAAGGATTTTCCGCGAAAGTGAAGAAGATGGGCTGCCGGCACGTCCTGTGCCAGCAGCCCGCTCGCGTTCAACGAGACCGACTGTTAGAGCGGTTCCGTCTGCGAGTCGTTCGTGCGCGCGATGGCAGCGTCGTGGCCGTCGGGCACACCTGTCTCATCCGGCCGCGCACCGAGATCGCATGACGCGGCAAAATCGAATTCGGCGAACGAGGTGGAAAAGGAAATGGACGCGATCGGCAGCGCCCAGAAAGCGACTGTGCTCCTCCACGCAGCGGAAGGTCTGCGTAGCGACATCGATCCCCCTCGTGAAAAACCCAGGTGACGTCGGCAATGATCGAGTCGCCACTCGCCCATGCAGCGAATCCGCGCGGTTTTATGCACCTCCGGCGTGCGCAATGCAATGCCGTCCGCGCAAACCATTTGTCGGAGTCGAGGACGACCTGCGTCTGACGACGCGCGCGACATTGTGCACCTGCGATATCGTCATCGGACAAAACGGACCCGTACGCGAGACAAGCGGACAGCGCGCGGGGACTGAACGCCTAACAACGAGCCAGTCCTGACAACCTTATTAGCGCTCTCAGGAGGACGCATGCGCATCATCATCAACATCGACGTGCCGGAGCTCGAGCCCGCGATCCGCTTCTACACGGCGGCGCTCGGCCTCGAGCACGCGCGTACTCTCGACGAAGACGTCGCCGAGCTCACCGGCGCCACCGCGACCATCTACCTGCTGTGCAAACCGGCGGGGTCGCAGGCGGTACGCACGCCACCCATCGCGCGCGATTTTACGCGGCACTGGACGCCGGTGCATTTCGACCTGGTCGTCGAGGACGTCGATGCCGCAGTGTCCCGCGCGCTATCGGCGGGGGCACGTCGGGAGACGGGGCACGTCGACTGGCGCGGCTCACGCTGCGTCAGCTGTTCCGATCCGTTCGACCACGGGTTCTGCTTCATCGCGTTTGCACGCGAGACTTACGACGACTGAACGCCTCGGTTACCGGCGGCGGGCCAGTCCCTTGGCCCGCCGCCGTGTTGGTGCCAGCTCACTCCCTGAGCGGCACGCCGAAGCTCGCGCCCGTCACTGGCTAGAGCGAATCGAGGAACGCGAACAACTGGTCTTTCTGCGCCGCCGACAAAGCGTCGTAAGCGCTTTTCACACCCGCCGCCTGTCCGGCATGCCGCGCGATCGCTTCCTGCTTGGTGAACGACAGTCCGTCGTGCATGAGCCGGTTGCGCGTGCGCAGCGCCCACAGCGGCGCCGTGCGGATCTGCATCGCCGTCGACGCGAATGCCGCTCCCGGCAACACGGGGATGCCGTCGCCAGTGCCGATGTCGTGCAACAGGAAGTCGCTGTACGGATGGATGATCTTGTTACCCACCGCATCGCGCACGCGGATCGCGCCCCCGTTGATGCGCGTACCGGGAGCCGCGGTGCGGATCGTGCCGACGTGACAGCCGCCGCAACCCACCTGGTTGAACAGCGCCTCGCCGTTGCGCACCACCTGGGTGATCGCACCGCGCGGCGGTGCCTTGGTCGCACGCATGAAGTTCGCGAACGCCGTGACGTCGACGCCGTCGTCTTCCGGATCGGGCACCTGATCGTAGGCCGCGACACTGCGACCGAGCGAGGTGTTCTCCTCCGGCAGGATCGGCGTGGTGATGCCCATCTCGTTCAGATACGCATCGGCCGCGAAGGACTCCAGCGATGCGTGCTGGCTCTTCCAACCGAAACGTCCGATGCGCGGCGCGTTGTTGGCCTCGAGCACGGCCACTTCGAGTGCCGTGCCGCGGATCGCGGCCGGCTGCGCGTTGCGGATCTGCAGCAGCGTCTCGTTGGCGATCGCTTCGACGAACCCCGCGCCCAGCGTGTTGGTCGAGATGCGCAACGTGCCCACGCTGTCCTCGAACGGCACGCGCTCGAAGATATCCGGATGCGTCGCACGCGACTGGATCAAAGATCCGCCCGCCGACTCCACGAACTGCAGCAGCTCGATGCGTCCGGTGCGGTGCTCCGCCACCTGGCTCGCGCCGCCGGTCACGATGTTCTGGTGACACTCGCGGCAGGATTGCGCATTGAACGTCGGCCCGAGGCCATCGCCCACAGTCTCGAACTCCTCGTAGATGAAGCGGTTGTCGTTGAACGAGCGCAGCGGTACGAGGGTGTCTTCGTCGATCGTGTCGAACGCGGGACCTTGCGGATCGAATCCATTGGTGAGGTTGTCGAAAGCGGCCGGCGCCTCGCGGAACCGCCGGTCCCGCGGTCCGCCCTCCGGCGGCACGGCCTGTGTACCCGCAGTCGCACTCGCCGCGGGCGCGGCATCTGCAGCGGAGCTCTCGGGATCCACCCGGAGCAATGATGGCCTGAACCGATGACCGTCGACATCGGATGCGACGTGCTGCGCCGCGGAATCGTGGCTGGCTACGCCCAACGACATTGCAACGAACGCCGAGGCGAACGCGGCAGTAGTTAGGCCACGTGATACTGGCTTCATGAAAATCTCCCTTTTGGAGAATGATTACCGATTGGAAACGAGCCGGACGGCCCGCTTCGTACCCTATGCAAGCGCGCGTACCTTCCGCTCGGGGGCGCGCGACTTCAACGGGTAATTCGATCCGACTCCGAATGGAGACAGTGGGAGTTACGCCACGCCGGTCGTGCGAGTAGTTGCGTCGAGCACCACGAGTGCGCGGCGAGTAGCGAAATGTCGAAAACTCTCGACGATAAGATCGCTCAATTCCTGTGCGCGCACGCTTTTGGTGAGATCGAGCGCGATCCAGCCGTTGTGCCCAAGATAGGCAGGCACCGAAAAACGCGGATCCATCTCGAGCGGACCCTGTCGCTCTATGCCGACCCAGAACGACGCTGTAAGACCTTTGCCGTAGTCATACACACTGGCGAAGGTGCGCTTACCCACCCGCCAAGTGATCGAGCCCATCGAGGTCGATTCCGATGCTTCCGGCAGCGCGAGGCACAATGCGCGCAATTTCGCGAGCGCCGCGCGCGCCTGCGGCGCTTGCAGGCGATCGATCTCACCGGGCTTCATCCTGACCGTCGGCGCAGGCACCGACGGTGGCTTCGGGATTTTCGCGACGAGCAACGCCGGCGAGCTGTGGACGTACGCCATGTGCGTGAGCTCGACGACGCGCTTCCACGAGAAGCCGCGGTTGAGCTCCACGCCTATCCACCCGGAGGGACCGACGTACTGCGGCTTGAAGATGTGTCGCGGCGCGGAGGCGAGGAGCCGCTGCTGCTCCATGGGCGGCGTGTTGAGCCACAACGCGACGTGTCCATCACCGTGGTGGTTGACGCAGAACACGGCGAACACCTTGCCCTTGCCCTTGCTCTGGCCCTTGCTCTGGCCCTTGCTCTGGCCCGCCCCGAGCCGGGCGCGAAAGTTAGGCGAGCCGTGTGACTCGAATTCCTCGACCCCGGGAAGTGCGCGCATGAGCGCGCGCACCGCCGCCGCAATGCGGCGCTTTGGGCGGCTTGCCGCCTCAGCCATCGCACCCTTTGAGACTCTTCGCGTCGTACCCTTTTCCGAAGTTGAACACGAACACCGGCCCGAGCTCGATCACCTGGTTCGCGGTGGCGAGATGGATCGACACGCTGCCCTTCTTTTCCGGCAACGTCGCGTTCGCGACGCGGTGCGCGCAGTAGCTCTTCCACTCGGCACCGATGGGCGCCGCGAAATCGAGCACCGCGCTGTAGGGCGCTGAGCTCAGCTGCACGCGCGCGGTGAGCTTGCTGCCACCCTCCGCGGGCTCGGCGGCGCGCGCGTAGTACATCAGCATGATCACGTCGCCCTCATTGATGGCGCCGTCGACCGGCGAGCTCGCCTGCACGTCCCAGGGATTCGCGCCCTTGGTAGCCTTCACGCGGAATGCATAGCCGCCCGGCACATCCTCGGTCTTGAAGTGCTTGGGCTTCGGCTTGTCCGGAAGGATGTTCCAGGTGCCGTTGTGTTCGTTGTTGATGGTCTTGGTCCAGATGTCCTCTTGGGCGAAGCTCGCCGAAGCGCACACCAGGAACGCCAGACACGCCGGTCGGATTTTCATGTGAGCCCCCTTGTGAGGCTCAAGTTTTCAAATAAGTGTCGAAAAAATCAATGGTCCGGCTCCAGGCGAGCTTGGCGGCCGGTTCGTTGTAGCGCGCGGCGCTGGAATCGTTGTGAAAACCGTGCTGGGTACCGGGGTACATATTGAGGCTGTACGCCACTTTGGCGGCGTCCAGCGCGGCACGGAATTCCGGGATGCCCGCATTTACGCGCTCATCGTCGCCCGCATAGTTGAGCAGGACCGGCACCCTGAGCCTCCTGGTGTCGTCGGCCGAGAGCTGCCGGCCGTAGAACGCGACCGCCGCGTCGACGCCCACCGTCGTGACCGCCGCGCGCAGCGCGAGGCCGCCGCCGTAGCAGAACCCGACCACACCGATCTTGCCGCTGTTGCGCGCGTCCGCGGCCAGCCACGGCACAGCCGCGAGCACGTCCGTCGCGATGCGCTCCCCGTCGGTCTTGGCGAACACGTCGCGCGCCTGCTCCTGGTCGGCAGGGGCGCCGCCGGCCGCCGACAGTCCGTCGGGCGCGATGGCGAGATAACCTGCCAGCGCCGCGCGCCGCGCCACATCTTCGATGTGCTCGTTGAGTCCACGGTTCTCGTGGATGACGACCATGCCGGGTAGTTTGTCGCGTTTACCCAGTTTTGCCGGAACCGCGACGTAGCCCTTGACCGCGCCGTTGGGCCCGTTGAACTCGATCTTCTCCGTCTTGAGCCGCTTGTCGCCGGGCTCGATCTGACGCGCCTGCGCGTAGTTGGGCTCGAGGAATCCGAGTGCGACGGTGGCCGCGGCAGCGCCGCCCGCCATCTTCGCCAGTTTTTCGAGGAAATCGCGCCGCGGCAGCGCCGTGTGCACGTATTCGTTGTAGAGATCGATCATGCGGCGGTCGGGGGTCATTGCGAGTCTCCTTACTCTCTAATCCGGTCGGGCGCTATTCCCAGTAGACGTGTTTTTCGAGCTGCGACAGAGGCACGCAGCCGACGTACCTGGTCGGGACGGCGACGTATTCCATGTTTTCCGTGATGCCCGGCTGCGAGGTGAAGAAGCCCAGCACCGTCAGCTCGCGCACCATGAGGATGAAGGGTTTCGGATTGCGTTCACCGGCGAGCGCGGCTTCGAGCGATTGCTTCACGAAGGCCACGCGTTGCGCGGGCTGCTGCTCCAGAAAGGGCTTGCCGCCTGGGGTTTCTAGAGCCGCGGACTCGAATTCCGCGCAACCGGCCGCGAAGCGCTGCTGTGCCTCTGGTGGATAGACCGCCGCGAGCACGCGATCGATGAACGCCGGCACTCCCGCGTCCTTCGCACCGCTGGTCGCGGTCTTCGGAATGATGATGTCGGCCAGTTCCGCAACCAGCGCGAATTGCGCGGGCTCGAGGATCTCGAGCCTGGTGGCCGGCGCGGACGCCGCCGGTGTCTCCTGCGCCGAGCAGCCCTGCAGGATGGCCAGCGCGGCTGGCGCCGACACCGCGCCGCCTAACAACCACGCCGCGCGGCGCAGGACCTCGCGGCGCCGGATCATTTCGGCAGTGACGACCCCGGTGCTCATAGGTTGCCCTTCTTGAGTTCTTCCACCGCGTGATGGGCGGCGCGCGCCGTGAACGCCATGTACGTGAGCGACGGGTTCTGGCAGCCGAACGACGGCATGAAAGAGCCGTCGGTCACGAACACGTTCTTGCAGGCATGCACCTGGTTGTATTTGTTCAACACGGACTTCTTCGGGTCGTTGCCCATGCGCGCCGTGCCGCTCTCGTGGATGCTGTTGCCGACGTTGTACGAATCGCTGCGCACCGTGACGTCCTTGAAGCCGGCCGCCTCGAGCATCTCGGCGGCGTCGTTCTTCATGTCCTGTTCCATCTTGCGCTCGTTGTCGCGCACGACGGCATTGACGACCAGCAGCGGCAGTCCGTGCTTGTCCTTCTTGTCGCGATCGAGCCGCGCGTGGTTCTCGTGGTACGGCAGGATTTCGCCGAAGGCCGTCATGCTGACGTTCCAGGGACCCGGCTCCAGGAACTCTTTCTTGAGCTCCTCGCCAATGACCGCGCTGTCATTGAAGCGCGCGTAGCCGGCGCGCGACGCGCGCCCCTGGAACCCAAAGCCACGCAGATAGTCGCGCTTGTCCTTGCCGACGTTGCGGTACCGCGGAATGTAGAAGCCGTTCGGCCGGCGGCCGGTGTAGGCAACGTCGAGATATCCCTCGACGCCGGCGTTGGAGCTGCCGGGCTTGTTGTGGTCCATGATGTTGTGGCCGAGCTCGCCGGAATCGTTGCCGAAGCCGTTCGGAAAGCGCGTCGAGGTCGAGTTCAGCATGATGTACGCCGAACCGAGCGCCGACGCACACAGGAAGACCACCTTCGCGAAATAGTCGGTCTGTTTGCCCGTCCCGGAATCGAGCACGCGCACGCCTGTGGCGCGGCCCTTGGCGTGGTCGTAGATGACTTCGTAGACGATCTGATTCGCCAGCAGCGTCATATTGCCGGTGCGCTCGGCGGACGGCAGGGTCGCCGAGACGCTGGAGAAATAGCCGCCGAACGGACAGCCGCGAATGCATAGATTGCGCGCCTGGCAGGTGCCGCGCTGCGGGCTCTCATTGTGCGTGAGCGGCGCCGTGAGGTTCGCGCAGCGGCCGATGATGAGCTTGCGGCCTAACTTCTCGGCGAGTCGCTGCTTGAAATCGATCTCGACGCAGTTGAGATCGTGCGGCGGCAGGAACTTCCCGTCCGGCAGTTGCGGCAATCCTTCGATGCTGCCACTGATGCCGGCGAAGATTTCCGCCTTGTCGTACCACGGCGCGATCTCCTGGTACGACACCGGCCACGGGACGCCGACGCCTTCTTTGGCATTGGCTTCGAAATCGAGCGGACCGAAGCGATAACTCTGCCGCGCCCACATGAGCGAGCGGCCGCCGACGTGGTATCCGCGCAGCCAGTCGAACGGCGCCTCTTCCACGTACGGATTGTCGAGGTCGTCGACGAACCAGTGTTCGTTGGCGGGCGTGGGATATCCGGTGCGCGTCTGCACGGGCTTGCGCTGCCGAGTCGCCTGAGTGATGCGATTGCCGTACGGCAGCTCCCAGGGATCTTTCGTGGCGGTGGGATATTCGGGATGCTTCACCATGCGGCCGCGCTCGAGGACCAAAGTCTTCAGGCCTTTTTCGGTAAGCTCTTTGGCGGCCCAGCCACCGCTCATGCCGCTGCCGACGACGATCGCGTCAAACGTGTTCGTTTCCATAGGTTCTCAGGGGGCTTTCGCGCGTCATTATGGACTACTTGCGCGTTCTACTGGTTCCGTTCAGGCCCACCAGCCTGTTGTTGGTCGTGGTGTTCACGCTCGTTCTGAGCGTCTTGTCCATCGCCGGACTTTACGGCTTCATCGGCGCCCTTTTTCTACAGATCTGGGTGCTCAAATATTGCTTCGTGATCGTCGAGCATCTCTCCGACGGGGCCCCCGAAGTGCCGGTGATGTCCGACGACATGCTGAGCCCATTCGAAACGCGCCCGTGGATCATGCTGGCGATCGTCGTCGCGGAGGTCTGGCTGTGCTGGCGTCTCGGCGGTCGCGTCGGCGCCGGACTCGGCATCGCGTTCCTGCTCCTGCTGCCGGCGCAGATCGCCGTGCTCGGTTTCGGTGAGCCGTCGTACCAGGCCGTGAACCCCCAGACGCTGTTTCGTGTGATCAAAGGGCTCGGGCCCGCGTACCTGTTCATCCTCGCCGCAATTGCATCGTTCGGTGCGCTGACGTGGCTGCTCGAGCGCGCGGAGGTGTGGCGCGTGGTGATTCGCGCTGCAGGCGTGTTCTTCGAGATATTCATCTTCAGCGTCATCGGCCGCTGCCTCTATGTGCGCCGTGAACAGCTCGGCATCGAGCCTTCGCGCAGCCCGGAGCGCGCGACCGCGCGCGCCGAGGCCGAACGCGTCCAGGCACGTGCGCGCATGATCGACGACGTGTTCCAGCTCGTGCGGGTCGGCCGTCACGTCGACGCCACGAAGCCGCTCGCGGACTGGATCCGCACCGACGCAGATGAGCACCTGGTCGTGGATGCCCGCTACATCGCCGAGCATGCGCTGCGCTGGGAGGCCAAGGGGCTCAACACCGTCGGCAGCACGTTGATCCGCTATCTCATGCGCGCGAATCATCGTGCGGATGCGTTGGCCGTGTTCGAGCGGCTGCGCGGCGTTTCGCCCACGCTCACGCTCGATTCCGCCGCCGACGTGCGCGCGCTGGCCGACTACGCCGAAAGCCTGGGCCGCAAGGAGCTGGCGCAATCCATGCGATTGGAAACACCCATCGTTGCTCCCATCGTTGCTCCCAGGCGCCGGCCTGATACATGACAACTGTCAACCGGGCCTGCTGACAGCCGCGACTTCAGGACGCGCACCCGTTTCGCCATGATTCCCCCAACAGGAGGATCCATGTCCCACGCCTTGCTGGCCCAGCTCGATTCTGCGGTCAAACGATATGGCCGCATCACCGCGCTCGACGGTCTCGATCTTGCGGTCCATCGCGGCGAGTTGCTCGCCCTGCTCGGCCCGAATGGCGCCGGCAAATCGACCGCGATTTCACTGCTGCTGGGGCTGCAGAGCGCGGACGCCGGGAGTGTCGAACTGTTCGGCGCGCCGCCGCAGTCGATCGATGCGCGCCGCCGCATCGGAATCATGATGCAGGAGGTGGCGCTGCCGATGGTCATGACGCCGCGCGAGCTCATCCACCAGGTGGCGTCTTATTACCCGACGCCGTACGACCCGGACGCGGTCATCGATCGGCTGTCGCTCCAGAACATCGCGGATCGCCGCTACGGCAAGCTCTCGGGCGGCCAGAAACGCCAGGCGCAGTTCGCGATGGCGCTGTGCGGCAGGCCCGAGCTGCTGTTTCTCGACGAGCCCACCGTCGGCCTCGACGTGCAGGCGCGCGAGGCACTGTGGCGCGTGTTGCGCGAGCTGATCCACGAGGGCTGCTCGATCGTGCTGACCACGCACTACCTCGAGGAAGCCGAGGCACTGGCCAATCGTGTCGCCGTCGTGGCGCACGGCAAGCTCATCGCGGGCGGCACCGTCGACGAGATCCGCGCCCACGTTGCGCGCAAGACGATCTACTGCAAGAGCACGCTCGCCGCCGCCGAGCTGCGCGCCTGGCCCGAGGTGCTGCAGCTCAGCGATGAAGGCGGCCGTCTGCAGATCGCCACGCGCGACGCCGAGGCGGTGCTGCGCCGGCTGCTCGGCGCGGATGCCGACGTGCGCGACATCGAGGTGCGCCGCGCGGGCCTCGCCGAGGCCTTCGCCGAGATCACCAATTCCAATCCGGCCAACACGAATTCCGGGGAGAAGCTGCAGTGAATGCGACCATCGAATCCCGCATGAGCTCCGGGCGCCTGTTCGCCGCGTATGCCGGCGACATGGCCTTCGAGCTGCGCAAAATGCTGCGTACGCCGATGTTCGCGGTGCCGACACTGCTGTTCCCTTCCATGTTCTACCTGCTGTTCGGCGTGCTCATGGGCAGCGCGCGCGGCAATGCCGCCATGGCGCAATACACGTTCGCCGCCTACGGGGTGTTCGGCACCATGGCGCCGGGCCTGTTCGGGTTCGGCGTGTCGCTGGCATTCGAGCGCGAGCTCGGCACCATGACTTTCCGGCAGGCGCTGCCGGCCCCGCCCGGATCCTATCTACTGGCGCGCATGGTGATGGCCATGATTTTCGTCGCCATTATCGTGATCATGCTCACTTCGCTCGCGCTGTTCGTGAGCCACGTGCCGCTGACCGCCGGCCAGATCGCCACCGTGTTCGTCGTCGACGTGCTCGGTGTGCTGCCGTTCTGCGCGATGGGCCTGTTCGTCGGCGCCATCGCCTCGGGACAGGCGGCGCCGGCGATCGTCAACCTCATCTATCTACCAATGGCCTTCCTGTCCGGCCTGTGGGTTCCGTTCCAGTACCTGCCCCATGCCGTGCAGCAGTTCGCGTCGCTGTGGCCCGCCTATCACCTCACCCAGTTGTCGCTCGCCGCCATCGACATGCCGTCGCTGGGATCGCTGTGGAATCACATCGGCGCGCTGGTGGGCGTGACCGTGCTGTTCTTCTGGCTCGCGATGCGCCGCCTCGGCAATAGCGGCGTGCGGCTGCTGGGTCCGGCGCGCGTCGGCGGCAGTGCGCCGCTGCGGCGCGCGGCGGCAATGATCCCGGTCGCGGCCGCCATCGCGCTCATCGCCACCGGCTTCATGGGCGGCACCGCGAAGGTTGCCGCATCGGCCGGGACCACTTCGGCCGCCACGCCGGGCGGCACGGACTCGAGCGCCGCTGCAACGGACGCTGCCGGCTTCGCGCTGCCGCCCGGCGTGGCTGGGCCCGCGTCACCAGCCGTTTCCAACTTCGAGAAAGGCAGCGCCGAAGCGGTCTATGGCCTCGGCTGGAGGGCCTCGGACGACACCATGCGCGGCGGCAATTCCTCGGCGGCGATCCGCGTGGTCGACGGCGGCACTCCCGGCTCCGCGCATGCGCTCGAAGTCTCTGGAACCTTGCGCAATGGCAACCCGTATCCGTTCGCAGGCGCCTCGTTCCTGCCGGCGGGCAGGCCGGGCGTGGATTTCGCGGACCAGCCAATGGCCGACCTCAGCGGCAAGAGCGCGCTGCATTTCTATGCACGCGGCGACGGCCGTCAGTACCTGGTCGCGCTGATCGGCCCGCGGGCGGACGCGATGCCCGCGATGTCGAGCTTCACGGCCGGGCCGGATTGGGCCGAAGTGAACATCCCGCTGGCGAAGATGGCCGGGCTCGACATGCAGCACGTGCGCGTGATCTCCATCGGGACCATGACGCCGCTCGGCGATTTCAAGCTGCAAGTCGACGACATCGAGATTCGTTAGCGCTACGATTTCGCCGCCATGACGCCCAGAACCATGTTGCAGAACATCCGCGTACCGCCCGCGGATTCGCTCGTGGGCATGATGACCCGCGCCGATGGGCGCGTCATGCGCAACATGCCGTTCGTGATCCTGTTCAACGTAGCGTGGGTGTTCTTCTGGCCGATCATCGGACACCAATCGTTCATGACGGTGATCCTGCCGACGCTCCTCAGCCTGCCGGTGTTCGTGTACTTGCACACATGCACCTATTTCACGGGCGGCGGGCCGAAGGTGCGGCGCTGGTACATCGGCGCCATCTGCGTGCTCGCCTACGGGCTGGCGGCCTTCAACCCTGCCTCGCTGGGCTATCTGATCTTCGCCTTCTTCACGATCGCGTTCACGACCGCGACGCTGCGCGGCGCGGCGCTCACGATGGCCGCGATCATCGCGATCTATCTCGCGGAGCTCGCGCAGCTCGGTGCCGACGAGACGACGCTGCTCAGCGTCACGCTGCCCGCCGTGCTGCTCGCGCTGTCTGCGCTGTACACCGCCTACACCGCGCAGCAGCAGCAGCATCTGCGCCGCAGCAGCGAGGAGATCATGCGCCTGGCCACGCTGGCCGAGCGCGAGCGCATCGGCCGCGACCTGCACGACTTGTTAGGCCACACGCTGTCCGTGGTGGCGCTCAAGTCCGAGCTGGCGCGCAAGCTCATCGACCGCGACCTCGACGCCGCGCGCGCGGAGATCACCGAGGTCGAACGCGTGGCACGCGATGCGCTCTCGCAGGTGCGCAACGCCGTTTCCGGCATCCGCAACACCGCCATCGCGGCGGAGCTGCAGGCCGCTACGGCGCTGCTCGAGGCGCAGGGCGTCAAGGTGAAATGCGAGACCGAGCGCGTGACGCTGCCGCACGACCGCGAGACGGCGCTGGCGCTGTCCCTGCGCGAGGCCACGACCAACATCCGCCGGCATGCGCACGCCTCGGGCGTGACGATCCGCCTGCGCCAGGAGCCGTCGCAGGTGGTCATGGAAGTGCTCGACGACGGCCGCGGCGGCAGGATCGTGCCGGGTAACGGCCTCAACGGCATGCGCGAGCGGCTCGGCAGCGTGGGCGGTAGTGTGACACTCGAATCCGCGGAGAGCGGCGGCACGCGATTGTTCGTGTGCGTGCCCTGCCCCGCATGATCCGCATCCTGATCGCCGAGGATCAGGCCATGGTGCGCGGCGCGCTCGGCGCGTTGCTCAAGATGGAGCGCGACATCGATGTGCTGGGCGCGGCGCCCGACGGGCTGCAGGCGCTGTCGGAGTGCCGGCGGCTCAAACCCGACGTGGTCGTCACCGACATCGAGATGCCCGGCATGACCGGCATCGAGCTGGCGCAGAAGATCCAGAGCGAGAAGCTGCCGACGAAGGTGGTCATCGTGACCACCTTCGCACGCCAGGGCTATCTGCGCCGCGCGCTCGATGCGGGCGTGCGCGGCTATCTACTGAAGGACTCGCCGGCCGAGAAACTGGCCGAGGCGTTGCGCAGCGTGCATCGCGGCGGCCGCGCGATCGATCCCGCGCTGGCGGTCGAGGCCTGGAACGAATCCGACCCACTCAATGATCGCGAGCGCCAGACGCTGCGTCTGTCGGGCGAGGGCTTGTCGGCGCCGCAGATCGCCGAGCAACTCGGGTTGTCGGCGGGCACGGTGCGCAATTATCTGTCCGAAGCCATCGGGAAGTTAGGCGCGAACAACCGCATCGATGCGTATCGGCTGGCGCGGCAGCGCGGCTGGCTGTAGAGGGTGATACCGGGAAGGAATTCCCGGCACCCCCCTTCTCTCCCACCCTGCTAGGGCAGCGCTCGCGGCGTGCAGTTCTGCAGCGTGACGCTGAAGCCGGGGGAGAAGTCATAGCTCTCGATCATCGCGCCGTCTTCCGGCGCCTCGAGCTGGATCACGTGCTGCTGACCCGGGTCTAGATAGGTCTCGCGCCACGTCTCCGTGCCGCGCTCCCACTCTATGATGAGCACCACGCCGGACACCGCGGTCACGCGGCAGCCGTTGGCCCACGAGCCCATGTACGGATGCAGCAGCTGGCCCGACTCGCCGTACGTCCGGCGGAACCTGTTGTCGGCGCGCGCGTTGTCCGAGTACGCCGCCCACGACGGCCAGTCGATGACGTGCGAGTACCACGGGGAGCAGTACGGAACATCGCAGCGCCACTCCGACGCGACGGAGTGAATGACGGCGCCCGGGTCACCGGGCAGCTCGGGTTCTGAGGGATCATCGTCCGGGACGAAGGCACCGAGCGTGAGCTCGTAGTTGAATTCATCGTCACCGACGAAGCTCAACACCTGACCGGCCGCGAGCGATGGGAAGGTATGGCTGCCGCCGGCCGAGATGGTCGTGAGGGGATGGTGCAGCAGGCCGCCCGGCACGTCCGCGTAGGCCGTGCCGGAGCCGCTGGTCACCGTGATGGTGGTGCCCGCCACGTAGTTGCGCGGTAGATAGACGCCGTGCGATGTGGTGTAGCCGAGCTTCACCGCCGTCGCATTGGCGGAGGCCGGCCACACCAGCGCGTGGTCGCTCACCGACGCGCCGAACGGACACGGAGAGCCGGTGCAGGCCCACGTCACGGACTGCGACGACGTGCCGGCCGGTGGTGGCGGTGGCGGCGGCGGCGGCGGCGGCGGCGGCGGAGTGGACGTGCTCAGCGTCACCTCGTACCGAAAGGTCGAGGCACTCTGCACGCTCAGCATTTCGTCGGGCGCGAGGCCGGAAACCTCGAATGTGCCACCCGCCGCCATGTAGGTCATCAGGCGATGCTGCGCGTTCGAGGTACCGGCGTAGACACCGGCGCTGCCGCTGTGGAGTTGGATGATTGTGCCGTTGGCGCGCGCGGCGCCGAGGTACGCGCCGTGGCTCGTAGTGTAGCCATAGCGATTGCTGATGCGCTCCGGCACGTTCGGCCATTCGATTGCCTGGCCCGAATCCGAAGACCCCCAGGGGCACGGCGAACTGGTACAGGTCCAAGTGACCAGAACCGAAGGCGCGCCCGGAACCGGCGGCGGCGGCGGCGGCGGCGGCGGCGGGGTCGTCGACGGCAGCGTGATCTGATACGCGAAGGACCCGCCGCTCTGCACGCTCAGAACTTCTCCGGCGGCAAGGCCGGAGACGATGAGGCTCTGACCCGCGTTGAGCGTCGACAGCATCCGATGTCCACCGCCTAGCGGCAGGCCCGCGTAGGCTGCCGCGCTACCCGCGGTGATCTGCACGACTGCGCCATTCGCGGCGTACGCGGGCAGATACACGGGCCTGGTCGTGGTGTAGCCGTGGCGCGTGGACGTGGCGCCCGCGTCCTGCGGCCATACGAGCGCGATGCCCGGATCCGCGCTGCCCCAGGGACAGGGCGAGCCGGTGCAATTCCATAGCACGGGCTCGGAGGCTCCACTCGAGTTGATTTGTGCAGAAGCAGTCGCGCAGAGCAACGGCGCCGTGGCCATGCCTGCCAGAACATGGATTCGCATCTTTCGTTTCATGAGATCAGATCACCCTATGCCGGGCATTACGCTGCCCGTTGTTTGAGATTTTCGTAACCCTAGCGGCCGCCCGATCGACGCGGAATCGGGCGGCAGGGAGAACCGCAAACAATGTGAAGTAGTCCCAACAAAAATGCGCGGCCCTACATAATCGGGCACATGACTGAACTGAAAGTAGCGGTGGTCACGGGCGCGGGCAGCGGCATCGGCCGCGCAACTGCCCTCGCCTTTTTGCGGGATGGTTTTCGAGTCGTCCTCGCCGGTCGACACGTGGAGAAGTTGCGCGCCGTCGCGGATGAGTCCGCCGCAGATGAGCGCGCGCTCGTGGTGGCCACGGATGTTTCCCGACCCGATGATGTGCGCGCGCTGTTCGAGGCGGTGCGCGCAACGTTCGGCCGGCTCGACGTGCTGTTCAACAATGCCGGGCTCAACGCGCCGTTCGTTCCGCTCGAAGAGATGCCGTACGAGAAATGGCGCGAGGTCATCGACACCAACGTCACCGGCACCTTCCTGTGCACACAGCAGGCATTCCTTCTGATGAAGGCGCAGCGCCCGCGCGGCGGACGCATCATCAACAACGGCTCGATCTCGGCGCACGTGCCGCGCGCCAATTCCGCGCCGTACACGGCCTCGAAGCACGCGATCACGGGCCTCACGAAAGCGACGTCGCTGGATGGACGTGTCCACGACATCGCGTGTGGGCAGATCGACATCGGCAACGCGGTCACGGAGCTCGGCAATCGCCTGCCGCAGGCAGAGCCGATGATGGACGTGCGGCACGTGGCCAACGCGGTGCTGTCGATGGCCAAACTACCACTGGATGCGAACGTGCAGTTCATGACCATATTGGCAACCAAGATGCCGTATATAGGCCGCGGCTAAATGGGGACATTCACTCCGAATCGCCGCGCCGCGCAATGAGCTGCTGAAATGCACCGGATTCATCGACGCGCAGGTCCATCTCGATGGGCTGGCAGCAAACCTGACAGTCTTCGACATAACTGCACATTCCCGCGCTCGCATCCACGCTAGTCTCGAATTGCTCGCCGCAGTAGGGACAGGTGACGAGAGCGAACTCACCTCCCGCAATGGAGTCCATTGCAGTGGCCTCGGCGCCGATCACGGGCTCGAGGCCATACAGCGCGTCGACCTCGGCCTCGGTGGACGGAATGTTCGCAGGCGTTTTTCCTGGAGGGATCATGCTCATGCGCGGCTCGATGATGGCACGACTGATACTCCTCGGCGGCGTCTGTTTGTTCACGATGGGCTCGCAATACCGCTGCAGCTCCGGTGACGGCACGCTCGATGTAGGAGACGACGACGAAACTTTTTCCACCACGCTGATCCTGCGCGACATCGACGGCGCGTCGTCGACCCGCTTCCGCCTCGGCGATCCGATCCGCTTCGATCTCACCATCGTGAACAACACGAGTATCGCGCAGGAGATCGACCTGCCTACCGGTCAGATCTACGACTTCGTCGTCTTGAATCCGGGCACGCAGACCACGCGCTGGCGATGGGCGACCGACCGCTCCTTCACGCAGGCGTTCATCACAGTGGAATTCGCGCCGAACCAGAGCCGCAGCTACTCCTTCGTGTGGAGCGGTGTGCTCGACAACGCCACGCTGATCATGCCGGGCAACTACGAGGCGCGCGGCATGCTCGCCTTCAGTCGGTATTCCGCCGACTGGCGAGCGCCCGACGAGTTCTCCTCGCCGCTGAAGGCCTTCACCGTCGTCAACTGAGCGGTCACTGACGGACTGCACCCCGCAGGGCGCCTTCGCCCGTATCTGAGGCACCAGTCCTCGAAACAGGTGCCCAATGAGCAGATTGTTCCCACCGGCCGCCCTCGCCACCGCGGCCTTGCTGTATCTCGGCGCCCCGGCCTTCGCAGCCGAGCCGCACCTCGAGATTCCCACCTTCAACCATCTGAAGCAGAAGGCATCCGACACGGTGGACATAACGATCAGCCGGCCGCTGCTCTGGCTCGCGTCGAAGTTCGCCAAGCCCGACGAAGGGGACGACAGCGAGGAGGCGCAGGCTCTGGAGTTGCTGCGCGACGTGCACTCCGTGCGCGTACGCAACTATGAGTTCGACTCCGACGACGCCTACTCCAGGGCCGATATCGACGCCGTGCGCCGGCAGCTGACGACGCCGGGCTGGAGCCCGATAGTGCACGCGCACCGACGCAAGGATAAAGAGGACGTCGACGTCTACCTGTGCATCGAGAACGGCAAGGTCCTGGGGCTGGCGGTGATCGCCAGCGAGCCGCGCTCGTTCACCATCGTCAACATCGTCGGCAACATCGACGTCGACAAGCTCGGGAAGCTCGAAGGACAATTCGGCATTCCGCGCACTTCCGAAGACTCCGCAGATTGACCCACCGGCCACGCGCCCAGTGAACTCACGTCCCTTGCATACCGAGGCACCGACACTGCTGTGGCGCGCCCGCTCCGGCGACACCGGTGCGTTCGCCGAGATCGTGCGGGCGCACCAGGGCTCGGTGTTCAGCATCGGGTTGCGCATGCTGGGCGCGCGCCACGCGGCGGAGGACCTGGCGCAGGATGTATTCCTGCAGCTCTACCGCAGGCTGGACGACATCGAAACGATGGATCATCTGGCGTTCTGGCTGCGGCGCGTGGCGTCGAATCTGGCCATCGACCGCCTGCGGCGCCTGCCGTACTCGGCGACGCAGCCGCTCGAGGAAGGCGAGCACGTCGCGGCCGCCGCCAGCGCCGAGGATCCACTCATGAGCCGCGAGCTCGCACGGTTGTTAGGTGAGCTCGCGCCGCAGGCGCGCGCCGTCATGCTGCTGCGCTATCAGGAAGACCAGGACGTCGCCGAAATCGCCAAGGCGCTCGAGATGCCCATGAATACCGTGAAGAGCCACATCAAGCGTTCGCTGACCGCGCTGCGCGGCAAGATGATCGGTGCCCGGCTCGTCGACTGCGAGGAACTGCCATGAACGAATCCTTCGAAGACCAGTTGCGTCGCGCGTTGCGGCCCGTGGACGCGCCGCAGGGATTCACCGACCGCGTGCTGGCCGCGTTGCCCGAGCGCCGCGCGTCGGTCACCCCCCTGTCCATCACGACGAGGGTCGTCTCACCTTTGTCCGTGCCTGCACGGCGCAACTTCTTCATGCCGGCCGCGCTGGCCGCTTCGCTGATCTGCGCGGTGCTGCTCGGCCAGCGCATGGCGGTGCACCGCGATCAGGATGCCCAGGTGCGCGCCGCGCAACTGACCGCACAACGCGGTCGCGAAGCGAGCGAACAGCTCATGCAGGCGCTGCGCGTCACCAGTCAGAAACTCGATATCGCCTATCAGGCGGTAAACAAGCCGCGCGCCGAACGCGCGCAGGAGAATCGCTCATGATCATCCGCATCGCGCTGTGCCTCACCGCGCTGCTCGTCGCGTCCCCCGCGTTCTCGCAGACGCGCGGCAAGCTCACGCTGCCCGAGTTCGCATCGCTGTCCGACAAGGCCAGCGAGGTGATCACGGTGACCCTCGATCCAAATTTGCTGGGAATCGCGACACGCTTTCTGGACTCGGCCGATCCGGACCAGGCGAAGGTGCAGAAGCTGGTCCAATCGCTGACCGGTATCTACGTTCGCAGTTACACGTTCGACCATGATTTCGCCTACCCGAAGGCGGACATCGACCGCCTGCGTCAGCAGCTCAAGGCGCCCGGCTGGAGCCCCATGGTCGAAGTGCACAGCAATAAAGAGAAGGCGAACGTCGATGTCTTCATGCACGTCGATGACGGGCGCGTACACGGCCTCGCCATCATCGCCAGCGAGCCGCGTGAGTTCACCATCGTGAACATCGTCGGCAACATCGATCTCGAGCAACTGCACGACCTCGAAGGCAGCTTCGGCGTGCCGAAGCTCGACATCGAGAAGTCGGAGAAACCGGCGCCGAAGAAGAAGTGAGACGTCTCAGAGCCTCCAGCGCAGCAGCAGCGCCGCGATGGCCGGCCCGCCGAACAGCAGCAGGAAGATGGGCAGCTCTTCCAGGAACGAGTATCCGGCGCGCGTGACGCCGACGTACAGGTTGGCGGCGGTGGCGACCAGCCACAGCGCCAGGAACACCAGCACGGCCACCTTCATTTTGGCGGGACCGCCGACCACCCAGCCGGTTCCGACGCAGACCCCTAACAAGCAGAATCCGATGCCGAGGATGATGGCAGTGCGCATGGGCGGAGCCTACACGCCTGCCGGCAGGCTGAAAATAGGCCCGAGCACGCCGATGGCGAACGACATTACGGTGATGCCGTCGGCGATCATCTCGATGACGTAGATAGTTTCGGGCATCCGGTCCGGCGGGACGATGCGCCGCATGCCGAGGATGGCAATCTGTACGGCGGCGCCGACCAGCAATGCCACGGCCATCGAGCCATCGGATTGTTTGGACGCCCACGAATACAGCGCGATGAAGACCGCGATGAAGATTCCCCGCGCCGGGTCGCTGAGGCGTTTATGTCGCGGGGTCTCATTCACGGGTCACCGCTAACACGCTGCTTCGCCCGAGCTTCGTCAGCGCCTTCGCGCGCCGGATGTTGACGGCGCTCCCGATGCTGCGCGGCTTGCGCGGTGGAGCGGATGACGTAGCTCGCGACCCCCAATGAACGGGACACGTCGTCTATCCACCCGAAGCCCGGCGCCTCGTCCACGGAGCGCGGCTTCACGCCGGGCAGGAATCCTTGATCGAGAACGGCGTGCCGCCGGCGGCCGAATCCGGTGCCAGGAATGCCTCGCCGAACGTGAACGCCTCGGGCGCGGGGCCGTGCGCGCGCAGGTGATGGAGCTTGGCGACGGCCTCGGCGACGGTGGGCACGTGGCCCTTGGGCACCCACCACATCGCCATGTATGCGTCGCCCATGCGCGTGAACCATTCGCGGCGACGCTTCATGATCTCGACGTGTGCGCTCTTGTAGACGTAGTTGCGCAGCGCGTCCGTGTCCTGCCACACCGTGAGATTCACGATGACGTTGTCGCCGAGCGGGCGCAGCGACGTGGCGTCGTTGCCATCGCCGACGAGCCGCCAGACGAAGCCCGCGGAAGACTCCGCGAGTGCGTTGATGCGGTCGAGGTTGTCGACGAAGTCCTTGAGCTCGGGGGAATCGAGCGGCGCCTTGAGCGTGGCGACGTTGAGCTGGGCGAGGTGGTACTCGGACATGTGTTCTCCCTTATGTGTCGTGAGGCGGCCGTGTGCGATCAGCAGCAGCGTGATCGCACCCAGCGTCGCCGCCTGGCTCAGTATGGCCGCGAACTGTGCTTTGCAAGCTCCACGCGCGATTTCCCGCGATAGCACTGGCGGCCGGCGCGCGGGGCGCAGGCCGCTTGCGCCCACGAAGTCTCCGGCATCCCACGCACCAGGCCTGAGGGGAATCCGCATCCGCCGTCGTTATCCGGTAGGACGTCGACAGCAACCCCAGGAGCCCATCATGTTCACGCTCAGAGCTTTCGCAGCGACTGCATATGTCGCCGGCGCGTTTCTAGCCACCGCAATCCCAACGGCCTCGGCCGCCGCCGCTGCGCCGCCACCGCGCGCATCGTCGGCCGTCCTGACCGAGCGTGGTGCGTTCACCAAAGAAATGTCGAGCGCGCTCGAACGCCTTCGCAGGGCGCCCAAGTTCGTGGAGCGCACGCAGAGCACGGAGAGCGAACCGCCCACGAGCGGTTCACCGGACCTGCAGGTTCCCGCCGTGGCCTTGCCGAAGACCCTCGCGCGCCTCGGCGCGTTGCTCCAGTCGTACCCGGCCGGAACGATACGAACACAACTCGTTGCGGCGCACGCCGAGCTCGGACGTGCGTTGACCACACTACGCGCTGGTTCGCGCGACACGAGCCTCGGGTATCTGACGAAGAGCGCGCAGTCCATGACCGCCGCGCAGGGGCGCCTCAAAGGCGCCCTCACTGCAGGCGGGCAGAATCCCAACGTGCTCGACGTGCAGTCGAAGCTCACGGCAATCGCACAGCGTATGGCCAAGGACGTGCTCGACGCGGCGCGCCGCGCGCACGTGCCGAGCAGCACGCTTGCCGCGGCGGAGAGCCGTTTCCAGCGCGCGCAGCTCGCCTTGAGCCAGGGAAACTATGTGCTTGCAAATGACTTCTTCGATGACTCGCTCGGCTTTGCGGCCGACACCATCACCTTCGACATCGCACTGTTCGAGAGCAACGTCATCGCTGCGATGAGCGGCGAGGCGGTCGGCTGGGCGCTGTCCATAACGTTCAATGGCCAAACCTACAACGGCGGTCACGCCGAGGGTCAGGCGCGCACGGCCGCGGACGCGCCGGCAACGGCACAGTCGCAGAACAAGGACATGCATGTGGCGAGCGTGAGCAAGACGCTCACCACCATCGTGACGCTGCGCGTGCTGCAGGATCTCGGGCTGACGCCGGACGCGGAGGTCGCGCCCTATCTACCGAGCGATTGGCTGCTCGGTGACGGTGTCGAAGATCTCACCTTCCGCGACTTCATGACGCATGAGACCGGCTTCGGGCAAAAGGTGGGAGACGGCGATACCAGGTACGGCGAGCTGCAGACGCTGATCGCACAGGCCACCGGGGCGACGGGCTTCGCCTACGCCAACGCCAACTTCGCCTTGCTGCGCGTCGCGGTGGCGGGCCTGCTCGGCATCGATCCGGTCGACTTCCCCGGCGAGGAGCCCGACGTGCTCACTGCGGCAGCCTTCCTCGTCGAGGCTCAGGCGCTCTACGACTCGATCGGCGTGTCGGTCGATTGCACCGCGACCAGTGCGAACCCCACCATTCAATATGACTTCCCAGACGGTGGTGGCGCGGGCTATGAGGAGCCCGACCGCACGCTCCAATGCGGCGGCTTCGGCTGGTTCATCAATGCCAACGAGCTGGCCGGCGTGATGGCGACGCTCCGATACACGCAGCAGTTGTTGTCCACCGGGATGCGCAACGAGATGTTCGATGGTTTTCTCGGCCTGATGGATCCGACCGACTGGTCTTATCCCACTGGTGCGTTTGGCGTGTACCAGATGCATGGCGGCGACTGGAATCACAACCCGGGGGGCGAGCTGCACAGCTGCGTGGTCGCCTTCCCAATCGTGGTGGAGGCGGCGCTGCTGATCAACTCGCAGCGCGGCGCGATTTCCTACCAGTGCCAACTGCTCAGGGATGCTTTCGACAACGCATGGGTTCCTTGATCGTATGTCCCCCTCCCGGGCGCTGCCGAGCGCCCGGGAGACCGGCGTTAGTGAGCAGGCACTCAAATGAGACCGAGATTCGAGACGGTTCCGCTCTCCCCTGTATTCAGCTATGTTGAATACGAGCTACAGGGAGGAGGGTACGCTGGACGATGTCGACGCCCCGTATGCGCTGGCGCAGGCACAGACGCATCAGTCGCTACTTCGCGATCTGAAACGCGCGGTGCGTCGGGTATGTCCTCGCTCGCTCGCGCAGGATGCGGACGACCTCGTCCAGGAATCCTTCATCCGCCTGCTGCGCGCGCGCAAACTCGACGGCCAGAGCCAGCTCTCCGCCGCGTATTTGAAGAAGGTGGCCTACAGCGCGGTCATCGATGAGATTCGCCGCCGCCGGCGCGAGCCGACCGCGGATCTCGCCGAAGGCCGCGTGGACATCGCCACCGCAACCGACCACATGCAGGAAGAGGCGCCGGATACGGCATTGGCCAATGCGATGGAAGTGTCTCTACAACGACTCCAGCCCGATCGAAGACGCGCATTGACCTTGCATCTGCTCGGCTACAGCGTGCCCGAAGTCGCGCGCATGCTCGAATGCAATGCCAAGCGCGCCGACAACCTGGTACATCGCGGACTGGCGCAACTGCGGGAGTTCCTCCATGAGATGGGGTTGCATTCATGAGTGACGCGCAACGCGAATTCGAAACGCTGGCACGCGCGTTCGCTGCGCGCGAGGGCAAGCACGACACGTCGTCTGTGTGTCCTCCGGCGGAGCAGTTGTTCGAGGCAGCGTCCGGAGGACTCGACCGCGAGCAGCGTTTGAAGATCGTCGATCACCTGTCGCAGTGCGCGGAATGTTCACAGGAGTGGCGACTGGCGATGGAGCTCGGCGCGCGGCCCGCGAGCCGTCTCGAGAAAGCCGGAAGCGCGCGGGCCCCCATGTTTGCATTCGCGGCGAGCGTCATCCTCGCCGTCGGGTTGACCACGTATTTCGTGCGGCCGGGGCAGCAGCCAGGTCACGAGGAATCCCCGCAGTATCGGGATGCCGCTCCCGGGCTGACACCGGTTTCACGGACCGGCGACCGACTGTCGCGTGATCGCGCCGTCCTGCGATGGTCTGCGGGCCCGGAGGGCTCCACCTATGCAGTGAGATTGACCACTGCCGATCTGATCCCTGTGCTCGAGAAACAGGACCTCACGAGCGCGGAGCTGGCGGTGCCTGCTGCGATGCTGGAGAAGGTGCCTTCGGGCGAGCATCTGTTGTGGCAGGTCGAGGTCCGTCTACCCGATGGCCAACGCGTCGCATCGCAAACGTACGTCGTGACGCTGGATTGACTCACACCCGGTTTCGCGACGCGCGGCGCTTCGAATACCAGCTCTTCACCGACCAGCCGGCGAGGATCAGCAGCATGATGATTGCAGCGCCGAACAGCACAGTGCGCAGCGGCGTGTGCGCCGCTGCGCTCGAACTCATCACCGCGTTTGCGTCACCCATGAGAATGAACCCGGCCCACGCCTGCGTCGGCAATCCTCGAGCGATGAGACGGCGTTGCGCTTCGTGGAAGGCGGCTCCGACGGTGCGGCCTTCTCCCAACGCTTCATAGAACGGATCGAAGAAGGCGCGCGCATGATCGTCTCGAACGGGCCAGAGGCTGCCGACGCCCACGCCTGCGCCGGCGGCGAAGAACGAGCGTGCCAGGCCCAGCACGCCCTCGCCCCGCACCGGTGTGCCCGTGGCGCTCTGGCATGAAGACAGCACCACGATCTGGCCGTCGAGCGGAAGATCGGCAATCTCCCGACTCTGCAACATTCCGTCCTGGGTGCTCATGCCAGAGGCCAACAGAATGGCGGAGCGCTCTGCGTTGACGTCGATGACCGTATGAGTGGCGAAATGCAGCACGCCGTAGCGCGACAGGTCGGATGCTTTGAGTGCTGCTTCGGAAGCCTGCGCTCCCGTCCAGAGCGTGCCACGGCCACGCAGTCGCTCGATGATCTCGCGGCCTTCCGTTCGAGCCTGCGGCAATCGACCGAGCGATATTCCCGCGTCGGTGGTCCATGACCGCCACGGCGAAGCCGAGTCCGCGGAAATCTCGAGCTGTGGGTCGGCAAGCACGAGCGCGGGCCGCGCATCGACTGCCTTCGAGGCGGCGCGCCAGTCATGCCAGAGCGTCGCCGACGGCACGAGCACGATCTCGAAGCGCTCGGCCAGCGGCTCGTAGTCGAGCGAGCCGCTGAGCGTCGAGATCGGAAAGATATCGAGCGGCGCGTCGGGCACGACGATGAGCCGCTCGATGCCTCGAGGCATTCGATCGAACGCGTGACGCAACAATGCGTCATGAACTGCGAGCCCTGCGCGTGCGCGGGCGGGTGATCCATCCTGCAACCCTTTGAAGAGAGCCAGAGATC
Source organism: Pseudomonadota bacterium (assembly GCA_043747875.1). Lineage (GTDB taxonomy): Bacteria > Pseudomonadota > Gammaproteobacteria > Steroidobacterales > Steroidobacteraceae > CADEED01. The sequence goes on along the minus strand of JAYTOI010000134.1, from coordinate 7,221 downwards.
GCCGTAGCGCGTGACGGTCCGGGAGCTCGAAAGCCGCGGCCCGTTCGCGCGTGATGGTGATCAACCACGCACCGGCTGCCTCGCCCTCCCTGCCGCGCACGCCGAGCTGAAAGGAAAGCAACATTTCATCCGCGGCGAGGCGCTCCTGAACTTGCGCGATCGAGACCGGGCGCATCGCGACGCGCGGTTGCTCTGTCGCCTCGCGGGCGTCGACTTCCTCACGCTCCAATGCGTCGAGCGCGCGCATCAGCTCGGCACTCGGCTGCCCTCTCGATTTCAACAGCTGCCGGTTGATGTCGACGATCGATTTCGAGAGCGCCTCCCTGCGCAACATCGTCGCAGCGTCGACGTCCGTCGGCGGACGCTCGGGGGCCCTCAAGCGGTCGAGCAGCGATCGGGCGCGCATCCGTTCGCCAATCTGAAATCCTTCGTCCAGCAGGATGCGCGCGCGTCCTGCGCCCGCCGCATCAGCCGACAACGCCGGATCCGATGCCCGGCGCAACAACTGTCCCGACAGCCAGTAGTAGTCCTGCGTCCAGGTCGAAAACGCGGCGGCCCGGTCCTGCAAGCCTGGCTGCAGATCGCGCAGGCGCTCGATCGCGGTGAGCGCCTGCTTTCCCGTCTCGATCGCCGCGTCTGGGGATTGCGTCTGCCACGCGACCCGCATTGCGTTGCGCCAGACGTAAGCCAGCGACGCGTCGTCACTCCCTTCCTCGTAATGCAGCAAATCGATGGCCGCCGCAATCGCGCGCTGCGCAGCGATCGGATCCTGATCCGCGAGCAAGCGCGCCCGGATCCACAGGCACCGGCTCAGCGTCTGCGAACGCCGCTGCGCCTCGGCCCGTTCGATGCATTCGTCGACATATGGGCGAGCGCGCTGGTCCCGCTCGATCATCAATGTTTCGCCGAGCAGTCGCAGTGCTTCTAGCTCCTGGTCGATGTCCTGCGCGCGTCGCGCGGCAGCCAGTGCTTCCTCGGCATCCGCAAACAGCCGGCCCGCATCCACGGCATCGGGCTCTTCACCGCGTTTCTCGAGCAGCGCGTTCGCGATCTCGAGCCGTGCCCGGGCAACGGTGCCCAAGTCCTGCTGTGCACCCGCTTCATCGAGCAGCCGGCGGAAATACATTACGGCTTCGTCGTACTGCCCCGTCAGCAGGAAGACGCTGCCGAGACCGTGCAGAACGTGGTGACGCACCCAGTAGGTCGGCACGCGGTCGAGATCCGCCTCCGCCTGCTGCAAGGCGCGCTGAGCGCGTCCCAGGTTCGTCCCGGTGTTGATGAAGAATTGCGATTCGAGGACGCGCCCGCGCATTCGTATCTCGGGATCCTCGGACTGCCCGGTGAGCGAGGTGATCCGCTCGACTTCCTTCGCGGCGCTGCCGATCCGACCGGACTGGTAGTACAGGTTGTAGAGATTCGAGCGCGCCAGCACTTCGCCGCGCACATTCCCACCGGCTTCGAAGCGCTGCGACGCTTCGAAGTACAGCCGCTCGGCAACCGCTTTGTCGAGAGGCGATGTGACCAGCCCCCGGACGAAGACGATCCAGTCGATGTGCGGCCGCGCGGCCGCCAAGGCTTTCAGGTGCCTTCCCGCCGCGCGCCATTCGCCGCTGCTGCCCGCTACCTCGAAGTAGCAGCGGTAAGACTCGTACGCAGCCGGCTCGGCGGCGACCAATTCAGCGCACGCGTCGAATGTGGGCGCGGCGCGGGCGCCATGGCTCATCAGGCCGAGCAGCAGCAAGACCGCGTGGGTGCAAGGACCTCGCGAAGACTTGCCGCTCACTACATGCGCCGCAGGTCGCGTCACATCGGCGAACCCCACACCAGATCCAGATACAGACCTGGATCCGGATCGCAGTTCGCATGTGCCGCATGTGACGCCCATGGGCCCACCGCACTAGGTCCGCTGCAGGACCAGCATACGTCACCGCGCCACGTGAGAAACAAGTGGCTGGTGCCGTCCATCGAGGTCGACTGCAGGGAAATCAGAATCGGGTACCTAGTGGTGCGCGGCACCGGGAATCTGTGAAAGACCTCTGCTCGCACGAGTACTTCGCCGCGGTTGCCGACGTCGCTACGCGTGAGATCGACGATGAGCGGCATGCCATCGCTCACGTTGCCGCGCCGCGTCTTGAGGACCTGCCCTCTCGCGTCGACGAATCGGACGATGGTCTCCACGACGGCAGGATTCGTCTCGGCAAAGACAATAGCGACGCGAAGGGTGCGATCGCGTTCTGAGAATGTCAGGAGCCCGGAGGAGGTCATCTCGAGCAACGGTGGCGCCTGCGCGTGGGCCGTCGTAACTGAAGTCAGTGATATCGGCAGGATGGCAATCCATGCCATGTAGAAGATTCGGGAGATTCGCATCATGGTCGCTACCCTCCAGTGAAACGTTTTGTCATTTATTATCGTGCCGCGCCGGAGCCCAATATAGATTCCAGGAGGCCTGGACCAGCACTGCGAGCATCGACAGGGCATACACCAGGAGAAACGCTGAAATCGAGGCAACTCCCTCACTCCTGCGCAATTTCCTCGATCAGACGCAGCCCCCGTGGGGGAATCGCGCTGCCACGCGTCAGGACCCGCTCCTGCGCAGCGTCACGTGCATCGCGCGCTCGCCCTGCCCGAACGCCGCGGATTCGTAACCGAGTGCGCGCAGGTCGAGGTCGCGTAACAGCGCTTCGCCTGAGCCCAGCAGCACCGGGCGCACCGCGAGGTGCATCTCGTCGATGAGCCGCGCCTGCAGATACTCGCGGACCGTCGCAACGCCGCCACCGAGGCGCACGTCCTGGCCGCCGGCGGCAGCCTTGGCCCGTGCGAGGGCCGTTTCGATTCCGTCGGTGACGAAGTGGAACGTCGTGCCACCTTGCATTTCCAACGGCGCGCGCGCGTGGTGCGTGAGCACGAACACGGGACAGTGATACGGCGGCTCGTCGCCCCACCAGCCGCGCCAGCGTTCATCCGGCCATGGACCGCGCACCGGGCCGAACATGTTGCGCCCGAGGATCCAAGCGCCGATGTTCTCGAAGCCGAGCTCGGCCATGCGGTTGTCGATTCCGGTCTCACCCGCGCCTTCACCGTTGCTGTTGAAGCCGTGCATCTCCTTCCACAGGCGCGTGTGGAAGAACCAATCCATCATTTCGACGCCGCCGACACCCAGCGGGTTCTCGAGTCCCTGGTTCGGGCCGGCGCCGAAGCCGTCGAGTGAAAGCGAGAAACATTGCACGCGTAGTTTGGGCATCGGGTTCCCGGCGACTCAGGATGGCAACGTTCCGAAGGAGACGTTCTTCGCGATGACCGTACCAATGGCGAACGCCACTACTACCATCGTGATGTGCATCATCTGGTCCTGACGCTTGCGCGGCTCGCCGCCAATCCCGACCTGGTGGCTGATCGCCTTGCGCACCGGCCACACCGCGAGCACTCACAGCCCCCGCGAAATGACTTCTTTCATGATTTCATTCGTGCCGCCGTAGATGCGCTGCACGCGCGAGTCGGCGAACATGCGGCACACCAGATACTCGCTCATGTACCCGTAACCGCCATGGAGCTGCACGCAGTCGTCGAGCACCTGCTGCTGCATGTCGGTGATCCAGTACTTCGCCATCGACGCGGTCTCGGTGTCGAGCTTGCCTGCGACCAGGTCGACCACGCAGCGGTCGGAGAACACGCGCGCGATACGCGTGATGGTCGCCATCTCCGCCAGCTTGAAGCGCACGTGCTGGTAGCTGGCCACCGGATTGCCGAAGGTCTTGCGCTCGCGCACGTATTTGAGGGTCTCTTCGAGGCCGCCCTCCATCGCGCCGACGCCGGAAACCGCGATGACGGTACGCTCGTACGGCAGGTCGTGCATGAGCATGTGCATGCCCTTGCCTTCCACGCCGCCTAACAAACAGTCCACCGGCACCTTCACGCCTTCGAAGAACAGTTCCGCGGTGTCCTGCGCATGCTGGCCCATCTTGTCGAGCACGCGGCCGACACGATAGCCCGGCAGGTCCTTGGTCTCGACCATGAGAATGGACAGCCCGCCGCTGCGGTCGTTCGCGTCGGTGCGCACGGCCAGCATGAGCAGCCCGGCCTGCGAGCCGTTGGTGATGAACGTCTTGCCGCCGTCGACCACGTAGTGGTCGCCCTGCTTTGCAGCGCGCGTGCGAATGCCCTTGAGATCCGAACCCGTGCCGGGCTCCGTCATGCAGATGGCGCCGATCAACCCGCCCGAGGCCATGCGCGGCAGCCAGCGTTGCTTCTGCGCCTCGGTGCCGTGGTTGAGCACGTAGTGCGCGCACATGCTGTGCACGCTCTGGCCGAAGCCGCTGATGCCGCGGCGCGCGAGCTCGGTGTACAGCACCGCCTCGTGGCGGAAGTCGCCGCCCGCGCCGCCGTACTCGGCCGGCACGTCTAACAACAATAAACCAGTGTCGCCGGCCTTGACCCAGGTTGCCGGGTCGACGTGGTGCTGCGCCCGCCAGCGCGCATCGTGGGGCGCCATCTCGGTGTCGATGAAGCGCACCACGGTGTCGCGGAAGGCTTCGAGCTCTTCATCCATCCAGGGGATCACGTAGGGTTTCATGCGCGCCTCAGTTCTGCTTCACGAGATCGACGGTCGGCGGGTCGTTGACGATCGCGCACGCACGCCGGTTCATGCGTGCAGCCTACCCGCGGAACGCGGTGGCCGGCATGCGCTATTTCGCGCGGCACTCGACATCGCGGCCGCGCATGAAGGTGTACTTGCCGCCCTTGCGCGCGTCGAAGCTGAACCGGTTGTCCTCGGTGTTCAGCGACTTCGGATGGTCGGAACGCTCGAACACGATGTCGTACGGCAGCTTGAACAGCGTCGTGCGCAGCGTGAGCGGGCCATTGCGGCCCGTCTCGAGCACGATGATGGTCGGCCCGCACGCGTCCCAGTCGATCCGCACTGTGACATCGCCGCGCGCGCGAATGCCGCTGACGCTGCCCGAGGTCCATGCCTGCGGCCGCGCCGGCAGGATGTGCAGCTCGCCGTTCTGGCTCTGCAGCAGCATCTCGATCATGCCGGCGGTCGCACCAAAATTCCCGTCGATCTGGAACGGCGGATGCGTGTCCCAGAGATTGGGCAGGGTGCTGTCGCGCAGCAGGCCCGCCAACAACTGGTGCGCACGATCGCCGTCGCGCAGCCGCGCCCAGAAGTTGATCTTCCACGCGCGGCTCCAGCCGGTGCTCGCATCGCCGCGCGCATCGAGCGTCACGCGCGCCGCCTGCGCGAGATCCTCGTTCTTCCCGGGCACGATCGCGCGGCCCGGGTGCAGCGCGAACAGGTGCGAGACGTGACGGTGATCGTCCTTCGCATCGTCGAGATCGGCCTTCCATTCCTGCAGCTGTCCCCACGAACCGATACGCAACCCCGGATCGAGCCTGCCCAGCGCCTGCGCCACGCGCACGCCGAACGCCTTGTCGCCGGCCACGCGCGCCGCTTCGACCGTGTTCCCGAACAGCTCCGCGACGATCTGCTGCGACATGGCGGCGCCGGCGGTGAACGGCCCGTGCTCGGGTGAGTAGCTGGGGGACACCGTCAACTTGCCGTCCTTCGGATCCGCCACCAGCACGTCCAGCCAGAACTCGGCGGCCGCCTTCATGACCGGCCAGGCGCGTTTCTTCAGGAACTCGGCGTCGCGGTTGAATAGATAGTGCTCGTAATAGTGCAGCGCCAGCCACGCCGAGGCTTCGGGTTGCCAGAACGCGGTGGGCCAGTCGATGGGACCGACGTAGCCCCAGATGTTCGTGTTGAGGAACATCGTCCAGCCCTTCGCGCCGAAGTAGCGCTGCGCGGCCAGCCGGCCGGGCGGCACGAGGTGATCGACGAAATCCCACAGCGGCGCGGTGGTCTCGGAAAGATTCGCGGCCTCCGCCGGCCAGTAGTTCATCTGCAGATTGATGTTGACGTGGTAATCGGCGTTCCACGGCGGCGTCGCCTTGTCGTTCCACACACCCTGCAGGTTGGCGGGCAGCGAGCCCTGGCGAGAGGAAGCGATCAGCAGATAGCGGCCGTAGTCGAAATAGAGCTGCTCGAGCTCGCGGTCGGCGACGGCATTGCCGCTGCCGTACTGCGCACGCAGCCTGTCGGTGGGCAGCTTCGCGACCTGCTTCGCCAGCGCCAGGTGCACGCGCCGGAACAGCGCCTGGTGATCGGTGGTGTGCGCGTGCGCGAGCAGCGCGAAGTCCTTGGCCGCCCCGATATCTTTCGACGCCGCCGCGGCGGGGTCGAGCGCGGCGTCGCGGTAGTCGGGATAGCGCATGCGGTAGTTGGTGCGCGCGGCCACCAGGATGGTCACCGGACATTCGCTGTCGGCCACCAGTGCATCGCCCTCGGCTTTCAAACTACCGCAGTCGACGACCACGCGGACCTCGACCGCGTATTTCAGGCCGTTCGACTTGAGCGCGCCGGAAATGAGAATGCTGCCGTTCTCGACTTTCGTGACGGCGCTGCGGTTGTCGGGCACTGTGTAGCGCACCTTGATCTGCTGGCGGCCGGTGCTGATCCAGCGCGCGACGAATGCCTGCGCCGGATACGACACGAAGTAGTCGCGACGGTAGCCCGCGTTGCCTTGCTTGAACTTCACGCGCGCCATGGCGGTGTCGAGGTCCAGCTCGCGGCGATAATCGGTGACCGGCGCCGTCTCGGCGCCGCGCTCGAGAACCAGGTCGCCGAAGCTCTGGTAGTCGCCGTAGTTGTGCATCTTGCGGCCGAGTTGCTTTGCGACCGCCTCGGGCTCGAGCCTGGCGCCCTCCAGCAGTTGATTGCCGATGGTCCGCATGAGGGGCGCCTGCGAGTCGTTCGGCAGGCCGTAGTCGTAGCCGACGTCGGTGCCGGGGCCGCCCGTCCACAGCGATTTCTCGGAGATCTGGATGCGCTCGGAGTCCGTGCCGCCGAACACCATGGCGCCGATGCGGCCGTTGCCTATGGGCAGCGCTTCTTTCTCCCAGTCGGTGGCGGGTTGCTCGTACCACAGCACGGACGCTGATCCCGCAGCCTGAACCAGCGACGTGAACGCTGTGCACGCAGCGAGAAGGAGAAAGGGGACAGATCTATTTTTCACGGGCACCCCCCAACTAGTCGGGGGAGTCTACCGAAAAACAGATCTGTCCCGAATGGCACTTACTTAAGCCGCAACGCTACACGCGCGAGAGGCCAAGGCTGAAGTAAGGAAGGCTGGTCGGGATTGGTAGGATGTTTGTTACCAGACA
>JAYTOI010000133.1:0-12621 GCA_043747875.1 Pseudomonadota bacterium | reverse complement strand
TCCACCAGCTTGAACGGGTCGCGCACCCAGTCCTCGCGCCTGGCTTCCACCACGTCGATGTGCGCCAGCAGGAGCACCGGCTTGAGCTTCGTGTCCGTGCCTGGCAATACCGCGACGAGGTTGCCGTCCTTCGGCCGCCCGAGCGGCACGATGAGATGCAGTTGCGAGTCCGCGAAACCCGCGGCGCTCAAGCGAGCTTTCATCGCGCTCGCGGCGTCCGTGCACGAACCCACCGACAGCGTGGTGTTGATCTCCACCAGTTCCTGGTAGAGCGCGCGAAATTCCGTCTCGCCGGCGCGCGCCTGTCTGGAAGCGGCAGTTTGGTGGCTGGCGGTGATATCGGCGGCGGAAGTGCAAGGGGCGTGGATCGCGAGCAGGGACGCTGCGAGAAGAATGTGGGGGCGCATGACGAGCTCTCGTGGGCGGGAGCCGAGTGTACTCAACGCCCTCGACGGGCCGAGAGGTCCTTGTAGAAAAACACCGTGCTGCAGAATGGTCCGTCGGGCAGCAATGCATATTTCGGCACGCTGCCGACGCGCGTCCAGCCACCGCGCTCATACAACCGTTCGGCCTCCGCGCTCGCCGTGTCGAGCACCAGCAGCGTTCGGCCGGCCGCCTGCGCCGCGCGCTCCGCGGCCTCGAGCACGGCTGCACCGACGCCGAGCCGGCGCGCGCGCCGATGCACCAGCATCTTCGCGATGTCGGCGCGGTGCGGCTGATTCTCGGGCGAGGCCCAGATGACCTGCGCGGTCCCGAGCATGCCGCCGTCCACGCTTTCCGCCACGACCAGCGCGCGCTCGCCGCGCTCGATGCTGGCCGAGACGCCGCGCCAGAAGTCCTGCGCTTTCGCACGCGTCATCGGCAGCATGAAGCTCACCGAGGCGCCGCCTTCGACGCAGTCGATGAGCACATCGCACAGGCCAGTGAGCTCACGTTCGCCGATAGCCTGCAGTTGGCGCACGGCGTAACTCACGAGGACAACACCACGATGTAGCGCGCTGCCTTGCGGGTGCGATTGCGGAACGTGACCGGCAGATCGAGTCGCATTGCGAGGCAATCGTCCGGGCCGAGTTTGTGAATGACTTTGCCGACGGTGATTTCGATGGCGCCTTCCTGCACCCAGATCTGCTGCGCCACGGCTACCTCCCGCGGTCCGGTTTCATAAGCGATTTTCGCACCGGGCGGGAATTCGACTTCGACGATGCGAATGGGCGAGGGGAAACGAGGCGAGATGTCACGGCGTGTGTAACCGGACTGCGGGTCTTTCCAGGTCACACGCTCGGCGCTCGTCGAAACCGGATTGCGCTGGGCTGCCGAATCGTCGAACAGCGAAGAAAGCGTCACACCGAGACCGGCGGCGATCTTTTCGAGAACGACCGCGGTGGGGCTGGCCTCGGCGCGCTCCACCAGAGAAATCATCGAGCGGCTCACCGCGGACTTCGCTGCCAGCGCCTCGAGGCTGAGCCTGCGCTCGGCGCGCAACGCGGCTACCCGCGCGGCAATTCTCGAATGAATGTCTTTCATAGTGGACAAAGCGTCTAATAAACTGGATAGCGCGTCAAGCGTCGATCGTGCCAGTGCGTCCTGGCGTCACGGCCTGCATGCGGCCGCCGCGGGTTGTTCCGTGCTTCTCGGTGTCGCGACCGCCTCCGCTCCAGGCGCCACCCGCCTGGACGCCGCGCGTGTGCAGTTCGAGCGTGTGGTCGCGCAGCACGCCGCCGAGTTGACCATCCCGGGCATTGCGTACGCGGTTCTCCACGACGGAGAAGTTGCCCTGACGGGGCGCATCGCGACCGGCTCCGACACCGGTTTCACGACGGCCTCTCCGCGGCGTTTTGCCTCGGTCACCAAGGCTTTTACAGCTGTCCTGCTGATGCGTGCCGTCGAGCAAGGCAGGATATCGCTCGATGCCGGCGCCGGGCGATGGCTTCCCGAGTTGCACCGGCGGCATGAATACGAAGCTTCGCCATCATGCGATCGCGGTGAGCCGGTTCGAGTCGCTGCTGAAGTTGCCAAACCAGGAGCCGGATTTTCTTTGGAAGCTGTTCCAGGGTTGGGCGTATTCAGGTTTGGCGAATGCGGTCCGGGATACAGACAGAGGCCGGGCGCTGGCATACGTCGAGCGCGGCCTCGCGGCGGGTGTCGCCGGGGGCACCCGTGACGAGCTGATGCGCCTCAAAGCCGAGCTCGACGCGTCCGCGCCCTAGCAACTTGCTCGCACGGATGAATCGCGGGCCGACGACGAATATCCCGACGAGAAACGTTTTCGCCTCATCTCCTCAGGGGCGTGGAGCAACGGATGGGCTCGAGGTGGCTTGTTCAGCCGCGCGCTCCTCCGCAACCCGCTTGGCGAGCCGCGTGCGCGCGCCGTCCGCGTAGGTCTTGCACTCGTTCGGATTGCGGAAAGCGGGCTGCGTCGGATCTTTCGCCCGCGCCGCGAGCTTCGCATCCAGGCGCACGAGCTCGGGATGCGGCGCCAGCAGAATGCCGCAGTCGAGTCCCGCGATCCTCGCGATGGATTTCTCGAATTGCTCCACGCGGGCTGGATGCGTCGCATCTCCGGTGAAACGAAAACCCGGTGCCGAGATCGAACTCAAGCTGTCCGCGTAGACGATCGAAGCGCAGTCGCCGCGCTCGCACGAGATCCAGGTCCAGGTCGTGCCGCCCGGCGTATGCCCTGGCGTGAAATGCGCAGTGATCTGGAGCTTGCCGACGCGCAGATGCTCTCCATCCTTCACCGCGCGCACGCCCTGCACCGCGGGAAAACTGTTGTGTTCGGCACCGAATGCGAACTGCGGATCGTCCTCGGTCGCGCCGCCGCCCTCGAGCGCGCGTTTCGCCGCGGGACTCGCGGCCACCCGGCCACGGCTCACGCGCTGCAGCGCTGCAATGCCGCCGGCGTGATCGGAGTGCGTGTGCGAATTGAGGATCAGCTTCACGTCCGAGAGCGCGAACCCGAGCTTCTCGATGTTGGCGGCGATCAGGGGCGCAGATTGCGTGAGGCCGCCGTCGATGAGGATGTGCCCGCGGTCCGACGTGATGAGGATCGAGGCGAGCCCTTGGGTGCCGACGAACCAGGTATTGCCATGCACCTGGAACGGCTCGCGCGCGGTGTTCATGGCGGCACAGTTGTCGCAGTTGTTAGGGGCGTCCGCCACGAGTGCGGCGGTGGCCAGCAAAGGCAGTAAGGCGAGCATCATGACTCCTGCAGCGACTTCTCGAGCGCGTCGAGTGTACGCATGGCGGGCAGGATCTGCGCGACAGCACCGTTCGGCGCGCGATTTTCCTGGATGGCGGCGAAGAATTCGCGGTCCTGCAGTTCGATGCCGTTCATCGACACATCGACGTTCGACACGTCGATGGGGTTGTTCTTGCCGTCGAGCAGATCGTCGTAGCGCGCGATGTACGTGCCGTGATCGCAGATGTAGCGGAAGAACGTGCCCAGCGGTCCATCGTTGTTGAACGACAGCGACAGGGTGCACAAGGCGCCCGACGGCACCTTCATCTGGATGCTCATGTCCATAGCGATGCCGAGCTCGGGATGCATCGGCCCCTGCACGGCGCGCGCGACGTTCGCGGTCTCGCCAGTCTGGTACTGGAACAGATCGACGCTGTGGCAGGCGTGGTGCCAGAGCAGGTGGTCGGTCCAGCTGCGCGGCTTGCCCAGCGCGTTCATGTTCGTGCGCCGGAAGAAATACGTCTGTACGTCCAGCTGCTGGATCTTCAATTCGCCGGCAACGATCTTTTTGCGGATCCACTGATGCGAGGGATTGAAACGCCGCGTGTGGCCGCCCATGCAGATGCGTCCCGTCTCCTGCGCGATGCGCGCCAGGTCTTCGGCGTCCTTCAGGTTGTCGGCGATCGGGATCTCGATCTGCACGTGTTTGCCGGCGCGCATGCACTGGACGCCTTGTGCTGCATGCATTTGAGTCGGAGTCGCGAGGATGGCGGCCTCGACCCCCGGGCGCGCGAGGCATTCGGCGAGATCGAGCGACCAATGTGGAATGCCGAATTTCTGCGCGACCGCTGCGGTGGAGTCGGCGCTGCCGCCCGCGAGCGTTGCAATCTGGATGCCGGGAATCTTCTGGATGGCCTCGATGTGCTTGACACCGAACGCGCCCTGGCCGGCAACGCAGATCTTCATGCAACCTCCGGGTTCGTGCGCCGAGTATACCGCTGCGCGATAGGGCGGCGGGGGGTGGACGATGCTCGGCAGGTCCCGGATCGAGACCCAAGACGCGCGCCGGCGGTCGCGGCGGCCGGGCGCGCGCGATACGGCGTGGCTGCTATCCGCGAAGCCATGAGGCGCGAGCGCCTGCTGGCGCCATGCTGGCCTATCTACCTGGGCGCGGCGACGTGAAGTGACGATGTACGAACCGCGCATCGGCATCCTCGGATTCGGCGAAGTCGGGCAGCGCTTCGCGGCGGATTTGCGCGCGGGTGGCGCGCAGCGCGTGCTCGGCGTCTACGACCTGCTGTTCCATCAGGCGGCGGCGGGCGAGGCGATGCGCGACCAGGCCGGCGTGCTGCAGGTGGAGGCGTGCGCCGACGCGAGCGCTCTGGCGGCGGACCGTGAATTGATTTTCAGCGCCGTGACGGCGGAGCAGACGCTGGCGGCGGCGCGCTCGTTGTGCGCGCGTCCGCTCGATGGCGGCTATGTCGTCGGTCCTGCCGCACGGCATTCGCGTGCCCATGTTGTTAGGCGGCGCGCACGCGGTCGCCGCGCAAGAACTGTTGGGTGCGTTGGGGTTCGCGGCGCAGACCGTGTCGGTGGATCTCGGCGTGGCCTCGGCGATCAAGCTGTGCCGCAGCGTGATCGTCAAGGGCCTCGAATCGCTGGTGGTCGAGAGCTTCACCGCGGCGCGGGCGTTGGGCGTGGAACAGCAGGGGCGTGCCGATGAGTGGCGCCGACCGGCCCCTGACCCCGTCAAACCCCTTCCCGATACCCACAAAAGCGGAACTCCAAAGTAGGACGACATCACAGAAAATCTGTGACGCTGACACGATTCGTCTCACTCCTGCAACGTATGCCACCCCGCAGGCCCGGTTGCCGCCCGAATGGGCTTTCGGGACGCGTTTTTCGCCGCTTCCGATGCAGAGAACGGAACTGAGAACATTGGTCAAATTCGCAGAATCGTATAGTCTTGCGACCCCATGCTTGCTCCCAATTCGACCGATTCCGTCCGCGCGGATGCTCGCAAGGCCGTGCGCGTCACCATGCAGGAATTCCTGCGCCGTCAGTCCCTGATTCCAGTGCTGCGCCTGCTGCTCGATCTCACCTTCCTCGGTGTGTGCATCGTTGGCGCCTGCACCTTCGACAGCTGGTGGGCAAAGGCATTGATGGTTGTCCCGGGCGCCGTCGCCATCGCGCGCCTGTTCGTCATCGGTCACGACGCCTGCCATGGCAGCTATACGCGTTACGATTGGCTCAACAAAGTCGTCGGGCGCATCGCCTTCCTGCCTTCACTCACGCCGTTCTCGCTCTGGGACGTCGGCCACAACGTCGCGCACCACGGCTTCACCAATCTGAAGGGTCGCGATCAGGTGTGGGTGCCGATGTCGGCGGAAGAGTGGCAAAACGCTTCCAAGGGGCGTCGCATGCTCGAGCGCATCTATCGCTCGGGAGTCGGCCAAGGCCTCTATTACCTCATCGAGATGTGGTGGAAGAAGCTCATTCTCCCCACCAAGAAGCACGTGGGCGTACGCCGCGCGATCTTCATCTGGGACAACGTTCTCGTGCTGAGTGTCGCGGCCATCTGGATCACCGCGCTGGTGCTCTGGGCCGTGTACGACAGCCACTCGGTGACGTGGACGCTGCTGTGCGGCTTCGTCATTCCGTTCCTCGCGTTCAATTGCATCATGGGCTGGGTCATCTACGTGCAGCACACGCATCCGGAAGTGGCGTGGTTCGACAAGCGCGAAGAATGGCAGAAGCGCCTCGGCTTCATCACCACCACGGTCAATGTCGTGGTGCCGAAACCCATGGGTGAGATCCTGCATGACATCCTCGAGCACGGTGCGCATCACGTGAACACCGGCGTGCCGCTCTATCGGGTGCGCGCCGCGCAGCAGGCGCTCAAGAATGCCGTGCCGCAGCTCGCGCGCGTGTACGTGCTCACGTGGAAGCGCTACTGGGCCACGGTACGTACCTGCAAGCTGTACGACTATGCGAACCATCGCTGGCTGGACTTCAAGGGCCGTGTAACTGCGGCGCCGGTGTTTCCTGACGGTGGCGCGGCTCCCGCCGCCGGCTGATCCCGTGCGACATCCTGGGCGCCTGACTCTCACGTCACGTCAAGCCTGACGCTGGCGCCGCTCGCCGCGGCTAGCTACCCGGCGGCCTTCCTCGGGCTTGATCTGGCACGGCCCTCATTCCGCCAGGCAGTGCAGACGGCGGCGCCGGCCGCCCAATCCTTCGGCGCGCTCGACCCGAATGTGCGCGAACTGCGGCCCGACGTGTTCAACATCGGCCGAGCTCGACGACGCGCTGATCTGCGCCGCGCCCCCGCAGCTTCGGCATAATGCCTCGCGATCACTTGCGAGGCTGCGATGCATCCTAAACTGGCGTTTGTCGTTCGAATTTTTGTGGGCTGCACGCTGATGGGCGGGGTCGCGTTCGCGGCGAAACCCGACCAGTCGCGGCTCGCGGACGAGGGCGACGCGCGCAACTGGTCCGGATACGGCCGCACGTACAACGAAACGCATTTCAGCCCGCTGTCCGAGATCAACCGCGACACGGTGTCGCGGCTGCGGCTGGCATGGGCGTTGAACCTCGATCTGGTCGGCAGCGTGCAGTCCACGCCGCTCGCGGTCGATGGCGTTCTATATGTCGCGGCTGGATACAGCATCGTCCATGCCGTCGATGCGAAGACCGGCAAGCTGCTGTGGAGGGTCGACACCGAGGCGCTGACGCTCGCCAGCGAAAAGCTGCGCGTCGGCGCGGGGATTCGCGGGCTGGCCTATCGCAAAGGTCCATTGATCACGGTGGGCGCTGGCAAGCGCCGGGCGAATGGCGCCGCGAACCAGGCACAGCTCTTCGTCGGCACGCATGACGGGCGGCTCGTCGCGCTCGATGCCATGAAGGGCGGCTATCTGTGGAGCAAGCAGATCCTCGGCCTCGATCGCACGTTCATCTCCGGCGCGCCGCGCCTGTGCGGCGAACGGGTGCTCATCGGCTTCGGCGCGGGTGCGGGCCAAAACGCTAACGACAGTGCGCGCGGTTTCATCACCGCGCGCGATGTCGTGTCGGGCGAAGAAGTCTGGCGCTGGTATTCGGTGCCCGAGCACCGGACCGGCGGCGCCATCTGGAATTCGATCGTGTGCGACGCGGAGACGAACCGTGTGTACGTGGGCGTCGGGGAGCCGCGCGGCGAGCCGCCGAATTCGATCGGGGGGACCTTGCCCTTCGAGGGCTCGGTGGTCGCGCTCGACGCCGCGAAGGGCACGGTGCTGTGGCGTCATGCGGACGATGCGGCCGGTGCGACGCTCACCGATGCCGGCCTCGACATCACACTCGCCACGCTCAAGATCGACGGCGCGCCGCGTCGCGTGTTGCTGCACGCGCCGAAAGACGGATTTTTCTACGTCATCGACCGCGACACCGGCCGACGCATCTCCGCTCGCAAGCTCGGCACGGGCGTGCACACGCTGGCGCCGCAGGCGTTCAGCCCGAAGAGCGGTCTGGTCTATCTACCGACGACGGAGTTCACGCCGCCGGCGCCGGGCACGTACGCGTCCGCCGATGCCGCCCGGGGGTTCCTCGTGGGCTGGGACCCGCTCAAGCAATCGGTACTTTGGGTGCAGCCGACTCCGGGTAGTCAGGGCAGCGGCGTGCTCGCGACCGCGGGCGACCTGGTGTTCCAGGGACAGGCCGACGGGTACGTCATCGCGTACACCACGGAAGGCAGGAAGGCCTGGCAGTTCTACGCGGCCAGCGCCGCGCTGGGTACGCCGATTTCGTTCGCAATCGCGAACAAACAATACGTCGCGACGCTCGTCGGTCCGCCGGCCGGCACGGCCGCGAACCTCGGCGCACCGTCGGCGAAGTTCGGCTGGGACCCGCGGCTGCATCCGCGCCGCCTGCTCGCATTCACGCTCGACGGCACGGGCGCGTTGCCACCGACGCCGCCACCGACGCCCGCGCAGCCGCTCGACGGACCAGAAATCGAGCTCGACCCGGCACTGGTGAAACAAGGCGCGGAGCGCTTCGCGGCCTGCCAGTGGTGTCACGGCTCCGGAGCGACGGCCGGTGGCATGGCGCCGGATCTGCGCGCCTCGACCGTGCCGTTGGATGCGGCGAAGTTCACGACGGTCGTCAAGGGAGGCATCGAGCCGCGCGGCATGCCGAAGTTCGAGGAACTCACCGCGCGCGATCTCGAATCGCTGCGCCATTTCATTCGCGCGCGCGCGCGCGTCGAGACGCGTCCCAGCGGTGTCGCTCCGCCACCGCCGCCCCCACCCGAGCAAAAACCGGTGGAGCAGGAGGACGACGCACCCAAACCGCCGCCGGGCTCGCTGCAGTCCGAAGGCGTGCCGCCGCCGCAGTGAGCAGCGCTCGGACGTGTGCGGTTTCCAGGAGGCATCGAGCGCGCGCGAGCCTCGGCGGCAGAACCAGCGACGGTCTCGCCCGATCCGGGTGCGCCTCGCCACGGTCATATATGTGAGTTGCGGCGCTGAGCGGTGGCGACTGGTTCGACGAGAGCGCCAAAAACACTTGTAGACCAACAACTTACCAGTCTATGTGACTTACCCCGCTGAAACACGCAGTGGTCCTTTACGGGATAGAGCAACACACTGCCGATTCAAGTACATTTGCGCCCCATTTCTCGCCCGAACCCCTGTAAATGCCGGGACAACACAACAGCGCGCTCATCTGCGGATCCGTCGCGTACGACACCATCATGGTGTTCCCGGACCGTTTCCGGACGCACATCCTTCCCGACAAGCTGCACATGCTGAATGTCGCGTTCCTCGTGCCGCAGATGCGGCGCGAGTTCGGCGGCTGCGCGGGAAACATCGCGTACAACATGAACCTGTTGGGCGACCTGGGCTATCCCATGGGCGGCATCGGATCGGACTTTGCCCCGTACCGTGAGTGGATGAGCAAACACGGGATGTCCGAGAAATATCTGGTGACGATTCCCGACGAGCACTGCGCGCAGGCGTTCATCACCACCGACCTCGATTCCAATCAGATCACCGCGTTTCATCCGGGCGCGATGAACCATTCCTGGAAGATCAAAGTGCCGCAGCACGACGGCATTTCCATCGGCGTCATTGCACCCGATAGCCGCGAAGGCATGCTGCAGCACGCCGAACAGTTCAAGGCGGCCAACATCCCGTTCATCTTCGATCCGGGCCAGGCGATGCCGCTGTTCGAGGGCGATGACTTCCGCCGCTTCATCACGATCGCCGACTGGCTGGCCGTGAATGACTACGAGTGGGCCCTGTTGCAGGAGCGCACCGGCTGGAGCGCCGCGGACTGCACCAAGCACGTCAAGGCGCTCATCATCACGCGCGGCTCGGAAGGCTCGGTCATCCATGCCGACGGCAAGGTGTTCCACATTCCCTGCGCGAAGGCGAGCGAGGTGGTGGACCCGACGGGTTGCGGGGACGCCTACCGCGCCGGCCTGATTCACGGCATCCTTCGAGGTCTCGACTGGCAGACCACCGGGCGCATCGCCTCGCTGATGGGCGCGCTCAAGATCGCGGTGCGCGGGACGCAGAATCATACTTTCACGCGGGCGGAATTCGAAAGCGCATATGCGTCCGCCTTCGGTGAGCCGCTCGTTCAAACGACGAGCCGCGCAGCAAGTTGATACGAAACCAGATTTTCAAGACGAGGTAGAGATGAGCAGTTTCCTCTTCACATCCGAGTCGGTCTCGGAAGGCCACCCGGACAAGGTCGCGGATCAGATCTCCGATGCGGTGCTCGATGCGCTGCTGACGCAGGACAAGAACTCGCGCGTCGGCGCCGAGACGCTGTGCAACACGGGCCTCGTGGTGCTCGCCGGAGAGATCACCAGCAAGGCGATCGTCGACTTCCACCAGATCACGCGCGATGTCATCAAGGGCATCGGCTACGACAACACCGACTACGGCATCGACTACAAGGGTTGCGCCGTGCTGGTGGCGTACGACAAGCAGTCGCCCGATATCGCGCAGGGCGTCGATGAAGGCAAGGGGCTGAATCTCGAGCAGGGCGCCGGCGATCAGGGAATGATGTTCGGCTACGCGTGCACCGAGACCGAAGGCCTCATGCCGCTGCCTATCTACCTCGCGCACCGCCTGGTGGAGAAGCAGGCCCAGTTGCGCAAGAGCGGCAAGCTCAAGTGGCTGCGTCCCGACGCCAAGTCGCAGGTCACGGTGAAGTACGTCGACGGCAAGCCGTCGGAGATCGACACCATCGTGCTCTCGACCCAGCACCACCCCGAAGTCGAGCACAAGTACATCGAGCAGGCGGTCATCGAAGAGATCATCAAGCCCGTGCTCGCCGGCCAGACGCTCGCCAAGAACATCAAGTACCTCGTGAATCCGACCGGACGTTTCGTCATCGGCGGTCCGCAGGGCGACTGCGGCCTCACGGGTCGCAAGATCATCGTCGATACGTACGGCGGTGCCGCGCCGCACGGCGGTGGAGCGTTCTCGGGCAAGGATCCGTCGAAGGTGGACCGATCGGCCGCGTACGCGGCGCGCTACGTCGCGAAGAACATCGTCGCGGCGGGGCTCGCAAGCAAGTGCCAGGTGCAGATCTCGTACGCCATCGGCGTCGCGCTGCCCACCTCGGTCATGGTCACCACGTTCGGCACCGGCAAGGTCTCCGACGAGCGCCTCGAAGCGCTGGTGCGCCAGCACTTCGACCTGCGTCCCAAGGGCATCGTGCAGATGCTCGATTTGCTGCGTCCCATCTACTTCAAGACCGCGGCCTACGGCCACTTCGGCCGCAACGAGCCGGAGTTCAACTGGGAAAAGACGGACAAGGCTGCGGCGCTGGCGGCTGACGCCGGGGCACGCAAGACGGCCTGAGGTCGAGAGCATGAAGGTGTTCGGAGCGTCTCCCGTGCTGCGCGTGGCGAACACGGAAGCCGCGTTGAAGTTCTACCGCGACACGATGGGCTTCACGGTCGATTTCCAGTACGACGACTACGTCGGGTTGCGGCTGGAGCAGGCCGGCCTGCATCTCAGCAAGCCGGGGCCCGGGAAGCCCGCGGGCGGCGGTACGGTCTACCTGTTTTGTGACGAAGTCGACGCGTATTTCGGTAGAATTCGCGCTCTGGGAGCGAAGCCGGCCAGTGAGCCGTGCGACCAGTTCTACGACATGCGAGATTTCGTGATTCACGACCCGGATGGCAATCAGTTGTCATTCGGCTGCAGCCTCGGGAAAGAGGACTGCGTGAAGGATTGAGTTGATATCGCCGGCCGAGGAGCGCTGCAGCGTCGTTCGACGCGAGGCTCGGCAAGGCGAGGGTTCATGACAACGGCGCTCTCTAACGACTGAATAGAGAGGTATTCATGAATGCTGTTGTAAAGCCCGATACGGGCAAAGACTACGTCGTCGCCGATATTTCCAAGGCAGAGTGGGGCCGCAAGGAGCTCAACATCGCCGAGGGAGAGATGCCCGGCCTCATGGCCATCCGCGAAGAGTTTGCCAAGAGCCAGCCGCTCAAGGGCGCGCGCATCGCCGGATCGCTGCACATGACCATCCAGACCGCGGTGCTCATCGAGACGCTCCAGGCGCTCGGCGCCACGGTGCGCTGGGCCTCGTGCAACATTTTCTCGACGCAGGATCATGCCGCCGCGGCCATCGCCGTGAAGGGCACGCCGGTGTTCGCAGTGAAAGGCGAGACGCTCAAGGACTACTGGGAATACACCCACAAGATCTTCGAATGGCCCACCGCTGTCGAAGGTCAGCAGGCCAACATGATCCTCGACGACGGTGGCGACGCCACGTTGCTGCTGCATCTCGGCACCAAGGCCGAAAAGGACATCAGCGTCGTCGCCAACCCGACCAGCGAAGAGGAAATCGAGCTGTACAGCTCGATCAAGGCCACGCTGAAGCGCGATCCGAAGTGGTATTCCACGCGCCTCAAGCAGATCAAGGGCGTGACCGAAGAAACGACCACCGGCGTGCATCGCCTGTATGACATGCACAAGCGCGGCGAGCTGGCGTTCCCCGCCATCAACGTCAACGACTCGGTGACCAAGAGCAAGTTCGACAACCTCTACGGCTGCCGTGAAAGCCTGGTCGACGCGATCAAGCGCGCCACCGACGTCATGATCGCCGGCAAGGTGGCCGTGGTCGCCGGCTATGGCGACGTCGGCAAGGGCAGCGCGCAAGCCCTGCGTGCACTGTCGGCGCAGGTGTGGGTGACCGAGATCGACCCCATCAACGCCCTGCAGGCGGCGATGGAAGGCTACAAGGTCGTGACGATGGAGTACGCCGCCGACAAGGCCGACATCTTCGTCTCCGCCACCGGCAACAAGAACGTGATCCGCTACGAGCACATGGCGGCGATGAAGGATGAGGCCATCGTCTGCAACATCGGCCACTTCGACAACGAGATCGACATTGCCGCGCTCGAAAAGTGCCAGTGGGACGAGATCAAGCCGCAGGTCGATCAC
>JAYTOI010000132.1:0-60388 GCA_043747875.1 Pseudomonadota bacterium | reverse complement strand
AAGCTCGCGCCCGAACCGCTGGAAGCGAACTTCGACGGCGAGTATCTGTGGAAGGTGACACGCCGGCGCCGGTTGGCGATCAAGCAGTTCGTCATGAATGCGCACCTGGTCGTGGGCGTCGGAAACATCTACGCGAGCGAGGCGTTGTTCCGGGCGCGAATCCGTCCGCGCCGGCAGGCGCGCTCACTGACGCGCCAGGACTGCGCACGACTCGCGCGCGCGATCAAGGCGACGCTGGCGATGGCAGTCAAGGTCGGCGGCACGACGCTGCGCGATTACGTCGGCGCGGATGGCAACCCCGGCTATTTCCGCCAGAAGCTCTATGTGTATGAGCGCGCCGGCGAGCCGTGTCGCGTGTGCGGACATCCCATCAAACAATTCACGCAGGGACAACGCTCCACCTACTGGTGTGCGCACTGCCAGAAATAGAGAATCGTCCGCGTGAATACACCTGCTTCGATGGCCACCGCGTCCGATATCGCGGCCTTCCGACGTCGCCTCGCGAAAGTCGACCCGGTTCTTGCCAACCTCATGCGCGCCGCGGGCAAATACACGCAGATGCCGAACGCGGAGCACACGCCGTTTCACGCGTTGGCGCGCGCGATCGCGCACCAACAGCTCAACGGCATCGCCGCGGAAAGCATCTTTGGGCGCTTCGTGAGCCTCTATGCCACGAAGGAAGGCACCGCGGCGCTGCTCGAGGCGGAGATGGTGCTCGCGACGCCGGACGACCGGCTGCGCTCGGTCGGACTCTCGTTTGCCAAGATCGCAGGCATCAAGGATCTTGCGACCAAGACCGTCGCGGGCATCGTGCCGCCCTATGAAATCCTGCACACGCTCGCGGACGACGAGATCATCGAGCGCCTCACGCAGGTGCGCGGCATCGGACGCTGGACGGTGGAGATGCTGCTGATGTCGCGGCTCGGCCGGCCGGACGTATTGCCGGTCGACGACTTCGGCGTGCGCAACGGCTTCCGGCTGGCGTACGGCTTGCGAGGCATGCCGACGCCGCGCGCGCTGGCGGAATTCGGCGCGCGCTGGGCGCCGTATCGCTCGGTGGCCGCATGGTACCTGTGGCGCGCGGTCGATCTGCACAAGGCGGGCAAACTACCCCCGCCGTCGCAGCCGACGCGCATCAAGACCGTGAAGAAGAAGGCGGACCCGAAAATCGTGAAGAAGAAGGCGAAGAAAACGGCGTCGAAAGGCCGGGCACGGCGCACGAAGTAGTCAGGGAGTCGAACCCCCTAGTACACGAGCCCCACACCCGCGCCCCGCGGGTCTGAGGCGGCCTCGACCTTGCCGGTCTTGTAGTTCCAGACCACGACCTGCATGTTGCCCCACTTGCGCGTGCCTTCGCGCAACGTGTGGCCCAGCGCCTCGAGCGCCTTGCGCTCCTCGGCCGTCAACGCGTCCGTCTCGAATTGCAGCACGTCCGGCGAGAACTGATGGTGATAGCGCGGTGCGCCGACGATCTCCTGCGCACTCTTGCCATCCATGTAATTGATGGTGCCCTGGAGCACCATGCCGATGATGTAGCTGCCGCCCGGAGAGCCGAGGACCATGAGTCCGTCCGGCGCCTCCACAAACGTGGGCGTGGACGAAGACAGCGGTCGCTTCTTAGGCGCGATGGCATTGGCGTCGCCGCCGATGAGCTGGAAACCGTTCGGCACGCCGGGCTTCGCGGAAAAATCGTCCATCTGATTGTTCAGCAGGATGCCCGTGCCCGGCACCATGAGCCCGGAGCCGAAGAAGAAGTTGAGCGTGATCGTCGCCGCGACCAGGTTGCCCTTGGTGTCGATGACCGAGAAATGCGTGGTCGACGGTCCGGGGTTCGGCGCGTCGACGCCGGGCAGCATCGCGCTCGGCGTGGCGCGATCGAGTCGGATCGACGCGCGCTGGCCCGCCGCGTAGTAAGGATTGATGAGGCGCTCGACCGGCACGTCGACGAAATCAGGGTCGCCCATGTAGACCGCGCGATCGCGATGCACTCGGCGCATGGCCTCCACCACGAGATGCGTGCGCGTCACCTTGTCGACCTTCGCGAGGTCGAAGCCTTCGAGGATGTTGAGCGCGTCGACGAGCGCGACGCCGCCCGACGTGGGTGGCGAGCCAGACACGATGCGCGCGCCGCGGTAATGGCCGACGATCGGCGCCCGCTCCACTACCTTGTAGTTAGCCAGGTCTTCGAGCGTCCAGTTGCCGCCGAGGGCGCCCACGCCGTCGACGAGCCGCTGCGCGAACTGGCCCTTGTAAAACCCGTCGGCACCCTTGTCTGCCAGGTTTTCGAGACTTGCCGCGAGCTCCGGCTGCCTGATGACGTAACCGATGGGCGGCACTTCGCCGTTCGCGAGAAACACGCGCGTGGCGTCGGGAGTCTTGAGAAAGGTGTTCTTCTTGAACTCCATGGCGCCGCGCAGGCGGGTGTACAGCGGGAAGCCTTCGCGGGCGAGCTTGATCGCGGGCGCCATGCTCACGCTGAGCGGCAGCTTGCCGTACTTCTTCGCCAGGAACGCGAGGCCCGCGGGCTCGCCGGGAATGCCGGCCGCAAGCGCCGAGTCGCGCGACAGGCCGGGCACGACGTTGCCATCTTTGTCGAGATACATGTCGCGCGACGCGGCACCCGGCGCCATCTCGCGCAGGTCGATCATCTTCTCGAGGCCGTCGCTCGCGCGGCGGATCAGGAAGAAGCCGCCGCCGCCGAGCCCGGAGCTCGTGGGTTCCACCACAGCGAGCGCGGCCGCGACGGCGACCGCGGCGTCGAACGCATTTCCGCCCTGCGCGAGGATCTGCTGGCCCGCCTCGCTCGCGAGTGGATAGGCGCTGGCGATCGCGGCCTTGCCGGGTCCGCCCTTCGGAATGTTGGTGGCCGGCGTCGCGGCATCGAGCGGCCGCGCGCCGAGGATGCATACGAACAGGACGAACCGGAACCACCGTGCGCGCTTTTTCATCCGGATCAGACCCGCTTCATCTTTCTCAGTTCAGCGGCCACCAGCGGATGGACGAACTCTTTCACGTCGCCGCCGAGGATCGCGATCTCGCGCACCAGCGTCGAAGAGATGAAGGTGAACTGTTCCTGCGGCGTGAGGAACACGGTTTCCAAGTCGCGCGACAGATGACGGGACATATTCGCCAACTGGAACTCGAATTCGAAGTCGGACATCGCGCGCAGGCCGCGCACGACGATCTGCACGCCGTGCTGGCGCGCGAAGTCGACGGTGAGCCCCGAGTAGCCCATGACCTCGACGCCAGCTATGTCGGCCAGCACCTGCTTCGCCAGCGCGACGCGCTGCTCCAGCGGAAACATCGGCGCCTTGTTAGGGTTCGACGCGATCGCGACGATGACACGATCGAACACGCTCGCCGCGCGGCGCACCAGGTCGTGGTGGCCGTTGGTGATTGGATCGAACGTTCCGGGATATACGGCGCTGCGCTGCTTCATGTGGCGAACAGATGATACCCGACCTCGCCTGCTCTTCCGCTGCGGAGCGCTCTCCACCCGGTCGGCAGGGTGGGCAGCTCTTCGCGCGCGCGCAACTCGAGGTACACGCGCGCGTCGGGTGCGAGTCTGCCGTGCTCGACCAGCGCCGCGGCGCAGGCTGCGAGCAGCTCGGCGTCATACGGTGGATCGAGGAATACGATGTTGTGCGGTGGTGACTCGGTCGCGCGCGCCAGCCACGCCAGCGCGTCGGTGCACACCACCGTCGCCGGCTCCTGCCACTCACGCGCAAGCGCGTCGATGGCATCCGACGCGCGACGGTCCTTCTCGATGAATGTGACGTGGGTGGCGCCGCGCGAAATGGCCTCCAGGCCGAGCGCACCGCTGCCGGCGAACAGATCGAGCGCGCGCGCGCCGTCGATGCGCGGCTGCAGCCAATTGAACAGGGTTTCCCGCACCCTGTCCGGAGTCGGACGAATTTCCACGCCGGCGGGAAAGCGCAGCCGTCGGCCGCGATGTCGGCCGCCGATGATGCGCAGGACACGCGGCGCGGCGCGCGCAAGCATCCGGCTTTTTTCACTTTTTTTCCCCTTCGCCAATGAACGCGCCCCGTCGCCGTCGCTTGCCACCTTTTGGGGGCGAAGCGTACTCTAAGCCCCAATACGACAAGTTCGGCGCATCGTTCTACACGGCGAGGGGAATGCGACCGAACTCCATCATCGAAATCCATTTTTCCGAGGAGCGAACGCATGAAGAGCCCTTCCGCAGGCGGCATCATTCTCGTTGCGGCCATGCTGGGCGCGACCCTGGGGGTCGCGGGCTGTTCGAAGTCCGCGGGCGATGGGCCCGACGTGAACCCGACCAACCCGGCCGCGGGCAACGGCAATCCCGGTGGCGCCTCTCCCGTGACCCCGGCCGCGGTGACCGCCGCGCTGTTCCAGCCCGCGCAGGGCGTCTTCCCCTTCCCTAACGACCTCTACTTTTCCGGCAGCACCGACGGCACGATCAACATCCAGCCGGCCAACGCGCTCGTGCCCAACCAGGCCTCGCTCAACGCACTCGACGGCTGGTCGACCACGGCCCCGATCCGCGTGCGCTTCGGCGGCGCGCTCAACCCGGCCTCGTTCAGCGCGGCAAACATTCGCGTCTACCAGATCACCACCAGCAACACGACCAAGGCGGTCGCGGGTTTCACGCGGCCGCTGACCTACGGCACGGACTTCACGGCCGGCGTCGCCACCGATACGGGCATCGGCCCCACCATTCTCGAGATTCGTCCGCTCGTGCCGCTCGCGCCCTCATCAGGCACGACCGCGCCCGGCGTGGGCTATCTCGTGCTGCTGCTCAACGGCATCACGATGTCCAGCGGCGCGGCGGCAACTGCCGATCGCGATTACGCTGCCATCAAGACCGCGCTGGGCGCGCCGCCGCTCACGACGGCGAGTCAAGCAGGCTGCGCCACGCTGGCGAACGCAACGATGCAGGGCGCCTGTGGATTCACGCTCTCGGATCTGCTCGTCGCAACGAACCCCGCGCTCGGGCCGCTGGCCGTGACGCCGTCGCAGGTGTTGCTGTCGTTCCACTTCTCGACGCAGGCTACCCAG
The DNA here is from genome assembly GCA_043747875.1 of Pseudomonadota bacterium. GTDB lineage: Bacteria > Pseudomonadota > Gammaproteobacteria > Steroidobacterales > Steroidobacteraceae > CADEED01. The sequence goes on along the minus strand of JAYTOI010000132.1, from coordinate 55,348 downwards.
GACACGCTGCGCGCGCTCGCAGCGCAGATAACCGCCGCCGCGCCGTCGCCGATCGCGGTGAATCCCGCGTTCAGCGCGCCGCTCAATACCCTGAACCCCGCGCTGACGACCATGGCGAATCTGCGCGTCGGCACGATCACGGTGCCTTACTACTCGTACATCCCGACGCCGCTGGCTCCGGGCGGCATCAGCACGGACACGGTCACGCTGCGCACGCCGTGGGCCGCTGCAGTCACCGTCGCCGGCGAGACGAACATCACGCGCTTCAATCCGGTGCCGGTGAGGCGCACGGACAAGATGATTCCGCTGGTCATCAGCGTTCCGAACGCGACCAGCCCCAGCGGGGGTGTCAAGCCCACCAATGGCTGGCCCGTCGTCATCTTCGAACACGGCATCACGCGCGATCGCACCGACTCCTTCGCACTGGCTGGAGCGTATGCGCAGGCCGGATGGGCGGTCGCGTCGGTCGACCAGCCGTTGCACGGCATCACGTCAACGACGAATCCGCTGTATCAGGCCAGCAACGAGCAGACCTTCAATCTCGATCTCATCGTGAACACCACCGGCGCCGCCGGTCCGGATGGCGTCATCGACCCTACCGGCACGCACATGATCAATCTCACCTGCCCGCTGTGCAGCCGTGACAACAACCGGCAGGCAGTGGTGAACCTGCTCTCGCTCACGCGCGCGCTCCCGACGCTCGATCTCGACGGCGTCGCGGGTGGCGACATCGACGGCAGCAACATCGTGTTCGTCGGCCAGTCGCTCGGCAGCATCGCGGGCATCACCTACGGCGCGGTCCTGCCGAATCCCGCGACCACGGTGCGCCGGATGGTCTTCTCGGTGCCGGGCGGTGGATTGGCCGAGCTGCTGCGCGATTCGCCGACATTCGGCCCGCGCATCAATGCAGGCCTGCAGGTGCAGGGCCTGATGCCTGGCACGACGTTGTACAACCAGTTCATGCGCGACGTGCAGACCGCCATCGACGCGGGCGACCCGCTGAACTACATCGCCTCGCTCGTGGCGGTCACGACGGCGCAGCCCACGCCGCGAACTATCTACCTGCAGCAGATGGTCGGCGGCGGCGGCACCACGCCCGCGCTGCCAGATCAGGTGATCCCAAATTCCGCCACGCAGCGGCTCATCACCGCCGCGAATGCGCTCACTCCGGCGAATCCCGTCGTTCCGACGCTGGTGCGCGCCACCCCGGGCGCGCCGCGTGCGGGCTCGGGCTGGGTCAACTTCATCGTCGGCGATCACGGCTCGTTACTGTCGCCCGTGTCGAGTGCCGCCGCGACGGTCGAAATGCAGCGTGAAGCGGCGGGCTTCATCCTCAGCGGCACCATCGGCGTCACCGACACGACCGTCGTTCAGCCGTAAACTACGCCTCAGATAGAGGGCGGTCCGGTCGCGTCGGGCCGCCCTCGTCGTTTATGGAGACGCAGATTTGGCCGACAGCAAACCGCAATCGTTCGTCGCGCGCATGCGCGCGAAGCTCAACCGCCCCGGCTCGTGGCTGTCGTACGATCTCGCGAATCTCGTGCCGGGTCGCAAGATCGATGCCGAGATCCTCGACGAGCTCGAGACGCGGCTGCTGACCGCCGATGTCGGCGTCGAGGCCACCGCGCACATTCTCGATGAATTGCGCAAGAAGGTGGCGCGCAAGGAGCTCGCCGACGTCGATGCGTTGATCGCGGCGCTCACGGACGCGATCGCCGCCATTCTGCTGCCGGTGCAGCAACCGCTGGACATCTCGAAACACAAGCCGTTCGTGCTGTTGGTCGTCGGCGTCAACGGGTCGGGAAAAACCACCACCATCGGCAAGCTGGCGCGTCGCTTCGCCGATGCACGCAAGCAGACCGTGCTCGCCGCGGGCGACACATTTCGCGCCGCGGCCATCGAGCAGCTCGGCGTGTGGGCCGAGCGCGCGGGCGCGCACCTCGTGCAGCAGCAGGCGGGCGCGGATCCGGGCGCGGTGGTGTTCGACGCGCTCACCGCGGCGCGCTCGCGCCGCGCCGATGTAGTCATCATCGACACCGCGGGACGCCTGCACAGCCAGTCGCACCTCATGGAAGAGCTGAAGAAGGTCCGCCGCGTGATCCAGCGCGTGGATTCTTCGGCGCCGCACGAAGTGCTGCTGGTGCTCGACGCGAATCAGGGCCAGAACGCGCTCACTCAGGCGACGCAGTTCCACGAGGCGGTCGGCGTCACGGGCCTGGTGCTCACCAAGCTCGACGGCACCGCCAAGGGCGGCATCGTGGTTGCGATCGCGCGCAAGCTGAAGCTGCCCATCCGGTTCGTCGGCGTCGGCGAGCAGGCCGAGGATTTTGGCGAGTTCGATGCGCGCGCCTTCGCGACCGCGTTGGTTTCGGGGAATTCGCAGGTGGCGGGTTAAGATCACTGCCGCATGATTTCCTTCGACAACGTCGCCAAGCGCTATCCGAACGGGCGTGAAGCGCTGGCCGGCGTTTCATTCCAGATCCAGCCCGGCGAGTTCGTGTTCCTCACGGGCCGCTCCGGCGCGGGCAAGAGCAGCGTGCTCAAGCTCATCGCGCTGCTCGAGCGGCCGAGCCGCGGCACGGTGAGTGTCGCGGGACAGAACACCGGCAAGCTGAAAGCCGGCAAGATTCCCGCGTTTCGCCGCGCCATCGGGGTGGTGTTCCAGGATCACAAGCTGTTGGTCGACCGGCCCATCTACGACAACGTCGCTTTGCCGCTGGTGGTTGCCGGCACACCGCTGAAAGAGGTCGACCGACGCGTGCGCGCCGCGCTCGATCAGGTCGGACTGTTGGGACGCGAACGCTCCTCGCCGCTCGAGTTGTCGGTGGGCGAACAGCAGCGCGTCGGCATCGCGCGCGCCGTCGTCAGCAAGCCACAGCTGCTCATCGCGGACGAACCGACCGGCAACCTCGACCCGGCGCTCGCGGTCGAAGTGATGCGCGTGTTCAAGCGTTTCCAGGAAGTCGGAGTGACGGTGATCGTTGCCTCGCACGACCCGCATCTCGTGGACCAGTTCGGCCAGCGCGAGATCGTGCTCGACGCCGGCCGCATCGTGTCGGACACCCTGCGCGCGAGTCACGCTGCACACATGACCGCACAGGCGCCGCAGCTCGGCGACCTGCCCAACATCGTGATGTGAGCGGCGCGATGTCGTCCTATTTCACGCGGCATCTGCAGGCACTGTTCGGTGCACTCGGTCGCCTGGCACGCGCGCCGCTCGCGACTATGCTCACGCTCATCGTCATCGGCGTCGCGCTCGCGCTGCCCGCTGGGCTAGCCGTGCTGGTCGGTAACCTGCGTGACGCCGGCGGCGGCCTGGAAAACGCCATCGACTTCACGGTTCACTTCAAGCTCGGCACCCCGCTCGAGCGCGTGCAGAAGATTGCCTCCGGCGCGCGCGAGCGTGCCGGTGTCGAAACGATCACCGTGCGCTCCTCGGATCAGGCACTCGAGGAATTCAAGCAGGCCTCGGGGTTCGGCGACGCGCTCGCGGCGCTCACCGACAATCCACTGCCGCACCATCTCATTGTGCGACCAGAGGCAAGCGCCAGTGGACCCGCCGAAGTGGAATCGCTGCGACGCTATTTTTCCGCGTTTCCAGAAGTGGAGATCGTGCAGCTCGACATCGATTGGGTGCGGCGCCTGCATTCCCTGCTCGACGTGCTGAAGCGCGTGTTGTGGGTGGTCGTTTCGGTGCTAGGTCTCGGAGTGCTCGCGGTAGTCGGCAACACCATCCGGCTCGAGATCCAGCAACGCCGTCCGGAAATCGAGGTGACGAAACTCGTTGGCGGTTCGAACGCATTCGTGCGCCGGCCTTTCTTGTACACCGGCTTCTTCTATGGGCTCGGTGGCGCGCTGCTCGGGGCGCTCATCGTTACCGGCGGGCTGGCGTACCTGGACCAGGCCGTGGGCGAGCTTTCTGCTCAATACGGCGGCAACTTCACGTTGGACGGGCTCAGCAGCCGGGCCTTCGGAGTTCTGACCGGCACAGGCGCCATGCTGGGGTGGCTCGGTGCCCTCATCTCAACCGGCAGGCATCTGAGGCAGATCGAGCCTCGCGCTTGAGGTCATACACTGACCCTTATGGGTCAATAACTTATCGATCTCAACGGAACCGGGGCGAGTGTTAGCACTCTAATCGTTCGACTGCTAATATTCCGGCTCGTGGGCTCGAGCGATAGCCCCCACGAAATGCCAGATCCGGCCTCGATCCCCCAAGGAGGTTTCGTCAGATGACCGCCAACGCGCCCAGCGCCACTGGACTGGTTGCTCGCCAGAAAGATTTCGTCCTCGCCGGCCCGGTCGGCAGCTTCGATGCGTACATGGACAAGGTCAGCCGCATTCCCGTGCTCACGCGCGAGGAAGAAGCCGTGCTCGCCCATCAATTCCGCGATGACGGCAATCTCGGGGCTGCGCGCCAGCTCGTGTTGTCGCACCTGCGATTCGTGGTGCACATCGCGCGCGGCTACACGGGCTATGGACTGCCGCTCGGCGACGTCGTGCAGGAAGGCAACGTCGGCCTCATGAAGGCGGTGAAGCGCTTCGACCCGACGGTCGGCGTGCGCCTCGTATCCTTCGCCGTTCACTGGATTCGCGCCGAGATCCACGAGTACGTGTTGCGCAATTGGCGACTCGTGAAGGTCGCGACCACCAAGGCGCAGCGCAAGCTGTTCTTCAATCTGCGCAAGATGAAGAAGAATCTCGCCTGGTTGTCGCACGATGAAACGCTCGCGGTCGCGCGCGACCTCAAGGTCACGCCCGCGGAGGTCACCGAGATGGAGAAGCGCCTCGCGGCGCGCGACATGTCGTTCGATCCGGTGCCCGATTCCAGCGAGGACGGCGACGAGACGTATTCGCCGGCGGCCTATCTACCCGCGCCGGATGCAGATCCCGCTGCGCAGATCGAGAATGCCGAGTGGGAAGACACCACGGGTGATCGGCTGCAGGCCGCAATGCGGACGCTCGATGCGCGCGCGCGCGACATCATGGCGAGCCGCTGGACTGGCGACGGCAAGACCACGTTGCACGACCTCGCCGACAAGTACGGCGTGTCGGCGGAGCGCATTCGGCAGATCGAGGCGAATGCCATCAAAAAATTGCGGGGCCTGATGGCGGCCTGACACACGGCTGAGACTCTCCAACGGAGCCCCGGCGGTCGAAAACCTCCGGGGTTTTTTATTGGCTCATTTTTTCGGATCGATCGGTCTCCAATGGATAAACACGCCATGAACTCAACGTCGAATCTGAATCCACAAGGCGAGCAGATGGCGGACGAGTCGATGATTCGCACGCTCGCCGCGCAGATCGAGGCGATCTGGCCGCAGGAGAAGCGACTCATCGATCTATATCGCCTGCCGCGCAATGCGCGCGTGCTCGACGTGGGCGCGGGCACAGGCCAGTTCAGCGCGCGCATCGCCGAGGCGCTGCCCGACGCGACCGTGCTGGGCATCGAGCTGCTCCCAGCCTCCGTCGAACGTGCGCGTCGCGCGCATGCCGCCCTCTCACCTCGCCTGCTCTTCGACTCCGGCGATGCGTTTCACCTCGCGCAGCCCGACAGCAGCTTCGACCTCGTCGCGAACCGGCACATGATCCAGTCCATCCCGCATGTCGAGCGTGTGCTCGCGGAACTGGTGCGCGTCACGAAGCCCGGTGGCCACGTGCACGTGCTCGCCGAGGACTACACCATGCTGCACATGATGTCGGGGCCGCTGGATCCCGACGTGTTCTGGCGCAAAGGTCCGGTGGAGTTTGCCGCCCGCACCGGGACTGATGCGCGCGTTGGCCGGCACGCGTGGACACTGCTGCGCAGTGCGGGGCTGAAGAACGTGCGGGTTGACTACGTGGTCGTCGATACCCTGCGCGTGCCGCGGCGCGTGTTCGCTGAGATCATCACGGCGTGGCGCGACGGCTATGTGGACGCGCTGTCGACGCCGGATTTTCCGCCTGCGCTGGTGCGCCAACATTTCGACGAGATCATCGCGAGCATCCAGAATCCGGAGCATTACGCGGTCTGGATGGTGCCTATTGTTTCGGGCGTGAAACCGTAGTGGGTTGCTGAGAAGGCGGCTGGCCCTGTAGCCCGCCGCCCTCCTGTCATCGCAAAAATCTGAGTGAATCAGCCTTCGGTAATGGGCTGCAGCTTGAGCTCCACGCGGCGATTCTGCTGCTTGCCGTCAGGCGTCGAGTTGTTCGCGACCGGACGCGCCTCACCGGCGCCGAACGCCACGATCCGCTGGCCGTTCACGCCATGTGACTGCAGGTACGTACCCACCGAGTTCGCGCGATTCAGCGAGAGCTGCTGGTTGTAGGCATCCGCTCCATCGCTGTCGGTGTGACCTTCGACGTCGATGATGGTCTTGTCGAATTCCTTGAGCACCAAGCCCACGGAGTCCAGCACCGAGTAGAAGTTCGAGTTCAGATCCGCGCTCGCGGTCTTGAACGTGATGCTGCCCGGCATGTTGAGGATGAGGTCGTTGCCGCTGCGCGTGACCGAAACGCCGCTACCCTGCAACTGCGCGCGCAGCTTCGCCTCCTGGCGATCCATGTATGCGCCGACACCCGCGCCGGTGAGCGCACCTACGCCCGCGCCGATCAGTGCGCGCTTGCGGCGCTCCTTGGAATTGTCGCCGGTGGCCGCGCCGAGCACCGCCCCCGCCAACGCGCCAATGCCCGCGCCCTTGGTGGTGTTGGTCACCTTTTTGTCGCCGGTATAGGCGTCGGTGGTCATGCAGCCCGACACGGTCAGCGCCGTACTGACGACTAACAAAGCGATAGGTACGATATTTTTCATGCGGTGTTTCTCCTTCATCGGGACATCATGGCGGCGTGCATATGAACGCCGAATGAAGCCCCATTCTGTGCGTTGGTTCTCAGTCGACGGCTTATTCCACATTTTCTGGGGAAGCCGGTGGCGTGGTCGCGCGCCGATAGCCACGCGGTCGAATCGCAACCGTGTTGCGAATGACCGTGCAGCGCACGCCATCCAGCCGCACGTAGCCGTATTCGAATGTTGGCGTGGAGCGACCATCGCGTTCGAGGTCGATCCTAATGGCCGCCTCTTGTTCCGACGTAAGACAAAACCGCATCTCGAGGTCGGAATTTCCGCCGTGATCGAAGGAAATGGACATGGCGCGCGTCCACACGGAGTAGCCGGGAAAGATGCGCGCGCAGGCGAGCGCGGCGATAGGGTCGGCGAGCGCCGCCTGCCAGCCGCCGAACATCACTCCGCCGGGATTGCGCGACAGGTAATTCAAGGGCAGCAGGATGCGCACGGAGCGCCAGCCTGCGGAGATCTCGAGTACCTTGATGCGCATCGGCACGAATGGCGGATACATCTCGAGCAGCCGCGTATCGGACAGAATTCCGCTGCGCGCCATGAATTTCATGAATCGCTGCATCAACGGCACGCGCGAACTCCCGCTTGTTTGGCGACATTCTTGCAGACGCCTCCGTCCACGGGAAACCATTGATAAGAAATCGGAGCCGGCGTAGCGTGCGGCCATGCGCACGATGCATCAGTGGCTCGACGAATACGGCGCCAGTCATCGCAACGGGACCAACGAGCTGCTGCACTGGATCTGCGTCCCCTCCATCGCGCTCACCGTCGTCGGTTTTCTGTGGGCCATGCCGGTTCCAGATTCATTCGCGGGGGTTTCCCCGTGGCTCAACTGGGCCACCATCGGAACCGCGTTGTGGCTCGCGTATTACTTCATGTTGTCGCCAGCGCTCGGCATCGGCGCCACCGTGTGCCTCGTGGCAATGCTGTTCATTGTTAGGTGGCTCGACACTCTGGCATGGCCGCTGTGGGCGAGCTGCCTCACTATCTTCGTCGTCGCGTGGATCGGGCAATTCGTCGGGCATTCCATCGAGGGCACGCGTCCCTCGTTCTTCAAGGACGTGCAATTCCTGATGATCGGGCCGATCTGGCTGGTGTCGCACGTATATCGGAGGCTCGGTATCTCCTTCTGATTCCGGGCGTCGTAAGATCGAACCCATGCTGAACCCACTCGATCTCTACGACGTACGCGGCCTCCTCACCGAGGACGAGCGCATGGTCCAGGACTCCGTCGGCCGCTTCGTCGACGAGAAGGTGCTGCCTGTCATCCAGGATTGCTTCGAGAAGCATCGCTTCCCGCACGAGCTCGTGTCCGAGATCGCCGAGCTCGGGTTGTTAGGCTCGTCGATCCGCGGCTACGACTGCGCCGGACTGAACGCCGTGAGCTACGGCCTCATCTGCCAGGAGCTGGAGCGCGGGGATTCGGGCATCCGCAGCTTCGTGTCGGTACAGAGCTCGCTGTGCATGTATCCCATCTACGCGTTCGGCACGGAGCAGCAGAAGCAGCGCTGGCTGCCCGACATGGCGCGCGGCCGCAAGATCGGCTGCTTCGGATTGACCGAGCCGCACGGCGGCTCGGACCCGTCGAACATGAAAACCCGTGCCGTGAAGAAAGGCGGCGACTGGGCCATCAACGGCGCGAAGATGTGGATCACGAATGGCGCCATCGCCGACCTGTGCATCTGCTGGGCAATGACGGATGACGGCATCCGTGGCTTCATCATCGAGAAGGGCATGAAGGGTTTCTCGGCGCCCGAGATCGAGCGCAAGTTCTCGCTGCGCGCCTCGGTCACCTCGGCTCTCTTCTTTGACAACGTGGTCGTACCCGAGGCCAACCTGCTGCCGAACGTGCGGGGACTCAAAGGTCCGCTGTCGTGTCTCACGCAGGCACGCTATGGCATCACCTGGGGTGTGATCGGCGCCGCACAGGCCTGCCTTGCGCAACTGCTCGAATACACGAAGACGCGTGAGATGTTCGGGCGCCCGCTCGCGGCCACGCAGGCCATCCAGCTGCGGCTCGCAGAGATGGCGCGCAAAGTCACTTGCGCACAGCTGTTGTCCTACCAGCTCGGCCGCCTCAAGGATCAGGACAAGATGCAGCCGGCGCAGGTGTCGCTGGCCAAGTGGAACAACTGCCGCATGGCGCTCGACATCGCACGCGACTGCCGCGACATGCTCGGCGGAGCGGGGATCAGCGCGGAATTTGTGCCGATCCGGCATGCGCTGAATCTCGAGAGTGTGATCACGTACGAAGGCACGGAGACGATCCACCAACTCACGATCGGGCGCGAACTGACGGGCATCAGCGCCTTCTGATCAGTGGTGCCGGGGGCAGGTTCTCGTGGTTCGGCGCGCTCGCCTGCGAACGAGTCAGCCTGGCCGTGCCGAACCACGAGAACCTGCCCCCGGCACCACTCATCCCGGCGCGTGGAACGCCTCGCGCGTCTCCTGGAACACCGGCATGGACTCGCAGCGCGCGGCCAATGTCGCAAGTGACTGGAACATGACCTTGTCGGCGGTGATCCGCAGCGCGTCGCTGAGGAACGTGAACGCGCAGACCACGGTGATGTCCGCCTGCGTCATGCGCTTGCCCACCAGCCACTGCGAAACGCCGCGCTCGCCGAGGAAGCGATCGATCTCGCCGAGTGACGCGCTCATCTGCAGACGACAGCGGTCCACCCACGGCTGATGCCGTTTCTCTTCCGGCCGGAACACGCGTTCGTAGATTTGCGCCACGCCCTTCTCGGCCGCGCCGGTCGCCAGCGCCATGAGATTCAGCGCCAGCCGCCGCTCCGCGCCCGCGCGCGGCAGCAGCGCGCGCTCGGGTCCGGCGAGCTCATCGAGATGATCGAGGATCGCGGCCGACTCCATCAGCCGCTCGCCCTCGTCGGTTACGAGCGTAGGCACGCGACCCAGCGGATTGAAGTTGCGGATGCGCTCGAAATCCCGGCCCACCGACCAATTGCCGTGCTCAAAGGGCATTTCGAGCAGCTTGAGGGTGATAGCCACGCGCCGCACGAACGGCGAATCGAACATTCCGATCAACAGCATCCAGGGCTCCTTCGTTGGTTGTTAGCGCCGCAGGTAGAAAAAGTAATAGATGAGGCCGGCTGCGACGATGGCGTCCACAACCAGGAACCACAGGAAAAACTTCCGCCGGAATTCGCTCTGCTGCGTCTCGAGCTGCACGCGTAGCAGCGGGTGTTCGGAAATATACGAATCGATCCAGTCCCGCGCCTTCCTGAGATCGAGATTGTGCGACGCGCGCACCGACTCGACCGCGTCGATGAGCCGGCCCTCCTCCAGCAAGGTCTGCGCTTCGATCGGCAACGGCTTGAACCGGTCGCGCGGATCGGCCCTCACGCGCGGCGCATCCGATTACGACCCCAGTCGCAACCCCGGTGGCGGCGCGCGCGCGTTTCTCCAGCAAGGAGGTGCGCCATGTCCGTCCCATCCCATGCCGCCGAACCGCAGTTGAATGCGACTCCGCTCATCGACGTCCTGCTCGTCCTGCTCATCATGTTGATCTTCACGATACCTGTCGCAACCCACAATGTGACGGTTAATTTGCCAGCCGAAAAGCCACTCTCCGGCGAGAGACCGCAGCTCGTGGTCGTAGGAATCGATTTCGACGGGGTCATCACCTGGAATGGCGGGCCGGTCGAATCGCTGAACGCGCTCGAAGCGAGCCTGCGCGACGCGCAGCGTCAGGTGCCCGCACCGACGGTGCACGTCGACCCGGACGCGCGCGGACGTTACGAGTTCGTCTTGCAGGTGCTCGCGGCCGCGCAACGCGCGCACGTCGCGAAGCTGAGTGTCCGGCAGGTCATCGACCGCTGAGGCTCAAAACCCGCGCGCGGCGCACATCGAAGCTTCGGCGATCCAGCAGAAGAGCAGTACTCCCGCCGCGAACCACTGCCAGAAGCGCTGCTCGCGCCGCTCCCCGACGTAGCGCTCCGCTGCGTCGGCCGGCGCGAGCATTTCCTCGCGCGGATCCGTCATGCGGGGCACGCGCCGGGGAACCCGAATGTGCGCGCTGCGACGATCGCGTGTGAAGAACTCCGGCGCGACATTCACAGTGGCAACCAGTGCGTCGTCGTCTCGCGACGATGCAGATAGACGAAGCGCGCTCGAGAGAGTCGCGACGCGAAGTCGTTGCTGCGCGTGCCGACGCGCTCGAGGTACCGACGCCAGCGTTCGCCCTGCGGGCCGCCGGGCCGGGGCGCGATGTGCGGGAGATATGTCCGGTCGGCATCGTGGTTGGTGCGATCGATCATGGCGCGCTCCTGACTTGCCCGTGATACGGGGCTTGTGAGGCGTATCTCGCGCCGGGGGGCAGGCCATACGATGGCGGCTTCGTGGCGCGGATGCGCTGGAAAATGGCCAAATGTGGCCACGCCCCCGGCGCGTCGCGCGCTGCCTTAGACTGGCGCGGCCATGAAGAAAACCATTGCCATCGTCGAGGACGAACGCGCCATTCGCGACAACTACGCCGCCGCGTTCGCGCGCGAGGGCTACGCCGTCCGCGGCTATCCGAATCGCCGCGACGCCATGGCCGCCTTCGCCGCGCGCCTGCCGGATCTCGCCGTCATCGACATCTCGCTCGAGGACGAGCCCGAGGGCGGCTTCGAGCTGTGCCGCGAGCTGCGCGGGCTTTCCCCCGAGCTGCCCATCATTTTCCTCACCGCGCGCGACAGCGAGCTCGATGCGGTGTCGGGCCTGCGGCTCGGCGCCGACGATTTCCTGACGAAGGACCTGTCCCTCGCCCATCTCATCGCGCGAGTGAACGCGCTGTTTCGCCGCGTCGACGCGCTGCGTCGCCCCGCCGAGGAGAAACAGGTGGTCCGCCGCGGCGCGCTCACGCTCGACAGTGAACGCATGTCGGTGGAGTGGAACGGCCAGGTGGTGCTGCTGTCCCTGACCGAGTTCTGGATCGTCTACGCGCTCACCAAACATCCCGGCCACGTGAAGAACCGCCAGCAGTTGATGGATGCGGCGAACGTGGTGCTCGACGACAACACCATCACGTCCCACATCAAGCGCATCCGGCGCAAATTCCAGGTCGTCGACGAAAAGTTCGATGCCGTGCACACGGTGTACGGCATGGGCTATCGATGGATGGAATAGGCTGAGCCGGGACCATCCGTGGGCCGCATCTCCGACCTGCTGAATTTCGGGCCGATCTCCCCATTCCGGCTGCGCACCAAACTACTGGTGCTGGCGCTGACGACACTCGCGCTGCCGTGGGCCGGCTGCCAGTACGCGCGCGAGATGGAAACGGTGCTGCGCGAGAGCGAGCAGCAATCGTTGCTCGCGGTGACGACTACGGTCGCGGGCTCGCTCAAGGGACGCCAGGACCTGCTGTTCCGCGCGGATCCGCTGCCCTCGACCGAGGGCGATCACGCGCGCGACATCACGCCCGTCGTGTCGTCGGGCGCGCCGCTGATCGACGGCCGCGTGGACGAATGGGATGGCGATTCCCGCAATCTGATCCGCGTCGTCGGTCCGGGAGGCGACAGCCTGCGCCTGCTCGCCGCGACGCACGAGCGCTGGCTGTACCTGGCGTTGCTGGTGCACGACCGGAAGCTCGTGTTCGACGCCTCCCAGATCACGGCTCTCGACCCCGCCACCCTGGGCGATCGCGTCTGGCTGGCCTTCGACGACAAGCGCGGCGCGCAGCAGCGCCTGTTCTTCGGCAGCACGGGCGCCGGCACGCTGCACGCGCGCCACATCGAGACGCTCGAGTACGGGCGCGAGGACGCCGTCGTCGAGCCGCGCATCGACGCCGTCTGGCAGCGTACCAAGGACGGCTACGTGCTCGAGATCGGCATCCCGATGTCGCTGGTGGGTCAGCGTATCGGCGTCGCCATCGACGACCGCGACCGGCGCGGCGCGGCGCGCGCGAGCTACGGCACGCTCGACATCGCAGACCTGCGCGCCACCGGACGGCTCATCGCGGCGTCGCCCGACCTCAACGACCACCTGCGCCAGTTCTCGCAACCCGGCGTCGAACTCACCGTGGCCTCGGACAGCGGCGCCATCCTCACGCGCCTCGATGCGCGCGCGCTGCCCGGCGACTACACGCGCATGCGCGGATTCCTGCCGCGCATGTACCGCCTGTTCCTCGATGGCGAGGCCGTGCCGCGCAACATTTCACAGGCGGAGCGCCAGCGCGCTGCGCAGGCGCTGATCGCGCGCGCGGCGCGCGGCAAGCCCGAGAGCACGTCCTTCGCGGGGCCATACGAGAATCGCGTCATCGTGGCGGCGGCGGCGCCTATCTACTCGGCCGACGGCAAACGGGTGCTGGGCGTCATCCAGCTGGCGCAGACCGCGGACCGCTGGCTCACGCTGCGCGATCGCGCCTTGACGCGCCTGCTCAATCTCACTTTGTTCGTGACGCTGCTCGCGGTGGCGGCCGCGTTCTGGTTCGCCGGCCGCATGACCCTGCGCATCACCCGCCTGGGGCACGCCAGCGAGAACTCGCTATCGCGCGAGGGCAGCGTGTCGCGCGTGTTGCCTGAGGCCGACGCCAAGGACGAGCTCGGCGACCTGTCGCGCAGCTTCTCGTCGCTGCTCGGACGGCTCGACGAATACACCACCTACCTGCGCACGCTCGCCGGCAAGCTCGCGCACGAGATCCGTACGCCGCTCACCATAATCCGCTCGTCGCTCGAGAACCTCGAGTCGGAGGCCCATGCGTCCAATGGAATGGCGGAGAACGCGCGCACCTACCTCGCCCGCGCCCGCGAGGGCAGCGAGCGGCTGGGCGCCATTCTCAATGCAATGGGTGCGGCGACGCGCGTCGAGGAGGCCATCGCGCACAGCGAGCGCCAGCGTTTCGATCTCGCGGCGCTGGTCCGTTCCGCCGTGGATGCGTATGGCGCCGCGTTTCCGCAGCGCCGATTCGCCTGCGAAGTACCGGCGGAGCCGCTCGAAATCACCGGCGCGCCGGAGCTCGTGGTTCAGATGCTCGACAAGCTGATCGACAACGCAGTCGACTTCAGCGCTGAAGGCGCCACGATCTGTGTCGTTCTGCGCTCGGAGGGCGAGTTTGCGGTGATCTCGGTTTCGAATCCCGGGCCGCCGCTGCCGCCCGAGGCGGCCGGGAAGGTGTTCGAATCACTGTGGCAATCGCGCGCCGAGTCCGATAAGCGGCCGCATTTCGGTTTGGGGCTCTACATCGTGCGTCTGATCGCCGAGTTCCACGGCGGCGGCGCCCAGGCCGCCAACCTGCCCGACAATTCAGGCGCCCTGTTCACGGTGCGCCTCTCGCGCTGAGTGGATTTGCGCATCCGTTCTCATCCTGCGTCCGTAATCATGCCGATAGACCTGCGGCAGATGTCGCGCGTTTGAGACATTGTTGCGATCGGGATTCGGCGTATGATCAGCCCTTCGCATGGTTCGTAAACGTCGCTAAGTGTCTGAATTTCGAGGACCCGAGTGACGTTGTAAGGATTACGAGTTGTTAGTGTCTTGCGTCGCGTCAACTTGTGATGCGCGGAGGACACAGGGTTCTAGTACATAAAAACTTACGGATTTGCTCACGGGCACGGGTTCAATCGGTAGCTAATTGAGGCTGCTGGTGGGGGCGATCAAAGCGTGGACTGACACGCGGGCTTGAGTGTTTAGCCGGAAGCCGAAAGGCAAGCCAACGTCCCAGCCGTATATCTTTCCGTCCGTGTAGTCGACACGATCGGCTGGCAGCGATTACCTAAGTCGACGACGACCAACTAACAAGCCCCGCTCACGCGGGGTTTTTTTTGGAAGATGGAGACACCGCAAGCGCTTCGGACTTGCCGCCTACCCAGATACAGATCGACCGTCACATTAGTTCTGTGTCGCGGCCGGCAGGTTCTCGCGCGTGCGGCAGTACCAGCTCGGCGCAACGAATCCGTCGTCGGCATCGAAAGCGGCGGTGCAGCGCGAGAATGTGTGGACCTTCGTCGTCTAAGACGTCCAGCAGGGCCGCAAGGACTCCGTGCAACTCTTCCAGAAATTCACGTTCGAAAAATCCAGCGAAACAGCATCGACACGGTGTCGACAAGTCCATCGACCGGCTGCTGCAGGATCCGAATGCGCGGCATTCGACGCTCCTCGATCGCTGCCTCGCGCCGGACAGCACGGGCTCTCGCTTCGTAAGCGATAAGCGGTGACTTGTGGCATGGTTCGCCCGCCATGCACAAAGCGCATTCGTTCCGACTCCTGCTTGCCCTGCTCGCGTTTCCCGTCACCGCTCTTGCGCAGCAGGTCATACCGCTGTGGGAGAAAGGCGCGCCGGGTTTCGAATCGCGGCGCGCCGAACCCGAGCAGCATCGGGACTGGTGGTACAAGAACATCCACAGCCCCTCGCTCACCGTGTTCCTGCCGCCCGTGGGCAAGTCCAACGGCACCGCGGTGGTTGTCGCGCCCGGCGGCGGACATCGCGAACTCGTTTTCGATGCGGAAGGCGTCGAGCCCGCGCAATATCTCGCCAGTCTCGGGGTCACCGCGTTCGCTCTGAAGTACCGTCTGGCCCGCGAGTCGGGGTCGAAGTACACGATGGATCACGTCGGCGAGGACATCCGCCGCGCCATGCGTACGGTGCGGGCGCGCGCCGCGGAGTGGCACGTCGATCCGCGCCGCATCGGCGTCATGGGCTGGTCGGCGGGCGGCGAAGTGGCCGCGCTGGTCGCCTATCCACCCGGCGGCGGCGATGCCGGCGCGGCCGATCCCATCGAGCGGGCCGGTGCGCGCGCCGATTTCCAGATCCTCATCTACCCGGGCGGTGACGGCATTCCCGCGAAGATTCCCGCCGATGCGCCGCCGCTGTTCTTGTTAGGCGCGGCCGACGATGAATACGTCGCCGGCGTGCTGTTCGACCTCACCAGCAAATACCGCGTCGCCGGCGCGTCGATCGAGACGCACATCTACGCGCAGGGCAAGCACGCGTTCAACATGGGCCAGCGCTCGCAGTTCGGGAGCATCCGTCGCTGGCCGGCGCGCATGGCCGAGTGGCTCGAGGACCGCGGCCTGCTTGCGGGCAGGAAGTGAGCGCATGAATCTCTCCGACGCGCCCGCGGCCTACGCAATCCTCGCGCTGTTCGTCGTCGTCAGCCTGCTGGGGCTGCACGGCTCGCCGCAGATCATCGAGCGTAACCTGTTGCGGCCCTATCGAGTGGTGCGCAATCACGAGTACGCTCCCATCATCGCCTGCGGCTTCATCCATGCCGATTTCATGCATCTGCTCATGAACGGCATCACGATGTTCGCGTTCGGTCCTCCGCTCGAGCGCACCATCGGCACGACGAAATTCGTCGCGCTGTACTTCATCGCGCTGGTGCTGAGCAGTCTCGGAACGGTTTGGAAACAGCGCGCGAACCCCGACTACGCCGCACTCGGCGCGTCCGGCGCGATCATGGCGGTGCTGTTCGCCTACATCGTCTACTACCCGACCAGCATGATCATGCTGTACTTCGCGTTGCCGATCCCCGCGGCGCTGTTCGCCGTGGGCTTCGTCGCATACTCCGTCTGGGCATCCAGGAATTCGCCGGGCCGCATCAACCACGACGCACACCTAGACGGCGCCATCGTCGGCCTGCTGTTCGTGGCCATCACCGATTTCCGCGTGTGGAAGTACGCGTTCGACCGGCTGTTCGGCTAGCGTCCGCGGCCTAGAACCACGAATAGTTGAACGACACGCTGACGCGTTCGGCCTCGCTCGGATTCGGCGCCACCTCGTGCCGCAGCCAGCTTTCGAACAGCACGAGATTGCCGGCTTCCGCTGGCAACGTGACCCACACCTTGTTTTCGCGCCGCGCCCGCGACTTGCGCGGCGGGCTGGCCATGAAACGGTCGAGACGGGGATCCTCGAATTTCAATCCCGAGCAGCCGCGCGGGGTCCGCACGTAGTACGTGCCGCTGACCGATGCCAGCGGATGCAGATGCAGGCCATGCACCACCTGCCGCGTCATCACGTTCGCCCAGCAGTCGGTCATCACGAGCTTGCGACCGGTCAGATCGAACTCGAGCGCGCGCGCGAACGCGCGCACGTGCCGGTCGATGCGCTTCTCGAGCGCCTCGAACGTAGGTGACATCCGATGCAGCCGCGAGAGCGAGCTGTAAGATGTGTAGCCTCCTGGATAGTTAGTCTCGGACCAGACGTGTCCCGCGCGGTCCTCTTCGCGCATCTGGCGGCACTCGCGCAGCAGCCGCGCGTTCAGCGTATCAGCGGAGCGCACCAGCTTCGTGGTGTAGACGCGTGTCGGGAACAAGGTGTGTACGGACATCGTTACAGCATATTCAAACTCTGGCGAGGGTCAAAGGCGCGCGACTATACTTCGCGTCCCTCATAACAAGGACGCGGCCATGCATAAGTCACTCGCCCCCATCCTCTGCGGCGCCCTGCTGTTCGCCGGCACTGCGCAGGCCGAACACAAACTCGAGAAGGTGTGGGAATCCGAGGCGACACTCAAGGTGCCGGAGTCGGTGCGCTTCGACGCGCAACGCAAAGTGCTATACGTCGCCAACATAGACGGCGAGCCGTGGGCCGTCGACGGCAAGGGCTCGGTGGGCAAGGTCGGGCTCGACGGCAAGGTGATCGACGCCGAATGGGTCACGGGCCTCGAGTGTCCGAAGGGCCTGGCGCTGTCCGACGATGGCAAGCTGCTGTACGTCGCCGACCACGGCGGTATCGTCGTCATCGACATCAAGGCCGGGAAGATCAAGGAGAAGATCGCCATCGCCGGTGGGCAGTTGAACGATCTGGCGAACGACAAGGGCACGTTGTACGTGTCGGATTCGAAGGGCAAGAAGGTTTACGTCGTGAGGCAGGGCAAGGCCGAGGTGCTGCTCGACGACAAGGTGCTCAAGGGTCCGAACGGGTTGTTGGTAAACGAGGGCGCGCTGTACGTGCTCGACAACGACAGCCTGAACCGCGTGAAGGCCGACAACTCGCTCGAGGTGCTCGTCAGCGGCATGCCGGGCGGCGTCGATGGCATCGAGCACGTGCGGGGCAACGAATTCCTGGTGTCGGTGTGGAGCGGCGCCGTATGGTACGCGAACACCGACGGCTCGAAGGAGCTGCTGTTCGACGGCCGGGCCGCCGAGACCAAGACCGCAGATATCGGCTGGGATCCGAAGACAAAGACGGTCTAT
This sequence comes from Pseudomonadota bacterium, assembly GCA_043747875.1. GTDB lineage: Bacteria > Pseudomonadota > Gammaproteobacteria > Steroidobacterales > Steroidobacteraceae > CADEED01. Next base: position 37,380 of record JAYTOI010000132.1, on the reverse strand, counting down.
GTGCCGACGTTCTTCAAGAATTCCGTGATCGCCTTCAAGTTGAACTGAAAAAGAAAAGGGGACAGATCTGTCCCCTTTTTTCTAACTACCGCCGCCGGAAGCTGAGCGACGCGAACACCCCCGCCACCGCCGCACCGCACAGGCACGCCACGCCCGCCGGCACGGTGGCGCCGAGCCACAGCCCGCCCGCCAGCGCCCCCGCGGCCACTACGAGCAGCACCGTGCCGCGCGCCCGCCGACGTACCGGGACATCTCTTCGGCGTACCCCCGACCCCGCCGTGTCGGGCGCGGGATCATGCTCCACGTCGCGCAAATGGCGCGGCACGGCTCGCCGTTCTTTCGCGGGGTCCACCGGCAAATTCATGCCGGAAAGCATAGGCCCGCGCCGCACAAGCAGCCAGTGTGATTTGCTCCTCATTCCTCGAGGCTCAGGAATCCGGCCGTCTGCCGACACCGGATACAGGACTCCGATGCTCCGAGGTCGCGCGCTGCGCGTAATTGTGGAACGCTCGAACGAACAACTGGCGCGCGCTTTTGACCTGCACTCGGATGCAGATCTCGAGGCGTTCGTCGAACGTCTGAAGTCCGGTGCGCCCGTGAATATCCAGCAACTGCGCAAGGGCTGCCTGGCGCTGCTCGAGGGCACGCATGGCCACACAGCCGGTGCCGCCAGCGAGCGGCGGCTGCAGGCGGCGTTGTCCGCCTCCAAACTCGCCCTGTGGGACTGGGACGTCGTCACCGGCGAGGTGTTCGTCGACCGCACCTACTGTCGTCTGCTCGGCCGCCCCGAAGAGAACCGCGTCTGGCCGATCGCCGAGCTCGCGGCGACGGTGCACCCCGACGATGTCGCCGCCTTCACGAGCGCGATGCGCGAAGCGCTGAACGGCGGCACGCGCAGGTTCGAGGTCATCCACCGCCTGCGTCACGCCGACGGCCGCTGGGTGTGGATCGAAGCCTTGGGCGACGTCACCGAACGCGATGCCGCTGGACGCGTGACGCGAATGACCGGCACGCACGCCGACATCACCGAGCGCAAACAACTCGAGCGCGCGTTGTCCAGCGCGCTGCGCGTGATGCACGATATCCTCGAGACGCTGCCTCTGCCCGTCATCATCCGCGACGCCGACCGTCGCGTGACGCTCGCCAACGGCGCGTGGCTCAAGATGTACGGCCTCGCACGCGAGAACGCCATCGGGAAGCGCCTCGACGAGCTCTTGAGCCACGCGCGCACCACCAATCACTCTAACACCGACGAAGCGCTGTTCACGCACAAGGAGCCGCTGCGCTACGAGACCCTGGTCGAGTGCGTGAACGGCACGGCCTACAACGTGCTGATCGCGAAGACGCCGCTGCTCGCCGACGACGGCACCGTCACGGGCATCGCCTCCTTCATCACTGACATCTCGGAGCAGAAGCAAACCGCCGCAGCGCTGGAGCGCGCGCGTCGATCGGCCGAGGCTGCGATGCACGCGAAATCGCGTTTCCTCGCCAACATGAGCCACGAGCTGCGCACGCCGCTAAACGGCGTCGTGGGCATGGCCTCACTTCTCGAGAACACCGCGCTCGACGCGAAGCAGCGCCGCTTCGTGCGCACGCTCAAGAGCTCGGCCGAGGCGCTGGTCACGCTGATCAACGACGTGCTCGACCTGTCGAAGGCCGAGGCCGGCAAGCTCGAGCTCGCGCGCGCGCCGCTCGACCTGCGTCGCGAGTTCGAACAGGTAGTTGGACTGTTCAGCGGCCGCGCGCACGACAAAGGCATCGAGATGGCCGCGCACCTGGCGCGCGACGTGCCGGCCACGATCCAGGGCGATTCGATCCGCCTGCGGCAGGTGCTTGGCAACCTCGTGAACAACGCGGTCAAGTTCACCGAGACCGGCGCGGTACTGCTGGCCGTGAAGGCGGTGCCGGACGACCGCGGCGAATGCGTGCTGGAGTTCTCCGTCACCGACACCGGCGTCGGCATTGCCACCCAGGAGCAGCAGCGCATCTTCGAGGCGTTCGAGCAAGCCGACGGCAGCGTCACGCGAAAGTTCGGCGGCACGGGGCTCGGGCTCGCAATCTCGCGCCAGCTCGTCGAGCTCATGCGGGGCACCATGCAAGTCGAGAGCGAGCAGGACTGCGGCAGCCGCTTCTCATTTTGCATTCCGGTCGGCGTGCCGCCGGCCAAGCCGCCACCCTGCGTGCCGCTCGCCGGGCTTGGTGCGCTGGTCATCGGCATGCATCCCATAGTGCGCAGCGCGGTGTGCGACGTGTTGTCGGTGGAGTCGACGCACGTGGTCAGCGTGGATTCGCCCTTCGCCGCCATCGAGGCGCTCGACGACTTCGGCACGCGAGTCGACCGCATCCGCGTCGTCATCGACTCGAATGCCGCCGCGAAGATGGAATCCACCATCAGTGGCCTGCACGCCGCCGCGGCGCCTCGTCAGCTCGAGGTGATCGCGCTGATGCCTTCCGACGCGGATGCGACCCCGATGGCCGGCGTATCCCGTACATTGGTCAAGCCCCTGTGCACGGCCGACATCATCAAATCGCCTGCGCAGATCGACACCGCGACCAGCACGCGCGTGCGTGCGCTGCCGGCGGCCGGCTCGCGCGGCCGTGCGCTGGTCGTCGAGGACAATTCGGTGAACCAGGAAATGGCGCGCGCCATGCTCGACATGCTCGGGTTCACGGTGCTCACGGCCTCGAACGGCCTCGACGGCGTGAAAGTGGCGACGGCCGACAACGACCTCGACCTCATCCTCATGGATTGCCAGATGCCGGTGATGGATGGGCTCGCCGCCGCACGCGCGATCCGCGCGCAGGAGCCCAAGGGCGTGCGCGTGCCCATCGTGGCGCTCACCGGCAACGCGATGTCGGGCGACCGCGAAGCCTGCCTCGCCGCGGGCATGGACGACTATCTAGCCAAGCCGTTCTCGCTGGCCGCGTTGAAGACGCTCATCGACCGGTGGACAGGCGCCCACACGCAGACCACCGGCCCCCTGCAGGGCAAGGCGCGCTAGCGAGGCGTTTCAGCGCACGCGGCTCATCTGCCCGGCGTGCGTGGAGATGACGGCGATGGTCGACGCGTCGGAATCGAACACGCAGTACAGACCCTGCGCCTCCTGCGGCGGATCGCCGACGAAAGTGTCGCCTGCCTGCCACATGAAATCCGCGTTCTTCGTGCGCCCCGCGCCACCCCAGGCCCAGAAGTTGGAACCAGCGATGGCATCGCCGGCGACCGCGCGCCGCGCGAGCAGGTGGTAGATCGCCGCATAGTAACGGTCGCGCATATGCGTCTTTGCCTCGGGCCGGTAAGAGCCCTCGTCGCGATTGAGGCCGAACTCCTCGAGCACGATGGGCTTGCCCATCTTGTTGGCCGTATCGATGTGCCAGTTGAGGTAGTCCTCGGCCTTCTGCCACGCGCCGTCGTACGTCGCGGCGCCGTTCTTGGGGTCGTACCACGACCAGTTCGGTGCCCACATGTGGAAGGTAAGGTAGTCGATGTAGTTAGAGGCGTGCGCGGTGACGTACAGCTTGCGATCGCCGGCGGTGCCCATCCAGCCTTCGCTGCCGGTGCTCACGAGCTGCTTCGGCGCGAGCTCCTTGATGAGCTTCGCGGTCTCCGCGATCCACGTGACGAACGCGTCGGCGTGACGCGCGGCGCCGGGGTCGCTGCCTGGGCGGGGCTCGTTCGCGAGCTGCCACGACATGATGGTCGGGTCGGCGGCGTAGGCGCGGGCATTGACGGAATTCTTGCGCGAGATGAGCTGCTTCACGACCACGCGGAATGCGTCTTTCGCCTTCGGCGTGCGGTAGAAAGACGCCGAGCTGTCCATGAAGTCGTTCCACTTGCCGGTCGCGTCCGGGTCGAGCACCGGCTTGCCGTTGAACCAGGCGACGTACTGCGCCATGCCGCCCGACCACTGCCAGAAGTTGTTCAGATAGAGCACGGCCTTCATGTCGCGCTTTGCCATCTCGGCCAGCAGGAAGTCGAGGCCCTGCCACAACGTCTCGTCGATGTGCCCCGGACTCTGCAACACCGCGGGCCGCACGGCGCGCATGAGCTCGCTGCTCTCCGACACCGCGAGCACGCGCAGATTGGTGATGCCCTGCGCGGCGAGTTGATCGAGCTCCTGGGTGAGACGCGCGCGGTCTCCGGTCTTGCCCGGCGAACCCAGGTACATGCCATACCAGAGATTGGCGCCGGCGAAGTAGTAAGGCTTGCCGTCGACGGCGAAGTGGCGGCCCTTTACGGTCACGAAGCCGGATTGGCGGAGCACGGCCGCCGTCTTCGCGGGCTCGGCGGCGCTCGCGGCATTGCTGAGTACGAGCACGAGGCAGGCCAGGAGGATCTTCATCGGCGCTCCAAGGTTTCTGATGAAGCGCGAGTCTAACCTCACACCGGAACCGTGTGCAGTTCCGGCCCGGGCCCGACCGGCATGCCGGGCAACGCGTCCGGAGGGTCGTCATGTCCAGGTCTCATCTCAAACGCATTCTCGCGCCCGCCATGGCCGCGTTGCTCGTGTCGCTCGCCGTGCGCTCGCAGCAGCAGCCGGAGCGCGACGATATCAGCGAAGTCGTCGTCACCGGCCTGCGCGTCGGGCAAGGCGGCGCGCAGGACATCAAGTTTTTCCGCGGCGAAGTGGCATTCGAACGCATCCCGCATCCCAATGCCTTCACTGCCGAAGGCCTGTTGAGCGAGCACGACATCGTGCTGCCCGCGGATGCACCGTGCCGTCAGCTGTTCTGCCTGACGGGCGACGCCACCCGCGCGGAGCTCATCGCGGTTCCGCAGGCGCGCTATCTCGTCGGCGTCGGGTTCGACACGAACATCACCGCTGAGACCTGGCGTCGCGGCCGGGTGAACCTCATAGCAGTCGTAGACAAATCGGGCTCTATGGCGGGAACGCCGCTCGATCTGGTGCGCAAGAGCCTCGCGACCATGGCGCAGCAGCTGCGCATCGGCGACCAGTTGACGATCGTGTTGTATGGCGATCGCGCGCACGTACATATGCCGACCACGCACGTGGCCGACGAGACAATGCGGTCCATCCTCGCATCGATCGAGGCGATCCAGAGCCAGGGCTCGACGTCTATGGAATCCGGGCTGCGGCTCGGCTATGACGTCGCGAATCTGACGGCGCCCGCGTTCGAGGGCGCCACGCGGCTCGTGCTATTCACCGACGAGCGCCCGAATACCGACGCGACCGACGCCGCGAGCTTCATGGCAATGGCGAGCACCGCGTCCCGGCAGGGTGTCGGGCTCACCACCATCGGCGTGGGAGTGCAATTCGGCGCGGAGCTCGCGACGAAGATCGGCAGCGTGCGCGGCGGCAACCTTTATTTCATCCGCAACGAAGCGGACGTGCGCGAGCTATTCACGGGCAAGCTCGACTACATGGTCAGCGAGCTCGCTCACGACCTCACCATCACCATCGCGCCGCGCGGTGGCCTCGAGATCGCCGGCATCTACGGCGTGCCCGGCACGCTGCTCGGCTGGCAGAGCGGCGAGCGCGCCACCGTCACCATTCCCACCGTGTTCCTCGACGACAACGGCGGCGGTATCTTCATCGCGCTCGCGCCGGACTCCCGCGAGGATTTTCTGCCGCAGGGCAAGCCCGCAGGCGCGCTCGCCGACGTGTCGGTGAGCTATCTGCCGCTGCGGGCCGTAGCACGCAACTCGCACGCGATCTCGATCGCCATGCGCGACGCCGGGCCGAGCGCCGGCATGCAGCTCGCCCGTCTGCTCATCGACGAATTCACGGTGCTGCACGGTGCGACCGCGGCGCACTACGAGCGCAACGATCAGGAAGCGGCGTTCCAGCTCCTCGATACGTTCCGCAAGCGCCTTGCCGCGACCAGCATCGGCGGCCTCGACGAGGAGACGAAGCTCATCGACTCGCTGCACACGCGCATCGCATTCCTCTCCGGCCATTCAGCCGAAGGCGCGCGGGCTCCCGCGTACGTGCAGCTGTGGGGCCGGTGGAAGGTCGATCATGCGAGTGGCGACGCGCTATCCATCGGGCGCGGCGCGACGCTCGAGTTCGCCTCCGACAACCAGGTACGCATTTCACGTTCACGTAGCACCGAAGTGATGGAATATCAGTCCAACGACGACCAGATCTATCTACCGGAGTCGGACGTGGTGCTGAAATACGAGCTGCGGGGCGACCAGCTCTCGCTGAAGCACGCGCGCTCGGGCACGCGCTTGTTCCTCGAACGCGCCTGCGCCGGTCAGCCGCGCTCGCGCGGATTGTGCCGGCGTGCCCGCTCCAGCGGCACGCGCAGCTCGTCGGTCAGGGGGCCGGCGGGCTGCGTCGCCATCCAGCGCTCCACCTGGAGGATATTGTCACTGGCCCAGACGTGCATGAGATGCGCGAGAAAGCCGTCGTCACGCCCGATGTCGAATGCCTGGGCGACATGGATGGCCTGATCCGGCGCGACGATCGCCAGCGTGCGTATCGCGGCGTATGCGGCGTCGCGACGCTCCGCTTCCGTGAGCGATGCCATCCAGCGCATCGCCGCAGCGCGGTCCTGCGTGACCCACTGGCGCGCCAGCTCCGTACGCAATGTGTCGCGCGGCTCGCCCGCGAGTTCCTCGAGCAGGTCGACGACGCGATCGGGCGCGACCTGTATCAGCTCGGGCAGCAGGAACGCAAACGCGGCTTCGCGCGCCTGCTCGTCGCGCCGCACCAGCGCGCGCCCCACCTGGCCCAGCAGCAGGTCCACGTGCATGGCCGCCGCGAGGTCAATCTCCTCGGCGCTCTGCGCGTTCTCGGGCGAGGGCGTGTAGATAGGTGACGGCGGCGGCGGCGGCGCGGCCTTGGGATATGGCCGGCGCGGCTGTTCGCGCGCGTTGAGGAAGAACGCGCTGCCTGCGGCGAGCAGGGTGAGCGCTAGGATCGCGAAAGCGGTGGTCTTGAGGCGCATAAAAAAAGGGCAGCGGTGAACGCTGCCCTGAGTGTATTCAGGTTCGATGGTGCTGCCAGTTGGCCGCGATGCCATCGAACCTGACGGGGTGTCGCGATCAGTCGTCAGACGATGCTGATGTCTCTGGTCGGACTGCACGCATGGTGGCGGGTTGTTAGTCCGGGCGTTATACGTACCTGCCGCAGGAACGTGCTCGAAATGCCGCAAATGAGCAAAATTTCCGCCGCCGGACGCCTCACCTCCGGGATTCCCCGAGCGGCGGCGGCTGGTGCGGTTGTTAGTCGGGTGGCTGGGTCGCCAGCCAGCGCAGCGCCGCTGCCCGATCCGAGGCGACCCAGACCTGCAGGATGTGCTCGATCGAACCGTCGTCGCGCCCGACTCCGAGCTCATCGGCAACGATGACAGCCTGCCCGGGATCGGAGGCCGCGATGCTGCGCATCGCCGTCGTCGCAGCGGCCGCGCGGTCGGCCGGATCATCCAGCGATTTCATCCATGCAATCGCCGAATCGCGATCCTGCCGGACCCACTGGCGCGCGATCTCATCGCGCAGCAAGTCGCGTGTCTCGCCCGGCTGCTGACGCGCGAGGATGGCGATGACCTTGCCCGCGTCCGCCGCGATGAGGTCCGGCAGCAACATCGCAAACGCGATTTCGCGCCGGTGCGCGGCGCGCGAGAGGAGCGCGCCTTCGAGCGCGCGCGCCAGTCCGCGATTGCGCTCCTCGCTGCCCCTGGGCGGCGCCGCGGCCGGCGCGGCCTCCCGGACCGTCCCATGCAGTAATTGCGCTGAGTCGTCGGGCGCCGGTGGCGGTGTCGCCGCGGAGCTTGGCCCCGGCACTTGCACGATCCGTCCGTCGACGCAGACGACGGCCAGCGTGCCGACCGCGAGTACCGCTGCGAGGACCAGTAGCACCTGCGAGGTTCGTATCATGGAAATTCGTGATGACGCGAGGGCTGCCCGCGCGGAGCAGCCCTCGTCGGTCGCCAGTTACTAGCTACTCACCATGCGAACATGCCCGCCCACGGTAGCGCGCCAGCGGTGACTGCGAAGTAGTAGTAGCCGTCCGTCGCGCGCGTCAACGGCATCTGGCCGCAGGTGCGCGCGACGCCACCCACCGTCAACGTGCGGCCGTCGAAGTTGAAGCAACCCCAGCCGTTGATGCTGGCGTTGGTGCGGTAGCACACCGCGGCGGTCGTGTTGAAATTGCCCGTATTGCCCGAGAACGTGATCGGGTTGGCGCAGGTGCCGCCGCCCGGATTCGGGGTGGCGGGCTGCGTCGTCGCCGTCACCGTGTTGGACCCCGTCGAGAGGTTGGCCGCCGCATCGGTAGCGCGCACCTGGTAGCGAAACGTCGTGCTCGCCGTGAGACCCGTGTTGGTGAACGAACTGGTCGGTGACGTCCCAAGCTGCGTGAACGTACCGCCGCTCGTGCCCGGCGCGCGCAGGATCTGGTAGCCCGTCACGCCGACGTTGTCGGTGGAGGCGCTCCAGCTCAGCGAGATCGAGGTGCTGGTCTGAGACGGCGAGGCCAGGTTCGCGGGCGCCGTCGGCGCCTGCGTATCGGGCGTGGGCGTGGTAGTCAGCGTCGTCTGCGTGACGGTGTTCGACACCGTCGAGACATTGCCGGCCGCATCCACCGCGCGTACCTGGTAGCGGAACGTCGTGTTCGCCGCGAGACCCGTATTGGTGAACGAGTTCGTCGCTGCCGTGCCGGCCTGCGCAAACGTGCCGCCGGTGGTGCCCGGCGCGCGCAACACCTGGTAGGAGGTCACGCCCACGTTGTCGGTGGACGCGGTCCAGGCCAGCGAGATCGAACTACTGGTGCGCGCGGGCGAGTTGAGGTTCGCCGGCGAACTCGGCGCCTGCGTATCCGGCCCAGGCGGCGTCGTTCCGGCCACGAAGGTGCGCAGCCAGGTCATCGCCGGACGCTCTACGCCCGCCGCGGTGACGAGGCCCGTGCCGTCGCGCCAGGTCTGGCCGACGATGTAGCCCCAGAGCGTGATGCCCTTGACGCTGGCGTGATTCCAGAACGCCGGGAAGACATCCTGGTATTTCGCGAGCTGACCGGCGTCGGTGTTGCCGCCGATGATGTCGAGCTCCGACACGTAGATGTCGAGGCCCAGCGTCGCGTAATCGTTCAACGTCGTCGTGACGGCGCTGCCCGTCATGTTGTCGATGTTGAAGTAGTGCGCCTGGATGCCTATGCCGTCGATGAGGCCGCGTGCCTTCAGCAGGTTGATGATGGTCTTGTACGTCGCACGCACCGGCGGATCGTTCTCCGTGCCGTACTCATTGATGAATAGTTTGGCGTTCGGGCAATGTTGCCGCGCGAGCTGGAACGAGGTGATGACCCAGTCCCATCCCGTGGTGCCCGCGCCGCCGAGCGCCGCCGAGAACGGCAGCGCCGTCTTGATGGGCTCGTTGACGACGTCGATGGCGAACGTGTTGGGATAACGCTGACACGCGAGCTGCATCCATTGCTCGATCTCCGCGCGCTGCTGCGCTTGCGAGAGACCCGTGATCCAGCTCGGGAACTGCGAGCCCCAAACGAGGGTGTGGAACTTGAATGGATAGCCGCGCTGCTGGGCGTAGTTGTACGCGGCGTCGGCGCCGGCCCAGTTCATCACGTTGCGCGTGCCTTCGACCGAGCCCCACTTGGTCGCATTCTCGGGCGTGATCTGATTCCAGTAGGTGTTGAAGTTGCTCGGCACGCTGTTGCCGGTAACGTTGCCGACCCATTTCGCTTTGCCATTCGCGATTTGCGCGCCCGCCGTTCCCGACAGGCACGCGAGCGCCAACAAGCCGCCTAGGGCGGCCTTGAGTGTGAACATGAACTTTCCCCCTCTAGCAGTGAACGATCCGCTGTCCCGCGCCGACCGGAAGGATGGCGCGAGGCCGAACATACGCCCATTGTTAGCGGTAACGCAATTGGCGGGATCTCTGTCCCGCGAGCTGACTTATTTGTCTCGCGGCGACCATCCGGACGTGGCGCGAGTGAGGGCCGCGTCACCGGGAACTGCTGTCCGGGCGCTCACTTCCAGGCGAGCTGCGCGAGCGCGCCTTCGAGATTGATGCGCGCCTGCGCTTCGTACTTCCGGTGGAACAGATCGTGCTGGTAGATAGTTGAGCGGGCGAGGAATCCGGCGAGCACCTTGCCGCGCGCCGCGACGAAGCGCGCCCGCGGCACCCACCAGTATTCGCGCCGGATCGCACGCTCGAAACGGGTGTAGATTTCCGGCGGCTGTCCCAGGATCGACAGGTCCACGTCGACCACCAGCGCGGTGTCGCCGCCGAGATCTTCGTCGACGTACCGGGTGGCGAGGATCATTTGCGCGATGCGTGTGACGCAGTCCGCCGACGCGGCGCGCAGCGCGCACGCTGCCAGCTCGGCGCTCTGCGCCTCGTTGTCGCTCCGCCAGCTCTTGTAGACCGCATCGTGATACCACAGCGCCAGCTCGACCTCGGCGGGCCGCACCGCGAGGTCGCGCGCCGTGTCGAATTCGCCCAGGCAGGCGTCGAGATGATCGAGCGTGTGATAGTGGCGGCTCATCCCGCGCCAGGCGCGCCGCACGCGCCGGTACTCGCCCGCATCGGGGGCGACACCCACCTGCATGCAGACCTGGCTCCAGCGCGCGAATGTCATGAGCGGACTCATCGCGCTGGGGATTGTGCGCCTCCCGCCGGCGGCACGCACGAGCTCACGTCTGCCGCAGCGTGGTCCTCAAAAGCCGGCCAGAACGATCCGAGCAACTCGCGGCGTGTGTGCACGGTGAGTGAGGAGTGCATGGGAACACGTCTGGCCGGCCATCGAGGTGCGGTCAGCCTAACAAGCGCGGAATTGCGCGCGCCATTGCGCGGGCAGGAAGACCGGCGTGCGGCGCGCTCCTACTTCGAGAGAATCGGTCGCGCGGATTACCGAACGTATCCGGGCAGCATCGCAGCGGCGATGACGAACGACGTCGTGAACGACGCCGGCAAAAAAGACGAGCCCTTCAGATCCGACCCCGGTGTTCTTGTCGACCCGCACGCGTCTTGTATTGCGCGCTTCGGGCCAACTTGTTTTTAGAAACCGCGCGCAGTGTCTGGCGCGGCGTGCCGCCGCGCAACCGCGGTCGGCGCGCGCACCTTCAGAAACGAGAACTGCGTTCGGTCGAATTCGGGCGCCCGGCGCCCTTAGGAAGCAGATTCTGTCGGGCGCGGCGCGCTGGCCTCATGCGCGCTTTTTCTGCTTTGCGCTGGCTTCGCGCAGCTTGGTCGCGCATTCCTCGCAGCAGACTTCTACGGTCTTGCCGCCGATCTTCACTTGGATCGTATTGGCGGGTTCGAGCGGGTAGTCGCAGGCCGCGCAGGTCTTTTTGGTCATGACGTTCGTCCTTTGGTGTGCCCCGCGATCGGGGTGGACGTAGCAGACCATCGGGCCGGCGGGCCGGCTGTCGAAATCTTTAGTGGTCGGGGCGAGGCTCTCGGGTTCGGCGAGACGAGGTCGATTCACGCGCCGCCGTCAGCGCGCCGAACCACGAGAACCCTGCCTGGCACCGCTTCGCGGAACTCTGCCGGCGTGACGCCGTAATGTTGCCGAAACGCCGCGGAGAAATGGCTGTGACTCGAAAACCCCAGATCCTGCGCCAGGCCCGACAGGTCCGCGCGCCGCGGCAGCAGATCCAGGGCGCGCGCCAAGCGCAGCCGCAGGTGGTATCGATATAGCGGCATGCCCTCGACCTGCTGGAACGACTGCGTGAGATACACCGGCGAGCCGCCAATTTCGCGCGCGATTTCCGCCAGCGTCCAGCGGCGCGACAGGTCGCTGACGAGCAGCACCTTGACGCGATCCACGAGCCTGCGCCGCCCGTACGTCGCCCCCGGCTCGCGCGACGTACGCGGACCGATGGCGCGCGACACCAGCGTCAGCGCCAGGCCTTCCGCCTCGAGCTCTTCGATGCTGCCGTTGCGCAAGCTGTGCTTGAGCAACATCACCAACGCCTGCGCGCGCGCGTCGATACGCAGATGCTGCGAGTTGAACCGCACCGCACCCGCGTCTTCGCACACCAGTTGCTTCGGCACGAGCTCGCGCAGTGCGGGCTCGCTCACCGACACGACCAGGCTCGAATCCCCGCCCGTCACCGGGTGGCTGACCTGATACCCCCGCCCTTCATTGAAGAACAACACGTGATTCGCATCGGCCACAGCCTGATCTTCGCCCACGTGCCGCAGATACACGCCGCGATACGGGAACACGAAGTGCGTGTGCGATGCACACTCCTCGGCGCTGCGATGCCGGCACGTTCCGCGGCAATCCACGTGGCGCACCTTGACCGTGCCCGAGTCCAGCAGGTGGCTCACCGCGAATTCCTGTTGCGGTGAATCGAGCGGGTTGATGCGGGGCGCCGCCATGCCCCGCACCCTACTGATTCGCAGGGTGCTTCGCCACCGGGGCCGTCACGTCGATTGACAGCATTCCGCCGCAACACAAGACTTGCGTGTCCCCCACGCCCAGAGGTTCCCGTGCTCCGATTCGCGCCGCGTCTCATTGCTTACGCGCTGCTTGCGTGCGCCCAGGCGCACGCGCAGGTCGGCCCGATCGAGCCCATCATCGTTTCGAACTCGAAGCCGGGCCAAGCGTTGGCGAACATACCCGACACGAAGCAGGACTACCTGGTGCCGTTCGAGGCCACCGTCAGCGCGGACGGTGCGGTGACGGACGTGACGCTCACCACACCGACGGGCGACGAGAAGGTGGACGCGAGCATCGTGCGCTTCGTATCCGAGAAAATCTTTCTGCCGGCGCTCGATGCGGCCGCTCAGCCCGTCGAGGCCCGGGTGCAGGGCACAGTCGACTTCAAGAGCAAGTCCATCAACAAGCAGCTCAAGATCAACATGAAGCCGCCCAACACACAGAATGAAGTGGCGCGCGTGCGCAAACTCACGTGCAAAGACTTCACGTGGGAAATCGGACGACTGCGTCAGCAGGGCGGCAGCACCGATCTCGCGCGCGAGATCATGCCGTGGGTCAGCCTGCGCGTGTACCTGGTCGACCGGAAGATCCCGCTCGAGAACGAGTCGACGATCATGCCGAAGTGGCCGGCCGCGCTCGCCACGGCGGAGACCGACTGCAAGACCGCGCCAGAGAAGAACTATCTCAAGGACGTGCTGACGCCGCTGCTGGACACGGCCACTGGTTAGGCGGCCGCGCCTGCTCCAGCTTGGGCGATCACGGGCGCGCTCGGGGGATCCGCGATTCTCTCGCAACGGGGCGCGCGATCCGCTCGCTTCGGCGCGTCCGGGGTTGGTAGCACTCTGTGCGCGCGAACCGGGCTGCCGCCCCGCAGTCAGAGGATTCGCTCACGACAAACGGCTTAAAATGATGCGCCCATGAAAAACCTCCTGCCGCTTGTCACCGTGCTGCTCGCCTCCAACGCCGGCGCGCAGTCGATCGCCCGCCCCCCGTCCGAGCACGTGGTCTACGAGGCGGCGTTCTATGCGGCGTTCACGCCGCGCACCGCGCTCGACATGATCAACCAGACTCCGGGCTTCGTGCTCGATGCGCCGGAGCAGGACGAGCGCCGTGGATTTTCCGGCGCCGTCGGCAACGTGCTCATCGATGGCCAGCGTCTCGGCGCGAAGAGCCAGTCGCTGCGCGACGTGCTGGGACGCGTCGCGGCGAAAGAAGTGGTGCGCATCGAGATCCTGCGCGGCGCGGACGTGGCCGGCGACGCCTCGGGCGCCGCGGTGCTGGCCAATGTCATACGCACGGCGACCTCCGGCGGCGGCACGTGGGAAGGCGGTGTCGAGTACACCAACCAACACGTGGCGGCACCGAATGGGAAGTTCGGCTGGAGTGGACGCCAGGAAGCCACCGAGTATTCGCTCGGCGGCACCCTGTACACCCACGATCACACGGCGCACGGTCGCGGCGTGCAGCGCGACGGTTCCGGAACGATCACGGCGCGCAAGTCCGACGAGATCCCGCACGAGAACGGTGAGTACGCTCTCAACGGGCAGGTATCGTGGCCCGCGGGCGCGGGCAAGCTCACCGCCACCGGCCAGGCCGCGCTGCTTCGCGGCGAAGAACGGCTGACCAAGCTCCTCGCGACGCCCGCGGGCGCGCAGATCGAGGCGCAAGTCAATCCATACCAGGAGCGCACGCGCACCGGCGAGGCGGGCGTCACCTATCTACGCGGCATCGGCGACTGGAACATGAATCTCACCGCGCTCGCGACGCGCAAGCGCGTGCATTGGGAGGTCACCTCCACGCACTTCGACGGGGCGAACATCCAGGACGGCGAGTTCGTTCAGGAAGTGCGGCAGGAGAGCGGCGAGAGCATTGCGCGCGGCACGTTCGAGCGCCCACTCGCGAACGGCCGCATCGAAATCGGCGGCGAGATTGCCGTCAACACGCTCGATGGCAGCACGGCGCTCACCGAGGACCTGGGCGCCGGCCCCGTGCCGGTCGCGCTGCCCAACGCGAATCTGACGATCGAAGAGAAGCGCGCCGAGGCGTTCATGAGCCACGTGTGGCAACGCGCCGCCTCTCTGTGGACCGTGGACTCACGCCTGGCCGCCGAGACTTCGCGCCTGTCGTTCGCGGGCGATACCGACCAGTCCGTGTCGCTGACCTACCTGAAGCCGCGCGTGCAGATCGCGCGCGCGCTCGGCAAGCACCAGGTGCAGGCGCGCGTGTTTCGCGACGTGGGCCAGCTCGACTTCACGGATTTCGTCTCCACCGCGCAGCTCGCCGACGACACCATCAACGGCGGCAATCCGGACCTGCGGCCGCAAACCGAATGGACCGCGGAAATCGAAGCGGACCTGCGCTTCACCGACGAGGCCGCGCTGCGCGTGCGGATGTTCCAGAGTTTCCTCGACGACGTGGTGGACTTCGTGCCCATCGACGCGGGCGGCGGGCCGTTCGACGCGCCGGGCAACATCGGTGAAGGCGAGATCTTCGGCATGGAAGTCTCGCTGCGGGTGCCGCTGCGGCCCGTGCTCCGCGGCGGCACGCTGAGCGTCACGGGCTCGTGGCGCGACACCGAAGTCACGGACCCGGTGACCGGCACGCGCCGCCACATCAGCGATGCGGTGCGCAGCGAAATCCAGGTCGACCTGCGTCAGGATCTGAGCGCTGCGAAACTGGCCTGGGGGATGAGCTACCAGGGCCGCTCCATCGAATCGGACTTCCGCCTGGACGAGATCGACAGCTTCCGCCAGCTGCACCAGCTCAATGTATTCGTCGAGACGACGGTGATCGAGAGCTTCAAGGTGCGGCTGGAAGCGCAGTCCGCACTGAATGGAGCCGAGATGCGCGAACGCAAGTTCTACTCGCCCGACCGCAATGGTTTGTTAGTCGGCCGCGAGCGCACTTATTTCTATCCGGGACATTGGTGGATGCTGACGGTGTCGAGCGCGTTCTGACACGGCGGGCCCACCGCGCCAGGGTCGCGAACATGCGCTCGGCGCGCACGCTGTTCGACATCATCAGGATGCAGGCGCGCGGATTGCTTCGCGCCGTCGAGTCGCGGCGGCGCGCCGTCGTCCGCGGCATGGGCCGCGGGAGTGGCTGGCCGCGCTACCGCGCAGACCAGGCACAGCGTCATCAGGATCCATAGCATCGTTCTCACGAAATCTCTCCGTCTTCAGGGTAATCGCTGTGACTCGATGTCGCCGCCGCCGCCCGAGCCTTTGAAGCCCGTCACCTTGCCGGCGGCATCGCGCACGAACATGATCCAAACCTTGAACTCAGGTAGATAGTAACTTTCGCCGTCCTGAGGAATCATGTCCGCGCGGTCAATTCCCGAGCGCGAGATGAGACGCGTGCCGTCGCGGATCACCTCGAGCACCGGCCCCATGTTCACCTGGTAGCGCCCGACGTACGCGTCGAGCCGCTCCGTATCCACCGGTGCATCCGCGCGCCGGCGGCGCAGGTGGTTGGCCTTCTCGCGTATGACCGGATCGCCTTCCACCGCGAACGCGGGTGCATAGCGCCAGCCATGGTCGAAGCTGCCGGACACCACGCGGGTCTGCGTGACGGTGGCGGATTGCTGGTAGGCCGGTATCCGGCCATCGGCGATCACATAGTCCCACTCCGGCAGCGCGTACGGCGTGGCGTCCGCGTGATACATGCCGTCGGCGGAATTGCCGGCCATCACCCAGACGTAGCGCTCCGGGTTGCGCGGATTCGGGTGCAGGAACTGCACCGCTGCGTCGCGTGCCGGGAATGAATGGCCGCCGATCGAAATGGAGTCGCGCGCCAGGCGCAGCGGTAGTTTGGTGGCGAGCTTTGCCGCCACGGCGTTGTCGCCCGGACCGCCGATGAGCAGCAGCGAATATTTCGCGAGGTCGGCGTCGCGGATCTCGCTGTCGCGAAACACGCGCGGCTCGTGCTTCTGCCAGTCGCGCCAGGCGTCGATGAACGCCCGGGCCTTCTCCGCGCACAGCGCCTTCATCGCCGGGTCTTTCGAGGTCGTGCCGATGACCACGGCGAACGGCGTCGTGAGGAAGTCGTGGATGCCTCCGGGCAGGCGCGGCGTCTTGACGGACGCGCCTGGCTTATATTCCGGGCGCGCGAGGCGCAGCGTGCCGTCGGCAGGCGGCAACTCGTGCGCGACGCCATTCCAGACCACGCGCACCGGGGCGTCGACGAGTCCGGCCGGCTTCAGCGTGATGGCGAGCACGTTGTCCGTGTCCAGACGGATGACGTTGCGGTCTACGATCTCCGCGTCCACTTCCATGAACGCCAGCGGGCTCGCCGCCTGCTCGACCGCCACCCAGTACGCCGACGCGTTGCGCAGTTCGGCGGAACGGATGCGCACCGTGCCCGGGTTCGCGGCGCGTCGATGCTGCAGGAACCACGGGATGTTCATGTTGGCGTCCGAGGTGCCGGTGCGCAGGGTCTCGTGACTGCGGCCCGGATACTCCTGGTACCGCACGTCGTAGCCGAAACGCTGCAGTAGTTTGACGCCCCAGCGCGACCAGTCCACCTTGACGGCGCCGTCCAGGTCGCCGTGATGAACGAACACCGGCACGTGTAACAGATTCTCGGCCATGGCCCACGAGCTCTGGCGCTCGTTCAGATACCGGTCGACCGGCGTCAGCGCGGCGAGCTTCTCCTCGCCGAGCTCGGCGTGATAATCGAAGCCGCCGAACACCGGCGCCAGCGCGGCGAACACGTCCGGGTGACGAGTGCCGACGTTCCACGTGCCGAAGCCGCCCATGGATTCGCCGGATAGATAGACTCGGTCTGCGTCGACGCTGAACAGCCGCCGCGCTTCGCCGAGCACGCGCAGGATGTCCTGGTCGCCCATGCCGATGTACTGGGTGTTCCCGCGTCCGTGCGGCTCGATGAAGATCACCTGTTCGTTGCCGGCGAACTCGGTGTCGATGTTCGGATGGCGGCTGTCGACACTCCACCAGCCCACGTAGCGAGGATTCGCCCCGTTGAAGCCGTGCAATTGCAGCAGCAGCGGCCATTTTTTCGCGGCGTCGTAGCCCGCGGGCAACCAGGCCCGCGCGAACTGCACCGAGCCGTCGACCTCGTCGACGTACGCGAGGCGCACGAAGCCGCTGGGCCGTACGCGGCCCGGCTTGCCCTGCCGCTCGAGCATCAGCTCCTGATATTCCATGAGCGGTGAGTGGATCCTGGTCCACGGGTTGCCGCGGGCGTCGGCGAGCATCACGCCCAGCCGGTCGTCGACCATCTCCGCGAGCATCTTCAAGGTCGCACCTTCCGGCGTCGTGCCGTCGGCCTGCGCCGCCTCGGCGGCGAGCGAGCGTGCCACGGCCAGCGCGTCGCCTCTGAAGAACGGCAGATGCGTCACATACTGCAGGCCGGTGGCCGTGCGTGTGCTGGCGCGCACTTCGTACGCGCCGTCGGGCCATTCGTTCACTCCGCCGACCGACACCAGTTCGCCGCGCGCGCCGCTGCCCGTGAACTTCACCGCACCGCCCGGCGCGATCACTTCGATTTTCACGGGGTCGGCCGATGCGCGCGCCGTGCCGATATCCGTGCGCACGGTGAACACGTTGGGCTGCTGCTCGATGACCGACGGGCCAATCTCCGCGGAGCGCCGCAGCTCCGCGCCGGTCTCGAGCACGCGCGCCGTGAAGGTGCTCCGGGCACCGGCCTTGATGAGCAGCGGATGCCAGCCTTTCGCGAGCGCGACCTCGACCTGATTTTCGTCGGGTGTCAGGGCACGATGGCCATCGCGCGCCAGCACCAGCTTGCCGTCGACCCACACACGGACGCCGTCCGTGCTGCCGATCGAAAGGCGTACGGGACCCGCGGCCGTGCGCTCGAACCAGGCGACGGAGTACGCCACCGCGCCGTCCTTCGATCCGGACAGCGCGTCGAAGCGCACCGAATCGCCCCAACTGGCCTGCCCGGACCATGCGAGCTCGTTGCCGTTCGCGAATTTCTGCGCAGGTTTGGCGTCCTGTGCACCGGCCTCACCGCCCGGAATGTCGAGACAGTCGCGCGCCAGATCGCACTGGTAGGGACCGGAAATCTGCCACCAGCGGATGTATTCGACCTTGCCGCGCTGCCAGGGCATGCGCATCTGGTCTTTGAGATTCGGTGTCGGCGGCGCCTGCGCGACTGCGACGTGGGAGGCGAACATCGACAGGATGGCGACCGTGGCCGCCAACCGAAGCGGTGATTTCAAGCGTTGCCCTCCAGGGAAACAGTTATCGGGTGGTAACGTGGAAAAGGTTGCAGTCGATTGGACGCACCGGCTCACCAGCCGCCGCCGCCGCCGCCGCCGCCACCGCCTCCCGACGATCCGCCGCCGCGTCCGCCCGAGCTCGAGCCGGGCGCCTTGGCAGAGGACGAGATGGCACTGGACAGGGACGAACCGAGCCCCGACGAGAAGCCCGCGATGCTCGCCGAGCTCCAGGAACCGCCGTGGTACCATGCGGGCCGGTAGTTAGGCTGATCGATGTCGAACATGCGCGCGAAACGCTCGGCCCAGCGCTGCTCGACGCCGAGCGCCAGCGCCGCGGGCAGATAGGACTCGAACAGTTGCGGCGTCAGCGGCGGGCCCGCGATGCGCTTGAGCGCCTCGCCCTCGGCAACGTCGAGGTACATGCGAAAGCCGCGCACCTGGTCCATGACCGCCTGGCCCGCCACGGTCGGCGCCTTGAGCAGCTTGCCGAACACGCCATTGGCGATGAGCCCGAGCACCAGTACCAGCAGCGTGAAGCGGCCCGTACCGGTGCCGATGATCCATTCCACCACATCGTTCCGCATGCTCGCCTGCGCCAGCGTGAAGCACGCGACAGCGAGGCTGAGCACCACGCCCATCAGATGCCAGCCGCCGTTGATGCGGAAGAAGTTGGGCGAATAGGTCCGCTTGAGTGCGGTGCGGTGGTCGGAACGCGCGCCACTCACTTCGCTGTGGTTCTCCTGCTTGAGCTCGAGGCGGTCGCCGGAGCTGAAGAGCCTGGCGAACAGCTCGCGCTCGTCGGCGGACAGCGGCAGCGCCACGACCGGCGTCGGCAGCCGTGCCAGCGTCATTGTCTTCCCGAAGCCCAGGATCCCCGCTTCTTCCTCGATGCGCAGGAAGCCTTTCACCGCGAGGCTGAGGACGGCCGCACCCAGGCACTTGTCGTCGTAGCTCATCTCGAGCAGGTAGCGCATGGCCGCGGGCGAATGACCCGCGGGCGGCTCGTAGATCGGGATGGTCACCTTCTCCGGCGGATCGCGCCCCACCTTGTTCCACACCACGTAGTAATAGCCGATCAGC
This sequence comes from Pseudomonadota bacterium, assembly GCA_043747875.1. Classification (GTDB taxonomy): domain Bacteria; phylum Pseudomonadota; class Gammaproteobacteria; order Steroidobacterales; family Steroidobacteraceae; genus CADEED01. Next base: position 17,736 of record JAYTOI010000132.1, on the reverse strand, counting down.
AGCAGCAGGCCGGCCAGCGCGATGTACAGCGGTGCAGAGTAGTTAGTCGGCGCCGGCGGCGGCGGCGAGCCGGTGAGCCGCCGTCCCTCGTCCGCCGAAGGCATCGGCAGCGGCGTAGTGGGCACCGACGACTCCACCGACTGCGTGACGAAGCCCTTGGGGATCATCACCACGATGGTGAGCCCTTCGCGCGGCCCGAGCGTCCGCCTGGTCATGAACTGCGGCGCTCCGCTCGCCAGTGTCGCGGTGAAGTCCTGCGCTTTCGAGCCCTGCGGTCCGGTGTACGCCTCCATGCGGATCCCGGCCTTAGGGATCTCCGGCGGCAACGTCACGCGCGCGCTGGCACGCTCGATGTCGAAATCCCAGCCATTGCCGGTGACGTTCCAGTAGAGCTCGTCGTGGTCGGCGAAGAAGCCCATCTGCCGGTCGGCGCGGTATACCAGCTCGTAGGTGTGTTCACCGCGCGCGAGGTTCACGGACGGATTGCCTAGATAGATGCGCACGCCGTTGCCGCGCGACTCCTGGCGCCACTTCTCCGGCCGACCATCGCGCATCGCGGACTCGAAATCGAAGCCGATGGACATGGTGGCGCCATCGCGGCCCGGGTACCGAGTGGGGAAGTCGCGATAGATGCCCTTGCGGATGTGCTGGCCTTCCGCGACGACGCGGATGGTCTCGCGCACGTCGAGCGTGCCGTCGCGCTGCATGGTGATGGCGCTGTCGTACGACAGGATGCGCTCGTAGGCCTGCGCCAAGCCCGTGCCGCCGAACGGCAGCCACAGCAACGACAGCAGCGCGAGCCGCCCGATGTCGGCGTACTTGACGAAAGCGCGCTTCATGAAAGCGCGACTTGCGGCGCCGCCGCCTGGCCCGGATCGTCGAGATCGAAAAACTCCGCCTGCGTGAAGCCGAATGGATTGGCGACCAGCAGACCGGGAAACTTCTGGATGCGGTTGTTGTAGAGGTTCACGGCGCCGTTGTAATAGCGGCGCGCGAACTGGATCTGGTTTTCGGTGTCGGCGAGCTGATGCTGCAACTGGCGGGAATTCTCGCTGGCTTTGAGGTCCGGATAACCTTCCACCAGCGCCACGAGCCTCTGCACGCCGCCGCCGACTTCCTTCTCGAGCTCGCCGCGCGCGTGCGGCGAGGCTTGCGTGCCGCGGGTGCGCAACTCCGCGAGGCTGGTCAGGAGCGCGCGCTCGTAGCCGGCATATCCTTTCACGACTTCCGCGATACGCGGAACGAGATCGTGCCGGCGCATGAGCTGCACGTCGATGTCGCTCCAGCCCTGCGCCACGCGATTGCGATCGCGTACCAGCAGGTTGTAGATGATGACGGCCCAGAGCAGGACCGCGCCGATGAGCAGCAGCGATATGGTGGTCACCGCCGAATGCTAGCGATTACGCGCCGGGACGCAATGGCCGCCGCGAGGCGCTTTGTCGCGCGCGTGCGCGCGAAGCTGCTAGATTCGCGCCCAGGGGGATTAGCTTGAACGACGCGACGCGGCCGACGAATGCGCGCTACAAGGTGATCGCGATCACCGCCGCTCTCGCCATGGTCACCTATCTCGACCGGGCGTGCATCGGCTCCATGAAAACCGAGATCTCGCGGGATTTCGACCTGGACCCCGCGCAGTTCGCGTGGGTCGCGAACGCCTTCCTGTTCATGTACGCGATCTTCGAGATTCCGACCGCGCGCTGGGCCGACCAGCGCGGCGCGAAATCCGTGCTCACGCGCATCGTCACCTGGTGGTCGATGTTCACCATCCTGACCGCCGGCGCGTGGAACTACGGTTCGCTGCTCGCGACGCGCGCGCTGTTCGGCGTCGGCGAAGCGGGCGCGTGGCCGTGCATGGCGCGGGTGATGTCGCGCTGGATTCCGCTGCACATGCGCGCCTCCGCCAAGGGGCTCTTCTTCGCGGCGGCCTATGCCTCGGCGGGGGTCACCACCTGGGCCATGCCCCAACTACTCGAACACTTCAACTGGCGCTCGCTGCTCGTGGTCTTCGGCTGCGTCGGGCTCGTGTGGGTACTCGTATGGCATCTGTGGTTCCGCGACGAGCCCACGGACCATCCGGCGGCCAACGAGGCCGAGCGAGCGCTGATCCTCGCGGACCGCCCGCCGCCGGCGCCGGGTCCTCGCGGCTGGCCGTTCTGGGGCCGGTTGCTGCGGCAGCGGAACATGCGGCTGCTGTGCTTCCTCTACATGCCGAACTGCTGCGCGTTCTACTTCTGCATCACCTGGTTCCCGTCCTATCTACGCGAATACCACCACTTCGAGAGCGCGCAGCTCGGAACCATCGCGTCGCTGCCGCTGTTCCTGAGCGTGGCCACGCAGTTCCTCGGCGGCTACTGGTCCGACCGCGTCACCCGACGGCGCGGCGTGACTGCCGGGCGACGCACACCGGGCATCGTGGGCTATCTGGTCGCCGCGGCCTGCATTCTCGGGGCGATCTTCTCGACCACGCCGCTCGTCATCGCGCTGTTCATCGCGGTGGCCACGGGCTCCTGCATGCTCACCACCGCGCCGGCCTGGAGCACCTGCATCGACATCGGGCGCGAGCATTCCGCGACGGTGGGCGCCACGATGAACACCGCCGGCCAGTTCGCGGCCATGGTGTGCCTGTTCGTCACGGGCTACTCGGTCAAGTGGACCGGCGACTGGAACGTGCCGCTGTGGTTCCTCGCCGGGATGTTCGCGATGGGCGCGATCTGCTGGGCGTTCGTCGAGCCGCAGAGGCCGGTGATGGGCGACGTGGCGGAGCGGCGCGGGCCGCTGCCGCAACCGGCCTGAGGCGGTGGTTAGACCGCGGTGCGGGTGCGCGTGGTCGCCTCGAGCGCGTGCGGCTCGTAGCCCTTGGCGTATGTCAGAGGGCGGCCCGACAGGTCCGCGCGCGGCACGGGCGGGGCGCCGACGTCGACCGTGTTCTCGATCGAGAATTCGGCACCTTGTTTGGTGATCGAGAGGGATTTTGCGCCCGCGTACGGCAGCGGAATGCGTTTCGCGCGGCAGAAGCTGATGATGGCCGCCGCTAGCTCGTCGGCGTTGAAGTGGCGCCATTCGATGACTTCGTCGTCCGGCATCAGCACGGCGACGTCCATCCCGTTCTCGTTGCCTTCAGGCGCGAACTGCGCTTCCAGGACTTCGCCACGCGAGAGCGAGCCGTGCGAACGACGGTCGAATTGCACGACCGCGTCCAGCACCGTCTGCAGCGGCAGCACCAGCTGTCGTGTCTCTCGGATGGTGGATGACATGTGCCCGAGACTAGTTGGCCGCCGGAAAACACCTAGTGCGAGTCCACAATAACGGCCGTGTTAAATGCTCCGGCGCCGGAAATGTGTGATGAGCGTCGCGCGCGGCGGCAGCACGCGGCCATGCGCAGCCCGTATGCCGCCGTTCTGTGAAGGCGCGCGCTTTTTTTCCGCGGGCGATGACGCCGTTTAACCAATCGTGTTGACCAATCCCCTAGGGAATGCCAGACGAGTCACAGTCCGCGCGGCGCAGGCGTGGAGACCGCACACAATGCCGGCCTAACAATTGCGACGCGCATGACGCGCGAATAGTTTCGAAGCCATGAGAACCGTCGCTGCAAATCGTTTCGTGGGGCTGCTCGGTTGTGTTTCGTGCCTGGCGTTGCTCGCCGGGCCGGCCACCGCGCAGGTAGGACCGATTCAACCCGTGCTCGTGCTCCCGGGCGGCAAGAACGAATTGCCGCACGATCGACCGGAGCTCGACGACAACTACTCCGTGCCCGTCGACGTATATGTCAGCGTCGATGGCAAGGTCATCAATACCGTGGTGAGCCAATCCACCGGCAACACTGTCGCCGACGGACTCGGCGCGTCGTACATCCGCGGACGCGAGTTCCTGCCCGCGCTCGACGCGCGGGGGCAGCCGATGTCCGGCATGGTGCGCGTCAGCGTCAGCATGTTCAAACGCGGACCGAAGAATGTCGTGAAGGTGCTGGTGAAGCCGCCGGCCATCGCCTCGGAGACGCAACGGGTGCAGAACCTCATGTGCGCGGACTTCCTCTGGGAAGTCGAGCGCCTGAAAGACGAAGCGCACGTGCGCGACCGCAGTTTCGAAGTGATGCCCTATGTGTCGGCGCAGATGTACGTGAAGAAGCACGGCGTCACCGACGAACAGCAAGGCAAGTTCTGGGATCGCTGGCCCGACGCTCTGGAGAAGGTCATCGACCGCTGCGAGAAGGAGCCGTTGAAGCTGTACTACACCGAGGTGCTGGTACCGTCCCTCGACGGCGCCATGCCGACCAAAGATCTGGAGACCGCTTCCGCGTCACGTTGATCGCGTAAGCGGGCTCGACCGGCTACAGGCGTACTTCCACGACCGCGAGGAGGTGATCGAGAGTCTCCGGGCGACCGGCTTATCCATCCCGTCGCCGCCGCGTTGACTAACTAGCTCCGTGAAACGCGTCGAGCGTCGCGCTCCAGGCGCACTGCGCCGAAATTCCGGCTGCTCGAACGCGGGCCGCAACTCGCCGGGCTTTGGCCTGGCATCGGGTTCGGCCACGTCGCGCCCCGGCCGACAGTCCGGCACCCACCCCCAGCTGCCGCCATGTTTCGCGACCGGACCATTTGCCGGCAAAAGCTGTCAGACCTTCGCCCACTGTCCTACGGGATGTTAGGCGGGCCGAAATTACCCTTGTCAGGCGCTGGTCCTCGCGCGCGTTCCGCGCGAGCTGCGGTAGCCGCTTGGGCAAGGGCCTGTGGCGGCCACGGGGACGACGAATTGCACGACAAGTATCAGGTGAAGGAGAGCTCCATGCGAATTTCCAATGTTTTGCTGGCCGTTGCCGCGACCGCCCTGCTGGTGACCGGCTGCGCCAAGCAGCGGGCGCCCGCCACGAAGGCGCTCGACCAGATCGAGAAGTCGCTCGCCGAGGTGAAGGAAGATGCCGCGAAGTACGCCCCCGATGGATTGAAAGGCGTGGAAGCGCAGTTCGTGCGGCTCAAGACGAGCCTCGACAACAAGGATTATGAGAACGTTCTGGCAGGCAGTCCGCAGCTGGAGAAGGCCGTCGACTCGCTCAAGAACGCGGTTTCGTCGGGCAAGGCCCAGGCGCGCGCCGCGTTCGCGGCAGCCAAGAGCGAGTGGGACGGCCTCGCAGCCGAGGTGCCGAAGATGGTCACGTCCATCCAGGAACGCGTCAACACGCTGTCGAAGTCGAAGCGCCTGCCCTGGGGCATCAACAAGGATGAGTTCGAAGGCGCGAAGAGCGCGTTCGAGTCGATGAAGACCACATGGGCGGATGCCAGCGAAGAGGCCAGGAACGGCGATCCCGTCGATGCCGCCAGCAAGGGCAAGACCGCCAAGGGCATGGGCCAGCAGCTGTTCGACCAACTCAAGATCAAGCAGAGCTGAGAAATCATGCGCCTGAGCCATGTGCTGATGACGGTTGTCGCAACCGCGCTGGTGAGTGCCGGTTGCGCCGGCAAGAAAGAGCCGGCGACCAACGCGGTGCAGTCGGCCGAGACGGCGCTCGCGGAAATCCGGATGGATGCCGTGAAGTACGCTCCGACGGAGCTGCAGACTGCAGAAGCATCGCTCGCGGCGCAGAAGCAACGGTTGGCGAACGAAAAGTATCAGGACGTGATCGAGGCGCAACCGAAGTTCGCGGCCGAGGTGAGCTCGCTCAGGGAGATCGTCATCTCCAAGCAGACGCAATTGGCGGCGGCGACGCTCGAATGGCAGCGCCTGAGCAAGGAAGTGCCGTCGATGATCATGTCGATCGAGAATCAGGTCGCGGCTCTGACGGGCAAGCGCCTGCCGCAGGACGTGACGAAGGACGAGTTCGAATCCGCGAAGCAATCACTCGCGACGATGAAGTCGACGTGGGCGGAAGCGACTGCGGCTTTCGACGCCGGCAATGCGGCCGAAGCGGCGGACAAGGGCCGCGTCGTCGAGGCGAAGGGCGATGAGATCGGCGCGCAGCTCGGCATGAGCACGGGGTGAGCGTCGCGCCGGTTCGTGACGTTCGGATCGGGCGCGGCTGACGGCCGAAGACGACGACGGGATCCGCGCGGGTGCCGCCTCTTTTTTTTGCGTCCGCTACGCGGGCGTCGACTAGAACCCGAGCTCGTCCCACTCCTGCGCATCTATCTTCTGGTTCAACTCGCGCGCCAGCTCCGCGAGCTCGGCGTACTGCGGCCCGGTCTGACGACGCACGATGTCGAGTCCGCCTTCGTGCGGCTGGCAATGCCGGTCCTGCGCACACACGGCTCGCACCCAATCCGCTTCCGGCCCGCAGCCGGCGCCGCGCATGCAACCCGCGATGGTCCACACCCACTGATGGCGTTCGCGCGCGGACTCGCCCTGCACCAGCAGCGTGGCCACCGATTCGGCCTGCCGGATGACGTCCGCATCGCCCGAGCGCAGCGCCGCGATCGTCAGGTCGCGCGCCCGGTTGACGGCCTGCGCGCCGTCCCCTGGATTTTCGAGCAGGTCGCGGGCCATCCAGACCTGCGCCAGTGGATAGCCGCTGTCCGAGGCCTTCCTCAGCCAGTAGCGCGCCTCGCCGAACGCGCCCGCGTCGACGCTGCGCAGCCGCGCGCACTGCTCGTGCAGCCGGTGGACTTCCGAGGCGCCAATCCGCGGCTTTTCGTTCTCCCGCCGCACCGCCTCATCCACGCTGAGTTCCGGCTGCTGCGCAGATCGCGCGCCGGCCCAAAATGCTCCATCGTAGAAGGATCCACAGCGCAGCAGCGCGCGGAACAGCCAGTACTGCGCGGCGTCGTCGCCCGCGAGCGCCATCCCGTGCATTTCCTGCGCGAATGCCCACAGGTCGTGCGACGCGAGGAATCGCTCATAGTAGTTAGACTCGGATGCCGGCGGAGCCCGACCGCGCGGCGCGTCCCGCGCTGCCATGGCCTGCACTGCCGGCGCGCTCGGCGACTGCGCGGCCACCGGCCCGCCGGAACGCGTGGGTTCTCCGGACGTCGACTGCGTCCAATACACGGCGACAGCCACGAAGACGGCGGCAACTATGGTGATGACGGCGGCACGCATGGGTCCGATTCTCGCTGACACACCGCGGCCCGCCAAGCGCGCGCGGAGTCGGCGGCCGGCGTTGACGTATGCTCGCGTCAGCCGCCGGCCGCCTATCCCTTATCGCGTGACGTCCGGTTTGCTGTGTGGTCAGCGCACCAGCCGTCACGTCCCCCTCCATCATTCCTCCTGCCCGTCGCGCCGCGGGCTCTGCGGCCCATTCCCCCAGCGGCCGGCGCGAGGCGGGTCGTCGGGATGCACGGTAGTTAGTCTTGTTTGCATCCCGCACCTTCACTGCAGATGCGGTCGATATTGGAGAAGAGCCCATGTGATTTGGCTTCGACGAACTCCGCGACTACGCGCGTTCGTGTGCTGCGTCACACGAATCCTGCGTGGCGCGAAAGTTGCTAGGCGAGGAACCGCGCAAGCGGGCGCGTAGTTCGGCGGGCGCGCGGCGGGCGCCGCCAGATTGTGTCAAGTCGCGTTTTACAGTTTCCCGAGACTGGCGTTCAGGGCCACGGCCAGCGCCGCGTCGCCGCTGGCCAGGTCCAGCCACGCGAGCTCTATTCCCTTGCGCCGGCCCTTGCGCGTGAGCCTGAGGCCCTTGGCATCGATGGTGAGCACATGCGGCTGGCTTTTTATGCGCAGCTCGCGCTTGAGCGGCTTGTCGAGCCTGGTCATGCGTCTCGCTCCCGTTGTGCGACGGCCCCCGGAATCACACCGCGTTTGCGCAGCCACGCCGCGCACAGCCGCGGCCACTCGTCGACCGGCAAGCCGTGTGCGCGCAGCGCGAACCCATGCGGCCCATCCGCGAATACGTGGGTCTCGGCCGGCGCGCCCTTGGCGCGCAGCGCCGCGCCCAGACGATACGCATTTTCGACCGGCACCACGGTGTCTTCCGCGGTGTAGACGATGAACGTCGGCGGCGGCGCGTCGATCAATTGCGCATCCGGCTGCATGGCCTCGTACAGCGCCTGCTTCTCCGCCGGCGGCAACGGCGGCTTGCCGGGGATGATGGTGCGACCGGTCGCGTTGGTGGAGATCGGGCCGTAGGCCTCGACGAGGAAATCCGGCCGTGGCGACAGATGGGCATGCGGCGACGCCGGCGGCGACCAATCCCGCGGGTAGTTAGTGATCAGGCATGCGGCCAGGTGGCCGCCCGACGAGAATCCGCAAGCGCCGATGCGGCCCGGATCGAGCTGCCACTCGGTGGCCCGCGCACGGATCTGCCGCATGGCCTCGCGCGCATCGTCCACGGGCGCCTGCCGGCCGCCACGTTCGGGAGTCGTGAAGCGCGCGCAGGGAAAGCGATGCACCAGCACGAAGGCGTGCACACCCAGCGAGTTGAGCCAGCGGGCCACTTCGACACCTTCCTTGCCGACCACGAGGCCCGTGTAGCCGCCGCCCGCGAGCACGAGCGCGGCGGAACCATTCGGCGCGGCTGGCACGAATGCGAACACGCGTGGACGGAAGACGTCGACGACGACGCGTGATTCGGCGCGCGCGGCGCCATCCTTGAAGACGATCTCAGGGTGATCGCCGGCGGGCGGCGTGCCCGATGTGTCCGGCCACAGGGGCCAGGAAATGTCTTCGTCGAGAATCGGCATCCGCACACTGTACGAAGCGGCGGGCGCGAATTCAAAGCCGCTAGGTGGCGGCGGTATTCGGAATGGACCTCAGCACGTGGTAATACGCGCGACAGAGCCGCGCGAATTGCCAGCGCGTCACGAGCAGCGCAGCGTACTTCGCGACGAACCCGACACCGAACGAGACCACGAGCACGGCGGCCAGGCCGAAAAGCGCCTCCCAGCTCATGAGGGTGGTGGTCCGGTGGAATACCTGGGTCACGCCATATAGAAGAGTAAGGAACATGAAGACGGCGCCGGCCAGCGATCCGCCGCGCGCCTGCAGGCCGTTCAAGGCCTCCTGCGCGCCCGTCTGCACGCGCGCGCAGAGATCGGGAATCTCGAGTTTCACCGGCGTACGCACGCGAAAGCCATTCACGACTTTGTCGGCCGGCAACTCGAGCAGCTGATCCAGCGTGCTCACGACTCGCATCTGTTCGTCCGTTTTCATGTCTGGGCCGAAAGTAGCGCCGGTTGCAGCGCACAGACGTCGCGCCCCGGCCGCGGATGGGCGTTTCTGTGACCGAATTCCGCAGGTTCAACTACGAGCAACGATGTGCGGGTGTTCGCGCATGCTTTGCACGCAAGACACCAGGGATTCACCGAGTGGCAAGGCGCGCACCTTCCATGACAGGCGAAGCGCGGCATTCGATCACAGAATACTAACTACCGTCGGCGCGCCCGCGCATGCTCGCGCGCCGATTTGGGCAGGGCTCCCTGATACAAATGGCGGCTGACCCACGAACAGGGAGACCGGATGTCTCGCCAGGTCAGCCAGGCCGGGTCTGGCCCCATTGGCCCTGAAATCTGGAATGTCCCCATTCAGCCCGCGCTGATGCGCAGCGACACGAACGCGTGCGCGCCGTCGCGCTCGATGAGCAACGCGGCGGCATCGCCGTTGCGCAGCCGTCCGGCGAGCGCGCGCAATTCCTTCTCGGAGTCGACGGCGCGGCTGTTCACGGCGAGGATGATGTCGCCTGGCTGCATGCCGGCACGCAAAGCCGCGCCTGCCACGCTTTCGACGACGATATTGCCCTCCGTGCCCGCGAGCTTTTTCTCCTCGGGCGTCAGCGAACGCACCCCGAGCCCGAGTCGCGCGCCGACGTTGCCCTTCTGGGCCGGATCGACCGCCGCGCGCGCCTGCCGCTGCTGCGGCTCATCCACGCGGGCGACGCGCACCTGCAGGTCGAGCGCGCGACCGCCGCGCCATATCCGCAGCGGCATTTCGCGCCCCGGCGCAATGCGCGCGATCGCATTCGAGAGATCCGCGCGCTGCTCCACCGCAGCCTGTCCCACCAGCACGATCACGTCGCCGGGTTTCACGCCGGCCCGCGCCGCCGGCCCGCCCTTCTCCACGATGCTCACCAATGCGCCGTGCGGCCGGTCGAGGCCGAGCGAACGCGCGAGATCCGCGTCGACGTCCTGCACCGCGACGCCGATGCGGCCTCTAACCACATGACCGGTGTCGACCAGCTGCGCGCGCACGTCCATCGCCAGATCGATGGGCACCGCGAACGAGATGCCCATGTAGCCACCCGTCTCGCTGAAGATCATGGAGTTCATGCCGATCACTTCACCATCGAGGTTGAACAGCGGCCCGCCGGAATTTCCCGGGTTCACCGCGACGTCGGTCTGGATGAACGGCACCGCGAGCTCGCCCGACACTGCACGCGCCGTGCTGCTGACGATGCCGGCCGTCGCGGTGTTCTCCAGTCCGAATGGCGAGCCGATGGCGAGCACCCACTCGCCACTCCTCGGGGGCCGCTCGGCGATGCGCACGACGTGCAGCTCGCGGCCTTCGATCTTGATGACGGCGACGTCGGTGCGCGCGTCGGCCCCCACCACCTTCGCGGGAAACTCGCGCCGGTCGGTGAGGCGCACGGTGACTTCGTCGGCGCCTTCGAGCACGTGCGCATTGGTGAGGATGTAGCCGTCGGCGCTGACAATGAACCCCGAGCCCGCGCCGCGCATCAGCAAAGTGTCGCCGTGCTCGGGCACTTCCGGTCCATCCGGCGAGGGCACGCCGAACTGCCGGAAGAAATCCATGAGCGGATCGCCGTCGTCCTCTTCCGCCACGCGCCGGCTGCCGACCACTTCCACATTGACGACGGCAGCGCCGAAGCGCTCGACCAGCGCCGCGAAATCGGGAAGCGATGCGACATTCGCGGGCGACGCGGCAGAAGTGGGGCGACCGCCGTCCGAGTCGCGCGTCGTCGCGGCCTGGGCCGCGACCTGCGGCTCGGACACGCGATCCGAGCACGCCGTCACGAGCACGGACCACACCAGCAGTGCCGGTGCCACGGCGCCGTGTCGAAGATTCACTGTGCGTCGAAGCATGTGTTTTGCGCCCTCTGAGCAACAGCGGGTGTCGCGGCGTCCCCGCACTTTTTGCGCCTTCGCGGGTGGAAAGGGAAGTGGCTTTCGCGCGCGGGCCGGGGGTTTCCCCGCTATTCGGCGCTGACGACCTTGCGGCAAGTGACTTCGCCCGACAGCTTCGCGCCGACGGCGGTCTCGCCCGTGAAACTCAACAGTACGTTGTGGCCCTGCTCCATCAGCGTGGTCGTGGCCTTGCCCGACATGCCCCGGCGCGCGCGCGCGGCGCGCTTGAAGGCTTCGAGCGCGGCCTCGGGGCGCGTGTCGATCTCGAACGACGCGCTGGTCTGCGCCGTCGCAGCCGAGGCCGGCTTCGCGCCCGCAACCACCAGCACGATCTGGATCTCGTTCGCATGCTTCTCGTCGATGTTCGGCATGTCGATGGACAGCGACGCCTTCTGCGAGTTGAGCACCACGGAAAGCCCCAGCGGCTTCGTGCCGAAGGAGGAGATGAGACAGGTCTCGCGCGGCGCGAAATCGTAGCGGTCCTTGCCGGCCTGGGTGTGCACGGAGATCGACGCGCTGCTGCCGCTGCCGGCGCCGTTGGCATTGCCCACCTGCGGCAACGCCGGCGCCGCGAGGCCCAGCGCGAGGAGCGCGACACTAACTGCCAATTGCGGCGCCGCGCTCATTCGATGTTGTACACCAGATTCACGGTGGTCAGCGTATCCGTCGTCTCGGACAACGGCGGCGGATCGCTGTTGTAGCGCACGCCCAGACCCACCGCGAGCGCCAGCGTCTTCGTCATGCTCACGGAGAGCTGGATGTCGTTCTGCACGAACGTGTTGTCCGAGCCGGCTTCCGCCAGCATCTTGTTCGACAACTTCGTCGTGTCATTGAACGAGTGTACGAAAGTCGAATTGAAAATGACGACGGGCTCGTTGTCGATCTCACCCTCGATGCGGTCGATGACCTCGCCCGCGGCCGTCTTGATCAAGGTCGCCAATTTCGCGCGCCGATAGCCGGCACCGAGTGAGGCCGCAAGCTGCGTGGCCGGCGACTCGATGAGCTTGAAACCGGCGCCGGTCGACGCCGTGATCTGGTTCGCGAAGCCGCTGAACCGGTCCTGCTCGCCGCGCAGGCCCACGAACCAGCTGAAGCGGTTGGTGATCTTGAAGTCACTCTGCCAGCGCGCTTCGTAACGCTCCGCGGTGGAGAACTCCGCATTCTCGCCGTACTGCGCCGCGAACCCGAAATTGTTGTCCCACTTCAGGCCCTCGCGCGTGAGGTCGAGCCTGGTGTTCGCGGACTTGGCTTCGGTGTTGCCGGTGGAGGACAGGATGCCGAGCTCGGCCTTGCCGGTCCACTGCGCCTGCGCCATGGATGCGGCGCTCGCGGCCACGACGACCAACCAGCAGGAAGCTTTCACGAATGGGTCCTTGTGCTTCGAGATTGTTAGGGGTTCATTGTAGCGGGCGCCGCGCGGCGACCCCGTCGGGAAATCGACATTCAGACCCGTCCGACAGCGAGTCCCGCCGTCCGGGAATCGCGGCGCGTCAAAAATCGAGCGTGTAACGCACCTTGGTGCCGTCCAATGAGATGAGCCCGCGGCGCAGGAGTTCCTCGATGGTCTGCTCGATCGCCTTGTCGCCGCGCGCGCCGCCGTGGTCCGCGAAGTGCTTCGCAACGGTCTGCGCGAGCGCCTTGCGCTTGCCCGGCTTGTCCTTCATGCGCCGAAGCAGCGCAACCACCGCATCGATGTCGTTCGGCGCGGACTTCTTGCGCGCTGGAGCAGGTGCCGCCGCCGGCGCACGCGCCGTCGCGGGCGGAGCTTTGACGGATGGTGTTTTTGGCGGCGGCTTCGAGACCGCGGGCGCCTTCGACGCGGGCGTCTTGGCGGCAGGCGGCTTCGAGACCGGTACCTTCGCGCGCGGCGCCGCCGTCGCGGAGCGCGACACGCGCGTGGCTGCCTGCAGCTTCACGATTTCCGCGATCGACTTGACGCGCGTGCAGTGGGAGCCGGTCTTGTGCACATGCTCGACGATCGGATCGAAATCCTTGTCGTTCGATACGATGAACACGGACGCATCGGGCTCGGTCGCGAGCAATCGACCGACGTAATACGCGATGTGCATGTCCAGGGCGTTCGGACCGCTGCGGGCCATCTCGACGTATTCCGAAAACGCGGCGTGCCGGTGCATGGAAATGAAGAATCGCGTGCGTGCACGCGCTTTCGCTTGCGCCGCACCAACGAACACCTTGATCTTGAAGGCGCCGACGGGCAATTCGTCCAGCGATTCGGGCTGTGTGTTCTCGAAGTCAACCATTACGTAGTTAGTGGGCATTTGCGACGAGTGTCGCACGTTCCGGAAATACCGGTTGCGCCTATCCCCTAATCCATCGCAGTATTGCCACCGGTGTCATAGGGGCGCGCACGAATGTCAAAGTGCGCAAATTTCAGTACTTTTCACGAGGAATATCGATGATTAGGACCGGTCAGGCCCTGATAACCGCCGCCTTTATGTCCATCGGTTTCCTCACGCCGGGGTCGGCGGCCCCACCCGCCGATGCAGCGCGTGAAATCGTACCGCCGAACGACGGATTCGCGTCTACGCCCACTCCGGCGCAGCCGCTCGGAACCACTGGTGGCTCGAATGCCGCACGCGAGCGTACGGTGACCGCTACCAATCGCACGGAACTCATCGCCGCGCTCAATTACCCCGATGCGACGCCCAAACTGATTTATGTCCGCGGCACCATCGACGTGAACGTCGACGACGCCGGGCGGCCGCTGACGTGCAAGGACTACCAGCGTCCGGATCCCTCGACAGGCGAGCCGTTCTCACTGCATGCCTTCCTCACCATGTACGACCCCGCCGGCCCGTGGGGCCGCGCGCAATTGCCCGAGGGCGGCCAGGAAAATGCGCGCCAGGCTTCGGCCGCGGCGCAGGAACAGCGGGTGCGCATCCGCATTCCGCCGAACACCACTATCTATGGCATGGGCTCGGACGCGACGCTGATCGGCGCGGCGCTCGACATCGGGCCGGCGACCGCATCGTCGGGCAACGTGCCCATGAACGTGATAATCCGCAACCTGAATTTCCAGGACACGGCGGACTGCTTTCCGGAGTGGGACCCGCTCGACGGCCCCACCGGCAACTGGAATGCGTCGTACGACGCGATCTCGGTGCGCCATGCCACGCACGTGTGGATAGACCACAACCGCTTCGCCGACGTCAGGACCCGCGATGATGCACAACCAGCGTATTTCGCCCGGCGATTCCAGGTGCATGACGGCCATGTCGACGTCACCAACGAATCGGATTTCGTCACGGTGTCGTGGAATCAATTCACGGCGCACGACAAGGTCATGCTCATCGGTAACTCTGATGGGGCGGTCGTGGATCGCAACAGGCTGCATGTGACGCTGCATCACAACCTGTTCGACGGCGTCGGACAGCGTACGCCGCGTGTGCGCTTCGGCCAGGTGCACGTCTATAACAATGTGTACCGCGCCGACCGCAACACCAACTACCGCTCGAGCTGGGGCGCGGGCACGGAGTCGCAGATCTACGCCGAGAACAATTACTTCGAATTGGGCGCGATGTTCGGTCCGATGGAAGTGATCGACGGCAAAAAGGGCACGCGCATCACCGCGGTCGGGAATTGCTGGAGCGAGCGCAACGGCGACTGTGTCGTGACCGACCTGGTCGCACTGTTCAACAAGAGTTTCGATCCGGATCTGAAACCCGACGCGGGATGGACGCCCTCGCTGTATGGCCCCACATCGGGCGCGGAAAATGTGGATGTGGCACGTGCGCGCGTGCTCGACGAAAGCGGTCCAGGAAGGAAGAAGAACTAGGACCCAGGTCCGTTAGGGGACTGTGCGAGACCAAGAATGGTCACGGAGAGAGCGTGAGGCGGGCCGTCGACTTCCCAGAGACGTCCCGCCTCCTGGCTCTCGCGCGCATCTGCGGGTAGTTGGATAGAAACTACAGCTCGGAGTATTTCTTCGCGCTCCCGCGCACCTGGTCCGCGGGATACTTCTGCTCGTTGATCGCGATCTTGGCGCGCGCCGCCTCGAGCAGGTCGACGTCGAGCTTGTCCGCGAGCCGGACCAGGTAATTGAGCACGTCGGCCATTTCCTGGCGCACCTTCTCGAGCTCGGCCGGCGGCAACCGCCGCGATTCGCCCTCGGTGAGCCATTGAAAACGCTCGAGCAGTTCGGCGGCCTCGACCGCCAGCGCCGAGGCGAGGTTTTTCGGGCTGTGAAACTGATCCCAGTCGCGGGCGGCGGCGAATACCCGTAAAGCATCTCGAAGGTCGGTGAGGCTTTGAGCCATGGGCTGGGATGGTACCAGTGGTGCCGGGGAGGGAATCTCGGGAGATCTCGCGCCAGCGACGGCGACCTCCGGGACGTCGGACGAGATCTCCCGAGATTCCCTCCCCGGCACCACTTCGACCTACGAGAAGCCGTGACCCAGTCGTGTTTCGGCGCGCATCCGGACCGCTATTCTCGCGCAAGTCATGACATTCCGGTCGCTCGCCGCAGGCCTGTTCGCGCTCCTCGTCACCCTTTGCGGCTCCGCCGCGGAGGTGGGGAACGCGCCCTCGTTCTCGCTGTCCGCCAAGGACCTGTTGCAGGCTGGTCAGGCAATCGAGCGCGAGCGCCCCGCGGACATCGTCGTGCTGCTCGACGAGCGCATCTTCGTGCTCGACGACCAGCACCGTCTCTCGCGCACCAGCCGCCTGGTCTATCGCGTCGACTCCCCCGACGGCGTCGAGCGCTGGGCCGCGAGTTCCGCGCGCTGGCAGCCCTGGTACCAGGCGCGGCCGTTGATCCGCGCCCGCGTCGTCACCTCCGACGGCCGCGAGCACACGCTCGATCAGAAGCTGCTCACCGAAGCGGGCACTCGCGAGAGCGGCGGCCAGGTGTACGACGACGATCACGTGCTCGAAGGCCCGCTGCCCGCGGTCGAGATCGGCGCCGTCATCGAGGAAGAGATCGTCGTACGCGACGAGCAGCCGTTCTTCACGGCCGGGTCGGTGTTCAGGGAGTTCATCGGGCGCCCCGTGCCCGTCTTGCACACGCGCATCGTCATCGACGCGCCAGAGTCCCTGCCGCTCAAGCGGCTGACACAGTTGCTGCCAAACGCGCGCGTACTCGAGACGCGCGAGCGCGGCCGCGTGCGCTGGACGCTCGATCAGGGCCCGCTCGACGAGATCCGCGAGATGGATTCGAACCTGCCGTCCGACGAGCCGGCGTGGCCGAGCGTGGAGTTCTCCTCGGGCCGCTCCTGGGAGGCAGTCGCGGCTAACTACCGTGCGCTGACCGAGCCTCGCATTCGCGACGACGACGCGCGCCCGCTCATCGCCGGCCTGCGCACGCCGCCGCACATCGGCGCGCCCGAACGCGTGAGCGGCGTCGAACCCGGCGGCCGGACCGGCCCGGCGGGCACGGCGAACCCGGGCGGCATGATCGGCGCGAATCTGAGCAGCAGCGTGCAATCGCTCGCGTCCGGCGTCGCGCGGGGACGCGCATCGATGGGCGAAGAGCGGCGCGAGTACATCGCGCGCGTGGTGCAACGACTGCACCGCGAGGTGCGCTACACCGGCGTGGAGTTCGGCGCGGCGCGGCTCATCCCGGAATTTCCGTCCGAAACGCTGCGCCGCAAGTTCGGTGACTGCAAGGACAAGTCCACGTTGCTGGTGGCCGCACTGCGCGCCTCGGGCATCGACGCGTATCTGGCGCTGCTGGCCGCCGGCGACGACCAGGACGTCCCGCCGCTGTTGCCCGGCCTCGGCTTGTTCGACCACGCCATCGTCTATGTTCCGTCCGCCGGGCCCGCGCCCGACGCAGGCGGCGGCGACCTGTGGATAGACGCCACCGCCGAATACTCGCGTGTCGGTTCGCTGCCGGCGGCCGATGCCGGCCGCCTCGCGCTCGTGATCCGCGCCGGCGAAAAAGAGCTCACGCGCACGCCCGCAATGCGCTCCGGCGACAACCGCCAGATCGAAACGCGCGAGTTCTTTCTCTCGGAGTACGGTCCGGCGCGCGTGGTCGAGACCACCGAGACGCACGGTACTGTCGAGGCGGAGTATCGCTCCTGGTATGCCGGGGCGGACACGAAAGCGCGCCTCGACGATCTGAAGACTTACGCGCGCGACGCGTACCGCGCGCGCGAGCTGGTGCGCTACGAACACACCTCCAGCACCGACTTCGCACATCCGTACTCGATGACCATCGAGGTGAGGGACGCGCCCATCGGCTTCACCGACCTCGAGAGCGCCGCGGTCGGCGTCAACGTCGCCAACATCACCGCGCGGCTGCCGGAATACTTCGATGAGCGCCTCGAGGAGGAGTCTGCGCCGCAGCCCGGGACCCGCACCGCGGACATCGCGTTCGAGCCGTTCGTCACCGAGTGGCGCTATCGCATCCATCCACCGCCTGGGTTCCAGGCGCGCAAGCTGCCGCCTGACAATGTGTCCCGCGTCGGGCCTGCGAAACTGATGACCGAGTACTCGCTCTCTGCCGACGGCGCGGTGCATGCGACGTGGCGCTTCGACACGGTCAAGGGCCGGTACACCGTTGCCGAGACGGACGCGCTCTTGAAGGCACTGCGCGAGCTCAAGGGCACCGAGACGCAGCTGCTCGCGTTCGACCAGGTCGGCATCGCGCTGCGGGCCGAAGGGGATTTCAAGGGCGCGTTGCAGGCGAATGAGGCTCTGGCGGCACGGTATCCGCGCAAGGCCGTGCACCGCCTGCGCAGCGCGTCGGCGCTGCTCGACGCGG
>JAYTOI010000131.1:0-43888 GCA_043747875.1 Pseudomonadota bacterium | reverse complement strand
ATTCATGACGAACTGCTTGATCGCCAACCGGCGCCGGCGTGTCACCTTCCACAGATACTCGCCGTCGAAGTTCGCTTCCAGCGGTTCGGGCGCGAGCTTCTTCAGCAGCGGATGCAGCGCGGGGTCGGCGGTGGTGTGGAGCAGGCTGCCGAAACGCCGCGGATCGTTGAAGCGCAGCGTGACGCCCGAGTCGAGCTCGATGTCCACGTGATCATGGGCGATGCGTGGCGTTGTCATCGGCAGCACGCGCAGGCTGCCCGACATGCCCAGATGCAGGATCAGCGTGCCGGCCTCGGTCTCGAGCAGCAGGTACTTCGCGCGGCGGCCCGCGCGCTGGATGGCACTGCCGGCGAACAGGCGCGCGAGACGTGGGTCGACCGGCCAGCGCAACCGCCGCTCGTGCACGTGCACGGCGACGATGCGACGCCCGACGACATGCGGCTCGATGCCGCGTCGCGTGGTCTCGACTTCAGGTAGTTCGGGCAAGGGCTGCTCACTGGCCGCGCGGTACTGGCTCGACTCGTCGCGACTTTTGACCTTTTCACCGCAGGGAGGTGCAACCGTTCATGGATCTTGTGCATCTTACGGAGCACGAATGATTGTGGGTGGCGGCGGGACCCTCCTGCAAGAGAACCCAGTGGGTTGCCTCATCCGAGCGACACACGATTCCGCCGCCACCCCAAGCTCCGACTGCTGTCAAAGCCACGTGCTTTGCCAGCCGCCGGGCCCACAATCGTTGCACCATGAAAAAAAGCCCCGTGAGGTGACTCACGGGGCTTTGTTTTTTTGCCAGTTCGATCGCGCTACATCCGCGAACGAATACTTGATCAACGACTACTTGATCTTCGATTCCTTGTACTCGACGTGCTTGCGCACGACCGGGTCGTATTTCTTGATGTTCATCTTGTCGGGATGCAGGCGCTTGTTCTTCGTGGCCACGTAGAAATGGCCCGTGCCGGCGGTCGAGAGCAGTTTCACTTTTTCGCGCATGGCTTAGACCTTCTTTCCTTTGGCGCGCAGACCGGAGATGACGGACTCGATGCCGTTCTTCTCGATGGTGCGCAGGCCACGCGTCGAAACACGCAGGCTGACCCAACGGCGTTCGGTCTCCAGCCAGAAGCGCTGGGTGTGCAGATTGGGCAGGAAGCGACGACGCTTTTTGTTGTTGGCGTGGGAGACGCGATTGCCGACCGCAACGCTCTTGCCCGTGACTTCGCAGACGCGGCTCATAAAATTCCCGGAAATCAGTGAGTTAACTATCGGACGGCAGAAATCCCGGCCGTCGAAAGGGCCGCCTTTATACCAGCCGGCCCGACGCGGGGCAACCAACACGGTGCCGGGTGAGTAAAGGTGGGGAAACAGGCCCCCCGCGCAGTACCGGATGAAGAAGTGGGTTTCACCACTTTTCCTCACCCGGCACCGTGCCTTGCTTACGGAGTGGTGCAGGCGAACGCCGTCGGCACCAGCGTATTCCCGTTGGGCCGACGCACCTGGAAGCCGAACGCGCTCGAGCCGTTCGGCTGCACCGTGCCGTTATGCGACGCGTTGTGCGCGGCCACGGTCTGGCCACTCACGGCCGCGACGGTGTTCCATGAGCCGGTCAGCGCGTGGCCCGTGGGCAGCGTGAATGTCACAGTCCACGCGCTGATGGTCGCGCCACTGGTATTCGTCACGCGCACGGGCTCGACGACGTAACCCTCCTGCCACTGCGTCTGCACCGTCGCTACCGCGGAGCAGCCACCACCGCCCGGGTTTGGATTCGGTGTGCCGCCGGACTGCGTCGCCGCCGTCACCGTGTTCGACACTGTGGACATGTTGCCGGCCGCATCGCGCGCGCGTACCTGGTAGCGAAACGTCGTCGCCGCCGCCAGGCCCGAGTTGATGAACGAGTTCGACGACGGGGTTGCGATCTGAGCGAACGTGCCGCCGCTCGCGCCCGGCGCACGCAGCACTTGATATCCCGTCACGCCCACGTTGTCCGTCGACGCCGTCCACGCGAGCGCGATCGAACTACTGGTCTGCGTGCCCGACGCGAGATTGGCCGGCGTACTCGGCGCCTGCGTGTCCGGCGTGGGACCGGGCCCGGGACCCGGTGTGCCGCCATTGAGTCCGAAGAACGCGATCGCCAGGTCCTCAGGTATTGGCAGGTTGTGTGGAGTGCTCTGCATGCTGATTCCCTCGACCGGTGCGGTGACGCCGGTGCCGCCATAACGCGTGCGCGTCCAGCCCGACTGCGGCGTGTCCGTGAACGACGGCGTCTGCGATACGCCGAGAACGTTGGTCCACTGCTTGATCTCCTCGCCGAAGTTCTGAAAGCGCAAGACGTCGTCAGCCGTGCCGTGGATCAATTGCATGCGCGGGCGCGGACCCGTGTAACCGGGAAATGCGTTGCGCACGAGAGTGCCCCATTGCTGCGGCGTGCGGATGATCTGGCCGTTCGCACAGTTGGTATTCCAACCCGAGGAATCCGGGTTCGCGAAGCAGGCAAACGGTACGCCCGCCATCGCGGAGCCGGCTTTGAACACGTCGGGATAAACACCGAGCATCACGTTCGTCATCATGCCGCCCGAAGAATGGCCCGTGGCGTATACCCGGTTGGCATCGGCGCCGTAGGTGGACACCACGTAGCTGATCATCGAGCGGATGCCGACCGGGTCGCTGCCGCCATTGCGGGTCAGCGCCTGCGCTGACCCAACGTCGAAGCAGTTGCCGCTGCGCGTCGCGGTCGGATAGATGACGATGAATCCATACCGATCGGCGAGCGATCGATACTCTGTGTTCGCAAAGAACACCGGGCCGGTACCCGTACACCAATGAAGCGCCACGAGGATGGGTGGCGGCGACACGCGCACATCCGGCGCGTACACGTGCATTTGCATGTTGCTGGGGTTCGGACCGAATCCCGAGATCTGCACCAGTGAGGCGGCCCCGGCCGGTGATGTAGTTAGAAACAGCCAGACCAGCGCGGCCGCGATCGCGGCCACGCGCGCAATTCCATTCGCCATGTTCTTCCCCTCGTTGAGACGTTTGATCGAACGACATGGGGCCGATGACTTTCATCGCCGCAGATCCCGCGCGGCTCCATGCATGTCGGTAACGCTACTATTCGGGCCGGCATTGCGCCAGTGCGGAACGCGCCGCGCCGCGGCGCGGGAGCTAGCTAGATGCACGCACCGGGAACGCCGCGCTCACAGCAGCCCGCGCTCCGCGAACGACAGGCAGTTGTTGTCCGCGACGATCAGGTGATCGAGCACGCGGATGTCGACCAGCGCCAGTGCGTCCTTGAGCCGCCGCGTGATGAGCTCATCCGCCTGGCTGGCCTCCGCGACGCCGGAAGGATGGTTGTGCGCAAAGATGAGCGCCGCCGCGTTGTGCCGCAGAGCCTGTCGCACGACTTCGCGCGGATGCACGCTGGCGCCATCGATGGTGCCGCGAAATATCTCCTCGAAATGGATGAGGCGGTGGCGGTTGTCGAGGTGGAGGCAGCAGAACACTTCGTATGGACGGTCGCGCAGCTGCGCGGTGAGGAACTGGCGTGTCGCGGCGGGCGCCGACATCGCAGGTCCTGCGCGCAGCGCCTCGCGGTAGTGACGCCGCGCCAGCTCGAGCGAAGCCATGAGGGTCGCATAGCGCGCGGGACCGACGCCGCGCCGGCACAGCAGCGCGTCCGTGTCGGCACAGAGCAGCCGGCGCAGGCTGCCGAAATGCCGCAGCAGCTCGCGCGCGAGGTCGAGCGCGTTCGTGCCTGCCGTGCCGGTGCCGAGCACCACTGCCAGGAGCTCGGCGTCCGAAAGCGCCTGGACGCCGCGCTCCATGAGCCGCTCGCGTGGTCTTTCGCCAGGCGGCCAGTTGTTGATCTGCAATCGGGGTACGGCGACTGGGTCCATGCGGATCATCATGCCGCCCGGACGAGGACGCCAAACAGCCTGAAAATACACGGGAATCTCCAATTACCCGGGCATGATCCGCGGCCAACGCCCTAGGCCATGACTCGAGGCCATAACTTGAGACGATACCGACCAAACGAATGCGACTGGCACCACCCGCGTCGGTGCGGATAATCCCAGGCCATGCACGGAAAACGGGTATTGCTGGGTGTCACGGGCGGGATCGCGGCCTACAAGAGCCCCGACCTCGTGCGGCGCCTGCGCGAGCAGGGCGCCGAAGTGCAGGTGGTACTCACGGCCGGCGCGCGCGAGTTCGTGACGCCGATGACCTTCCAGGCCGTGTCGGGCCGCGAAGTGCGCAGCGACCTGTGGGATCCCGAAGCCGAGAAGGCTATGTCGCACATCGAGCTCGCGCGCTGGGCGGACTTCGTCGTCATCGCGCCGGCCACCGCCGACTTCCTCGCGCGCCTCGCCACCGGGCAGGCGGACGATCTCCTAACTACCTTGTGTCTCGCGACCTCTGCGCCCATCGCGCTGGCGCCAGCGATGAATCGCGTCATGTGGGCGAACCCCGCGACGCAGGCCAATGTCTCGACGCTCAAATCGCGCGGCGTGCACGTCTGGGGGCCGGGCGAGGGCGACCAGGCCTGCGGCGAAGTGGGCGCGGGCCGCATGCTCGAGCCGACGCAGCTCGCCGGCTTCGTCGCCAACACCATCGCACCCACCGGCCCGCTGGCCGGCAAACACGTGTTGCTCACGGCGGGTCCGACCCGCGAGCGCATCGACCCGGTGCGTTTCATCAGCAACCGCAGTTCGGGAAAGATGGGCTTCGCGCTCGCGGCCGCCGCGCGCGAGGCCGGCGCGCAGGTCACCGTCATCTGCGGGCCCGTGAATCTCCTCACGCCGCCTGGCGTGCAGCGCGTGGATGTCGAGAGCGCGGCGGACATGCTCGACGCCGTCATGAAGAATCTTGACGGTGTGGACATCTTCATCGCCACCGCGGCCGTGGCCGACTACCGGCCCGCGGCGCCCGTGGAGTGCAAGATCAAGAAGACGTCCGAGTCGATGGACCTCAAGATGGAACGCACCGTCGACATCCTCGCGACCGTCGCCGCCTGCCCGCACACGACCCGGCCTTTCGTCGTGGGCTTCGCGGCGGAGACGGATTCCGTGGAACAATACGCGCGTCAAAAATTGCTCAAGAAAAACCTCGACATGATCGCGGCGAACGAAGTGGGACACGACAAGGTATTCGAGAAGGACGACAACGCGTTGCTGGTGCTGTGGCGCGACGGCAGCCGCGAGTTGCCGCGCGCCTCGAAGGTGGCGCTGGCGCGCGACCTCGTCGCGCTGATCGCCGAACGCTTCGCATCGCGAAAACTGCGGCTCGCGAGCATCTCGGCATGAATGCCGCCATTGCGCCACACGTCGAGGCCGTGGGCGCGGCTCGCGCGCTGCAGGTCCGGATTCTCGATGCGCGCATCGGCAGGGATTTTCCGCTGCCCGCATACGCCACCAGCGGATCCGCCGGCCTCGATTTGCGCGCCCTTCTCGATGCGCCACTCGTGCTGGCGCCGGGCAAGGCGGAGCTGATCCCGACCGGCCTCGCCATTCATCTGGATGATCCGGCGCTCGCGGCCGTGATCCTTCCGCGCTCGGGGCTCGGCCACAAGCACGGCATCGTGCTCGGCAATCTGGTCGGATTGATCGATTCGGATTACCAGGGTCAACTCATGGTCTCGTGCTGGAATCGCGGCGCCACGGAGTTCACAGTGCAGCCCGGCGAGCGCATCGCGCAGATGGTGATAGTGCCGGTGGTGCAGGTGCGGCTGGAGGTCGTGGACGACTTCTCAGCCAGTGATCGCGGCGCCGGCGGCTTCGGCCATACCGGCACCCGCTAGCAGCCAGCCTAGCTACTGCTTCTTCGGTTGGCCGTTGTCGTTGAGTCGCGCGGCGGCCGACATGCGCAGTTCCTTGAACCGATTGATGTCGGCGTCGAACAGCGCCGACACGTTCGCGTACTCGGCCTTGCGGGTGTTGAGCGCGCTGTTCTGCGTGCGCAACTCGCTCAGCGCGCGGACCATCTCTTCGGCGAGATCGTCGGGCATGCGGCGCGCGCCCGGCTTCGTGTTGTAGGGGGCGAACATCAGCGAGCGCTGCTTGAGGCCGTCTACCCGGGTGGTGAGGCTCGAGATGTACGCCTCGGCCGCGGTGATCTGCCCCCGGACCAGGTCCAGCCGCGAGTCCCGCACGTTTTCGATTTCCCTGACCGACGGGTAGGTGGACACCAGGAAGACATCGTGCGCGCGCCGCTGGGCTTCCTCTTTCTGGCGTGCCGCGTGTTCGGCGGCCTCCTTGGGAGTCATTTCCGCGACGCGCTTCTGCACCTCGAGGCCTTGCGAATTGAGCACGCGTTGTTCGCGCTGCGAATATTCGGCCGGCACGCTGTCGCCGTAATGCGTGACGCCTTTTTCGTCGACCCATTTATAGGTCTGTTTACCCGCTTGCTGGGCAAAGACTGAAGAGGCGGCACACGCGACGAGACAAGCGAGCATCGCCGGGAAGGGGGTGGCTTTGCGCATGACGCATATTGTGCCCCAGCCTCTCAGCCCCGTGATACCGGCCCGATGCCCCAGGTCTGCTGATAAGCGCGCAAAGCGGAGTGCTGTTCGCTGGAAATGCGAACTGCATCACCCGGCCCTCCGCCCGCAAAGGTGTCGATGAGATCGGCGAGGGTGAGGATGCTGACGCAGCGCAACCCGTATTCGGACGAGACTTCCTGGACCGCGGACTGCGCGCCCTGGCCGCGTTCCTGCCGGTCGAGCGCGAGTGCAACGCCCACGGGCTGCGCGCCGGCGGCGCGGATGATCTCGACCGATTCGCGGATCGCCGTGCCGGCGGTGATGACGTCATCGACGATCACCACGCGTCCGGCCAGCTTCGCGCCGACGATGTTGCCGCCTTCACCGTGGTCCTTCGATTCCTTGCGGTTGAACGCCCACGGCACGCTGCGATGGTGATGCTCGGCGAGAGCGATGGCCGCGCTGGTCGCCAGCGGGATGCCCTTGTAGGCGGGACCAAACAGCATGTCGAACTCGAGTCCCGAGCGCGCGAGCGCGGCCGCGTAGCATTTGCCGAGCACCGCGATGGCCTCGCCGTCGTTGAACAGGCCCGCGTTGAAGAAGTACGGACTTTCGCGGCCGGACTTGAGCTTGAACGAGCCGAAGCGCAGGGCGTTGCGCGCCATCGCGAGGTCGATGAAGGTTCTCTGGTACTCCTGCACTGGGGCGCTCTCGGTATGATGCGGCTGCGCATGATACCGCCGAACCGCAGCCGACGATCCTCAGCCCATGGCCAGTGAAACGCCGGTGAAGCGCACGTGGAGCGAGGCGCTCGCGGTGTATCTCGAACGACCGGTGCTGTCGATGCTGTTCCTGGGATTTTCCGCCGGCCTGCCGTTCTATCTCGTATTCTCGACGTTGTCGGCATGGCTGCGCACCGCGCACATCGAACGAGCCACCATCGGAATGCTGGCCTGGGTCGGCCTCATGTATTCCTTCAAATGGATGTGGGCTCCGATCGTCGATCGCGTCGGGCTCCCGCTGCTCGATCGGTTGTTAGGGCGACGTCGCTCCTGGATGCTGGTCGCGCAGCTCGGCGTCGCACTGTGCCTCGCGAACGTGGCGCTGTGCAACCCCGCCGATGGCGTTCTGCGGATCGCACTGTTCTCGCTCGGCGTGGCGTTCTTTGCGGCCACGCAAGACATCGCCGTGGATGCGTGGCGCATCGAGTCCGTGCCGGCAGACAAGCAGGGCGCGATGGCCGGCGCGTACCAGGTCGGCTACCGCATCGGCCTCATCACGGCATCCGCCGGGGCGCTGAGTCTCGCGGCAGATGCGGGCTGGCATACCAGCTATCTCACGATGGCCGCGCTCATGGGGATCGGCGTGGTCACGACACTGCTGGTTCACGAGCCGCAGCGGCTGATCCCGGAAGTGTCCGTGCGCCGCGAGCAGCGAGTCATGGAGTGGATCAATCTGCGCGGGCATTGGCCGCCGTGGGCGCAATCCACGGGCGCGTGGTTCATAGGCGCGGTCTTCGGTCCCATCGTTGATTTTTTTGGCCGCTACGGCCTCGGCCTCGGCCTGCTCATATTCGCGTTTATCAGCTCGTACCGGCTCACCGACTACGTGATGGGGACGATGACCAACACGTTCTACGTCGACCTGGGATTCACACTCAAGGAAATCGCGGTCGTCGCGAAACTCTTCGGGCTTCCCACCGCGCTGCTCGGCGCGCTGCTCGGCGGTGTGCTCGTCGCAAAGCTCGGCCGGGTGCGCGCGTTGATGTTAGGCAGCGTGCTGGTGATCATTTCCAATGTGTTCTACGCGAGCTTTGGCGCCTACGCCTGCCAGGTGCCGCTCGATTGCGCGCAGAGCGGCCTGCTCGATTTCTGGCCGCGACACATCACGGCGGGCGGACCCGCCACGGACACGGGGCTGGCGTTCATCGTGGGCTTCGACAACATCGCGATCGGCATACACGGGACCTCGCTCATCGCATTCATGTCGAGCCTGACGAGCGCGAAATACACGGCAACGCAATACGCTGTGCTGTCCTCGCTGTATTCGCTGCCCGGGAAGCTGCTCATGGGCACGTCGGGCTTCATGGTGGATGCGCTGGGTTATGGCGACTTTTTCCTCTACACCGCGTTGCTCAGCATTCCAGGTCTTCTATTGCTCCTGTGGCTCTCCCGCCGTGACATCGCCGACGCCGCGCGCAATTGATATCACGCGCGTGCTGTGTTCGCTGGCCGAGCTCGAGAACACCGGCAGCCGCGGCTTCTCGGTGGGCGGGGGCGACTGGCCGTTGCACGGCTTCGTCGTCAAGACGGTCAAGGGCATCGCCGCGTACTTGAACTACTGCCCGCACGCCGGTCATCCGCTCAACTTCCGTCCCGACAGGTTCCTGACGCCGGACCGCAACCTGATCATGTGCGCGTCGCATGGCGCGCTGTTCACGCGCGATGAGGGGTTGTGCATCCTGGGTCCGTGCCCGGGCCAGCGGCTCACGAGTATTCCCGTGGAGGTGTTTGGAGAATTCGTGTTGCTGGCCGAGGCGGTGGACGTGGACGCGCTCGCCAATGCTCCGTTGTAGGAGGGCGCCGCTGTGAGCGGCCGGCCGTGAGAGACCGACAATGGTGGTACTAACTACCCACGCAGGCTATTCGAACAGATCGAGGCCTTCGAGCTTGCTGGCGCTCCGGCGCCGGTCGTCGTCCTCGCCGTAACCCTGCGCGCCGCGCCGGTCGTTTTCTTCGGGATCGACGTCGACGGAACCCGTCCAGTCTTCGGGCGCTTCGATTTCCTCGAGCGCGCCGACCTCGTGTTCGGCCTGCCAGTCTTCGAGGTCCATCTCTTCGACCGTGCCGTCGAAGTACTGCAGCTCGATAGTGCCGTCGTCCTCGTCCAATGCGACGACCTCGAAGGACTCGCTTCCCTTGATGCGATACCAGTTGCCGATGGTGGGTTTCATCGAATCCCTCCGAATCGCGTTGCTGCTATGCTGCCGGCGCCTTTCCTGGAGCCGGATTTATGTTGCTCCCGAAAAGTTACGGTTACAAGAACGAATTCGTTGCGCACAGCATCATGCTCGAACAAGCCATCAAATTTTTCATCGTGTTCTTCGTCGTCGTCGAGCCCATCTCGCTGATCCCGGTGTTCTCCGGACTCACCGAAGGCGCGAGTGCTGGCTACAAACACAAGATGGCCCTTAAGTCCGTGTTAGTTGCAAGTCTCATTCTTCTGCTTTTTGCACTCGTGGGCGCCGGCTTTTTGTCAGCGATGGGAATTTCGATCCACTCGTTCAGGATTTTCGGCGGCCTGTTGCTGTTCCTCATCGCGCTCGAGATGGTGTTTGCGCGCGAATCGGGCACGCGCACTTCCAGCGACGAGAAAGTCGAGAGCAAGAAGCGCGCGGACATTTCGGTTTTCCCTCTTGCGTTTCCGTTCATGGCCGGTCCCGGTGCACTGACGACGCTGCTGCTCTGGTTCGGACCGATCCCGGTCACTCAGCATCCGCTGCAGTTCGGACTGATGTTCTCGTGCGTGATCGTAGTGCTCGCTGCCTGCCTGTTCGCCATGTGGGTTTCGGGCCCGCTCATGCGCATCATCGGCGTGACGGGGACGAACGTCGCGGACCGTCTGTTCGGCGTAGTGCTCGGCGCGCTGGCCGTGCAGTTCGTCGTCGACGGGCTGAAGGCGAGCTTTTCCCTGTAGGACTTCGTGCGCTGCCTGTGCGCTGCCTGTGCGCTGCGCGCGGAGCGTCTGCGAGTTTCCCCCGTCCGCCGCATGGCATGACGGAAAGCGCGGGAATGTGCGCAAGCAGGCCGGGACGGGGCATCGGTCCCGCACCTTATCGTGGCGCCATGCTGCGATGCGGGCATACCACCGTGCGCTCCTCGCGCAGTGGTCGCGCGACGGAGCGCGCGTGAACCCGCCTCGTGTGGCCAGCGATCTAACTACCCACGCGTGGCTCGCGACTGTCTCATTTGTCCGGGAGACAGCGTTTTCGACGCTCCGACCGGCTGTGCCGGCGTTCCAGGGCGCAAATCTAGTTAGGTTCCGTCCGGCGGACGTCGGGCGGCGCCCACTTCCCATACACCAATCGGCAGGTGTCGCTATGAGTTTGGGTATGTTCGGTGTGCCCGGCCTGCGCGCGGCGTAGACTCGGTCGCGCTGGACGCACACGCGCACACGCGCGCAAACGAAGGGGGAAAGGAATCATGCGCAGAAGTCTCATCGGCATCGGCCTGCTGTTATGGGCCGGGGCATCGTATGCCGCCACGGTCGCACTCTCCGCGAGTCCCGGAAATGCCACGGCCTCGCTCACCTGGACGGTGAGCAACGGTTCCATCAACGCACAAGAGGTCTACCGCGACACGGATTCCACTCTGGCGGGTCGCGTACGTGTCGCCACGCTTTCGACGACGGCGCGCACGTTCTCGGCCACCGGGCTCGCCAACGGCACTACATACTTTTTCTGGATCAGGGCGCGCCAGACCGACAACGTCTGGGTGAACTCCAACGCCGCGTCCGTCACGCCTGCTGCCGCGGGCGGCGGTGGCGCGCCGAAGCACTGGGCGCTCACCGGCAACCTCGGTACGCACGACCCGACGATCATCAATGAGAACGGCACCTGGTGGGAGTTTCAGACCGGCCCCGGCATCTTCGGCAAGGTCTCGCGCAACGGCGGCACGAACTGGGCGCCGCTGCCTTCCGTGCTGGGCTCCAAGCTGTCGTGGTGGAGCACGTACGTGCCGGGCCAGTCGGGCACGGACGTGTGGGCGCCGGACATCGAGGCGTTCAACGGCCGCGTGTGGATGTACTACTCCATCTCCACGTTCGGCTCGCGCGTCTCGGCAATAGGCCTGCTGTCCGCGACGAGCGTCGCGGCCGGCGGCTGGCGCGACGACGGCCTCGTCATCGCCACTAACAACTCGAGCAACTACAACGCCATCGACCCCGATCTCGTCATCGACGCGAGCGGTGCGCCCTGGCTGTCGTTCGGCTCGTGGAACTCCGGCATCAAGCTGACGCGGCTCGGCGCCAACATGAAGCCGACCGGCTCGCTGTTCTCGATCGCCTCGCGCGGCGGCGGCATCGAAGCACCGAGCATCGTCCACCGCAACGGCTTCTACTATCTGTTCGTGTCCACCGGCCTCTGCTGCCGCGGCGTGAACAGCACGTACAACATCCGGTATGGCCGCTCGGCCAGCATCACCGGGCCGTACGTGGACAAGGCCGGTGTGAACATGATGAGCGGTGGCGGTTCGATCCTCGACGCAGGCAACGCGCGCTGGATCGGCCCGGGCGGCCAGGACATCGAAGGAACCGGCGCCATCGTGCGCCATGCCTACGACGCCCAGGACAACGGCAACGCGAAGATGCTCATCAGCGATCTGCGCTGGGACTCAGCCGGCTGGCCGATGTACTGACGCCTCTTTATACGCGCAGCACCCGCGATTTCTCGCGGATGCTGCGCGCTCGTTCAAGCGGAGGGGCGTCCGCCGGGGAGGCGGCGCCCACTCCTATCTACCAGGGACAAGGAATTTCCCTTGAACCCTGCGTCAGACGCGCCGGAACGCCAGGTCCCACACGCCGTGGCCGAGCCGCGCGCCGCGTCGCTCGAAGCGCGTCGGTGCGCGTTCGTCGGGCCGCGGCATCCAGTCGCCGGTCGGCGATTGGTTCGCGAACGAGCTGCTCGCGCGCAGCACCTCGAGCATCTGCAGCGCGTACTCCTCCCAATCCGTCGCGAGCTTGAGCACGCCACCCGGCGCGATGCGCGATGCCACCAGCTCCACGAACGGCGGCTGGATGAGCCGGCGTTTGTGGTGCCGCTTCTTGTGCCAGGGATCCGGGAACAGCACCAGCACTTCGTCGAGCGAGGCGGGCGGAAGCTGCTCGCGCAGCACCTCCACCGCATCGTGATCGCTGACGCGCAGGTTCGTGAGCGCGCGCTCCGCGGCCAGCATCAGCAGGTGACCGACACCGGGACGATGCACCTCGATGCCGAGGTAGTCGCGCTGCGGATGCGCGGCGGCGAGCGCGGCGAGATGCTCGCCGTTGCCGAAACCGATCTCGAGCGTGCGCGGCGCGCGGCGGCCGAACATCGTGTCCAGCGAGAGCGCGTCTTGCGAAAACACCACGCCGAACCGCGGCCACAGTTCATCGAGCGCGCGCGACTGGCCCGAGGTCATGCGCCCGGCACGCATCACGAAGCTGCGGATGGGCCGGTGCGAGTGCTCGCTCATGATTCACCGATCATCGTCTGGTACAGCGCCGCGAAGCTGTGCGCCGCCGCGTCGAGCGCCGCTTCCCAGTCGCCGGCCGAATCCGCATCGGCACCGTCGGTGACGTACTTCGCGCAGGCGAAACGCGCGTGCTCCGCCACGCACACACGTGCGAGTGCGAACGCCTCCATGTCCACCACGTCGCCATAATGTTCATCGGTGGCGAACGAATCTGCGGTCGCGCACAGCGCGTGCGGGAGCTGCCCGAACACGCGCGGAAACTCGAGCACGGCCGGCGTGTCGTCGAACGGCGTGACGCCGGCCGCGAAGCCGAGCGCGCTCACGTCCATGTCGCGCTGGGCGAAGCGGTCGCACGCGACCAGCGTGTGCGCGGCGATCGCGCGGCTGCCCGCGGTGCCCAGATTGACGATCAGGGGCAGGGGCGCGCGCGCGCAGCGCATCTCCGCGAGCCGGCGCGCGAGCGTGAGTGCGGCGTTGACCTTGCCCACGCCCGTATAGAGCGGTGCCGCCCCGGCGCGCTCCAGCAGACCGCGCGATTCCTGCGGCAAGGCCATGACGATCAAGAGATTGGGATGGTGCATCTATTGTGGTTCTGGTGGAAATCTGATGAGGCGGTTGAGCTGTGGGACGCGGCTCGGCTATTCTCGCTGCCCCGAGCGCGGGTGTAGTTCAATGGTAGAACTGTAGCTTCCCAAGCTACTAACGTGGGTTCGATTCCCATCACCCGCTCCATCATCTTGCCAACGCCAGTCAATGGCAGACGACGTAAGCCCACGGACTGCGGGATTTTTATCTCGTTTTTCAGCGATGCCGACACTGAGGTTCAATTGGCTGTCGCGGACACGCATTGGCTTTCAATTCACACGTTCGTTCACACGCGGCAGCGATCTGCTCTGCGTGTGAATTCGTGGTGTCCGGCGTCGACACACAATCCTCTACCGTCCTATTCTGCGCCGCCCCGGCTGATGTCCCGGCTAGAACGAGAACAGACCATCCATGTTTGAACAGGCCTTCAAGAATATTGACGACGTGCTGCGCAAGGAAGCGGGCTGCACCACCGAACTCGACTACACCGAGCAGACTTCCTGGCTCCTCTTTCTTAAGTACCTGGACGGACTCGAAGAGGATCGGGCAACCGAGGCCGAACTCGAGGGCAAGAAATACGAGTACATCCTCTCTAAGAAGTATCGCTGGGAGACCTGGGCCGCACCGAAGGGCAAAGACGGCAAGCTCGATCATCACAAGGCCAAGGGCGGGCCGGATCTGATCAAGTTCGTCAATGACGAGCTGTTCCCCTACCTGCAGGGATTCAAACAAAAGGCGGCGAGCCCGAATACGCTCGAATACAAGATTGGCGAGATCTTCGGCGAGATCAAGAACCGGATTTCCAGCGGATACAACCAGCGCGAGATCATCGACCACATCGACGAATTACGCTTTCGCTCGCAGAAGGAGAAGCACGAACTCTCACACCTGTACGAAGCCAAGATCCGCAACATGGGTAACGCGGGCCGCAATGGCGGCGAGTACTACACGCCGCGTCCGTTGATTCGCGCCATGATCCAGGTGATTGCGCCAAAGATTGGCGACACCATCTACGACGGCGCATGCGGCTCCGCCGGCTTCCTGTGCGAAGCCTTCGACTACCTGAAGGCGCACAACAAGTTGACGACGAAAGAGATGAAGACGCTCCAGGAACGCACGTTCTTCGGCCGGGAAAAGAAGTCGCTTGCCTACGTTATCGGCATAATGAACATGATCCTTCATGGCATCGATGCGCCGAACATCGTGCATACCAACACGCTGGCTGATCACTCCGATGACATCGCCGACAAGGACAAGCGCGACATCGTTCTGGCCAATCCGCCGTTCGGCGGCCACGAACGTAGGGAAGTGCAGCAGAACTTTCGAATCCGTACCGGCGAAACCGCGTTCCTGTTTCTGCAGCATTTCATCCGTGTGCTGAAGGCCGGCGGCAATGGTGCGATCGTCATCAAAAACACTTTTCTATCCAACACAGACAATGCCTCAGTCTCCCTGCGCAAGGCGCTGCTGGAAGGCTGCAATCTGCACACAGTACTCGAGTGCCCGAGCGGCGCGTTTCAAGGTGCTTCAGTAAAAACCGTCGTTCTGTTCTTCGAGAAAGGCAAACCCACGCGCAAGACCTGGTACTACCAACTCGATCCCGGTCGCACTCTTGGCAAAACAAATCCGCTCGACGACGACGACCTTGCCGAGTTCGTAAAGCTGCAGAAGACATTTTCCGATTCGCCGAAGTCATGGACGGTTACGGCTAAGGATATCGATCGGGATACGTTTGATCTGTCGTTGAAGAATCCGAAGGGCGAAGAAAGAAAGCAGTATCGAACGCCAAGGGAGATATTGAGAGAACTTGCGAGTCTTGATGCAGAGAGTGCGAAAGCGGTAGGAACCGTTGGAATAGACGCGCGGGGCGCGTCCAAGAAAGGTTGGCAGACAAAAAGGCTCGGCGAATTTTGCACTCTGACTAGCGGTGGAACCCCATCAAAGAACAACCCACGCTACTGGGTTGGCGAGATTCCGTTTGTATCGGCCCGGGACTTGAAGCACGACCGTATCGAATCGGCCGCTCTTCATATCTCACAGGAGGCGCTCGAGAAGTCCGCTACCAAATTTGCGCCTGTGGGCTCCTTGCTGATGCTCGTGCGCGGAATGGGCCTGGCTAACGGTATTCAGGTTGGTGAGGTCACAGCACCGGTCGCATATAACCAAGACATCCGTGCGATTCAGGCTCCACAAGAAATCGCGCTTCCTCGTTTTCTTCTGCTCGCCCTGAGAACGGCTTTCGCTGGGCCGGAAGCTGAGCATGCATTGAGTTCGGCGGCGCACGGCACGCTCAAGATCGACGCCGACGCATTGCGACAGATCGTGATTCCGCTTCCGCCAATTCCCGAGCAACGACGCATTGTCGCCATCCTCGATGGAGCGTTCGAGAATATTTCTGTCGCTAGTGCGAACGCTACGAAGGAGCTGGCCGCCCTCGACGAGTTGAAGCAGTCGTTGCTGAATCAAGCATTCTCAGGTCAGCTGTAGTTCGAGGTGATGGTTTTCGATCTCTTCATCGGCATCGACTATTCGGGTGCTGAAACACCCGAGTCTCGACTGAAGAATCTGCAGGTATACGCGGCTCGCTCGGGTGAATCGCCTCAGAAGCAGTTCAGTCCAGCGCGGTCGAACAATGGCCAGCGCTGCAACTGGTCCCGCAATGAAATCGCGGAGTGGTTGATTGACCTCGCGAAGCAGGACGCTCGCTTCATCGTCGGAGTCGATCACGGCTTCTCGTTTCCGAAAACTTATTTCGAACGGCACGAGTTGACGAGTTGGAACCAGTTTCTCGACGACTTCGTGCGTCACTGGCCTACGCATCGCGAGCACACGTATGTTGATTTCGTTCGTGATGGCGCCGGCCCGTGGCCGGACTGGCCCGGACCTGGATTTCGCGACGGCAAGCCGACCGAATTTAGGCTGTGCGAGCGCTGGACTTCATCGGCCAAGAGCGTCTTTCATTTCGACGTGCAGGGCTCGGTAGCTAAGTCGACGCACGCCGGTATTCCATGGTTGAAGGTGATTCGCGAAGCGGCGAGAGATCGCGTTCATGTCTGGCCCTTCGACGGTTGGCAGGTGCCTGATTCAAAGAGTGTGTTAGCGGAGGTTTACCCTTCGATCTTTCGCAATCGATACCCACGCGAAGGGCGCAATACGGACGAGCAGGATGCATATGCTGTGTGCCGCTGGCTGTCGGAGCGCGCGGCGCGAAACAATCTCGAGCGGTATTTCGATCCGTCGCTGACATTGCCCGAACGGCATGTCGCCCAGATGGAGGGCTGGATTTTGGGCATCTCTTAGATTTCACACAGCTGTGTGACTTTTCCCGCGGCGAATTTGTATCCGTGGGGCTACTAATCTCGCCGTTGCGGCTGTTTTGTAGCCCATAAGGCACATTCTTTACTTGCCCATTTGTATCCCATGGGCTACTTTTTACTCCCAACCATCCATTTCGTAGCCCGAGAGATACAAATGAGCACCTTGGCCGACGTCGCGGAAATGCTCAAAGCAGTTCGCGATGAGCGAAACCTCACCCAAGCCGAGCTGGCAGCCCAAGCAGGCGTATCGCGTCCCACGCTCGCGCGAATGGAAACCCTCGCCAAAGGAGACATGAGCGTCTCGGCTCTCGTGCGATTACTAGAAGCCGCGGGCTACGACCTCAAAGCTGTGAAAGCAGGCCACGCGCGCACACTCGAAGACATCCTGGCTGAGCAGCGCTCGGGCGGCAGCAAGCCATGAAACTGGATGTTCAGGTCCGTGGCAAACGAATGGCGCAGCTCTATCGCGAGAGCGACGAGTACGCGCTGAAATACCTGCCGGAAGCGACGGACTTCGTAAGCCTGACAATGCCCGTACGTGAGACCTCGTGGAACTGGCCGCGAGACCTGCATCCATTCTTCCGGCAGAACCTTCCGGAAGGATTCCTGCTCAACATTATCCGCGAGGATTTCGGGCGTCATCTGGATGGTACGGATCTCTCGCTGCTGGCACTGGTCGGCGGCAGTGGAATCGGCAGGGTCACAGTCACACCGGAAGGCGCCGCGCCAAGCGTGAGCGTTGAGCCCCTGCAACTCGATGCTTTGCTGAAGTCAGAGATCAGCCCCGAAAAATTTGCCGAACTCGTGCGGCAATATGCGCGCGCCGCGATTTCAGGGGCAATGCCGAAGTTCATCGCTCCGGAGGAAGATCCAGCCAAAACGGGGACAACGGGCAGAGCAACCCTTCGCACTGGCCGTTACATCGTCAAAGGCTCAGACGAAAAAACGCCGTTCTTGGGGTTTAACGAGTTTCATTCGATGCGCGTGCTGGAGCGGCTGAACGTCGTCCCGGTTGCAAAGACTCGAATGTCCGACGACGGCAATGTGCTCATCGTCGAGCGCTTCGACCTCGACGAAGTCGGCGCTCCCGTCTTCGGCGTGGAAGACGCCTGCAGCCTGCTCGGCATGCCGCCGCACGAGAAATACGCACCCTCGATGGAGCAGGTAGTAAAGGCGACGCGAGCCTACTTCCCGACGGGATCGGCCACCGCGCAACTCGAACGGCTGGGATGGCTGATCATCACGAACTACGTCGTCCGCAATGCGGACTGCCACTCTAAGAATATCGCGCTCTACTACACCAGCACCTCCGACGTCGCCTACACGCCGGCCTACGACATCGTGACAACCCAGGCTTATCCACGTTTCGCCGAAAATCCTCCGGGCTTGTCTATCGAAGGTCGCAAAACCTGGGCGCCGGGCAGATCACTCGAATTCTTCTTCAAGGCGAGACTTGGAATCGCACCACGCGACTACGCCCGAATGGTCGAACGCGTCTGTGAGTCCGCAGTGGAAACAGGACAGGAAATGATTGAAGCCGCGAAGAACGAACCGCGTTGGCATGGCATCACGAAGCAGATGGTGTACGCCTGGGATGAAGGGATGGCGTCACTGCGTAGCGTGCGCCGCGACGTCAAATACCGCGGACTGAAGGCTGACATCGAAGCCGCCAGATTCTCAGAGCCCGATCCGCCAATTCGAGCGCAGGCGGTGGGTCGATCCGAACTCATGGCCGGGCCGAGCAGGCGGAAGTAGGGCTTGGTCTTGCGCCGGTCACACAGTGTGTGACCGGGCTTCCCTTTACCTTCCCCTTTCTCGGCCAATTCTGAACTCGACAAAGCCAACTTTTCCTTTCCGTGCAAATACTTGCGATCCGCATTCTCAATTCAAGAATCAAGAACGCGACTACCAGCCGCATTGCGTTGTTAGACAACTTGACCTGCTACGCGCGAAGCAGTCACAGCGTTAGCTAGACTCTCGCCGGGCCGCACAACCTAAGACGCATGAACGAAGCCGAAACCCGCGCCGACCACATCGACCCCGCGCTCCGCGCTGCGGGTTGGGGCGTCGTGGAGGCAAGTCGTGTCCGTCGCGAGTATCCGATTACGCTCGGTCGGCTCGAAGGGCAGGGCAGGCGCGCCAAACCGCTGACCGCCGACTACGTGCTGATCTACCGCAACACTAAGCTGGCTGTGATCGAAGCCAAGGCGTGGGATCTGCAACTGACCGAAGGAGTGCAGCAGGCGAAGAACTACGCGCTCAAACTCTCGATCCGACATGCGTACTCGACAAACGGGCAGGGCGTGTACGGCATTGACATGGAGACGGGACGCGAGGGCGAACAGCCGCGCTTTCCCACTCCTGATGAACTCTGGAATCTGACGTTCGCGAAGGCCAACGCCTGGCGCGATCGCTTCGCGGCGGTGCCGTTCGAGGACAAAGGTGGATTCTTCCAAGGCCGCTACTACCAGGACACCGCCATCAGCCGAGTGCTCGAAGCGATCGCGGCCGGCAGAGAACGCATGCTGCTGACGCTTGCCACTGGCACCGGCAAGACATTCATCGCCTTCCAGATCGCGTGGAAGTTGTTTCACAGCCGCTGGAATTTGACGGACTGGAAATCAGCCGGCGAACCGACGCGACATCCGCGCATCCTGTTCTTGGCGGATCGCAACAATTTGGCTGATCAGGCGTACAACTCGTTTTCGCCATTCGAAGAAGACGCACTCGTGCGCATTGCGCCGGACGAAATTCGCAAGAAAAAGAAAGTGCCGACCAATGGCAACATCTTCTTCACGATCTTCCAGACATTCATGAGCGGGCCGCCAAAGGACGGTAAGCCCTCGCCGTATTTCGGCGAGTATCCGCGCGACTTCTTCGATTTCATCATCGTTGACGAATGCCATCGCGGCGGCGCAAACGACGAAAGCACCTGGCGTGACATCCTCGAGTACTTCTCTCCGGCGGTTCAGCTCGGTCTGACGGCCACGCCGAAGCGCAAGGACAACGCCGACACATACAAGTATTTCGGTGAACCCGTGTACGTGTACTCGCTGAAGGAAGGCATCAATGACGGCTTCCTCACTCCGTTCAAGGTAAAGCAGATCGCAACGACGATGGACGAGTACGTCTACACGTCTGACGATCACTTGGTAGAGGGTGAAGTCGAGCGCGGGCGCCTGTACAAGGAGAGCGACTTCAATCGCATCATCGAAATCCGCGACCGCGAGGCTGAGCGTGTGCGGATTTTCATGAGCCAGATCAACCCGAACGAGAAGACGCTGGTGTTCTGTGCGATTCAGGATCACGCATTGCTCATTCGTGACCTGATCAATCAAACCAAGGTGAGTCAGGACCCAAACTATTGCGTGCGAGTCACCGCGGAGGATGGCGCGCTTGGCGACCAATACCTGCGCGACTTCCAGGACAACGAAAAGACAATTCCGACCATCCTGACGACTTCGCAAAAGCTGTCCACAGGTGTCGATGCGCGCAACGTGAGAAATATTGTTTTGCTACGGCCGGTGAACTCGATGATCGAGTTCAAACAGATCATCGGACGCGGGACGCGGCTCTACGACGGCAAGGACTACTTCACGATCTACGACTTCGTGAAGGCGCATCAGCATTTCAGCGATCCTGAGTGGGATGGCGAGCCCATTGCTGCGGAACCTACTGGTCCGCGTCAGCCGCGCGATGCGGAGCCCGAGCCGCCAGTCGTCGATCCGCCGCCGCCAAGAACCCGGGCAAAGGTGAAGCTCAGCGACGGAAAGGCGAGAACCATCCAGCACATGATGGTCACGACCTTTTGGCACCCAGACGGCACACCAGTGTCCGCGCAGCAGTTTTTGGAATTGCTGTTCGGAAAGCTCCCAGAGTTCTTCAAGGACGAAGACGAGTTGCGCCGGCTATGGAGCACGCCTGATACGAGATTCAAGTTGCTGCAGGGTCTGGCGGAGAAGGGGTTCGGGGGCGAACAGCTCGCCGAAATGGCGCGCATCATCGATGCGGAGAAGAGCGATCTGTACGACGTACTCGCGCATGTTGCATACGCGTTGCCCACGCAGACTCGTGTGGAACGCGCCGGCCATGCGCGGATCGCGATCGCAAGTCGCTTCGATGACAAGCAAAAGGCTTTCCTGGATTTCGTTTTGGCGCACTACGTCAATGAGGGTGTGCGAGAACTTGATCAGGACAAGCTGACTCCCTTGCTGAAACTCCGCTATCACAATGCCATTGCCGATGCGATCGCGGATCTCGGCAAGCCAGAACAGATCAGTAAGGTGTTTTCTGGATTTCAGAAATACCTGTATCAGCCACCACGGCAGGTGTCTGGAAAGATCGAGCAGACGCTGTAGCCACGTGGCTACGTGACAATTGCCGATTAGAAGAGGGAGGTAGAAGCCAATGCCGCTTTTCCAAATAGAAAAGGACCGCGTCGAGTTGGTTCGCCAGAACGACTTCCGGTCAGAGAAGGAACTTCAAACCCTGGTTCAGCGGAATCTTGGAACCATCTTCAATTGCCGATTGGTCGCGGAGGAGTTTTCGACTGGCGAGCGCCATGCCGGTCGCATCGATACGCTCGCCCTCTCAGAAGACAACAACCCCGTGATCATCGAGTACAAAAAGGTCGAGTTTTCCGATCTCTCTCATCAATCAAAGCTTGTTCTATCTTTCATGGCTCTATGATCACCGCGGCGATTTTGAACTCGCGGCGCAGAAGGCACTTGGCAAGGACGTTCAAATCGATTGGTCTGACATTCGCGTCATCTGCATCGCCCCCAACTTTCGCAAGTACGACATGCACGCGATCCAGGTGATGAATCGCAATATTGAACTCTGGAGGTACAGGCGCTTCGCCAACAATGTGTTCGAGCTTGAGGAAGTCTTCAAGCAAGAGGAGCAAGTGGTTGCGAGCGTTGCTACGGGTGGTAAGAACCCGGTAATGGTTGCGGCGGGAAAGAAGGCGGCCGCAACTCGTGCGATTGGTGGATGGTCCTTCCAGAAGCATCTGGAAGGCAAGCCAGCGGTAATTCGCAACCTGATGGAAATGGTCCAGGAGTTCATGACGGGGCTGGATGCATCAGTCGAGGAGTCTCCAAAGAAGTTCTACGTGGCTTATCGGACCACGCAGAACATTGTCTGCATGGAGCCTCAGCAGCAAAAGGTGACGCTCTTCGTGAAGCTGGACCCGAAGTCCGTAAAAGGACCGGCTGCGATTTCCCGCGATGTTTCACACGTGGGGCACTATGGAACAGGGGACTTGGCAATCACGCTCAAAGCGCCCGCAGATTTTGAAGCGGCCAAGCCATTCCTCAAACAGGCGTATGAGGAGGCGGGCGGTTAGCCAGTCCATGTGACGCTCGACGAGTGCGGAGCACTGTCCGATCAGCTCTACCGATCGATAGCGGAGTGCATGAAGGAAATCGAGCATG
Organism: Pseudomonadota bacterium; assembly: GCA_043747875.1. Taxonomy (GTDB): domain Bacteria; phylum Pseudomonadota; class Gammaproteobacteria; order Steroidobacterales; family Steroidobacteraceae; genus CADEED01. Next base: position 21,852 of record JAYTOI010000131.1, on the reverse strand, counting down.
ATGGCTCCGCGCGTTCCCAGCTCGCGCTAGTCACGAGCTCGATCGCAATCGAGCACGGTATCAGCCAGCGCGTGCTGTTGGCGGTCGGTCAGGATGTTCACGGACTTCCAGCGGCACCTCTACGAAATGCCTCGCGCAGGCTGATAGTGATCTGAATTGGAGCGCGCCGCCGGAAGAGCCGCTTGGCATCAGGGTGTCCGTATCATTCGATAGCACGCCCCATTCTTCGGGCAGGCACAGAAAATCCCGCCGCTATAGTTGTAAATGCTCAGGTTGATCCAGCTGGGTGAGGCGGCTGTTGGCGGATTCGCGGCCACTGCGCTGATCAGAGATGGTTTGTGTGTGCGACATGGGCTGCCGCCGATCCTCTTCAGCGGGTCCGTGACGAGGACGACTCCAACGCCCGGAACGTTGAGCTCGTAGCCGCGGGGCGAGCGGTCCATCTCCTCCTGAGTGATGAAGTCGGATGCCGGCGCGGAGGCCAGCTCTCCCACCGTCATCGACGCGCAGGAATTCGCCGCAGCGCCGGTGGCCAGGCTGTCGGTTGCGATCTTCACGCCGCTGCCGGACTTGCTCGAGAAGCTAGACTGCGAGGTGCAGTACGAATCCGCATCGCCGCTGAAAACAAAGTCGGACACGTTGCCGGCTTCGTCAGTCGCCCTGATGGTGTACTTGAAGTTGTAATAGCCATGGCCTTCGACCGAGTCGGCCAAGTGCACACCGCCGAAGGTTTGACCGGTACTCGTGCGATAGATCGAGCTGTCCAGGGTCAGATCGAACGTCGCGGCATTACTCAGACATCCGTTCTCGATGATCCCCTGAAACAAGGCGTTCGCATGCGGTATGTCGCTCCAAGTGTCGCCGGCCGCGGGAACGGGCAACCCGTATGGCGGATCGCCGGGAGCGGGGATGGAAACATCCGCCGTAGTGCTGGCGATCTTGAATGTCGCCCAGGGTTCCTGGAACAGGCCCAGGCTGTCGACGCCCGAGCCCGAGACCACGACGTTGCGCATTTCCCTGAGGATGATGTTCAGGCGCAAGTGAGGCAGACCCGCGGTAATCGTGTCGGAGGCGCCGGGTCCCTCCACGCTGGCAGGACAGCGCACTGGGGAATTGCCGGCAGTTCGTGCGCACAACTTGTCCACCAAGCCGCCGGATCTGTCGTCGGCGCTCCTCGGCGCTCGTCGCTCCGATGGGGTCAGAAAGCCTCCCGACCTCGCTGTGATCGTCCGTGGACCGTCAGTCGTACCGGAAACGGCTGCCTGAGCCGAAAGGCCGCAGAGCAGGACGCTTGCCAGAACGACAGTGTTGTTCCATCTGTTCATATGAGTTCCTCGTCGTTTGAAGGTGCCCGCGGCGTTTTGCCGTGAGTTATTGAATCAAACGACGCCCACGCGTTGATCCCCTCACCGGGTGTCACAAAGGACTAGCTGTGTGAGCAACAACGACGGTAGCGCGATTCGCTGCCGGCACCACCTGCGGTGCGGGATCGATCTGTCTCGCCAGGACTGCCCTCAATTCAAGCGATGTGTGAACCCCCGCGACACGCGGACCGTGCGCCCCGAGCGCAACACCAGCACGCCACCGCTGCGGCGCTCGCGGATCATCGCGCGATTCACGATCATCGAGCGATGCACGCGCAGGAACGACTCCGGCCGCAGCGACTTCTCGAGCGACGCCAGTGTCTGGCGCAGCAGGTAGCTGCGCTGCGGCGTGTGCACGGTGACGTAATTGCGGTCGGCCTCGAGACACTCGATGTCGTCGATGCGCAACTGCGTGCGGCCGGTGCCCGTCATCACCTCGACCGTGTGCGGCTCGGGCGCCTCCACCGGCGCCACCGGTTGCGTGGGCGCCTGGTCGACCGGCGCGCCGGCCGGCGCAACCGCGTCCACGCTTCGCGCACGCATCAGTAGATAGACGACCAGCATCAGCACAACGAACGTCAGGTGCAGCGGCAGGCGCTCGTAGGTCCACAAAGACAGCCGCGTCTCGCCGGCCAGCAGCCAGGTCTCGGCTCCGAAGGTTATGCCCACCAGCGCCAGTCCGAGCAGCGTGCGCATGGCGCGCGGTCGCCGCGCGGCGAACGGCGACTCCAGCACCGCACCCCCGAAGCGCACCAGCAGCGCCGCGGCCAGTATCCAGCCGAGCGCCGCCTTCAGCGCCCAGGGCACGGCGACGTCGAAGCTGACGGGACCGGCGCCTTCCGCGCTGCCGTGGAGCTGGCACCAGAACGTGCGCACCAGCACCAGAGCGGGCGCTGCCAGCCACAAGGTCCACGTCAGCGTTCGAGCCGTCATCGCGGATCTCCTGTCATTCGTCCCGATATCCTGCCATTCGGCCCAACGCGGGCGCGAGCGCGCATCTTTTCGGCCAGTCTGAGGTCTATCCGGCTCACCGGGAACCACGCTGGAGAGTAAATGATCGACGCACGTTTCTTCCGCATTGCGGCGGTGAGCTCGATGCTCTCCGCGGTTACCACGCTCCTGCTCATCTTCCTGCCCGAGTTCTACAGCGGAGCGGAGGGCTTCGAGGCGCGCATGGCGCGCGTGTACGAGCCCGCCTACCGGCTGCGCGCCTGGGTCTATCTAGTACATCCCTTCCTCACGGCGTGCGCGGCGCTCGGCATCGCCTTGTCGATTCGCCGGCGCGCCCCGGTGCTCGCCCTGCTGGGCATGCTGGGATTCCTGTGGTGGGCGCTCACCGAGGCCTCGCAGCAGACCCTCACGCTGTTCGCATTCGATCGCTGGCGCGTCGCCTGGAATGCGGCCGACGAGACGGCGCGCGCCACGATCCGGATCAACGCCGCAATGTACGACGGCATCTGGGACGGCATGTATGTGCTGATCCTCATTGCCTTCGCCGTCGGCAATGCGTGCTTCGGCGCGGCGCTCATCCGCGGCGACGGGTTGGAGCGCGCAGTCGCCGGCTTCCTGTTCGCGGCGACGGCATTGACGCTGGTGTTGCTGGTGCGCGAAATCGGCGCGCCGCTGGTGCCCGAGTCCGTGCTGAAATGGAGTTATCCCGCGATCCAGCCGCTGGGCCGTACGTTGATCGGCGTGTGGCTGTGGCGCTCGGCCACCGCCATCCCTGCGCGAAAGTAGTTAGCGCTTCACTTCGAGAGATGGCGCGCGATCTGGAACAGCACCACGATGACCAGCCACCACACCCACCAGCGCGCGCCGCTGGACGGACGCGGCGGTGGCTGTTGCTGTTGCGATGGGTTCGGCTGCGGGTCGGCGCGCCACGTGCGCGGGGCCGGCTCGGGACGGCGCGTCTGCTGCTGCGGCGGCGGCGGCGTCTGCTGCCGCTTGGGGTTCTTCGCCGCTTCTTTGGCCGCCTCTTCGGCGGCGAGCGCGGCTTGTTCGCGCTTCTCGCGCTCCTTCAACTCGTTCGCCGTCTGCTCGAGCACCGGCGCGGGTCTCGGCTTTGCCTGCCACCAAAGCGCGCGCGGCGCCTTGCCGGCCGCCGCGCTGGCGCGGAAATGCGCCGGGCTCAGCGGACTCACGACACTCGCGCGCTTCGTCGACCGATACTTGCGCCGCAGCTCGGCCACGCGCTGCCGCAACGGCCGGCCCTTGTCGGGGTCCACCATCGCGACGAAGTGCGCGAAGCCCTCGATGCTGTCGAACAGCGAGCCTTCGCGCCAGCGCTTGCCCTCCGGCCCATCCTTGTCGATCTGGAACAGCAGCGCGCGGAATTTCCGCAGCTCGTCGCGGCACACCGAAGGCTTCTGGTTCACGACCACGCCCGTTACTTCCTGGCGCTGATGCTTGCGCATCACGTGCGTCTTGTGCGGATGAACCTTGAGGCCTTCCGACTCGACGATCTTGCGCACGCGCCACAGGAGCTTTTTCACCGCGAGGTTGTCGACGCCATCGGCGGAGAAGGTGAGGTCGTCGGCATAGCGCGTGTACGCGAAGCCGAGCTTCGCGGCCGCGCCGCGCATGCGTTTGTCGAGGCGGCGGCACAGCAGGTTGCTCAGCGCCGGGCTCGTCGGCGCGCCCTGCGGCAGAGCCGCCGCGCCGGTTTTCACGAAATACCGCTGGCCGTCGAGCTCGTAGGCCGTGGTCTGCGGCTCCGTGCTCAGCATCGCGCACAACGTCGCCACTTCCTCGCTGTACCCGAGCTGGCGGTAGATGCCCTTCACGCGCGCATAGCTGATGCTCGGGAAAAAATTCTCGAGATCGAGATTGACCACCACGGCTTTCGCGACGTGCGGCAGCGCGTTGCTGACGATGTTGCGCCGCTTGACGAAGCCCTGCGCGCTGTCCGTCACCGGGATCTTGTTGAGGATGTTCTCGAGCAGCCAGTACTGCGCGCGCTTCAGCCGCGGCATCGGCGCGGAGATGATGCGCTCGCCGCCGGACTTCTTCGGGATCGCGAAACGCTGGTAGTGGCTGATTGAGGAAACGTCACGCTGATAGCACAGGAAGCGCAGCTCGTTGAGCGTGATGCCCATTGCGGTCGCGAGCTCGGCGGCGCTGCCGATGAGCGGCAGCGACTGCGCCGACAGCCGCGCGTGATTCAGCGATTTCTGGTCGAGCCCGGCGAAGCGGCCCTCCCCCAGATAGGTGATCTCCTGTTGCTGGCGCGTGTGCCAGCGTGACGCGCGCTCGAAACGCTCGGCATTGCGTTTGCGGCGCGTCTCCTCGCGGCGCACGAGAGCGGCCGCCTTGCGCTCCTTGTGCATCAGCTTGAGCGCTTCTTCGGGGTCGGCCACCTGCGCGAGTTCGGCGCTCAGCTCGCGCATGCGCGAGCCGAGCTTTCTCTGCTCTTCGAGGAAAGACTCGGCGATGCTGGGCTGTGGATTGCCGCTGGGCCAGAAGCCCAGGCGCTGCATCTCGGCCAGGATGAATTCCTGCTTGCCGCTCTCGCGGATGCGCCGCCAGATCTCGTCGCGCGTGAGCTTGCGAGTCTCGGTCATCGCATCCGGACCCGGTAGTTTGACGGCGGCGCGGCCTTTGCCTTCGTAGTCATCATAGTTCTGGATCGATCAACTCGACGCCGAAATCGCCCATCCGTGCTCGTTGGCTTCTCGGAAGCCATTCCGGAACAGCACGGATGGGCGAATTTCGGCCCAGTAAAGATCGAGCCAGAGATGCATGGCTGGTCAGATTGCAAGGACGGCGATCCACCGTCCGAAAAGCAAGGTAGCCAGGCCACGCCGCCGTCAAGGTTCAGCATGTTAGTCGTTGGGCGCATGGTCATCCAGCCCTGCGCAGCGCGAGCATGTGCTCGCACGGCCCCTTGCGCAGGCGGTTCTGCTTCCAGAAAAAACACTGGCAGGTCGCTTCGCGCAGCCGCTGGTCGTCGTCGATGACGATGCTGGATTCGTAGGTGACCGCGTTGTCGAGCACCGAGCCCGTGACGCGCACGCCCTCCGCGGTGTGCTCCTGCGCCTTCACCTTCACGAGCTTCGCGCTCACGAAGCGGTCGGCCTTGGCCTCGCGCTCGTTGCTGAAGCGCAGCTCGGCCAGCGGGATCGGCTCGCGCGACAACTCGCGGATGCGGTACAGCCCGCTGGCGAGATCGAACAGCACCTGTCCCTTCTGGCTGAACAGGCCGAGCGCCGATTTCACGGTGCTCTCGTCGACGTGCAGGCGGCGCGCGAGCGATTGGCTGCTCTCGCACCAGTTCTCGCCCAGCGCGCCGTACACGCGCCGCGCGGTGAATTCGTCGACGTCCGCGCGCGGCGCGAGCAGGTCGAAATTGCCGAGGCGTGCCCAGTCGTTTGCCGTCCAGCCCGAGAGGCCCAGTGTGAAGCTCATGTCGCCGAGGTCCGCCACGTAGAAACTCGGCAGGCCGTCGCCGAGCAGGTGCACGGTGAAGTGTTTCGCGACGGGGATCAGTCGCTCGAGGATGTGCAGCCGGCGCCGGCCCCAGATGCGGATCGTGCGCGCCACGGGACCGGTGTAGATGGAGCGCGGGCAGGGGATCTCGACGTTCCACGGATCGATCGAGATCCGCACCGGTGCGCCCGGCGTCAGGATGAACCGCAGCGAACGCGGACCCACGCGTTCCTTGCGGCGCCGGAGCAGGTAACAGACGTTGTGCAGGTCCATGGGATGCAGCTTCAGCGTGACCATGGGCATGGTCATCGCCGAGCTCACCTGCAGGAAGCCGCGCACCCAGCTGTCGGGCAGGTCTATCTTCTTCTCGTCGAGCCCGGGATCGTCACCGGTCTTCACCGCGAAGCCGCCCGGATCGATGGCGAACGTGGTGCGTTTATAAGATCTCATCTTCTGGAATTCGCCGTACAGCCCGTCGCTGTAGTCGATGTTCGTGGTGCCGTGCGACTTGTCGCTGACGTTCTCGAAGATCTCGTGACTGCAGCTCAGCTTGCCGTAGCTCGACTCGTCCTCCGAGAAGCACTCGAAGAAGATCTCGTCCGGGTGCACCGTGATCACCGGGTCGAGCACGATCCAGGTGTCGCGATCGTGCAGGTAGAGGTGCTGGAAGTAGCGGCTCTGCGCGTCCCAGAACGGCTGCAGCACCTGGAAGCTCTGCCGGCTCATCTCGTTCAGCCGCGATTTCACGGACTCGAGTTCGGGGGTGATGCGGCGCCTGTGCTCGACGAACTCGGCCAGCATGGTCTGTTCGTGCCGCGCCAGCCATGCGCGGTATTCGGTCTGGTCCCTGGGCTTGAAGCGCCGGTCGCTGATGACCACGTCGTGCAGCGCGGAAATGGCCTCGCGGAATTCCAGCTTCTGCCGCAACTGGCCGACGAAGTAGGTCGGTGGCCGCAGGCTGTCCGGCGCGAACGACAGCTCGGTGGAGCGGCTGTCGCTGGCCGCCGTGCTCTTGCCGTGATAGCGGTATTTAAACTCCACCGCGCACCTCGACCCTGACCGGCGCCGCCGACACCCGCACGGGCAGTAGTTTGATCGGCACCGCGAGGTCCGGGTGCGCGGCGCGCAGCGCGATCAAAGCCTTGATCAACTGGCTGCGATCGCGGTGCACGACGGTCAACGACACGCGCGTGAAGACCTCGACCACCATCTCCGCCACCGGCGCATCTTTCAAGGCCTCGCGCAGCAGGAACTCGAGCACGCGATCTTTGCAGACGCGCGCGCGGTTGATCTGCGAGAGCGTGGTGACGAAATACCCGCGCAGCGCGAGGATGCGCTCGCGCTGCCCGGCCGCGTGGCTCTCGAGGAAATTGCTGACGAAGAGCTGCACGTTGAGCGCCGGATGCTCGCTCAGCGCCGCGAGGTATTGCGACCCCTGCTCCTGCTGGAAGAAGCGCTGCAGCAGCTCGCGGCCGAAAGTCTGGACCTCATCGCGCGTGCTGTCGCAGACGCCGATGATGAACTCGGGCGACCAGTCCGCGTCGCCATAGTGTTCACGGAAATAGCGGAAGCCGAATTCGCGCGCGTCCTCCCACGGTCCGTCGAGCATGCGCAGCGCGTCGCGCGTGTGCTGCTTGATCGTCGACTCGTGGGCCTGGTACGCCGCCATGGCGTACCTGCGCGCCGACAGGTCGGAGTGTTGCGCGAGCCGCGCCCACTGCCGGACGCTGAACTCCCGCGCCGGACGGTGCTGCAGCAGTGCTGCGCCGACGCGCTGCGCCACCACCGACTGCGCCTGCAAGAGCCGCCAGATGGTCTCCTTGGAGAAGTGGCCCGCGGCCGATGCGCCGCGCTGCAGGAAGAAGCCGACGAGTTCGTCACCCTGGCCCTGTTCCTGCTCGGCGCGGAACAGCAGCGCCGACAAGGCGCGCAACACGCGCGCCTCGTTCTCGGCGCCGCTCGAGGCGAGGCTGCCGAAGATGGTCAGCAGTTCGCGCCGCTCGACCGCGCTGCCGCGGTGGAACAGCTCGGCCAGCATGTCCATCTGCTGCAACAGTTCCGCCGGACCTTGCTTGTTGAGCAGCGCGATGGCCATTGCGCGCACTTCCTCGTGCGCGGAGCCCTGGATGTGCTGGAGCATCCGCTGCGGGATCTCGGTGAACTCGATGCTGGTCGCGTTCAACAGTCGCGCACCCAACAACTGTTTGCCCGCGTCCGCGTGCGCGAGCAGGCGGTCGAGCAGCGGCAGCGGCAGCGCCGCGACCGCCGCAGGCAGCCGGCGCACGATCGTGCGCGCAAGATTTTCCGCGGCCGGCACGTCGAGCGGCAGCTCGCGCGCCAGCAGCTGCGTGATGACGCCGGCGACGATCTGCTGTTGTTCGGTGTCGGAAAGCGACGCGGTGCCGAGCGCGCCATCGACGAGCTCGAGCAGGGGCTGCGAGAACGTCAACAGCAGCTCGATCACCAGCGGCTGGTTCGCGACCCAGTTGTCCTGCGCCCGCAACAGCGCCATGCCCACTTCACGCGCGCGCTCGAGCGGCGAACGCAGCAGCGCGAGCATCAGGTGCTCGTCGCCGGCGCCGCGGGCAAACAAGGCCTCGGCCAGCGGCAACACGAACTGCGTCGTCTGTGGATAGGGCGATGCGAGCAGTTGCGCGACCTCGCCGGCGCTCAGCGATGCGAGGAATGCGGTTTGACCCGCGAGCATGCGGATCGCGGCGTCGTGAACCACGGAGCAGCGGCTGAGCTTCAGCAGATCGACCGCCGCCGCGGGCGTGCGATCCCACAGGTGCGCAAAGCGCTCGCTGCGGGCGCCATCGTTGCGCGCGCCGTCCGCCCCGGGCTGGCTGGTGCGCGCCCATGCCTTGCCGGATGCGTTGAGCCGGTACTCGGGATTGGCGCCGCGCAGGATGTGGTTGAACACCACGAGCGCGGCGAATTCGTCATACGCGCGCGTGCCGACGCTGCGCGACCGGCCTTGCTCCCGGTCCCAGCGATAGATCTCGGTGCTGCGCGGTTTCTCCGCCTGCGCGTCGGTCACGCGCAGCAGCACGGCCGTGGCCATCGCGACGTAATGCTCGCTGTCGGCGCGCCCGAGTCGCTGGAGCGTGCGCCACGCGCGCCTGCGCAGGTAGGCGCGCGTGCGCTGGGAGTACGCGAGCCGCGGATTGTCGCGCGCCAGTTCCTTCGCCACGTTCACCGACCCGTGGCCCTGCAGGTAGATGTGATTCCAGGTATGGAGGAAGAACTGGGGTGTCGTGTCGAAGCGATGCGCGAGGCAGGCGAACATGTCGTAGTCGACGCGCATCTCCGCGACCTTGAAGACGTGGCGCACGCCCTTGAATGCACCGGGCGCGAGCTTGCAGCTGGCCATGAACGCCAGCAGCGCGCGCTGCACCGCCGGATCGACCAGCGCAAAACGATAGCAGAGCACCAGCGAGCGATTCAGCGAGGCAGAGCTCTCCGACTGCAGGGTCTCGAGCTCGCGCAGGATGTCGGTCTCGCGACTCGCTTCGAGCGCGGCGCGCAGCGTGGGCGTGAGCTCCGGCGACTCCGCGCGCACCCGAGTCGCGATGGCGCTCGGCGTCATCGTCAGCAGCAACGCTTCGAGCGCGATCTCGCGCACCTTGTCGTTGCCATGTTTGCAGAGTTTGTCGAGCACCGAGGTGTGCGCGGCATCGCGCCAGCGGCCGAGCGTCCAGGCGATCGAATAGTCCTCGAGCCAATCGCCGCGACCCGTGCGCAGCGTGGCGGCCGCATTCTCGATGGGTTCGCCCTGGCCTAGATTCCAGATGATGCGCCCGCGCTTCTTCGAGTCCGATTCGCCGCCGAGCGCCTTCAGCAGCGCTGCGGTGCGCGCCGCCTGTACGGACTCGGTGGATTCGTTGGTGACGGGCGCGGGCGCGGCGGTGCGCACCGGAGCCGGGCCGGATTCGTCCCAGTAACCGGAGTTGGTCTTCGAGACGACGATGCTCTGGTAGACGGCTTCCGCTTCGGCCAGCGTCAGCGGCCGGGCAGTCTTGGTGCCCTCCGTCAGGGAGCGGCCGCGGCGCCCGTATCGGAAATTGACCGAGTACCGCGCGGCGTCGAAGCCGGACTGCTCGACGAGATCCACTTCGTAGACCTTGTCGGACTTCCCTTCGCGGAACACGAGGCGGATTTTCTTGACCAGCTTCATTGTTCTTGTGCCTGCGCCGCCGACTTGCCCGGTGTCGACGAACTCGCGGTCGCCGGATCATCACTCAGGCGAGCGCGCGCTGTCGATAGCCGCGGGAAAGTTTGTTCGTTGCGATCCGGTCTATCTTTTCGGCGCGATGAAGTTCGAGTCGGCCGCTGGGATTCGTAGCGCGGGAAACTTCTGCCCGTGCCCCCGATCGGACCTGTGCGCCCCGCGTTTTGGGGCGCGCGGTGCGGGCGTTGGCCGAACCGTCGCAGATTCATTAGCATGCTGACCTCGAACGAAACCTCGAGAAGGAAACCCCCATGAAAATTCGGACTACGATTGCGACCGCTGCACTGGCCGCGTGCATGACATTGGCGGCCTACACCGCGAGCGCTGCCTCCAAGAACGTGAAATCGATCGAGCAGGCCGTCGGCGGCGAATGGCGCCCGGCCGAGGCGAAGGAACGGGATACGGTGCGTCATCCCGTCGACGCGTTGGCGTTCTGGGGCCTGAAGCCCGGTATGGCCATTCTCGAAGTCCAGCCCGGTGGCGGCTGGTGGACGGAGATCCTCGCGCCGTACGCGCGCCTCAACAAAGGCGAGTTCTATGCGACCGCCGCGGATCTCGGGAATCCGGAGCTGTCCGAGCCCGCCCGCAAGGGCCGCATGGATTTCGAGGCCAAGTACGCGAATGCCGCCGTGTACGGCAAGGTCAATCTGGTGAACTGGGGCGCGAAGTCCGCGCCGCTGCCGGCTAACAAGTTCGACTTCGTGCTGCTCGCGCGCGTCTTCCACGGCTGGGTGCGCCAGGGCGTCGTCGATGCGATGCTCAAGAAGATCTACGACGGCACGAAGCCCGGCGGCGTGGTCGCCCTCGAGCAGCATCGCGCGCCGAAGGGTCAGGACCCGTCCGTGTGGAACGGCTACGTGGACGAAGCGTACGTGATCGCGCAGGTCGAGAAGGCCGGCTTCAAGCTCGAGAAAAAGTCCGAGTTGAACGCGAACCCGAAGGACACGAAGGATCATCCGTTCGGAGTGTGGACGCTGCCGCCGTCGCGCCGCACCTCGGGGGACGGCCAGCCGGAGAACCCCAATTTCGATCACAGCAAGTACGACGCGATCGGCGAGTCGGACCGCATGACGCTGCGCTTCGTCAAACCCAAGAAGTAAGTCAGGTAGATGAAATATCTCGGCAGCATATTGCTCAAGGGGCTGGTGACGATCCTGCCCATCGGTCTCACGATCTATTTCGTGTACTGGCTCGGCGTCACCACCGAGGCATTGCTGTCGAAGCCCATCAAGCTCGCGATCGGCGAGGCGTACTGGCCCGGCATGGGGCTCATCACGGGCTTCCTGCTGTTGTTCGTCGTGGGTCTGGCGGTGAACGCGTTCCTCGTGCGGCGACTGCTGAGTCTCGGCGAGGAGCTGATATTGCGCGTGCCGGTGGTCAAGACCGTGTACAGCGCGATCCGCGACATGACGCGGCTGGTGAACACCGACAAGAAGAAGGGCGAGCTCGATCGCGTCGTGACGATGGACTATGGCCCGGGCAGGCTCATCGGCTTCGTGACGCAGGAGCATGCGAATACGCTGGGCATAGGCGGCGGCGAGGACCTCGTCGCCGTCTATCTACCCATGAGCTACCAGATCGGCGGCTATACGCTGTACGTCTCGCGCAGCAAGCTGCACGAGACGGATCTCACGGTGGAGCAGGCGATGCGCATCGTGCTGACCGGCGGCGTCCGCGGAAAATAATCTCGTTTCAATAATGGGGACATTCCTCATTTCGTTGTCACAATCGGGTGGCTGGCGGAATAATGGGGACAGATCTATTTTTGGAGAGGGTCAGCGGCGCTGCGCGCGCAGGAGGGCTGCGATTTGGGCGTGGTCGCTCGCCGGAAGATTTATTGGCACACTTTGAAATGAGATTCTAACTGCCGTACGCAGCCGGTGCGTCTTGGTCGCGCGGTCTTTGGTCAGCGTGCGCGCGCAGCGTGAGCGGTCACCGCACAAAGTTCCGTCCGGGACGACGTGAGCCGAGGCGTGGGGCAGTGCCGTTGGACCGTCCCCGTTTGCCAGGAAACGAGGAATGTCCCCATTTCACCTCGACGCGCGGCGGCGCTTCACGCCGTTGTGCGGTCTCGGTCAGGGAGTCGCAAGGTCCATGGGCTCGCGCTCTTCCTCAAGTATGAGCTTGCGCTCCGAGCACAGTCGAGTTCGAGAGAACGGGGACGCGTCGATGCGCGCGCAAGCGCAACCGGTAAAGAAACCTGCCTTAAAGTTGTCAATTTAAATGCGGCATGGGCTCAAGCGCGACGAAAACTTCCGTCAACAGCTCCTACTCTGATGCTCATCAAACTCTCTAAAGACGGCAGAATCCGAGTCAAACAACTAGATGAGCACACTGCGCAGATTGCTAGCTCAAATTTGAGCTAACTAAACAAAACCGACCAAATAAGTATACTTTTCAATGCGCTAGCTATCTAGCGTACTAGAGGGTGTAGGCGGCTCTTAAGGCATGGGCAACGCCACGTTGTTATCTGATTCTTGACGTGCTCAGATACCGGCGACTGCACGTCCGCAGCGAGAGAGTTGCATATGCCCTATCAAGCAGCGATTCAACGGACCGAACCCACGGCGTTCATCTTTTTGGTTGACCAGTCCGGGTCAATGACCGACAAAATGAATTCGGAGCGGACGAAAGCGCAGTTTGTCGCTGACGTTCTTAATCGAACACTTATGAACCTAGTTACAAGGTGCACAAAGTCAGACGGAGTTCGCGACTACTTTCATCTTGGTGTTCTTGGCTACGGAGCATCCGGCGTTGTTAATGGATTTCGAAACGACCTATCGAACTTGGTCTTAAACCCAATTTCGTCAGTTGAGGCGAATCCACTTCGCGTTGAGGATCGAAAGAAAAAAGCAGATGACGGCGCGGGCGGAATAGTAGAGCAATCAATCAAATTTCCTGTTTGGTTCGATGCAGTCGGAAATGGTGGCACTCCGATGTGCGCCGCAATTACGCGAGTCGCTGAAGAGCTGGCTGTCTGGTGCGATACCCATCGTGCCGGCTACCCGCCGACCGTACTTCATGTGACCGACGGTGAATCTACTGACGGTGACCCCGAACAGCTTGCAGATGCGCTCAAGCAACTTCAGACAGGTGATGGTCCAGTTCTGATCTTCAACTTGCACGTGAGTTCGGTCCAAGGTGATTCAGTTAGCTTTCCTTCAAGCTCGCAGGGCTTGCCGGATTCTTTTGCAGAAAAGCTATTTCAAATGTCGAGTCAGCTTCCTGAGCATCTGATTCGCTTTGCGCGTGAAAAAGGGCGGGCTGTCAATTCAGAGTCTCGCGGTTTCATGTTCAATGCAGAAGCCGGAGATATCGTTGACTTCTTTGACATCGGTACGCGAGCGGCGCAGCTTCGATAGTGAGGGCCAAGAATGAGAGTTGGCTTTGTGGGCACGGTTGCGAAGGATCCGCGAGACCCCGCGAGCAACGAGGACGCCTATAAGATAAGCGTGGATTCCAATCTTATTGTTGTTAGCGATGGGGCTTCCGAGTCGTTCGACTCAAGAACTTGGGCGCACGAGATTGTTTCGTCACTCGATTGTATCGGCCGTTTCTCCAATGACTGGCTGACTAAAGCGGTTGCCACATATCAAAGCAGATTTGATCGATCCAAATTTGGGTGGGCAAAGGAATCGGCGTTCGAGCGCGGCAGCTTTGCAACGATTCTTGCCGCTGAATTTGATGTAACGGATGCGACGTTAGCCTTACTTGCGGTTGGCGATAGCGTTGCTTTCGTGCTGGAAGACGGCGAGCTCCGTGTTTCTTTTCCGTATATTTCCAGTGCTGAATTCGACAACCGGCCTCTTCTGTTGTCAACGATGCAATTTCATAACACGGAGGTCCAAGAGGTCAACTTCTTGGCAGAACACACTGCCAAGTTAAAAATATCTTCCAGTTGCGTAGTGCTGTTGATGACCGATGCACTCGCGCGCTGGGTCTTGGAGTGCCGTGAGAATAACGACGATGCGTGGCGCGCGCTACTAACAACTACCGACGATCACGAGTTTGCCGAGCTCGTCTTGCAAGCCCGTCGTCAACGTACTATTCGCTTGGATGATGTAACGTTTGTGCGCGCTTCGATCGAGCCTTGAGCTATGTCCTATCCGTCTCTTGAACGCTACCAGGAGGCGATGCAGAACCCAAGGATGGCGCTGCTAGACAAAGACCTCGCTATTGGATCGGTCAAGGTTTCTGGTTTAGGAGTTCCGCAAGCGATGTGCGGCGGGTTTGCGCTCACCTATACAGTCACATCCGGAACAAAGAAACATGCGGTTCGATGTTTTCACCGCAAATCAAGAGATCTTGAAGCCCGATATGCAGCTATCTCCGCAAAACTCGCGGGGCAGAAGTCTGAATACTTTGTTCCATTTGAATACCAGCCCAGAGGGATTCGAATCGACAAGGAACTCTTTCCCATCGTAGTGATGCAGTGGGCACGGGGCGATACGCTCGGTGAATTTTTAGAGGCGAACTACTCCAATCCGAACGCGCTGATGGCTTTGATCGATTCGTTCTCCAAACTCGCGACTGCACTGGAGTCTATGTCGATCGCGCACGGGGATATTCAGCCGGGAAACGTCATGATTGATCGGCAAGGTGCTGCACTGCAGCTCATTGACTACGACGGAATGTTCGTGCCGGCCATTGAGAAGCTCGGCAGCGCAGAGCTTGGTCATCGAAATTTCCAACATCCAAAACGTACATCGCAAGATTTCAATGCGCGTCTGGATCGCTTTTCGTTTATCGCGCTGAACATCGCCCTTAGAAGCTTAATCGCCGACAAAAAAATGTGGGCCTTTGCAAATTCGGAGGCTGAGGCAATAGTCTTCCGTGCCGAAGACTTTGTTGATCCGCAATCGTCGATGGTATTCAAACGCCTGCGAAGTGTTCAGACACTTGCGCGCGACACCAAAAATCTTTCGGCTATCTGCGACTCGCCAGTAGATTCAACACCGAGCCTGCAGGATTTCCTAGCGGGAAGGAACTGTCCGCCTTACGTCGAGAAACCAAAGCGACCGGCTGCGCGAGGAATTTCCGACGTCGAAAAATCGGCTGTCCCTGCATATGCAGGCCAATATCCAGTGCTGAACGCAGATAACTACTCCGTCTTCGATCTACATATAGGTGGTGTGGTTGAACTAATTGGGCGCGTATTCGAGGTCACGTCGAATGCAACACGCCGAGGCAAGCCTTACATCTTTGTGAACTTTGGTCCGTGGCGTGGGAAGGCGGTCAAACTCAATATTTGGCCAGAAATTCTGAGCAAGCTTGCGGCGAGACCGACGAAGTCATGGGCCGGCACATGGGTAAGTGTGATTGGGATGGTCGATGCGCCTTTCTCAAGCGCGAGGTATGGATATACGCACATCAGTATTACGATCAACTCTCCACACCAGATCAAGCGAATCTCGCCCGAAGAAGCGAGGCGCAGACTTGGGGGACGAACGATGTCCGCGAGTACACTTACAAATGCCGAGCGACTCAATCGACTAGGACTCGGATCGCAAAATCGTGGATCTCTTGCGGTCACGAAGCCGGCGACGCCAAACCAAAGTGTTTTGAACCAGATGCGCGGGTCAAAACAGATCGGATCGCCATCGACCCAGCAAAGCCAAACGTCGCCAACCAAGCCCAAGGGTGGCCTGAGCCATATTCCATGGTGGATTTGGCTGATTGCTGCATTCATTGTCTTCGCGATGTTTTTTAGTCGCTGAGAGGTGGCGTTTCTCCATCGTGAAGACACCCTCTGCTGTACACGGCGCGTGAGTTCTTAACCACCGTAAGCGATCAACTATCCACGTGATTTTCAAATACGCGTGAGCGTGCATGCTGCGGCCTACCGGATAGCGAGGAGGCCAAAGCGATGAACGACAAGCGAGGAGCTGGGTTGACGGCACTGCAGCGCCAGGCGCTCGAGTGCGTGCGAGGTGCGCAGGCGAAGGGCGTGAACCTGAGCGCGTATTGCCGCGCACGCGGCGTGGCGGTGCGGCAGGTGTACGGCGCGCTGATTCCGCTGCGGCGGCGTGGTCTGCTGCCGGGGAGATCGACGCGCAAGTCCGCGCGGGCCTCGAAGCCGAAGCCCTCCGCTGCCCGATTCGTGGCGGTGCAGATCGCGCCGCCCGTGGCGCCGATCGCCTGCCGCGTGAAGTTGGCGGGCGGGATTTCGATTGAGTGCGCGCAGTGGCCCCCGCGTGCATGGCTTGAGAGCCTAGGCGCCACGGACGGCATCGATGCTGCGGCGTGAGGTCTCGATCGAGCGGGTGTATCTGCACCGCGCGCCCGTCGACATGCGCAAGCAGATGGACGGCCTTGCGATCCTCGCCAAAGAGGTGATGCGGCAGGATCCGTTTTCCGGATCGTTGTTCGTGTTCGTCAACCGCCGGCACAACAAGTTGAAGATGCTCACCTGGGAGAGGAACGGCTTCGTCGTCTGGTACAAGCGCCTGGAGCGGGATCGATTCGCCTGGCCCAAGCGCGCCGATCAGGCGGTGCTGACTTTGAGCGGCGAGGAGTTGAACTGGCTGCTCGATGGCTACGATGTGTGGCGCATGAAGGGGCACGAGCCGCTCAGCTTCTCGGCGCTGAGCTGATGAGACTGTCTGAGCCGATCAGCTTCACGGGGTAGTTAGTCTTTGATAGGATGGCGCTCGTGAGCTTAAGCGCCATCAGCATTGCTGCCAACCCCACAGGATCGATCGATTTGGCCGCTTTGAGCGCGCAGCTCACCGCCCGCGAAGCGCGCATCCAACTCCTGGAAGAAGAGAACCGGTGGCTGAAGAGTCAGCTCTTTGGCCGCTCCTCGGAGAAGCGCGGGATGCAGATCGCCGCCGAGCAGGGCCGCCTGTTCAATGAGATCGAGGCGCTCGCGGCCAGCAGCGAGGCGGCCCCTGAAGCGGTGCAGATTCCGGCACACGAGCGCCAAAAAAAGTGCGCCCGCAAGTCCTTGTCGGCCGACCTGCCACGGATCGAGATCGTGCACGACTTGCCCGATAGCCAGAAGGTGTGCGCGACTTGCGAAGGCACGGCGCTTCGCAGGATCGGCGAGGAGTGCTCCGAGCAGCTCGACTACCAGCCGGCGAAGGTGCGAGTTCTCAAGCACATCCGTCCCAAGTACGCCTGTCCCTGCTGCCATGCGGGGGTGAAGATCGCGCCGGTGCCGCTGAGCATTTTCCCCAAGAGCCTGGCGAGCCCTGCATTGCTTGCGCACATCGCCACCGCCAAGTTCGTCGATCACATACCGCTGTATCGGCAGGAGACACAGTTCGCGCGCCTTGGCGTCATCTTGGGCCGCGCGACGATGGCGGGGTGGATGATCCGGCTCGGCACGACGCACCTCACACCGCTGATCAACTTGTTAGCGGAGCACATGCTCAACCTTCCGCTCATCCACTGCGATGAGACACGCCTGCAGGTGCTCGAAGCCGATCCGAAAAACGGCAAAGCCCCCGCCTCCGATCACTGGATGTGGGTGCGATGCGCAGGGCCGCCGGGCAAAAGGATCGTGCTCTTTGACTACGATGCTTCCCGAGCAGGAGCGGTACCGAAGCGCCTGCTGGAAGGCTATCGCGGCTTTCTTCTCACGGATGGCTATGAGGCGTACGCGCAGGTGGCTGCTGCTAACTCCCTCGTGCACGCCGGTTGCTGGGCACATTATCCAGAGCCCGCAGTTATCCGGAGTGCGTTGCGAAGCAAGCTTGACGCTGGTGTTCTTCGTGGTTCGGTTGCTCCGGATAATCCTGGGCTGCCGATCAAACGGACGCGAGGTAGGCGAGCACGTCGGGCTTTGGTCTCCACGGCCGAGTGCGCGCGGGCGCGAGTCCGGCACGGCTCCAGAATTGCTCCAAAGCGTCGCGCTTCATCTTGAGGTTTGTTGCGACATAGCGGTTGGTTGTGGCGATGCTGGCGTGGCCGAGATAGTCGCGGATGACCGTGATGTCGACACCGGCTTGCAGCAGCGCGACGGCGCAGCTGTGTCGCATCACGTGGGGCGTGATCCGCCGACGGCGAAGTGCTGGCGATGTACGGGCGGCCATAATCGCGTACTTGCGAAGGAGGTAAGCGACTCCGTCTCGCGTCAGACCCTCGCCCGCGCGGTTGCAGAAGACACGATCGGCACGCCGGCCTTCGCGAACCGCCGAGAGCTGCGTGAGCGCCTCTGTGGTCTCACGCCAGAGGGGACACAGTCGTTCCTTGCGTCCCTTGCCGAGGAGCCGCACGTGTCGCGGCGAGACCAGGGAGAGGTTCTCGACGCGAACGCCGAGCGCCTCGCTGACTCGGGCGCCGGTGTTGTAGAGGAAGAGCATCAGCGCGTGATCGCGGCGTCCCGTCGCCGTGGAGCGATCGGGCTGGGCGAGAAGCGACTTCACGTCGTGCGGCTCGAGATACTGCGCTGCGCCGAGATGGGCGCGCTTGTTCGGTAGCGACAAAACGCGTTGATACTGCCCCGCGCGAGTCAGGTCGAGTTCGACGAGGTGGCGGAAGAAGCTGCGGATCGCTGCCAAGCGGATGTTGCGGCTTGCAACACTATTGGCCCGCGATGTCTCGAGATGCGCCAGGAATGCGAGGATCGCATCGGCATGGAGGTCATCGAGGGTGAGCTCGGCGACCGGACGACTCTCACGATCGGCGAGGAACTTGAACAGCAGGCGTAATGTGTCGCGGTACGCGCGGATGGTATGCGGGCTCGCGCCGCGACTCTGGATCAAGTAGTTGCGGAAATACGCTTCAACCGCCGACAGCAATGTGGCGCCGTGCACTCCGGTCACGACCGCTCTCCTGGCTGCGCGAACTGGGCAGAAAAGCGTTCACTGGCGAACTCGAGCAACTCCGGTGTGGCGTGTAGGTAGACCTCGGTCCCGAGCACGTTGAGGTGTCCCATGTAGACCGAGAGCCACGGCAGGCGGGCATGCAAGTCGACACCGTCGCGGTACCAGGCGGTGAGTCGGTGGACGGCGAATGCGTGGCGCAGGTCGTACGGGCGAGGGCCACAGCGACCGGCTTGGCTCTTCATGCCGAGCCGCCGCAGAAGACGTGTGATCGCGCACGATGTTGCGTTCACCGTGACTCTTCGTCCGTTGAGCCCGACGAACAGTGCCGGTTCATCTGCTTGACCGCAGGCATGCAGCAGCTTTGTTCGTTCGCGCAGATAGCGCGCGAACTGTTCCGCCAAATCGGCCTGGAACGGCACGTCGCGGCTGCGCCCCTTGCTCTCGCGGATGTGCAGCACTCGCCGGCCCTGATCAAGATCGGACTGTTGCAGGCGGACCGCTTCGCCCAAGCGCAAGCCCGTGCAATACGTTGCGATCAGTAACATCTGAAGCATCCCGGGCCAGAAGTTGCGTCCCTGATGCTGCTGTGCCGCCTTGATCAGGCGGCGAATCTCCTCAGGCGAGAAGACGTACGTGACGTGGCGCGACTCGGTCTGCGGTGCCAGAGTGACGGGCGGGACGAACGTCGTCGGGTCACTGCGACGCAGGTACAAGCAGAACTGCCTCACCGCCCCGAGGTCATTGGCAAGCGTGACCGGCTTGCGTCCGGCGCTGCGCAGCAGCCATACACGAATCGTCGACTCCAAGTCGATCCGCGCTCTCGCACGTCGGCGGCGGAGGGCAAAGCGCTGGAGACTGCGCAGAGTTGCCGCGCCGCGCCGATACGAGTGACCGAGCGCGCGCTTGAAGACCAGAAACGCTGCAATCTCCTTCCCAAGCCGAGCCGGCGTCAGAGCGCTCATACCGGAACCGGTAACGACAGCTCGCGCAGACGCTCGCTCGTGACACGGAGGTAGGCGGAAGTGGACTCCGGGTCACGGTGACCGAGAATGTCACCGATGACCTTGGGTGCTACGCCGAGTTCGAGCTGCCGACAGGCGTGTGTGTGGCGCAACGCGTGCGTACCGAGGAACGGGGCCGCGACATCGGCTCGGCGCGCCGCCGAGTGCAAGATGTGCCGGACCGTCGTTGAGCAAGCGAGGCGCTTGAATGGCGTGCGCGTCGTGACGAACAGATGGCGGGTCAGCGTGCATGCCGGACGTCCCCGCTTCAAGTAGTCGACGAGCGCGTGGGCGACCGCCGGCAGCAGCGGCAGTTGGAATATCGCGCCAGTCTTCGGACGCGTGATCCGGATCGTCGATGCTCGCCAGTCGATCTCATCGAGCGAGACTCGGATGACTTCGCCGGCTCCGAGCCCGTAGACGCTCATCATCAACAGCAGCGCGTAGTCGCGGCGCCCCTTCGGGGTTGCGCGGTCGACCGCGCGCAGGATCCGCTGCACATCGACCCACGGCAGCGCACGGTGTGGACGCTCGAAGGCGCGGATGGTCGGCGCCATCACCGATGCGGCGAGGTTGTCATCCATCGCGCCAGTCACGTGCAAGAATCTCAGGTAACTGCGAATCGCCGAGCAGATGCCTGCCACCGTCTTCCGTGCGAAGCGCCGCCGGCAAGCGACGAGATATGCATCGATCTGCGACAGACGGATAGGTAGCCCCGCACAACCTTGCGAGCGGCGGTAACGGTCGAACGCCGTCAGCTGCGTGAGCTTCTTGTGGATCGTCTGAGGTGGGTTGCCACGCACATCGCGCAGATAATCAGCGAACGGCCGGAGGCTGGGAGTTAACGACCGCGCCGGCCGTGGAAGGCTCCACGGAAGCATCGACTCGCCCAACATCGAAAGAGCAAATGCCCATGCGCGCAACGCCCCACACGATGCGGAGATCGAAACATCGAGTCGTCCGCGGCGGCGGCTGCCTCGTGATCGCCACCAACGCGCAAACTGCTCGGCGCCTCGCTGCGTCAGCTCGGCGCGCTGATCGAGCGAGTGCGTGTGGCAGTACCGGGCAAAGCGATGCAGCCAATACTCGTAGACAACGAGCGACTGGCGTCCGAGGCCGCGATTACGGCGCCAAACGCGCCTGACCTCGCGCAATCGATACGGAGCGAAGCAAGTCCGCCGCATCTGACATCTCGAGCAGCCCACGGAACGCGTGGTCGTTGCTCAACAAACGCCCGGCCGACGATGTGGATGACACCGCGCCTTATCCAAACACGGGAACGCACGCTACACGGCAGACGCAGCTGGTTCCTGCAGCTACTCCGGATAACTGCGGGCTCTGGATAA
Organism: Pseudomonadota bacterium; assembly: GCA_043747875.1. GTDB lineage: Bacteria > Pseudomonadota > Gammaproteobacteria > Steroidobacterales > Steroidobacteraceae > CADEED01. Next base: position 714 of record JAYTOI010000131.1, on the reverse strand, counting down.
TGCACCTTATCCGAAGCGCCGGATAAGGTGCACGCAAGGCGCAAGTTCGATGAGGCGCACAAGGCCCAAGCTGCCGGCACCGAATCGAGCCACGCCAAAGTTGCACTCGCGTTCATCAGCGAGCTGTACCGCATCGAGCGCGCACAGACCGATCGGACGGCTGCGCCCGAGGAGCGCCTGCGCGCCCGGGCAGATCTGTCACGGCCCGCTCTCGAGCGCTTCCGGGTCTGGCTCGACGCATTGGCCCCACAGGTGCTGCCGGAGAGCCGCTTAGGACGCGCCGTGCATTACACCTTGAACCAGTGGAGCAAGCTCAGCGTCTTTATCGATCACAGTGAAGTGCCGCTCGACAACAACCGCGCAGAGAACGCCATCCGCCCGTTCGTCGTGGGACGTAAGGAATGGCTTTTCGCCGACACCATCGCCGGTGCCAAGGCGAGTGCCAACCTATTCTCGCTCATAGAAACCGCGAAGGCCAACAGCCTGGAGCCACACGCCTATCTATCGGCGCTGTTCGAAAAACTTCCCACCCTCACCACCGTCGAAGACTTCGAGGCCTGGCTGCCATGGAACTTCAAGGCCGCCGCTCCCGTATCCGACGCGAAAGTCAACTCACGTGGTTAGTTGACTTTCAATTACCCACAACTTTGCTAGGCAATGTGAGGAGTTAGAGAAAATGCTTGCCAGAGATTCTGGAAGCTGAGATACGGGTAG
>JAYTOI010000130.1:0-7143 GCA_043747875.1 Pseudomonadota bacterium | reverse complement strand
CACCGCGCCATCACAGAAATGCCGGTATCCAAATGACTCTACACCGACAAAAAGACTTTCCCTGTCTAACTGAATTGCTCAGTCCGACAGGCTGCTAGCGTACTTTTATCGAGGACATTCGGGAGCCCGAAGGGCTCCTGCCGTCGTTTGGGTTTACGCTGGATTCGTTGCGTTGCTTGCATTGTGGGACGCTGCCATCAATGAAGGGCTCGGCCCAGCCATCATGTTTGTGCCCACATTTGTACACCTGTGCGCAGAGGTGTGGGTGTGGCCACCTAACTCCTCGCTGGAGCGGACGCGTGCAGGATAAAGTGCCAAGCTCATTCTGCAGTGCGCGCGGCGCCCAGCTCAACTGTTAGGCGGCATCAATGTTTGCGTGGCTTCGAGCTCTCGTGAGTGCCACAGCCGTGGTGGAACTGCATAGCAGGCGGATTCGCGTCCATGACCTAGCTGGCGTCTCGACTTTCGAGTTCGAGCCGCTCCTCAGTGTCGACGGGTCGCAACGCGTTGTGTCTATCGGTCGTCCAATTGCCGCATCGGCTGTGAAAACATATGCACTCTTCGCCGAGCCGAGCGCACTCGACCAGGAACGGCGCATGGCCCAATTGCTGTTGCAGTACGCATACTCGAAACTTGGATCGGTCGCATGGATAAAGCCAGCGCCGAAAATTGTCCTGTTCGTTCCTGGCGATCCTGCTAATGAAGTTCGACTCGTTGACGACGAAGCGCTGATGCAGCTATCCGTAATCGCAGGTGCGCGTGTGACCGTCGTGCATCGCGGGTCCCCAGTATCTGCCGCAGAAGCCCAGCGCCTGCTTCATTCGGCCTAACAAATCTCTGCAGCGGACGCTTGATAAATAAAGTACCGACCTTAAACGTCCGCAGCGAGAGCACATTGTTTACCAAATCGATTCCCACGGTAGTAACGTTGCTCACGAGACTTCCCCTTTCAGTTGGTCGATTGGAAATGCACACACACTTCAAACTTGGCACTCGCGCGCCCCTTCGGGACGGGGAAGTCCGTCACATTCGTCAGGCGGCATGATCTTTCGCGCTGCCATGGTGTCCGACGCCGCGGCGATCTCGGAACTCGTCCTCGCGTTTCGACACGAGTACCTGCTCGACCCCACGGGGCTCGGTGCTGAGGAGTTCTTGACTTCCGTATCAGCGGAAGCTGAACGAGGCTATATCAGCTCGAGCCGCTATTACTACTTGCTGGGGGAAGTAGAAGGCGTGCTTGCTGGCGTCATTGCACTGCGTGATAGAACCCACTTTTTCCGCCTGTTCGTTGCTCGCCACTTCCAGCGCCAAGGTATTGCCCGTGAGCTGTGGCGGAGGGCGCGCCAAGCCCTTGGGCCTGTCGATCAGGCCATGAATTTTACGGTGAACTCGAGCCCCATGGCCGTGCCGGTATACAGGCGGCTGGGATTTGAGCAGACTTCTCTGCAGGTGGAAATGCATGGAATTGCCGTTGTTCCCATGCGACTCACGGAGCAGGATGCCTGGCACCGCAAGGATGATGTGCACTTTCCAGTTAGTTAGTGCCATGTTGATCCTCCGGATCCGCCCATCAGCTTCGTTCTTTGCCTGAGTGACGATGAGCACCTGGCCCGGATGCAAGCCGCGCGTCCGCTGGCTTCGCCTCCGCCCCGATAAATAGATCTGTCCCCTTTATCGCAGGTAGACGATCACGAACATCTGCAATCCGACAACCCACGCCACGCAGATCTTGCCGACATTCGCGAACTCCTTGCCGCCGAACGTCACGGTCTGTGGCGAGTTGTACCCCACGACCGCGCACCACCCGAGAAGTAGATAGATTGTCTCGTATTCCAGCGTCACGAACATGGCGCTGGCGATATAGCCGATGAGGCTCAGCAGCAGCGCCAGGCAGTACCACTTGTCATTGTCGTCGGTGGTCGTCGCGCGATAGGTCGCGAGGCCCTTGGCGCACGAATAGATGAGCGAGATCCACAGCGCGAGCCCGATGAGCCCCGTCTCCGCCATGATCTCGACGGCGGAGTTGTGGCCGATCAGCCGGCCCGAGTACTCCTTGAAGTTCGTTATGCCGACGCCGAACACCGGATTGCCCTTGATCATGTCGAGCGCGGCGGCCCACATCTCGACGCGGTACTGGGTCGAGTTGCTCTGGTCGCGGATGGTGGTGATGTACGAGGGCAGGATGCTGTAGACGAGGAAGAGGCCGCCGCCGATCAGCAGCATCGAGCGCAACGTGACCTTGAGGCGCACCATGACGTAGACGCCGACCACGGCGATGCCCGCGAGCAGACCGCCGCGCGAGCCGGTGCAATACAGCGCCCACAGCATGATGATCGTGATCAGGCCCGCGAGAAACTGTCGTCCTCGCGTGGCGCCGGGCCGGATCTGGCACAGCGGGAATGCGATGCCCATCGAGAACAACACCGCGAACACGCCGGGGCCGCCGAAAATGCCGATCCAGCGCGAACGGCCGTGGTCGCCCTTTGCAACCGCGTCGGGGTCTATCCACCCGGGTGTCTGCCCGGCCCAGCCGATGCCGGTGGCGCTGTACTTCTGCTGGATGGCCTGGATGGCGAGGATGAAGACGATGAAGCAGAAGAACGTGGTGACGGTGCGGGTGCGCGGCACGGTGCCGATGATGGTGGTCATGAGCTTCCAGAGCACCACCATCTTCCAGTAGAAGACGATCTGCGTGACGCTCGTGCCGGGCAGGCCGTTGACCAGCGCGCTCGCGGTGATCCAGAAAGCCCAGCCGATGAGCAGCACATCGGGAGCGCGCAACTGGAACATCTTGTTGATGTTGCCGGACATGAACGCGGCGATGAGCAGCAGCGGAAAGCAGATGTAGTCCGTCGGGAGGTTGACCACGCCCGGCACCCACAGTTGGGGCGCGATCATCAGCGTGATCAGGTAGAGGAATATTGCGGGCATGAAGGGCGCCGACGGCGGGCGACTGGTTTTGCGCTGTTTCTCGGCTTACTTGGCCGCGAGGAAGTGGAACGACGGCGCGACGTACTTGAACGGCGGCGTATTGAGCAGCCAGCGCAGCGGCGCCGCGCGCGCCAGCAGTTTTTCCTTTCCGGACAGTTTCGCGTCGGGCGCCATGTCGACCATGACCGCGGCCTCGGTGAGGCGCGACGCCTGCGAGCGCATCATGCCCTTGACGGCCGAGTACGACAGCAGCCGCACGTTCTTGTAGCTGCCGCCCGTGCGCAGGCGCACGTACGCTTTCTGCCAGCGATACGGCACGATGCCGACGAACCACAGCTGACAATGATCCTCGGGTGCCAGCAGGCTGTAGCGGTTCGGTGAATTCAGGAACAGGTGACCCTGCTTTGCGAGCACGCGGTACGCCTGCTGCACGCCCTGTCTTTGATCCGCGAGGTGCTCGACGACGTCGAGTGCCGATACGAACCCGACCGACGCGCCCGCGAGCGGCAGGTGCTCGCCCTCGGCGACGGCGAGGCTGAAGTTCTGCTGGCCGCGCTCGCGCAGCAGCGCGCGCGCGAACAGCACGTAGGCGACGGAATAGTCGATGCCGATGACGTGCCGCGCCAGCGGCGCGATGGCGGCGAGCAGCACGCCCTTGCCGCAGCCGATGTCCAGGCACTCTTTGCCGTCGAGCAGCGTCTTCACGTCCGCGATGCCGACGCGACTCAGCAACTGCTTCAGGCGCGAGAGCTCCTTGCGTCCGCGCGCCGGCCAGTCGAGCTCATAGCGCAACTCGAGCTCGAGCAGCTCGGGCCGCGACGTGGTCTCGACGTACCGGCGCAGCAGCTCGGTGAACGACTTGCCGCTGGTCGACGCGAAGATCTCCAGCGCGTGGCCCCACTCGGCTCGTTTGTCGGCGTCCGACACCGTGGTGCGGAAATCCGCAACGCCGTCGTAGACGGGGAAAGACGCCTGGCAGCCCGTGCACTGGACGCGCGCGTCGTTCCACGATAGCGCTGCCTCACAATGTGGGCAGCGGAAGCGTTGGTTGATCATGCGGAAGTCGTCCTGCGGCGCGAGCCGGCGAGCTTGATGATCTGCGCCTTCACGAGCAGCCAGCATGCCTTGCGGCTGAACGCGACGCGCAAGGAGGCCTGGAGCTGCTCCTCGGCTTCGCGGATGCGTCCGTACCAGAGCAGGTCTTCGGCATACGTGAGGTAGATGCGTGCACGCGACTGGCGCAGGATTTCCTGGAATTCGCGCGCCTTGTCCGGATGCGCCGCCTCGAACTTGGCGAGCACGCGCAGCCGGTTGCCGCTGTTCACTTTCTTGCTGAGCGAGCCCGCGGTCTCCACGAGCTTCACGAACGGCGTCGCGACCAGCGCAACGCGCGTGGCGCTGGCGAGTCGCAGGCCGAAGTCGAGGTCGCCCGAGGTCGGGAAGGTTTCGTCCCAGCCGCCGATGGCGTTGACGACGTCGCGGCGCCCGATGATGTTCGAGCCCAACAGGCCCATGCAGCGCGTGAGCACGTAGGGAATGGTGGCCTGCGCGAACTGTCCGCCGAGGGTGAGATCCATGATGCCGAATGTCTTGCCATTGCCGTCGATGCGCTCGAGGCTGGAATACACCGCACCGATGCCGGCATCGCGCTCCATGATCGCGACCGCCGTGGCGAGCCAGGTCTTCTCCCAGGTGTCGTCGGAGTCGAGGAACGCGACGTACTTGCCGGCGGCGTTCGATACGCCGAAATTGCGGGCGCTCGAGCAGCCGCCGTTGGCCTTGCGCACGTATCGCACCTTCGGTTGCGCGAGCGCGCGCACCGCACCCTCGGTGTCGTCGGCCGAGCCGTCATCCGCGATGATGATCTCGTAGTTAGGGTACGTCTGCTCGAGCGCGCTCATGATCGCCGCGGCGATGCAATGCGCGCGGTTGTAGCTCGGGATGACGATGCTGACCAACGGTTCGTTCATGCTGCCTTGTCCAACTGGTTCTGGTGCAGATCGTTGACGGTCGCGAAGGTGAGTCCGCGCGCCCGCAGTAGTTCGATGACGCGCGGCAGGGCCTCGGCCGTCAATGCATAGTCGTCGTGGAACAGCAGCACACTGCCGGCAGCGGGTGGTGCCGCGGTGAGGCGAGCCACGACTTCGGCGCCGCTCTTCACGAAGGAATCGTTGCTGTCATAGGTCCAGTACGCGAGCTTGAAGTCGCGCCGGCTCAGGTGCCGCAGGCCGCCGAGCGTCATGTCGCCGTACGGCGGGCGGAAGTAGCGCGGCAGCGGCGTCCCCACGATCTGCGTGAGCAACTCGTGGCAGCTCTCCGCATCGGCGAGCACGGCACTGCCGGCCTGCTTCAACGCGGAGACGTGCTCGACGCCGTGCCCCGCCACTTGATGTCCTTCGACGTGCGCGCGGCGCACGAGCTCAGGACGCTGGCGCGCGTTCGAGCCCTGGAAGAAAAACGTTGCCGGCACGCCGAGGCTGCGCAGCGTATCGAGGATGCCGGGCGTGTGATCGGGATGCGGGCCGTCGTCGAACGTGATCGCGACGCGCGGGTCGTCGCGCGACTCGACTCCGAAGAACAGCCGGCCCGCGTACCAGCGGCTCGCGGTGCGCAGCAGGCTCATCGGAAGTCGCAGCGCCATCGCTTCAACCCAGGGCGCGCATGGCACGCGCGGCGGTGGACGCCTCGCGCGCGGTGCGCTCGAGCACGTGCAGGTATTGCCGCGCGGCGCCGGCCCAACTCGACTGCGCGACGCTCGCGCCGATGGTCTGGGCGTTCCAGCTCATCCCGAGCGCGCGCTCGAGTCCGGCCGCGAGCACGGCGGGATCGCCCGGCGGCACCAGCACGCCCGAGTCGGCGTGAATCATTCCGGGCAGCGCGCCGACCGCGCTCGCCACCAGCGGCCGGCCACATGCCAGGGCTTCCATCGCCGCGTTCGGGTGACCTTCGCGCAAAGAAGGCATGCAGGCGAGGGTCGCCGCGCCCAGCCATTTCGACACGTCGGCATGTTCGACGTTGCCGACGAAGCGCACCGCATTCTGCAGACCGAACGTGCGCACCAGCTCTTCGAGCTCCGCGCGTTGCGGCCCATCGCCGACCAGCGCGAGGCGCGCGTTGGGCACCGTGGCGCGCAGGATGTGCAGGGCGTGCACGAGGAAGCGCACGCCTTTTTCGTAGCTCAGGCGGCTCACGCACACCACCAGCGGCCCGTCGGCGTGCTCACCCACCTCGCGGCGGCAGCCGCCGGCGTCGCGCGGCTGAAAGCGCGCCGTGTCGACGCCGTTCGGGATCACGGTGATCTTGTCGCCGGGAATGCCGGCTTCGATGAGGCCCTGTGCCAGCGGTGCGGACACCGTCGTCGCGGCCGCCGCGCCCGCCAGCGCATCGAGCATGCCCGGCCGCAGGCGCGGGTCGTGCAATGAGTCGTTGATGTCACAGCCGAGGCCCGTCAACACCACCGGAATGCCGAGCCGGCGTCCCAGCGCCACGGCGGCAACGCCGTCCGGGTACAGCCAGTGCGCGTTGATGACGTCGAAGCCGATGCGCCGATGCAGGCGCGCGATGCTGCCGCCGACACCGAGCGACATGCACTGCGCGTGGACCGCTTCGGAGAACTTCGGGATCAGCGGATAGCGCAGGTAGTGGGCCTGAAATCCATTCCACGCCAGCGTCGGCACCGTTCCGGCGAACTCGGCGTACTGCGGCAGTAGTTTGCGCGCCAGCGCCAGGCGCGGGAACCACGGCAGCGGCACGGCAACGGTGAGTTCGCAGCCGCGCGCCATCTCCTCGGCGAGCTGCAGCGTGAACAGGCCGCGGCCGAATTTCGGCGCGGTGGGGAAGAGATTCGAGAACAGCAGTACTTTCACGCCACCACCTCGACGGGTTCCGCCGCGGCCGAACGCACGGCGTCCCGCAGCTTGGCCGCGATGCCGTCCGCGAAGGTGCGATGCCACACCTCGAGGATGACCAGCGTGAGCAGCCGCCGGCTGTTGTCCGCTGCGCCCGACTTGTGGCGGGCGAGGATGTCGCGCACGTATGCGGGCTGGAAATAGCCGCGGTCCAGCGTGCGCGGGTCGAGCAGGATCTGCGAGACACGTTCGTGGAGGTTGCCGCGGAACCAGCGCGCCACGGGCACCGGGAAGCCCTGTTTCTTGCGATAGATGATGCTCTCGGGCAGCCAGCGCAGCGCGGCGCGCTTGAGCAGGTATTTGC
>JAYTOI010000129.1:0-2381 GCA_043747875.1 Pseudomonadota bacterium | reverse complement strand
CCCCATAGGCGGGACCAAAATCCAGGTCCTGCGGACGCCGTAACCACTATTTCCTGAAGCCCATCGCCTGAGCCGCCATCATTGGCATGCAAGATCATCCCGCCGACCGTTAGGCCACCCCCTCCGTTACAACCGACAATACATTTCTGCAAAATGCTGCCGATTCCGCCCCCGCCCCGGCACGCGACAATGCAACTGATGCCTCCGCCGCCTCCGGACGCACCGATCCCGCCGAAATGCGTATTTCACGGCATGCCGGTCCACGGTTTCACGTGATGCCGGTCCAGCATTTCACGGCATGTCGGTCCAACGTTTCACGCATGCCGGTCCAGCTGGCTAGCGGGTTTTCTAAGGCCGCGTAGCGCGGGCGAGACAACCGGCTACCGTCGGTTCCTTCCACATTACGGGAAGGAGCGAGACGGTGGCGCAAACGAGGTTGTCGATGATCAAGATTCGAGAAGTGCTGCGACTCAGGTTCGAGGCACGACTGACCGAGCGGCAAATTGCCGCAGCGGTGGGCGTGTCGCGCTCGACGGTGCAGCAGTGCCTGCTGCGAGCGCGAGCCGCGGCGATCACGTGGCCGCTGCCGCCCGAGCTGGACGAGGGCGCGTTAGGCGCCCGGCTGTATCCGCAGCCCCATGCCATGCCCGCGAACGCCGCGATGCCGGACTTTGCTGTCGTGCACCAGGAACTCAAGCGTCCGGGCGTCACGCGCGAGCTACTCTGGCGCGAGTACCAGGCGGCGCACCCGCAAGGGTTCCGGTACACGGCCTTCTGCAACCACTATCGGCGCTGGTTGGGCCGCCAAGACCTGGTGCTGCGCCAGGACCATGTTCCGGGCGACAAGATGTTTGTCGACTACGCCGGTCAAACCGTGCCGCTGACGGATCGGTATACGGGTGAGGTGCGCTGCGCGCAGATTTTTGTCGCCGTGTTAGGCGCCAGCAACTACACCTACGCTGAGGCCACGCTGAGCCAGCAGCTGCCCGACTGGCTGGGCTCGCATGCACGCGCGCTGGAGTATTTCGGCGGCGCGCCGCGCGCCGTGGTGCCCGATAACCTCAAGAGCGCTGTCACCAAAGCGCGCCGCTATGAGCCCGACCTCAACCGCTCCTACCAAGAGTTCGCTGAGCACTACGGCGTGGCCGTGCTGCCGGCCCGGGTGAGGCGGCCGCGCGACAAAGCCAAGGTCGAGACCGCCGTGCTGATTGTCGAGCGCTGGATCTTGGCGCGGCTGCGCAACCGAACGTTTTTTTCGTTAGCTGAGCTGAACGCCACCATCGCCGAGCGGATCGAGGGCTTGAACACCCGGCTATTCAAAAAAATGCCGGGCTGTCGCCGCTCGCGATTTGTCGAACTCGAACAGCCCGCGCTGCGCCCCTTGCCCGCGCGCGCGTACGAGTTCGGCCAGTGGAAGAAGTCCAAAGTCCATCCCGACTACCACATCGAAGTCGCCCGCTGCTATTACTCCGTGCCCTATCGGCTGATCGGTGAGATCGTCGATGTGCGCCTCACGGCGCAAGCGCTCGAGATTTTTCATCACGGGATGTTGGTCGCGAGTCACGCGCGTGCCAAAGAACGCGCGCACCGCTCAACCCGTCGCGCGCATCGGCCCGAGCGGCATCTGGCCGTCATCGATCGTTCGCTCGAACGCACCTTGGAGCGCGCTGCTGGGATCGGACCCGCCACGCGTGCTGTCATCGAGAACCAGGCGCGGCAACGCCGGCACCCCGAAGAGACTCTGCGCAGCGCCCAGGGCATCCTGCGCCTGGGTGCGGATTTTTCACCCGAACGTCTGGAGCGCGCCTGCGAACGCGCGCTCCTCCTCAAGGCCTACAGCTACCGCGCCGTGCGCGCACTTGTCGAGCTGCCCGATTCCCCGAGCACACCCGCCGCCCTGGATCTCGCGCACGAGAACCTGCGCGGCGCCGAGTATTTCCAATGACCGTTTGCCAACAACCCAAGGAGCCTCCCGATGCTAACAGAACCGCTGATCCAGCAACTCCACACCCTGCGCCTCAAGGGCATGGCCGCGGCGCTCGCGCAACAGACCGATCGACCCGATGCGGCTGCGCGCTCCTTTGAGGATCGCCTCGGCCACCTGATCCAGCACGAGATCCTCGAGCGCGCGGGTTTTCGCTTCGCGCAGCGCATTCGCTGGGCACGACTGCCGATTACCGCCTGCCTCGAAGATCTCGATGCCCGCACTCCGCGCGGCCTCGATCCCGCGCAGCTCGCGCAAGTGACCGATCTGGCCTGGATCAAGCAACACCTGAACGTCATCATCACCGGCCCCACCGGCGTCGGCAAAAGCTACCTCGCCTCGGCGCTCGCGCAGGCCGCCTGTCGCGCCGACTTCTCGGTCCGATGCTTCCGGCTGC
>JAYTOI010000128.1:0-9686 GCA_043747875.1 Pseudomonadota bacterium | reverse complement strand
GGTGGCACTCGATCAATCTCTCCTCACTGATTCAGTAACCACTCTAACAAATCATGCTAACTTCTCATACGGAAAAACTTATCTGACGGAGTACTAGGGGTCTTTTCCGACGACCGAGCCAATGCAATCGCAGCTTATCGTGCGTTCGTCGGCTCGGGCGTCGAAGAGCCCTGGATCGCAGAGATGACAAGCAATGGAGGCGACGCCGCTATTTTAGGGAGCGAGGTTTTTCGAGCGCGCTTGCAGCAACCCGCGCTCGAGAGACCGAAACAAACGCTGGGGCAGTTGCTAGCCGAAGCCCGCGCGCGGTTCGATGTCGATGCAGCGAGGCTCGACTCTCCGGTTCACGACCCGTATCTCGTGAAGGTTCGCGCGTGGATCGGCTTTCAAGCGCGGAAGCGGGGAATTGCAACGCTTTCCACGGTTGCACGCGCGCTGGGGAGGGATGAAGCGACGTTGCGATATGCGATTCGGAAGTATTCGGGAGAACTCGAATAGCACGGAGTTTTCCCGAATTTCCCTCCCCGGCACTACATGTTCCCGGCGCTACATGTTCCGGATCAGCGCGTCCCCGAACTCGGAGCACTTCACTTCCTTCGCGCCTTCCATCAAGCGCGCGAAGTCGTACGTAACCGTCTTTTGCGCGATGATCTTATCCATCGCCGAGATGATCGCGTCCGCGGCTTCCGTCCAGCCCATGTACCGCAGCATCATTTCGCCCGACAAAATCACCGAACCAGGATTCACCTTGTCCTGATCCGCATACTTCGGCGCGGTGCCGTGCGTGGCCTCGAACACCGCATGCCCAGTCACATAGTTGATGTTCGCGCCCGGCGCGATGCCGATGCCGCCCACCTGCGCCGCCAGTGCATCCGACAGATAGTCGCCGTTCAAGTTGGTGGTCGCGATGACGTCGAACTCGTCCGGACGCGTCAGCACCTGCTGCAACGCGATGTCCGCGATCGCATCCTTCACCAGGATGCGACCCGACTTCAGCGCCGCGGCCTGTTCATCATTCGCCGCTTTCTCGCCCGCAGCAGCCTTCGTGCGGCCCCACTGTTCCCAGGTGTAGAACTTGCTCGCAAACTCGCCGCTCTCGGCCAGCGCATATGCCCAATTGCGGAACGCGCCTTCGGTGAACTTCTGGATGTTGCCCTTGTGCACGATCGTCACGCTGCGGCGCTTGTTGATCGCCGCATATTCCAGTGCCGACTTGAACAACCGTTCGGTGCCTTCCTGCGACACAGGCTTGAAGCCGATGCCCGACGTGTCCGGAAAACGGATCTTCGCGTACGCCTTCGGGAACGCCTGCTTGAACAGCTCCTTGAACTTCTTGATGTCCTCGGTGCCGTGCTCGAACTCGATGCCTGCGTAAATGTCCTCCGTGTTCTCACGGAAGATCACCATGTCCACCTTCTCCGGCGCCTTGACGGGCGAGGGCACGCCCTTGAACCAGCGCACCGGGCGCAGGCACACGTACAGGTCTAACAACTGCCGCAAGGCTACGTTCAACGAGCGGATGCCGCCGCCCACCGGCGTGGTCAGCGGTCCCTTGATGGACACCAGGTATTCGCGACAGGCTTCGACGGTCTCATCGGGCAGCCAGTTCTGGAACGCGTCGAACGATTTCTGGCCCGCGTAGATCTCGAGCCAGTGAATCTTTTTCTTTCCGCCGTACGCCTTCTGCACGGCGGCGTCCATCACGCGCACGCTGGCGCGCCAGATGTCGCGGCCTGTGCCGTCGCCTTCGATGAAGGGAATGATCGGCTGATCCGGCACGTTGAGCGTGCCGTTCTGTATGGAAATCTTCGCGCCGCCGGCGGGCGGACTGACCTTGGGACTCGTGGGCGTTGCCATCGCTGCGTACTTTCCCGAGCGGATTAAAGGGGCCGCGATGCTAACACAGCACCTTCCCTATACTCTCCGGCCCATGGCCCACACCCTGGATTCCACGCCCGCGCAGGATGGCTTCGCCATGCCGGCGGAATATGCGCCGCATGCCGGCTGCTGGATGCTCTGGCCCGAGCGTCCGGACAACTGGCGCGCGGGCGCACAACCCGCACAGGCCGCATTCGCGCAGGTGGCGGCGGCCATCGCGCGCTTCGAGCCCGTGAGCGTCGGCGTCTCCGCCGCGCATTACGAATACGCGCGCGCGCAACTCGCGCCGCAGGTGCGCGTCGTGGAGATCTCGCACGACGACAGCTGGATGCGCGACGTCGGTCCGACGTTCGTCGTCAACCGCAAGGGCGTCAAGCGCGGCGTCGACTGGCGCTTCAATGCCTGGGGTGGATTGAGAGGCGGCTTGTATTTTCCCTGGGCCGAGGACGACAAGGTGGCGCAGAAGGTGCTCGAGATCGAGGGCTGTGGCCGTTATCGCGCGCCGCTCATCAACGAGGGCGGGGCGATCCACGTCGACGGGCAGGGCACGGCGCTGGTCACCGAACAATGCCTGCTGAACCCCAATCGCAATCCGGAGCTGTCGCGGCCTGACATAGAAGGTCATCTGCGGGCCTATCTCGGCGTGTCCGGGATCATCTGGCTCGGTGACGGCGTCGTCGAGGACGAGACCGGTGGGCACATCGACAACCTGGCCTGCTTCGTGAAGCCCGGCGTCGTGGCGCTCACCTGGACCGACGACCCGAGCGATCCGCAGCACGCCGTCTCGCGCGACGCGCTCGAGCGCCTGCGAACGGCGCGCGACGCGCGCGGCCGCGACATCGAAGTGCTGAAGCTGCCCATGCCGGGTCCGCTCGAGCTCACGGCCGCCGAGGCGGCGGGCGTGCTGGTGCGCGAGAGCACGCAGCCGCGCACCGCCGGCATGCGGCTCGCCGCGAGCTACGTGAATTTCTACATCGCCAACAAAGGCATCGTGATGCCGTTGCTGGACCGCAAAACCGACGGCAAAGCCGCGGCGCGTCTCAAGCGTGCCTTTCCGGGCCGGCAGGTCGTCGGCGTTCCCGCGCGCGAGATCCTGTTAGGCGGCGGCAACATTCATTGCATAACCCAGCAGGTGCCCCGATGACTTCACGTCCCGTGCCGCGGCGCGATCTCCCCGATCGGCTGCGCGTGAAACCGCGCTCGCGCATCAAGCTCCTGGACGCCGATGCGGATCGCGTGTTCGGCTGGGACAAGGACAAGGCCGCCGCGGCTACCACGGAGAACCTCGCGCGGCTCGAGGAGCTGCAATACAAGATGTACGCGGACGGACGCTTCGCGATGCTCGTGGCGCTGCAGGCCATCGACGGCGGCGGCAAGGATTCCACCATCCGGCGCGTGTTCGGTGCGTTCAATCCGCAGGGTTGCACGGTCACGGCGTTCAAGGCGCCGAGCGCCGACGAGCTGCGTCACGACTATTTGTGGCGCGTCCATACCCATGCACCGGCGCGGGGCGAGATGGCGGTGTTCAACCGCTCGCACTACGAGGACGTGCTCATCGTCAGGGTCAACGATCTCGTTCCTGAGGACGTCTGGAGCAGACGCTATGAGCAGATCAACGATTTCGAGCGTCTGCTCGATGCCTGCGGCACGCGTGTTGTAAAAATTTTCCTGCAGATCAGCAAGGAAGAGCAGCGCGTGCGATTCGCGGAACGCCTCGGCGACCGCCGCAAGAATTGGAAGTTCGATACCGGCGATCTGGAGAAGCGTCACCAGTGGCCCGCCTACACGCGCGCGTTCGAGGCGATGTTTGCCAGGTGTTCCACCGAGCACGCGCCCTGGTACGTAATCCCCGCAAATCGCAAGTGGTTCCGCGATTTCGCCGTCTCACAGGTCTTGTTATACGAATTCGAACAGCTGCCGCTGCGATTTCCGCCGCCTAACTTCGATCCGAAGACCATCAAGCTGACGTGACGCGAGATTGATAGGGCTGTCACCGTGTCGGCATCCGGCGACGTTTGACGCCACCCGGGTCGATTGTTGTTAGACTAGGCGCATTCCATTTCCCCACCATGCAGCGAGAGGACTCCGGAATGGCCAAGAAGAAAGGTGCTCGACACATGCGCGAGTGGTCGGCGGGCGACATGAAAAAGCTCCGCCAGTTCGCGAAGGCGAAAGTGTCGGCGCGTGTCGCCGCACAGAAGCTCGGGCGCTCCCCCGGCGCGGTGCGCTACAAGGCCATGATGGAAGGCGTGTCGTTCCGCTCTATCAACCGTAAGAAGTAGCCTCGAGCCGGACCAGTTGAAACTCGCGATGCTCTGCGAGTTTCAACTGCTCCGCAGCTCTCTTTGAGCTTCCTCCAGCCATTCGCGCTGGGCTCTTTTGTAGTGAGACGGCGCGTATTTCGCGCGCTCCACCATCCCCTCCAGCGTCTCACGCGCCAGCGACGTCTGTCCGGCGCGATTCAGCAATCGTGCGTACCGCACGCCGGCCTCCGCGCCGGGAAAATAGCCCAGGAGCGTGGCGTATTCCGCGAGCGCCTTCTCGACGTTGCCCTCTGCCTCGAGCGCGCGGGCGTACAGCATGTGGCCATCCGGGGATTTGAAGTCCGGGTTTTTCTGGATCAGATCGTCGAGCGTCTGGCGCGCACCGGCCGCGTCGCCGGCTTCGAAACGGGCACGCGCGAAACCGAGCAGCAGCTTGGGATCTTCGGCGAACACGCCTGTCAGACAAGTCTGATAGATAGACGCCGCTTCGCCCGCGCGTCCGAGGCGCAACAACTCTTCGGCATAGCGCTGCTTCGCATGCGCGGTGCCGGACATCTTGACCTCGTTCTCGAGGCGGCGCAGATCGCCCTCCGGATCGAGCGTGCCGCGCAACCCGCGCATCGCGCGGCGCGCGCCGCGCGACCGCCCCAGGTCGGGCAATACTTCCACGCACAGGTACACCAGGGCGCCGATGATCGGCATCGAGAGCATCAGGAACATCCACAGGCGGTTCCGGCCGGTGCGGATGCAGTGGACGATCATGGGAATGGAAAGCGCGATCCCGACGATGTAGAGAATGGGCATGCGTCCTCAGTCTGCGGCGAAATCGATGGACAGAAACACCGCGCGACCGCGCGCGGGGAAGTAGCGATAGTTGCCGAACGCGAAGTCCGCGCGGTCGGCATACGCCTGGTCGAACAGATTGTCGATGCGCAGGGTGGCATCGAGTCGGGGACGCGGCTGCCAACGGAGCCGCAGATTTGCGATTTTGTGGCCCGGGTAGGTAGCCGTGTTCGCGGCATCGAGGAAATAACCGCCCACGTACGACAGGTCGAGCGCGCCGCGAAGCTGCCCGCCGAACCGCGCGTCGAGCGCCAGGCTGTGCGCCTGGCGGGGCGCGGTGTCGACGTCGTTGCCGGCGGTGATGGTCTCGCCGCCTTCGACGGCGCGCGTGAAGCCGTATTCGTGGCGCGCGAAGGTGCCGGCCGCGGACAGCGCCAGGCGGTCGTTCATCTGCCAGCGCATCTCATACTCGAATCCACGATGAAGTGTACTGCCCCCGCTCACATTGAAGCCGTTCGCCTCGCGCAGGATGAGGTGGCGCTTGTTCATCGTGAACACCGCGGACTTGAGTGACAGATCGTGCAGCGTGAGCTTCCAGCCGGCCTCGAGCGACTCGAGCTGCTCGCTTTCGAGACTGGCGGCGCTCTGCTGACGCTGCAGCCGATAGACCTCGGTCATCTCCGGGGGCCGGAAGCCCGTCGAGCCGTTGACGTACAACAGCGAGCGTGTGCCCGGCTGCCACGACAGCGTGACGCGCGGCGCCACGTTGTCGAAGCTGTCGCGACGGTCCGCGGGGCGCGAGAACAAACAACCTCCGGGACAGGACGTGCCGTTCGCCGCCGTGTTGCCGTCGAGCATGCGATTGTCGTAGTCGTAGCGGGTGTGGTCGGCGCGCAGCGCGGCCGCCAGCGACCAGGAGCTCGCGAAGCGGTACTCGAGGGCGAGCGTGGCGCCGACCGTGCCGGAGTCCACGAGGTAGTCGTAATGCAGGCCGGCCGGGCGGATGGCATTCGCTGCCGGCGCGCCGTCGATGGCGGGCCCGGGCTGCAGCTCGGTGAGCTCGGACGAAGCCGTCTCCGTATCGATCGTCACGCGCGTCGTGAGCAGGTTCGAGAAAAAGTTCATCGCCAGCGTTCCCGACACGAAGTAGCTGGTCTGCGCGTTGTGCTCGAGCGGTTTGCCGATCAGGAAGTGCTGCAGGAAATCCATGCGCGAACGGCGATAGATGCCCGCGACCTCGAAGCGGCAGTCGCGCGCGAGACAATTCTCGCGTTCGAAGTGCGCCGCGACGCGCGCGCTCGACGCGTCGCGGAAAGCTTCCGGGTTCGGATTGGAGCGTGCCAGCGAGTCGTCGCGGTAGGCCTCGAAACCCTGCACGAAACCCGCGGTTTCCTGGTTGAGCACGCTGCCCGCGACGCGCATCCGCAGCCGCCCGCCGGCAAGGTCGCGATCCGCGAGTAGATTGATCTTTGCCTCGTCGACGCCCGACGCGTCGCGCCAGCCGGGCGCACTCGTGCCCACTCCGTAGGCGCCCATATGGACGTTGTCGCCGCCGAGCGGCCCCGCGAAACCCAGTCGCACGCGTTTGAAGGAGTCCGAGCCACCTTCGACACCCGCGAAGAACGGCGGCAGATCGGCGGCGCGCGGCGTGAGCACGTTGACGATGCCGTGCACGGCGCTGGCGCCGTACAGGGCCGAGCCCGGGCCGCGCAACACCTCGATGCCGCCGGCCTGCTCGTAATTGAGCTCGAACATCTCGTTGAGATTGCAGAAGCCGACCGGCCGGACGGGCAGGTTGTCCTCCGCAATCAGGAAGGCGCCGCAGGCCCCCGCGCCCGTGAGCACGGGCGAGCGGATGGCGCCGAGCGACTCGGCACCGCTGCCGCGCTGGACATAGACGCCGGCGTTGCGATTGAGCGCGTCGGCCTGATGCTTGGCGGAGAGCAACGCGAGATCCTCGGCGCCGAGGCGGGACACGCTGGCCGGTGTCGTTAGAGCGCTGCGCGGCTCGCGCGTGGCCGTGACTACGATGTCGTTCGGTTGTGCGTCCTCCGGCTGCTGTGCCTGGGCGGCGGCCAGCGGCAGCAGTGCCGATACGGCGAGGAGGGTGCGCATGATGAGTGGCCGATTATCACTGCGAACGACTATCCTTGCCACGGTCGGAATGAACAGAAAAATGAGAATTTTCGTATTGCTCCTCGCCGCACTCACCGCGGCGGCGGCTCTGCCTGCACAGGAAATCGCCTCCGCCCCGGCGGCCGCCACCGGCCACGAACGCCCGCGCGTCGGCCTCGTCTTGTCGGGTGGCGGAGCGAGGGGCGCTGCGCACATCGGCGTGCTGCGCGTGCTCGAGGAGAACCACATCCCCATCGACGCCATCGCCGGTACCAGCATGGGCGCCGTGGTCGGAGGCTTGTACGCGACCGGGCTCGACGCCAAGGACATCGAGCACGTCATGACCTCGCTCGACTGGCAGGATGCCTTTCGCGACCGCCCGCCGCGCGCCGACCTGAATTTTCGCCGCAAGCTCGAGGACCAGAGCTTCCTGGTCAAGTTTCCGCTGGGTCTCAAGGGCCGGCGCTTCCGCCTGCCGCGCGGACTGGTCCAGGGACAGAAGCTCACGCAGACGCTGCGCACGCTGACGCTGCCCGTGGCGCAGATCCAGCGCTTCGACGAGCTCGCGATCCCGTTTCGCGCCATCGCCACCGACATCGTGACCGGCGACCGCGTGGTGATCGACCACGGCGACCTAACTACCGCCATGCGCGCCAGCCTGTCGGCGCCTGGCGTATTCGCGCCGGTGGAGTCCGAGGGGCGGCTGCTGGTCGATGGCGGCCTGTCGTCGAACCTGCCGGTGGACGTCGCGCGGGCCATGGGCGTCGACGTGCTGATCGTGGTGGACTGCGGTTTCCCGCTGCTCGAGCGCGGCAAGCTCGAATCGGTTGCGACCGTTTCCAATCAGATGCTGGCGATCCTGATCCGCCACAACACCGCGCAGCAGCGCAAGACGCTCACCGACCGCGACGTGGTCATCGACCCGGCGCTGGGCGATTTCTCCTCGCTGGACTTCAGCGGGCACGAACGGGCCATCCAGCTCGGCGAGGAGGCCGCGCGCGGCGCGCTGCGGCGCCTGCAGGCGCTGTCGGTGCCGCCCGGCGAGTACGCGCGCATCGTCGCGGCGCGCCAGACCGTGCGCGGCGATCTGCCGCGCGTGGGCTTCCTGCGCGTCGAGCCGGGCTCCGAGAAGTATTTCGGCGCCATCCAGGCGCTGTTCGGCGACCAGCTCGGCAAGCCGGCCGACGGCGGGCGGCTGTCGCGCCGCGTCGGCGAGCTGTACGGCCAGGGCAATCTGGAGATCTTCGACTACCAGCTCGTGCAGCAGGAGCGCCCGCCCGAAGTCGCGCTCAACGTGCCGCCGGAGTACGGCCTGGCGCTGACGACCCGCCGCAATTCCTGGGGCCCCAACTACCTGCGCTTCGGACTCAACCTGCAGAACGACTTCGAGGGCAACTCGTCGTTCAACGCCGCGGCGCGCGGCACACTGGCCGAGATCACCAAGTACGGCGGCGAGTGGGTGTGGGATCTGCAGATCGGCGAGACGCCGCGCGTCGCCACCGAGGTCTATCTACCCGTGGGCTACCGTTCGCGCTGGTTCGTCGCACCGCACGCCGAGTTCCAGATCCGCACGCTGCCGCTCGTGGACGAGCAGGACCGCATCCTGGCCGAGTATCGAGTGCGCAGGACGAACTACGGGCTCGACCTCGGGCGCGAGTTCGGCAACCTCGGCGAGGCACGGCTGGGCTTCGGCCGCAGTTTCGGCGCGGCGCGCGTGCGCGTCGGCGATCCGGTGCTGCCGCCGTCGGAGTTCTCGGCCCACAGCCTGTTTGCCGAGTATCGCTATGACAGCATCGACGACGTGAATTTTCCGCATCGCGGCGCCACGTTCCAGATCGGCTGGGAGGGCGAGCGCAATGGCAGGGGCGATGACACCAACGCCAACCTGCTGATCTTCGATCAGCTGTACGCGCATACCTGGGGGCGCAACACCGCCATCCTGTGGGCCACCGGCGGCACGCGCCTCGATTCGGAGGTCGACGTCACGCGCTCGTTCTTCTCGCTGGGCGGCTTCCTCAACATGTCGGGCATCACGCCCGAGACGTTGAGCGGCCCGCATTTCGCCATTGCGCGCGCCATCTACTACCGGCAGATGGGGCGAGCCGACACCGGCGGCTTCCTCTCGGTGCCCGTCTATCTAGGCGCGTCGCTCGAGAAGGGCAACGTGTGGAATGCGCGTCGCGACATCACGTTCAGCTCCGCGCGGACCAACGGCAGTGTGTTCGTCGGCCTGGATACACTGATGGGCCCGGTGTATTTCGCGACCGGGTTCGACGACCGAGGGGGGTCGGCCTACTACCTGTTCCTCGGGCGTACGTTCTGAATGGGGACACTCCCCATTTCCTGGCAAAAGGGGACAGACCTCGTCGGCTAGCGACCAGATTGATGAGGCACGGTGAGGTCTATCCATTTTTCATCCGCACCTGCATCGATCGCCAGCGTCCATTTGTCGAAGCCGCCTGGGTAGCCCACCGCGCGCAAGCATTGCGAATCGAGACGTCTTTGAAGCCCGTCGGGCGGCCGCGCAATCGAGGCCTGTCCCCGTTTGCTAGCAGCCTGTCGGCTTTAAGGAGAGAAGATAGGCGATAATACGCGTGGATGTTTTGGTGGTGAGGGGAGCAGCCATGAGCAATTTTCGACCGATTC
>JAYTOI010000127.1:0-1577 GCA_043747875.1 Pseudomonadota bacterium | reverse complement strand
AAACGCCGACGTGGTGGAATTGGTAGACACACTAGCTTGAGGGGCTAGCGGAGCGATCCGTGGGAGTTCGAGTCTCCCCGTCGGCACCATCACTTACCTTATCCCTGATACAATCGCGCCCGAATTTTCAGGGGGCGGTTGTCTCTCGTTTGCGAGGGGTTGCTGCCCTTTTTTACGCAGAACTCTCAAATGCTTTCGAACTACCTGCCCGTACTCATTTTCCTGGCTGTTGCGACCGGCCTCGCGCTGGTGTTGATGTCGCTGGGCCTCGTCATCGGCCGGTGGCAGTCCAAGGCGAAGGCCGACAAGCACAAGCTTTCACCGTACGAGTGCGGCTTCGAGGCGTTCGAAGACAGCCGTATGAAGTTCGACGTGCGGTACTACCTCGTCGCCATCCTCTTTATCGTGTTCGATCTCGAGATCGCGTTCCTGTTTCCGTGGGCGGTGGTCCTCGACAGCATCGGCACGTTCGGCCTGGTGGCGATGGGCATCTTCCTGTTCATCCTCGTCGTGGGGTTCATCTACGAGTGGAAGAAGGGAGCGCTCGAATGGGATTGAGCCCGGAATCTGAAAAAATGGGCACCGCGTCCAGCGACGAAGCCCAGGGCTTCGCCGAGCGCGGCTTCCTCACGACATCGGTCGACACCGTCATGAACTGGGCGCGCACCGGTTCGCTGTGGCCCATGACGTTCGGCCTCGCGTGCTGCGCGGTCGAGATGATGCACGCCGGCGCGTCGCGCTACGACCTCGACCGCTTCGGCGTCGTGTTCCGTCCGAGCCCGCGCCAGTCCGACGTGATGATCGTCGCCGGTACGCTGGTCAACAAAATGGCGCCGGCGCTGCGCAAGGTCTACGACCAGATGCCCGAGCCGCGCTGGGTCATCTCGATGGGCTCGTGCGCCAATGGTGGCGGCTATTACCACTACTCCTACGCAGTCGTGCGCGGCTGCGATCGCATCGTGCCGGTCGACGTATACGTGCCGGGCTGCCCGCCCACCGCCGAGGCCCTGCTGTACGGAATCATCCAGCTGCAGAAGAAGATCGAGCGCACGAGCACCATTGCGAAAGCCTGACGAACTCATGAGCGCACCAGCCACCGCCAAAATCACGGCGCTCGCCGCGCAGATCGAAGCTGCTCTTCCGGAGCGTCTGCTACGCGTGCCGTCGCTGCCCGATGAGCTGTGCTACGAAGTGCAGCCCGACCAGATCCTCGGGGTCTGTCGCACGTTGCGCGATGCGGCGGGGCTCAGATTCGAAATCCTCATCGATCTCGCCGGCGTCGACTATCTAGATTATGGCGTCGACGAGTGGAAGACGGACAGCGCCACCAGCTCGGGGTTCTCGCGCGGAGTGGATCGAAGCACGGCTCGCGCTCCGCACGACGGCGCGCGTTTCGCCGTCGCCTACCATCTTCTGTCGATCACGCACAACCAGCGGCTGCGGCTGCGCGCGCGCTGCGAGGATGCCGAGGACCCATTGATCCCCTCCGTCGTCGACATCTGGCCGGGTGCGAACTGGTTCGAGCGCGAGGCGTTCGATCTGTTCGGCATTCTGTTCACCGGCCATCCGGATCTGCG
>JAYTOI010000126.1:0-47561 GCA_043747875.1 Pseudomonadota bacterium | reverse complement strand
GGATTGTCGGGGAGATGGTAGCGCGTGCGCGGCCGCGGCTCGCGCGAAAGCCGAAGAGGAGCGGCGACAAAATGAAGGTGAGCGGAACGAGGAAAACAGACGCGGTACAACGACCGGCGCTAGTCAGGCGGGGAGTAGTGGCGAATCCTCAGGAACAAAAGCCGATGCAGAGGGTGGCGAGATCTCGGAAGTGATTGTGACCGCACGAAGGCGGCAAATAGAACAGGTTTGTCAGAGCGTCGGCTATATGTACTGCATGCACATGAGCCGCGAGCTCGCTAATTCAGTGGCCAACGCACAGGGTGGGATGATACTGCCCGGGGCTGCGGTGATGGCGATTGTCCCAGCTACTGAAGCGCTGGTGCCTGCCGCCTTAGTCGCTGGCAAGAAGCTGGTGAAAAACATTTCCGTCGACGGGCCAAGTCCCGGAGTGTGGTATGCAAATGGTCGAATCCTTGGGATACGATGGAAGAACGAAATTGGAATACGACTCGACTTGCATCCTTTGAGCGGAAATTCGACAAACACCCCGATACTACACTTGAACGTAGGCCCATTGGGTCGAGGGGAAGCCAGCCACATCACCTTGTTTGATCCGCGCTGGCTGCAGTGGTAAATATCGGATCGCTTGTGAGAGATCGCAAAGAACTGTTTAGTGAGCTGGCGGTCGCTCTTGAAGAGCTACTCGCATTTAAGCCGGAGTCAAAGTCTGAGCTCCCACACTGGTATGTTCTCGCTAGAAATCTCGAGGCAAAACTCGTAGTAGATGGCGGTCTATCTCCCGAAGTGCCCGCTTTTCTGTGGAACTATCTCGCTGACGCGGACATCCGTCTGAAAGACCCCGTTTACAGAGATCTCCAGAATCGGCAAGTTCGACTGTTAATCCGATATATAAAAAGGGGCGAGATTCCCACGGATGCCGAACTCAAGGAATTCGCCTGAGATGAACTCAGATCTGTCGCAATAAGAAGTGATCCCACTTTTTTAGACACATTTCATGACCTGGCTAGTGGCACCAGGTCAACGCCCCTCGCTTTTCAGTAGCGGGTCGGCGAACAGCAAACTAGTCTTGCGATTCGTTGCCCTGCAGGCGCGACACCAGCGCCCGCAGGAACACGCGGTTGAACCGCAGCTGGCAGGCGGCGGACACCTGCTCGAGCAGCGTCGAGCTCACCCGCAGCACGGACACCGCCGTTTCCGCCTTGATGGTCGCCGTGCGGCGCGCGCCGCGCACGTAGCTGGTCTCGCCGAAGCAGTCGCCCGAGTCCATGGAGCCCAGCACCTTGCCGTGGCGCTCCACGGTGCACTTGCCGTTGACGAGGATGTAGAAGCGATCGTCCATCTCGCCTTCCTTCACGATCTCCTCGCCGGCTGGATAGTCCTGCATGGTGCTGGCGCGCAGCACCTCCCAGATCTCCGCGTGCGAGAACTCGTGGAAGAAGCGCAGCCGGCGCAGCACATCGAACTGCTCCTGCTGATCGATGCGGGCGTTCTGCTCGCGCAGGCGCTGATGCACGCGCGTGAGCTCGGCCGCGAAATCCGCGCCCGACTTCTGGCGCTTGTCGGGGCTCTTGAGCATCGCGGTGGCGACGATCTCCTCGAGCTCCTCGGGAACGTCCTTGCGCTGCGTATAGATCGGCGGCGGCGTCGCGTAGACGATCTGGTGCAGTAGTTTGACCAGGTTGCCGGCGCGGAACGGCCGTATGCCCGTCAGCAGCTCGTACATCACCGCGCCGAGCGAATACAGGTCCGAATGGTGCGTGAGCTCCAGGCTCTGTACCTGCTCGGGAGACATGTACGACGGCGATCCGGCGATGCCTTCGATGCGCGAGATCTCGGAGTCCGCGACCAGCGCGATGCCGAAGTCGATGATGCGCACATCGGAATCCTGCGTGAGCATGATGTTCGACGGCTTGATGTCGCGGTGGATGACCCCACGCGTATGCGCGTAGTGCAGCGCCTTGGCGCACTTGAACATGATCTCGACCACGTCGTCGATGCGCAGCAGGTTGTCGGGCCGGCAGTAGGCGGACAGCGTGCGCGCGCCGTGCACGTGCTCCGTGACGATGTAGCAGCGGCCGTTCTCCTCCCCGGCGTCGTAGATGGGCAGGATGTGCGGGTGCTGCAGCATGCCGACCATGTGCGCTTCCGACAGGAACATCTTGCGCGCGATCTTCGCGCGCTCGTCGGTCGGATCCTGGTCCATGTTGTAGACCTTGATCGCGACGTCGCGTCCGTAGTAGGAGTCGTGCGATAGATAGACGGTGCCGGTGGAACCCCTGCCAACCTCGTTGATGATTACATATTTTCCAATGCGGTCCGGCACGCGACCTTCGAGGATCTTCGCTGCCTGTGCATCGGTTCCGGTCGTTGTAGCTTGCAGCGGCATTTCTGGCTTGGCGTCCGCAAATGCGCGAGCGCGGGCTTCCCCGCTCCACGCAGTCCTTGAAAAACTGCCGGCAGAATACGGCCGCGACGCCGCGTGGGATGTGACCCGCCTCTCGGGATCACTGGTGGTATCGCAACGCCTCGGCGCGCCTCGGCGCGCCTCAGCGGGCGAAGTGGTCGAAACCGGCTCCCGAGAACTGCATCACGCCGCCGCGCGCGAAAACTCTTACGCCGGCGCCCGCCACCAGGCTCCCGATGCGGGTCACGGGCCCCAGACCGCGCGAAACGGCCTGCGCCATCGCGCCGAGCCGCGCGAGCGGCACCGTGAACAGTAGTTCGTAGTCGTCGCCCCCGGTGAGCGCGTATTCGCGCGCCGCCTCGCGTCCCACCGCCCCTAGCAAGGATTGCGATATCGGGAGCGCCGCAGCATCCACTTCCGCGCCGCAGCCACTTGCGGCGCAGAGTTTTTCCAGGTCGCCGCCGAGGCCATCGGAGACGTCGATGCAGGCGCTGGCGAGGCCCCGCAGTGCAACACCGACCTCGCAGCGGGGCGTGGGGAACAGGAACCGGTCGCGCAGGATCTGCGCGGACATCGGATCGGTGACATGGAGGCGGCTCTGTTCCAGCGCCAGACCCGCGGCCGCATCACCCGGCGAGCCGGTGACGAAGATGGCATCGCCCGCGTGACCGCCGCTGCGCTGCAGGGCGACTCCGATGGGGATGATGCCGAGCAACGTGACGGTGATAGCCAACGGGCCGCGCGTCGTGTCGCCACCGACCAGCGCGAGACCGTGCCGGCGGCACAGGTCCCCGGCCGCGCGCGCGAACTGCATCAGCCAATCCTCGTCTGGACTCGGCAGCGTGAGCGCCAGCAGTGCCCACGCAGGTTCGGCGCCCATCGCGGCAAGATCGGAGAGATTGACCGCGAACGCGCGATGACCGATGGACGCGGCGGACGAGCCCGGCGGGAAATGCACGCCTTCGACCAGCGTATCCGTGACGGCGACCAGATCGCGCGACGCGGGCGGCGCGAGCACCGCGCCGTCGTCCCCCACGCCGATGCGCACATCGGAGCGCTCCGCACCGAGACGCGCGAAGTATTTGCCGATGAGCTCGAATTCGGTCTGCAATTGTCAGGTGCTGAGGCACCACTCCTGACGGCGCCGAAGCGGCGCCCTGCGTCAGTATTAAGACTCAGCGCTCGTGAGGGCGCAATTCCCGGGCCGCGGCATCCAAAACGGCGTTTACGAACTTGTGGCTGTCCGTGGCGCCGAAGCGCTTCGCGAGGCCCACGGCCTCGTTGATGACGACGCGGTACGGCACATCCGGTGCCGAACGCAACTCGTGGACACCCACCCACAGCACCGCGCGCTCGATGGGATCGAGATCGGTGGGCTTGCGGTCCATGAACGGCGTCAGCGCCGCATCGAGTGCTTCCTTGCCGTCGCAGATGTTGGTGACGAGCCCGCTGAAGTAGCCGCGATCGGCCTTGCGCATGTCTTCCTCGGCGGCAAACTCGTTGAGCACATCCTGCCAGGGGCTGGAATTGAGCTGCCAGCGGTACAAGGCCTGCATCGCAAGCTTGCGTGCCACCGCGCGCCGTGCGGAAGCGGGATTGATGCCGGCCATCAGCGGCGACCTCGTCGCGCAGCACGCGCGCGAGAAGAAGAAACCGCGGGACGCGCCTTCGATTTTCGACCCGCGCGCACCGTGCGGGCCGGGCTCGAAAACGGCGCGAGCAGCTCGATCATCTCGAGCGCGGCGAGCATCGACTCTCCACCCTTGTTCATTCGGGACAGGGACGCGCGCTCCTCGGCCTGGCCCTGGTTCTCGGTAGTTAGGACACCGAAGATCACCGGCACGCCGGTGGCGAGGCCGGCATCCATCAATCCGCGCGCACACTCGCCGGCGACGTAGTCGAAGTGCGGCGTGTCGCCGCGAATGACGCAGCCCAGCGCGATGACCGCTTGCACTGCGCCGCTCCGGGCGAACGCGCACGCGGCCAACGGCAGCTCGAAGGCGCCGGGCACGCGCGCCACGGTCAGCGAGTCGGCGTGGCCGCCGTGCTCCGTCCAGGCGCGCGTCGCGCCGTCGACGAGCTGTTCGACCAGGGGCGAGTTGAAGCGCGCGGCGACGATGGCGACACGCCACGGACTCGCGTCGAAGCGGGTGTCGGTTGATAGGGATCCGGTCATGGGCGCGGGAGTATAGGGGGAACCAGGCCCCCCTCAAGGGTCATTCGGACACGTAGCCGGTGATCTCCAGGCCGAACGCCGAGATGCCCTGGAGCTGCTTGGGCGCCGACAACACCTGCATGCGTGTAATGCCGAGGTCCTTGAGGATTTGCGCGCCGATGCCGTACGTGCGCAACACCTGCGGCGGCGCCGCCGTGCCGGTGACGTCGTGTGGCTCGCCGAGCGACGCCACCGCGTCCGCCAACTCGCGCGGTGTGCTGTGATCGCGCAGCACGATGGCCACGCCGCGTCCCACCTCGGCGATGCGCTTCAGCGCATCGCGCAACGTCCACGTGCGTCCCGTGCCGCGCACGCCGAGCAGATCGGACAACATGTCGATGGGATGCACGCGCACCAGCGGCGGCTCGCCGCCGACGAGATTGCCGCGTACCAGCGCGAGGTGCACGTCGCGATGCACGTGGTCCTCGTACGCGATCAGTTGGAATACCCCGAACTCGGTGTCCACCGACTGCTCGGCGATGCGCTCCACCGAGCGCTCCTGGCGCAGCCGATGGCGGATGAGATCCGCGATGGTGCCGATTTTGATGTCGTGCCGCTCGGCAAAGGCCTCGAGATCGGGACGGCGCGCCATCGTGCCGTCGTCGTTCATGATCTCGACGATCACCGCCGAAGGATCGAGCTTGGCGAGCCGCGCGAGATCGCAGCCGGCCTCCGTGTGGCCGGCGCGCGTGAGCACGCCGCCCGGTTGCGCCATGACGGGGAAGATGTGACCCGGCTGGCGCAGATCCTCAGGACGCGCGTCCGCCCGGACCGCGGTGATGACAGTGTGCGCGCGATCGTGCGCTGAGATCCCGGTGGTGACGCCCTCGGCGGCCTCGATGGACAGCGTGAAGTTCGTGCGGTGCTCGCGATGCGTCTCGCTGACCATGAGCGGCAGGCGCAGCTGGCGACAGCGTTCGGCCGTGAGCGTGAGGCAGATGAGGCCGCGCCCGAAACGCGCCATGAAATTGATGTCCTCGGGACGCACCTTGGACGCCGCCATGACGAGATCGCCTTCGTTCTCGCGGTCCTCGTCATCCATGATGACGACCATGCGTCCGGCCGCGATGTCGCCGAGGATCTCTTCGATACTGTTCAGTGGTTTCATTCGGTGCTTTCCGGCGACGAGCCGGACATTGAAGATAGACGCTCGACGTAACGCGCGAGCAGGTCGATCTCGAGATTGATTCGTGCGCCGGCCTCGAGCGCGCCCAGCGTCGTCATTTCCAGCGTATGTGGTATCAGGTTGATGGAAAAGTTCGTTCCCGAGACGTCATTCACCGTGAGGCTGACGCCGTCGAGCGTCACCGAGCCCTTGCGCGCGATGTAACGCGCCAGCGGCGCGGGCGCGGCGAGCTCGAAGCGTCGGGATCGGGCGTCGTTGGCCATCGAAAGCACGCTCGCGATGCCGTCGACGTGGCCGGAAACCCAGTGACCCCCCAGACTGTCGCCTGCCCGCAGGGCGGGCTCCAGGTTCACACGTCCGCCGGCGCGTTTGGCGCCGAGCGTGGTCACGCGCAAAGTTTCTCCCGATACGTCGGCCTCGAAGCTGCTTGGATTGAGCTGCGCCACGGTCAGGCAGACGCCGTCCACCGAGATGCTGGCGCCGAGCGCGAGACGCTCGGGCGCGATGGAGCCGAAGGCGATCTCCACGCGCCGGTCTTGCGCGCCGCTGCCGCCGCGCGGCTCGCTGCGCATCAGCGTGCCGACTTCCAGGACGATACCGGTGAACATCATTTCCTCGTTTTCGACCGATCGACCGATCGACCGAGCGGCCGCAGCCGCAGGCGCAGGTCCGCGCCGAGGTGAACGGAGTCCAGCAGCGCGAACTTGGGCGCGGTCTTGAGACTGGCGAGCCGCGGCAATTCCGCGAGCGGACGCGCGTCCTTGCCTAACAACATCGGCGCGACGTAGACCAGCCACTCATCGACCAGACCGGCCGCCAACAGCGCGCCCGCGAGCTTCGGACCCGCCTCCACCAGCACGTCGTTGATGTCGAACTCGGCCAGCCGCGCGAATACGCGCTTCAGGTCGAGATGGCCGCGCACGACGCGCAGGCGCTCGATGCGCGCCGGCCCGAGCATCTCGGGTTTTGCGACGCGCGCCTTCGCGGAGGTTGGTTTGGCCGGGGCGGGGCGCGCGGTCGAAAACAACAGCACTTCCCCCGGCGGCTGCAGGATGCGCGCCGTGCGGCGCACGGCACGTCGCCGGTCGAGCACGACCCGCAGCGGCTGGCGCGGCGTGTCGATGCGCACGTCGAGACGCGGGTCGTCGGCGAGCACGGTGGCGGCGCTCGTGAGCACGGCGCCGCTGCGCGCACGCCAGAGTTGCACGTCGGCGCGGGCCGCTTCACCGGTGATCCACTTGCTGGCGCCATTCGCGAGCGCGGTACGGCCATCGAGACTCGCGGCAGACTTCAGCCGCACGAACGGCCGCTGCACACGCATGCGCATCAGGAAACCTTCGTTGAGCGCTTCGGCCTCCGCGGCCAACAGGCCCGACTGCACGACGATGCCGGCGGCGCGCAGCCGCGCGGCGCCGCCGCCCGCGACGCGCGGATTCGGATCGTCGATTGCGTACACCACGCGTCGCACTCCCGCCGCCAGCAGCGCGTCGACGCAGGGTGGCGTGCGGCCGTGGTGGCAGCAGGGCTCGAGCGTCACGTAGATAGCCCCGCCGCGCGCGCGCTCGCCCGCCGCCTGCAGCGCGAGCGGCTCGGCATGCGGCTGACCCGCGCGCTCGTGCCAGCCCTCGCCGATGATCTCGCCGTCGCGCGCAACCACCGCGCCGACGCGCGGATTCGGTTGCGTGCTGTTGAGGCCGCGGGCCGCGAGCTCGAGCGCGCGCCGCATCGCCATTTCATCGAACGGACTAAAACTCATGGGGTGCCCTTGCCCTTCTTCGTCTTGTGCGGCGACTCGCCCGGCAACAGCTCGAGCTGACCCTCGCTGGCCGCGTGACTGCGCTTGCGCAGCTGTTCCACTTCTTCGCGAAACGCCTCGACGTCCTGGAATTGCCGGTACACCGACGCGTAGCGCACGTACGCCACTTCATCGAGCGTGTGCAGCTCCTCCATGACGATCTCGCCGATCTGCCGCGAGGTGACCTCGCGCTCGCCGAGGCCGCGCAGCGTGCGCGTGATGTGCCCCACCGCCTCTTCGATCGATTCGCGGCTGACGGGACGCTTCTCGAGCGCCTTCGCGAGCCCGCCGCGCAATTTGCTTTCGTCGAACGGCACGCGGCGCTGATCGCTCTTGACCACCAGCGGCATGACGAGTTCGGCGGTCTCGAAGGTGGTGAAGCGCTCGCCGCACTCGAGGCACTCGCGGCGGCGGCGGATCTGCGCGCCTTCGGCCGCGAGCCGTGAGTCGTTCACCTTCGTATCCGGATGCGCACAGAAGGGGCAGTGCATGTCGTCTGGCTAACTGCGCGCGCGGCCCCTCGTCAGGGCCCCCCGATCTTCACGAGACAGGGATCAGGGACCATACACCGGGTACCGCCGGCACAGATCCGAGACCGCCGCGCGTGTCTTCACGATGGCGGCCTCACTACCGTTGGCATCGAGGATGTCGGCGACCCAGTCCGCGACCTGTTCGAACTCGCGCTCCTTGAAGCCGCGCGTGGTGCCGGCCGGCGTGCCGATGCGGATGCCGCTGGTCACCATGGGCGGACGCGGATCGTTCGGCACCGCATTCTTGTTGACGGTGATGTGCGCTTTGCCCAGCGCCGCATCGGCATCCTTGCCGGTGATCTCCTTGTTGGAGAGATCGAGCAGGAAGAGATGGTTGTCGGTGCCGCCGCAGACGATCTTGTAATTGCGGTTCTGCAAGCGCGCGGCCATGGCGCGCGCGTTCACGACCACCTGCTTCTGGTAGTCCTTGAACTCGGGCTGCAATGCTTCGAGGAACGCCACGGCCTTCGCGGCGATGACGTGCATGAGCGGTCCGCCCTGCGTGCCGGGGAACACCAGCGAGTTGAGCTTCTTGGTGATGGCGTCGTTCGCGCGCGCCAGGATCAACCCGCCGCGAGGACCGCGCAGCGTCTTGTGCGTGGTGCTGGTGACGACGTCCGCGTACGGAATCGGATTCGGATACTGGCCCGCGGCGACCAGGCCCGCGACGTGCGCCATGTCGACCATTAGATAGGCGCCGACCGAGTCGGCGATCTCGCGGAAACGCTTGAAGTCGAGCACGCGCGAGTAGGCGGAGAAACCCGCCACGACCATCTTGGGCTTCTCGGCCAGCGCCTGCGCGGCCAGCGCGTCGTAGTCGATCTCGCCCGTGTCGGGGCGGATGCCGTACTGCACGGCGCGGAACAGCTTGCCGGAGAAATTCACCTTGGCGCCGTGCGTGAGGTGACCGCCGTGGTCGAGGCTCATGCCGAGGATGGTGTCCCCGGGGCTGATGAGTGCGAGATAAGCCGCGGCGTTGGCCTGGCTGCCCGAATGCGGCTGCACGTTGGCGTAGTCGGCGCCGAAGAGTTTCTTGGCGCGCTCGATGGCGAGTTGCTCGGCGATGTCGACGAATTCGCAGCCGCCGTAGTAGCGCTTGCCCGGATAGCCTTCCGCGTACTTGTTGGTGAGCACGCTGCCCTGCGCCTCGAGCACGCGCGGGCTGGCGTAGTTCTCGGACGCGATCAGCTCGATGTGGTCTTCCTGACGCTGCCGTTCTTTCTGAAGGGCGGATTCGAGCTCGGGGTCAAAGCCACCGATGGTCATCGCGGTTCGAAACATGTATCGGGCCTCGCTCTGGACGGGTATCCACGGGGCCGCGAATTGTAGCGGATGGGCCGAAGTGGTGCCCGGGGAAGGTTCTCGTCGTTCGCCGAGCAGGCGCTCGACCCTCACAGCTAGTCCCCTCTAGTCCAGCAGACCTTGCACGACGCCGCTCCACGCCTTCGCGAGGTTGATGCGGTTATACCCGCCCCCACCCGTTCCGAGCACGCGCCCGTGGCCAAGCTCGTCGGCCAGCAGGCGCAAATCCCGGGCGGCGCGCATATGGCTGTCCGACGTGAACCGCATGTGCGTGATCGGATCGCCCTCCACGCTGTCTGCGCCCGCCTGGAGCAGGATGAACTCCGGCTCGAAGCGCCGCAGATGCGCCAGGACCCGCGGCCACTCCGCCGCGAACACTTCGTCGTCGGCGCCGGGCGGCACGGGGATGTTGAGCTTCGAGCCCTTCGCCGCCCCAGAGCCGACCTCATCGGCCCGCCCCGTGCCCGGATACAGAAAAGCGCCGTCCTCGTGGATGTCCGCGAAGATCAGATCGGGATCGCTCTCGAAACCGTAGTAGATGCCGTCGCCATGGTGCGCGTCGATGTCGACATACGCGATGCGCTTCAGCCCGTGATCCCGCCGCAACATCTCGACGGCCACCCCGCAATCGTTGAACACGCAGAAACCGGCGGCACCACCGCGCGCGGCGTGGTGCAGCCCCGCGATCGGCACGAAGGCGCGGCGCACGCGTCCGGCCATGATTTCCCCGGCGGCGAGCAGCGTCGCGCCGACGACGTCGGCCGCCGCCTCGTAGACGCCGCGCCACGCCGGTGTGTCACCCGCATCGAGAAAGCCCTCGCCCGTCAACGAGCGCTCGGCGACCAGTGAAACGTAGGCCGGCGTATGGAAGGATTCGAGCTCGGCCCGCGTAGCGGCGCGCGTTTCCATGATGCGCACGCGCTTGTCGAGCCCGCGCGCGGCGAACTCCGCAAAGAAAGCGGCGTGGCGATCCTGCCCAAAGGGATGGCCGTCGGGAAAGCCGTAGCGCGCCAGGCGCTCACCTGCGATGACGAGAACCGCTGACGAAGCAGACGACAGAAGGAGCTCCCCTTGCATACCGCCGCGTGACGGGCCGCGGCAAACGTAGCACAGCCAAGGTAGAATTCCGCGCCTTTTCCCCGTACCCCAAGCAACGACGAACACACGAATTCATGGCCCAATACATCTACACGATGAACCGGGTCGGCAAGGTTGTGCCGCCCAAGCGCGTCATCCTGCGCGACATCAGTCTGTCCTTTTTCCCCGGCGCGAAGATCGGCGTGCTCGGCCTCAACGGCTCGGGCAAGTCCACTCTGCTCAAGATCATGGGTGGTATCGACACCAATTTCGAAGGCGAGGCCCGCGCGCAATCCGGCATCAAGGTGGGATACCTGCCCCAGGAACCGGAGCTCGATCCTAACAAGGACGTGCGCAGCGTCGTCAGGGAAGGCCTCGGCGGCGCCTTCGGTCAGGTCGCGCGCTTCAACGAGATCTCCGACAGGTTCGCGGAGCCGATGGAAGAAGAGGAGATGAACAAGCTCCTCGAGGAGCAGTCCAAACTACAGGACGCCATCGACGCGGCCGGCGGCTGGGAGCTCGAGCGCACGCTCGAGATCGCCGCGGACGCGCTGCGCCTGCCGCCCTGGGACTCCATCATCAGCCAATTGTCGGGCGGCGAGAAACGCCGCGTCGCGCTGTGCCGGCTGCTGCTGTCGGCACCGGACATGCTGTTGCTGGACGAGCCCACCAACCATCTGGATGCCGAATCGATCGCCTGGCTCGAGAAATACCTCGAAGCGTATCCGTCCACCGTCATCGCGGTGACGCACGATCGCTACTTCCTCGACAACGTGGCCGAATGGATCCTCGAACTGGATAGAGGTCACGGCATTCCCTACCAGGGCAACTACTCCACCTGGCTCGAGCAAAAAGGCGCGCGGCTCGCCGCAGAAGAGCGCACCAACGAAGGCCTGCGCAAACAGCTTGCGACGGAACTCGAGTGGGTGCGTACCAGCCCGAAAGGCCGCCGCGCCAAGAACAAGGCGCGTGTCGCGCGCTACGAGGAGCTTTCCTCGCGCGAATTCCAGGAACGCAACGAGACCAACGAAATCTATATTCCGCCGGGCGAGCGCCTCGGCGATCTCGTCATCGAAGCGAAGAACCTGCGCAAGTCGTACGGTGACCGCCTGCTCATCGACAACCTGAATTTCAATCTGCCCGCCGGCGGTATCGTCGGGATCATCGGGCCAAACGGCGCCGGCAAGACGACGTTGTTTCGCATGATGTCGGGCGTCGAAAAGCCCGACTCCGGCGAGTTGCGCATGGGGCCGTCGGTGAAGCTCGCGTACGTCGACCAGTCGCGCCAGTCGCTGAACGACAAGAACACCGTGTGGCAGGAGATCTCGGGCGGCCTCGACATGATCAAGGTCGGCAACTACGAGACACCGTCGCGCGGCTATGTGGGGCGCTTCAACTTCAAGGGCACCGGCCAGCAGCAGAACATCGGCGAGCTGTCGGGCGGTGAGCGCAACCGCGTGCATCTCGCCAAGGTGCTCAAGTCCGGTGGCAACGTGCTCATGCTCGACGAGCCCACCAACGATCTCGATGTCGAAACGCTGCGCGCGCTCGAAGAGGCGCTGCTCGCCTATCCAGGCTGCGCGGTCGTCATCTCGCACGATCGCTGGTTCCTCGATCGCATCGCGACGCACATCCTGGCATTCGAGGGCAATTCCGAAGTGATCTGGTTCGAGGGCAATTTCCAGGACTACATGGAAGACCTCAAGCGGCGCAAGGGCGAAGAAGCCACGCAACCGCACCGAATCAAGTACAAACCACTCACGCGCTAGCGGGCGGCCGATCCGCTGCTCGACCTGCCCTTCATCGACACTGCCAGGCGGCGGTATTGCTGGAGGTGAGGAAGGCTGGAGGTGAGGAAGGAACTTCTGGACCGGGCCACGTGCGCAAGGGACGCATCGGGAATGCGTCAGCGACCATTCCGCACCGTGCCGTCTCAGTCACAGGAGTAATGCTCATGTTCCGAACCATCTTCGTCGCCATGCTCTTGCTGTCGTCCGGCGCGTCCGAGGGCGAGGAGAAATCTCCCGGCGACAACCCGGAGCTCAAGAAGCTGTTCGACGAGGATCAAGCGGACCGCATGCCGCCTGCGGGCAAACTGATCGCCAACGTCGACTGGGCAGTCGTATCCGCGCGCGACGAGGTTCGCGAGCTGCGCATCAAGGAGCTCATCCAGGCCGACGCGCTCGGCACCGGCGCCGACTACTACCACGCGGCGATGATCCTGCAGCACGCGTCGACGCCCAACGACTATCTACTCGCGCACGACCTGTGCGTCGTCGCGATCGGCAAGGGCGTGGACGGCGCCAAGTGGCTGGCCGCAGCCTCGCTCGACCGGTTCCTCACGAGCATCGACCGGGCGCAGCGCTTCGGCACGCAATTTCAAAGCAAACGCGCGACTCAGCGGCCGCGCCTTCTCGCGGTCGATCCGTCGGTACCGGACTCATTGCGCCGGGCGTTCAACGTCCCGACGCTCGATGAGGCGCGAAAGAACGAGGCGCAGATGGCACGACAATTCGAAGAAGCGCTGCGCATCCCGATGAAGCCATAGTCGCAGGCCAACGCATCCATCGAGCGCGTAGTGGGGTCGGGCGCGTGGGCGCACCTTGCGTGCCAACTCGCGATGGCGCCGGCGAGCGGCAATTTTTGCGCGCTCTGAAGGTCAGCCGACCCAGCGCCGCGCGTTGCCGAACATGCGGTACCAGCCGCTGTATTCGCCCGCGCCGTCCGGCCGCCAGGAATTCTGCACCGCGCGGAACGAACGCTCGGGATGCGGCATCGTCAGCAGGATGCGGCCGTCCTCGTTGCTGATGGCCGCGATGCCGAACGGCGAGCCGTTGGGGTTGGCGGGGTAGTTGGTGGCGACCTCGCGGCTGCCCTCGACGTAGCGCGCAGCCACGAGACCGCCCGCGCTGAAGGCGCCGGCCGCCGCGTCATCGGCGAACTCCGCACGGCCCTCGCCATGCGCAATGGCGATGGGCAGCATCGAGCCGTCCATGCCCGCGAGGAAGATGGACGGTGAGCGCTGGATCTCGACCAGACAGAAGCGCCCTTCGAACTGGAAGACTTTGTTACGCACGAAGCGCGGCCACGCGGCGGCACCGGGCACGATTTCTTTCAGCGCGGCGAACATCTGGCACCCGTTGCAGACGCCGAGCGTGAACGTGTCGGTGCGCTCGAGGAAACGCTGAAACTCATCGCGGGCACGCGCGTGATACAGGATGGACTTCGCCCAGCCCTCGCCGGCGCCGAGCACGTCGCCGTACGAGAAGCCTCCGCAGCCCACCAGCCCGCGGAAATCCTCGAGTTTCACGCGCCCGGACAACACGTCCGTCATGTGCACGTCGTGTGCCTGGAAGCCGACGCGCTCGAGCACCGCCGCCATCTCGATCTGGCTGTTCACGCCCTGCTCGCGCAACACGGCGACGCGCGGGCGCGCGGCATGCACGAAGGGCGCGGAGATGTCCTCGTCGGGATCGAACGTCAGCGCCACCACGAGGCCGGGCGCGCCCGTGTCGCAAGCCGCCGCGAACTCCTCGCGCGCGCAGCCCGGTTCGTCGCGCAGCGTGCGCATGCGGAACGAAGTCTCGGACCATGCCTTGCGCAGGTCCTCCCAGGATTCATCGAGGCGTGCATCTCCCACCGCGATCTTCACGCGCATCTCGCGCGTCGCGGTGCCGACGGCATGTGTGCACGCGCCGAGGCCATGCCGCTCGAGCACGGCGCGTGCCGTACCCGCATGCTCCGTGCGCACCTGCAGCACCACGCCGAGCTCTTCGCAGAACAATGCACCCGCAGGACCGTTGTTTCCCGCCGGTAGTTCGACGTCGAGGCCGCAGTGGCCCGCGAACGCCATCTCGGCCAGTGTCGCGAACACGCCGCCGTCGGAGCGGTCGTGATACGCGATGACCAGATCCTGCGCGCGCAGCTCCGCCAACGCGGCCGCGAGGCCGGTGAGTAGTTTGGGGTCGTCCAGGTCGGGGGGCGTCGCCCCGAGCCCGCCGAACACCTGCGCCAGCGACGAGCCGCCGAGGCGATTGGCGCCGGCGCCGAGATCGACGAGCAACAGCGTGGTCGCACCGAGATCCGTGCGCATCTGCGGTGTCCAGGTCTTGCGCACGTCGCCCACGGGCGAGAACGCCGTGACGATCAACGACACCGGAGCGACGACGTTTTTGAGGGTGCCGTCGTTCCACGTAGTCTTCATCGACAGCGAGTCCTTGCCTACCGGGATCGCGATGCCCAGCGCGGGGCACAGCTCCTCGCCGATGGCGTGCACGGTGTCGTAGAGCGCGGCGTCCTCACCGGGCTCGCCGCACGCGGCCATCCAGTTTGCCGATAGCCGCACATTGGTCAGCGCGCCGATGTCGGCCGCGAGCAGGTTCGTCAGTGACTCGCCCACCGCGAGGCGGCCGGACGCGGGCGCGTCGAGTACCGCGACCGGCGGGCGCTCGCCCATCGCCATCGCCTCGCCGGTGTGGCCGAAGTAGTCGGAAGTCGTCACGGCAACATCGGCCACCGGCACCTGCCACGGCCCGACCATCTGATCGCGGCTGATCATGCCGCCGACGGTGCGGTCGCCGATCGAAATGAGGAAGGTCTTGTCCGCGACCGCCGGGAACCGCAGCAGACGATACGCGGCGTCGCGCAGGTCGACCGGAGGTGCGCAGGGCGCCTGCGGCGGCTTCACGCGGCGCACGTCGCGCAGCATCTTCGGCGCCTTGCCTAACAGCACCTCGAGCGGCAGATCGACCGGGCGAGTGCCGTTGCTGCTGTCCTCCACCACCAGCACGCCCGTGGCGTCGATGGCGCCGATGACGGCGAACGGACAACGCTCTCGCACGCAGATGGCGGAGAACTCGTCGAGCTTCGATGCATCGACGATGAGCACGTAGCGCTCCTGCGACTCGTTGCACCACAGCTCCATCGGCGACATGCCGGGCTCGTCGTTCGGAATCGCACGCAGGTCGATGACCGCGCCACGGCCCGGCGTGTGCGCCACGGCTTCGGGCACCGCGTTCGACAAACCACCCGCGCCCACGTCGTGGATCAGCAGGATGGGATTGTGGCTCCAGCGTGCGGAACATCTATCGATTACTTCCTGCGCCCTGCGCTGGATCTCCGGATTGCCACGCTGCACCGAAGCGAAATCCAGATCGGCGCTCGAGGCGCCGCTGTTCACCGAGGACGCCGCGCCGCCGCCGAGACCGATGAGCATCGCGGGTCCGCCGAGCACGACGACTTTCGCGCCGACGGGAATCTCGCTCTTTTCAACATGCTTGCGGCGCACGTTGCCCATGCCGCCGGCGATCATGATGGGCTTGTGATAGCTGCGCACGCGGTCCGGCGCATCGCCGGCGGCAGCCTGCTCGAACGTGCGGAAATATCCGCAGATGTTCGGCCGCCCGAATTCGTTGTTGAACGCGGCCCCGCCGATCGGGCCCTCGATCATGATGTCGAGCGCGGAGACGATGCGGTCTGGTTTGCCGGGCGAGTTCGCCGCGATTTTTTCCCAGGGCTGTTCAAAATCCGGAATGCGCAGGTGCGAGACGGAAAAGCCGGTGAGCCCAGCCTTCGGCTTCGCGCCGCGCCCGGTGGCGCCTTCGTCGCGGATTTCGCCGCCGGAACCCGTCGCCGCGCCGGGAAACGGCGAGATCGCCGTCGGGTGATTGTGCGTCTCGACCTTCATCAGGATGTCGATGGGCTCGTCGACGGCACCGTAAATGTCGCTCTCGGGGTTCGGGAAGTAGCGCTTTCCCATCGACCCTTCGATTACCGACGCATTGTCGCGATACGCCGAGAGCACGCCGTGCGGATTCTTCGCGTGGGTATTGCGGATCATCGCGAACAACGACTTCGGCTGCTCCTGGCCGTCGATCCGCCAATCCGCATTGAAAATCTTGTGGCGGCAGTGCTCGGAGTTCGCCTGCGCGAACATCATGAGCTCGACGTCGGTGGGATCGCGCTGCAGCGCGGCGAAATTCTGGACTAGATAGTCGATCTCGTCGTCGGACAGCGCCAGGCCGAGTTCGGTGTTCGCCTTCACCAGCGCGCCGCGACCACCCGCGAGCGACACCGTGCGCAACGGTCGCGCGGCTTCGTGCGCGAAGAGTTGCGCGGCGTCGGCGCGCGCGAACAGCACAGTTTCCGTCATGCGGTCGAACAGCGGTGCCGCGAGGCAGCGCAGCTCACCGGGCGGGAGTTGCGTCGCGGCGGCGAGCGTCCACACGATGCCGCGCTCGATGCGCCGGACGGCCGTGAGGCCGCAGACGTGCACGATGTCGGTGGCCTTGCTCGACCACGGCGAGATAGTGCCGAAGCGCGGCACGACTATTAGTGAATTCTCGGGTTCGTCTCCGGGCTCTGAACCTGCGACGCGCGTGTCGACGGGTTCGCGCGGGCCGTATGTCAGCAACCGTCGGAGCAGCGTGCGCTCGGACGCATCGAGATCACGCTCGACGTCGATGAAGTGGGTGAACTGCGCGGTGATCGCACCGAGGCCGGGTAGCAGCGCTTCGAGCGCCGGGCGCAGCTTTGCGATACGGAAATCGGAGACGGCGATAGCGCCAGAGAGCTCAATCATGAGAGGCGCGCATTCTACAGAATGCGAAATGGGGACATTCCTCATTTCGTTGTAACAATCGGGCGGACCTTCAGGAACACGCACACAGCGGTCGATTGTTACAGCGAAATGAGGAATGTCCCCATTTCTGAAAATAGATCTGTCCCTTTTATTTCTTCGGGTCGACGCCGGTGGGCGAAAACATGCCGAGCGGAAACTGCGAGACGTTGGAGCCTTCGAACGCGGTGATCTTGCTGACGCCCTGTTTCTTCACTTCATCGATGCGCAGGATGGAGTGCATGGGCAGCATGGTGCACTTGACGTCGGTGAACTCGGACTTGACGCGTTCCTCGCTGGGGTCGAGCACCACAGACGAGCGTTCCCCGAACACGAGCTCTTCGACCTCGATGAAGCCGAACAAACGACCCTGGCCCACCTTGCGGGCATAAACCTCGTAAACCTTGCCCTGGTTCACGAACATAATCTTGAAAATGTGACTGGATGCCATCGACCGGAGTAAGGGGCGGTTAACCTGCCCCTTCATACACGCATGGGCCGCGGGAAGCTAGGGCCCAAAGGGTACGTTTTGATGGCGCTCAGGCTGCGCGTCATAAGTGATCATCGCCATCGAATGGGCGACCAGAACACGTTTGTGTTCGGAGTCTCGGGAGGAAGCATTGGACGCTCCGCCGAGAACGACTGGGTATTGCCTGACGACATGCGTTACGTGTCGGGCCGCCACGCGCGGGTCGTTTTCTACAAGGGTCGTTACGTGCTCCAGGACACGAGCAGCAACGGCGTGTACATCAACGACAACGAACGCCCGCTGGGCAACCAGAACCCGCACGAGCTCAAGACCGGCGACATCCTGCGCATCGGCGAATACCACGTGCAGGTGCAGATCGACGAGGCCACCGATTTCAGCCTCGACGACAGCGCGCTCTACGCCACCGGCTCGACCAGCTCGCGGCGCCGCAAGCCCGCGCCGTCCGATCTCGGCGCCTCGCTGCGGCTCGAGAATCTGCTCGAAGCGAGCGAAGACATGTCGAGCGACCAGCTCAAGCCCGTGAACGCGTTCGGCCAGGCCGTCTCGACGCGCACGCGCGCGTTGCAGTCCGCCGCCGCGCTTCCCGAAGAACCCCCCACGGCACCCGAACTCGACGTCACATCCGATGCGGTCGCACGCCGCATCGCGCGCCTCGCGCGCGCGACCGAGAAGCAACAGAAAGACAAGCAGCACAAGCCCGCGCCGACGCCCGCAGCCGCGCCGGTTCCGGCACCGGCACCGGCACCGGCACCGACCGCGCCCCCGCTCTCGCCACCTTCACACTCACACTCACACGAAAATACGCCGGGTCTGCAGGCGTTCTGCCGCGGCGCCGGCATCGGCGTCGAAACGCTGCCGCTCGATGCGCACGCACGCATGCTCCACCTCGCCGGCCAGTTGTTGCGCGAGTGCCTCTCCGGTCTCAAGGAGAGCAACCGCTCCCAGCAGGACCAGCGCAATCAGTTGCGCGTCACGTATCAGAAGGAGCCGAGCGATCTGCTTCCCTCGCTCGAGCGCCACAGCGTCGAGGAGCTCATCCAGGAACTGCTCAAGGCGCACGACAGCCGGCGCTTCGACGCAGTGCACTGGTTGCGCGACGCTTTCGCCGGCGCGCGCCGCCACGACGACGCGATGATGCGTGCGATGTTCGGCGCGTTCCTGGATTTCGTCGGGCGCCTCGATCCGCGCGATCTCGCCACGCGCTTCGAGCGCAGCGCGCGCCGCAAGACGATGGGGAACTGGGAGCTGTACGGCGAGTTCTATCGCAGTTTGTGCGATACGCCCGGCAACACGCTGCCGCATATATTCGTCGAGACCTTCGCGCAAACCTATGATCAGACCGCACGCGAAGGCGATGGTGACGCGCGCCACAACGCCGCCTGACCTTCAGTAACGACGCGGCCGCCCGGGCGACCGCGTCGTTTTCACATCACGGGCGGGCGCCGATCCCGTCCACCTCGTCTTCATCGTCCTCCGCTTCCTCGTTCTCTGCGTCCTGGTCTTCCTGCTCGATGGTGGGCTGACTATCCGTCTGCCCGGATTCGGCGCGACGCTTGCGACCGCGCGGATCCTGCGCGAGCTGCGTGCGGTCCGCTTCTTCCGTCTCGTCGTCTTCGGGCGAAAACGCGCCCGGGTTCTGCAGGCCTTTCTGGTCCTGCTGCTGCCGATTCTGATCGTTGACTTGTCCGCGATTGGGCATGGCCTTTCCTCGTGATGAAGTGATATCGATCGCGGGATGGACGCTACCAACGGACTTCGGTCGGTCTAAGCGACGGGCGCGCACGATTCGCATAGTCGGACACCCACAGCGCGTGGGATACAGCCTGCCGCGCAACACCATTGACACGGCCGTCGAAAACACGCGCCGCCGTTCGTTTTGGGGTATGAACACCGGCGCATCGCCGGCGACGATCCGAGGGAAATGCCATGAAACAGTATCTGCTGAGCGTCTGTTACCCCGCAGGCGGCACGCAGCCGCCCCCCGACGCGCTCGCGCGCATCATGCGGGACGTATCCGAGATCCACAGCGACATGCAGAAGGCGGGCATCTGGGTGTTCGGCGGTGGCCTGCATCCACCCAACACCGCCTCGGTGTTGCGCCAGCAAGACGGCGAGGTCGTGATCACCGACGGCCCGTTCATCGAGAGCAAGGAGCAGATCGGGGGCATCAGCATCATCGAGGTGGCCGATCTCGACGACGCCTTCGGCTGGGCGCGACGGCTCACGCGCGCAATCGGCGTGCCGATCGAAGTGCGGCCGTTCATGGAGCGACATTGATGGAGGCGCGCTGAGCGAGATCGAAGACATCTTTCGCCGCGAGTACGGGCGCGCGATCGCGGTGCTCACCCGCTTTCTCGGCGACATCTCGCTGGCCGAGGAGGCGGTGCAGGATGCGTTCGCGACCGCGGTCACGCGCTGGCCGGAGGACGGCGTGCCGCCCGCCCCCGCCGGCTGGATCATCACCACCGCGCGCAACCGCGCGATCGACCGGTTGCGGCGCGAAGCCTCGCGCAATGCACGACAAACGGCGGCCATGGAGCTGATGGCGTGCGAGCCCGAACCTGGAGATCAGGCCGTGCAGGACGATCGATTGCGCATGATGTTCACCTGCTGCCATCCCGCGTTGGCGCGTGAGGCGCAGCTCGCACTCACGCTGCGGCTGCTGGGCGGCCTCACTACCGGCGAGATCGCGCGCGCATTTCTGGTGCCCGAGTCCACGCTGGCGCAGCGCATCTCGCGCGCGAAAGCGAAGATCCGCGCGGCGAGCATTCCGTATCGCGTGCCCGAGGCCGAGGATCTGCCGGCGCGTCTGCGTGCCGTGCTCGCCGTCATCTATCTCATCTTCAATGAGGGGTACAGCGCGAGCAGCGGCGATGCGCTCATCCGCGGCGAGCTGTGCGACGAGGCCATCCGCCTCGCGCGCCTCGTCGTCGAGCTGCTGCCCGAACCACCCGAGGCGCTCGGGTTGCTCGCATTGCTGTTGTTGATCGACGCCCGGCGCGCGGCCCGCGTCGATGACACCGGCGCGTTCGTACGGCTCGCGGAGCAGGACCGTGGGCGCTGGGATCGTGCGCGCATCGCGGAGGGACAACTGCTGCTGCGCGAATGCCTGCGGCGCGCGCAGCCGGGGCCGTATCAGTTGCAGGCGGCAATCAATGCCGTGCACAGCGATGCGTGGAGCACGGCGGAGACGGATTGGAAGCAGATCGTCGCGCTCTACGATCACCTCCTGGCGATCACGCCGAATCCAGTGGTGGCGCTGAATCGCGCGGTGGCGGTGGCGGAGGTGGCGGGAGCGCAGCAGGCGCTCGCGGAAGTCGCTTCCCTGCAGCTCGATGGCTACCACCTGTTTCATGCAGTGCGGGCAGATTTGTCGAGACGAATGGGAAGGAATGCGGATGCGGCTGGGGCGTATCAGCAAGCGATTGCGAAATGCGAGAACGCCAGGGAGAGGGAGTTCCTGGAGAGGAGGTATCGCGAGGTCGCGATAGAGTTTAGGAGCAGGATGGGAAGAGTGAAGAGGCGCAGGGGCGCAGGGGCGCAGGGACGGAGAGGGTGAGATTGTTCGCGGCTGGGGACAGCCGCTCACCCCTCGCGGGCGCTCGGGGCCAGATTCGCGGCCGCGAATCTGGCCAACTTTGCTCCGAAAAGCTGTCGAACTCCCTGGTCTATTCACGTGAGTTTCGAATCTCACCCCAGATG
Organism: Pseudomonadota bacterium; assembly: GCA_043747875.1. Taxonomy (GTDB): domain Bacteria; phylum Pseudomonadota; class Gammaproteobacteria; order Steroidobacterales; family Steroidobacteraceae; genus CADEED01. Next base: position 26,301 of record JAYTOI010000126.1, on the reverse strand, counting down.
ACATCGGGGTGAGAGATGGCGGAGAGGGTGAGATTCGAACTCACGTGCCGGAATTACCCGACCATCCGATTTCGAGTCGGCGCCGTTATGACCGCTTCGGTACCTCTCCGCGCTTGAACCATGACGACACATTCAAAATTAGGGCCGTCCAGCGGGGGCGCGTATTCTAGCCGAGCGATGACCAAAGCCAAGGGGCGGAAAAAGCTGACGAATCGACGGGGTTTCGTTGCCCTCGCGCTCGCCGCATTCGGGGCACTACCCGGCGCCGACGCCGCCCCGCCCGCCCCACCCGCCCCCGCGCCGCCGCCCAAGCCCAGGCCGGCCACCGCGAAATCCGCCACCAAGCCGCCGCAGCAGCGCGCGCGCCTGCCTCGCCGCCTGGCCCATGATTTCCACAGCCACATCGAGACCCGCCTGCCCCATCTGCGCGTGCCCTTCGAGGCCGCGGCCCGTGACACCGGCCTGCGCTGGCGGATGCTCGCGGCGCTGGGCTATCAGGAATCGCGCTGGCGTCCCGCGGCCGTGTCGCCGCGCGGCGCGCAGGGCGTGATGATGCTCATGCCCATCACCGCCAAGAAGATGGGCGTGAACAATGTGTTTTCCGCCGACGAGAACATCCGCGCCGGAGCGCGATATTTGCTGCTCATGCGTCAACGAATACCGAACCGCATCCGCGATCCGGATCGCACCTGGCTGGCCATCGCCGCCTACAACATCGGTATCGGTCATCTCGAGGACGCGCGCATCATCACGCAGATGCGCAAGAAGAATCCGGACCGCTGGGTCGACGTGCGCCCGAACCTGGCGTACCTGTCCGATCCGAAATGGCACAAGCGCATGAAGCGCGGCTACGCGAACGGCCGCGAGACGATGCAGTTCGTGGAGCGCGTCGCGCAGTTCCACGCCATCCTCGAGAACGTGGTGCCGGACCGCGTCGCCAAAGACTAACTACGCAGTGATCAGAACTTGCGGATCTTGATGCTGCGAAAAGCCACCGCGTCGCCGTGATCCTGCAGCAGGATGCGGCCCTTCGCGGCCGCGCCGAACCCGGGCGTCGACTTGAACTTGCTGGCGGCGACGTGCGCGCGGTAGTCCTGCGAACGCCGGTTGAACTCGAGCACCTTGACGCCGTTCAGCCAGTGCTCCACTGAGCCGTCGGCGCGCGCAACGATGCGCGCGTGCTGCCACACGTCGATCTTGGGCGCGATGCCGAGATTTCCGCGGATCGCGCCGCGCGGCAGGATGTCGTACAGCGAGGCCAGCGTGCGGTTGCCGTCGGTGCCGAGCTTGGCGTCGGGATGACGCTCGTCGTCGAGCAGCTGGTACTCGAGGCCCAGCGGCGCGCCGCTGGCGGGGTCGCGCGGCGAGGTCACCAGATAGAAGATGCCGCTGTTGGCGCCGGCGCTCGTCTTGAACTCCATCTGCAGCTCGAACGCGCCGAACTCCTCGTCGGTCATGATGTCGCCGCCACCGCCTTTGGAGACGACGGCCAGATCGCCATTGGTCATCGTCCAGCCCTGCGCCGGGAAGCCCGGCCCGCTCGCACCGCGCCAGCCCTTCGCGGTCTTGCCGTCCCACAGCAGCCGCCAGCCCTGCGCCTTCTCCTCGGCATCGAGGTTGTTAGGCAGGTTGTTGCGAATGAAGATGCCCATGGGCGGCGCGCGCTTCAGCTTCCCGGTCTGCAGGTCGAGGCCGCGCCAGCTCACGGTGCGGCCCGCGTCCTCGGGCCTTTCGATGCTGTGCACCTGCAGACCGATGAAACCGGGCTGCGTCGTGCCGTCGATGAGGTCGGACACGGGGGCGCCGTTCAGCCACACGCGCAGCCGCGGCCCGATGGCCTCGATGCGAAAGTGGTTCCAGTCGCCGAACTTGTACAGCGACTTCGCCGACGGGTTCATGTCGCCGGTGTAAAACCAGCCGCGCATCGCCTCTTCATAGAGGCCGCCGGTCCACTGCCGGTCCGAGGGGTCGATGTCCACCTGGAATCCATGCACGCGGCCGTTCTGGATTTCGGCCGAGCTGTGGCTGCGGAACTGCACGCCCGAGTTGGTGGGCCCTACGTCCTGGCGCACGTCCAGCTCGAGGATGAAATCCCCGTATTCCTTTTCGGTGACGAGGAAGCTGTTGGGAATGCCCGCGCGCGTGGTGCCTACGATGGCGCCACCGACCACGGTGTATTCCGCGCCGCCCCCGAGAGGCTTCCAGCCGCTGAGCGTCTTGCCATCGAACAGCGGCTCGCCCTTGCCGGCGAACGCCAGGCTCGTCACGCACAGCAACGCCAGCGCGCTGGATCTCATTTTCATGGACGGGCTACTTGGCGATGTCGGCTTCGATCTGGATCGCGAGCTTCACCCACATCGCAAACCCGTAGTCCTTGCCATAGCTGACGCCGAAATCTTCGCGATTGATCGTCGCCACCACGTCCGCGCCGCAGAACTCCGCCTTCTTCATCGGATGCGGCATGCATTTGAACGAGCGGATTGTGAGCGTCACGGGTTTCGTCACCCCGTGCAGCGTGAGGTTGCCCTGCACTTCGGTGGGCGCGCCGTCCTTGAACTTCACCAGCGTGCCCTTGTAGGTGGCGGTCGGATATTTCTCGACGTCCAGGAAATCCGCCTTCTTGAGGTGCTCGTTCATATCCGCGAGGCCGGCGTCGACGGACGCGGTGTCAATCGTCACGTCGACGGTGCCGGTCTTCGCCTCGCGGTCGACAACCACGGTGCCGGTCGTCTTCTCGAACTTGCCGCGCCACACCGACATGCCGCCGAAATGGTCGGCTTCGAAGCTCGGAAAGGTGTGCTTGGGATCGACGACGTATTTGACCGGCGCGGCGCTCGCGACTGCGGCGGCGCCCAGTGAGAGCAGAAAGAGAATGCGTGTGGAGCGGTTCATGTGACCTCCTTGTGGTTCGAAGCGGTGCGGGACGCTAACACACCCGCGCCTTACTCCCCACCCGGCTTCCCAGGGAGGCTCATGACGGCGGGCGCCGCCGGTCCGCGAAGAAGCCGCTGAGCAGCTCGGCGCACTCCTTCATGAGCACGCCGCCGAATACGTCGACGCGATGGTTCATCGACGGCAACGCAAAGACATCGATGGTGCTGCCGGCCGCTCCAGCCTTGTGATCCCAGGCGCCGAACACCAGACGCGCGACGCGCGCATGCACGATCGCGGACGCGCACATCACGCAGGGCTCGAGCGTCACGTACAGCGTCGTGCCGTTCAATCGATAGCCACCGAGCGCCCGTCCGCCGGCGCGCAACGCCTCGATCTCCGCGTGGGCGGTGGGATCGTGGCCCGCGATCGGCCGGTTCGCGGCGACCGCGAGGACCGAATCACCCTGCACGAGCACCGCGCCCACGGGCACTTCGCCCGCTGATCGGGCACCGTGCGCCGCCTCGAGGGCCAGGCACATGAAATCGACATCATTGCGTGGTGGCATATGCGAGTACTGAGGGAAGTCCCTAGTGCCAAAACCTCATCAAACTACTACTGTTCGAATCGCTTGTAACCGGTTGGACAGACAGGAAGTTGTTCCCGGTCCACGAAGAGGGATTCATGTTCGCGGCACGCTGGCGGTCCGACTTGCGAACCTTCCGCGCACGCGCGTCGTGTGTGCGCTCCTGCGCGCCTAACAACCTGACCCGGCTCCACGCATGAACCACCCCGCGCGCCAACCCGACCTCGCGCAGCGCTGGGTGGCGTTCTCCGCAGACACCCGACGCTTCGCGTTGCCGCTCGATGCCGTGGAGCGCGTCGTGCGTGCCGCCGAATATACCCCGCTGCCGCTGGCTTCCGACCTGGTGCTCGGAGCGCTCGACGTCGCCGGCGAGATCCTGCCGGTCTTCAGCCTGCGGCGCCGCTTCCGCCTGACGGACCGCCCGCTGGCGCTCACGGATCAGTTCGTCATCGCGCGCAATGCAGGGCGCCGCCTGGTCCTGGCCTACCTGCGCGGGCGCGTGATGACGGAACTCATGCGCCGACTTCCCAATGCCGGAAGAGGAGGAGGAGGACCATGAGCACAGTGGCAGCCAGGGACGCGACCGCGCGCGTGCTGATCGCCGAAGACAGCGTGACGCAGGCCCAGCGCCTCACTCACATCCTCGAGTCAGAAGGGTTCCGCGTGACCAGCGCCGCCAATGGGCGGCTCGCGCTCGACATGGCGCTGCGCCAGAGGCCGGACCTGGTCATCAGCGACGTCATCATGCCCGAGATGGACGGCTACGAACTGTGCCGGCGCATCAAGGAAGAGCCGGAACTTGCGCAGGTGCCCGTGATCCTGGTGACGACGCTGTCCGATCCGCACGATGTCATCCGCGGACTCGAGTGCCGCGCCGACAACTTCATCCTCAAACCCTACGACGCGAGCCAACTCATCCGCCGCATCCAGTTCGTGCTGATCAACAGTCAGATGCGGGAGCGGGAGCAGCCCGGCATGGGCCTCCAGATCGTGTTCGGCGGACAGAAGCACTTCATCACCGCCGACCGCCCGCAGATTCTTCACCTGCTGCTCTCCACCTACGAGGCGGCGATGCAGCGCAACCACGAGCTCTCGAGCACGCGCGACATGCTGCACGAAACCAATCGCGAGCTGCAGCAGCTCACCATCGAGCTCGAGGACCGCGTGCTGCTGCGCACGCGCGAGCTCGAGCAGACCAACGAGACGCTGCGGCAGACCCGACACGCGTTGATCCAGCAGGAGCGGCTGCGTGCGCTCGGCCAGATGGCCAGCGGCATCGCGCATGACATCAACAACGCCATCTCGCCGATCGCGCTGTACACCGAAGCCATGCTCGAGCGTGAGACCACGCTCTCGGATCGCGCGCGCGGCTATCTCACCACCATCCAGCGCGCCATCGACGACGTCGCGCAGACCGTCGGGCGCATGCGCGAGTTCTACCGGCCGCGCGAGCAGGAGCTGCAGCTCGCCGACGTCGAGCTGAATCCGCTCATCCAGCAGGTGGTGGATCTCACTCGCGCGCGCTGGAACGATCTCGCGCAGCAGCGCGGCGTGATGATCGAACTCGAGAGCGAATTGTCAGCCGACCTGCCTACGATTCGCGGCGCGGAGAACGAGATCCGCGACGCGCTGACCAACCTGGTGTTCAACGCCGTCGATGCGCTGCCCAAGGGCGGCACCATCCACATCCGCACGCGCGCGGATACGCTGCCCGGTGCCGGCGGCGGCACGCAGCCCTGCGTGCACCTGGAAGTGATCGACAACGGCATCGGCATGGACGAGGAAACCCGGCGCCGCTGCCTCGAGCCGTTCTTCACCACGAAGGGCGACCGTGGCACCGGCCTCGGACTCGCGATGGTGTACGGCATGGCGAAACGCCACAGCGCCGGGCTGGACATCCTCAGCCGCATCGGCGCGGGCACGACCATCCGCCTCACGTTCATCGCCGGTACGCCGCAGGTCGCCTCGACCGGACGGCACGTGACGCCGCTGTTCGCGACGCGCTCGTTGCGCGTGCTGCTCATCGACGACGATCCGGCGCTGCTCGAATCGCTGCGCACGTCGCTGGAGGACGAGGGCCACAAGGTGACCACCGCGAGCGGCGGACAATCCGGCATCGACGCATTTCGCGAGGCGCAGAAGTCGAACCGCCTGTTCGACATCCTCATCACCGACCTCGGCATGCCCTACATCGACGGCCGGCAGGTGGTCGCGAGCGTGCGCGCCATGTCGCCCGCCACCCCCATCATCCTGCTGACCGGCTGGGGCCAGCACGTCGCGAACGATCAGGAGCGTCCGCCGCAGGTGGATCGGTTGTTAGGCAAGCCGCCCCGCATCCGGGAACTGCGCTCCGCATTGGCGGAGCTGACGGGTCGGCGCGCCACCGACCGCCTCGGCTGAAGGCGGCGCGGGGACGAGCCGCTGTAATCTTACCGTGCGCCGCGCGCGAGCCGGACAGTGCGATTGCGGGCGCCGGCCACAGTTCGTCATGGCTGCGATACGCATCGGAATCTCAGGCTGGCGCTACCAACCGTGGCGCAGGATTTTTTATCCGGGCAACCTCGCGCAGCATCGCGAATTGGAGGTCGCCTCGTGGTCGCCGCGCCAATTCAGCGCGCCGACCGCGCAGATGCTCCAGGGCGGGACGCGCCTATCTAGTGAGGCCACGCGAGGCCGATGACGCCCGCGACGATCAACGCGGCGCCTGCCAACCGCCAGGGACCGGAGTCCTCGCGCAGCAGCCGTGAGCCAAACCACGCGCCGACCAGCGTAGACAGCTCGCGCGCGGGCGCCACGTGGCTCACCGGCGCCATGCGCATCGCGAACAACACCAGCAGGTAGCCGAGCGGGCCGAGCACGCTCACGACGATCACGGGCCTGCGGTATTGACGCGCTTCGCGCGCGACCTGCGCACGCTCGCGCCAGGCGCGTGGTGCCAGCACGAGCATGCGAAACAGGTTGCCGGTGAAGTCGATGACGAACGGCGAGATGGCCAGCGCCTTGACCGCCCATCCGTCATTGAGCGTGTACGCGGCGATCAGCACGCCGGTCATGAATCCATACAGCACGCCGATACCCGGCGCCCGCCGGTGGTGGCCGACGAGTCCTGCAACCAGCAGGATGCCGACGACGATGAGCAGCATGCCGAGCACGGATTGGGTGGTGGCGGCCTCACCTAACAACAACGTCGCCCCGGCGAACGACAGCAAGGGCCCGGTGCCGCGCGCGATCGGATACACGACGGAGAGGTCGGAGTGGCGGTATCCCGCCTGCAGAGAGAGCGAGTACAGCAGGTGCAGCACGGAAGTCGCGCCGAGCGCGAGCCAGTGCCGCGTCTCGAACTGCGGTCGCTCGACCAGCAGCACGCCGAGCACGATGGGTCCGTACACCAGCACGGAGCCCGCGGAGAACAGCCACACGAAATGGCGCGACTGCGCCGCCACCTTTGCGGAAAAGTTCCAGCTGGCATGAGTGAGGGCGGCGAGCAGTACGAGAGCGAGCGCTGCTGCGTTCATGGATCACCGAAATGGCGGCGGGCGCATGTTGAGAGCGGCGCGATGAGGTTGCAATCGACCGCTGTTGCGCTCGGACCACCATGTCCTGACAGCGGGCATTCGTGAGCGGTTTTGATCGGACGCCCTCAAACTTTCGCTCGATTCCAACCAGTGCAAGTTTTGCTAATGAAAACGCTCACTTCCGGTCGATGCCCTGCCAAATCCGGGAACCGACGGTCTGGATGGATAGATCACCGGGTAACGCTTGCATGGATGTTAGTGGTTGACACGACGGGAACTTGAAGCGAACATCAAAACCAATCAAATACGATCACAAATCGTCGTGAAATTAAGGAGTTCTGTGAGGCGCGACCTGTTAGGTCCAGTCGCTCCTTGCTAAAAAGCTACGCCGTACCAACGGTATATGGGAAGCGACTAAGCGTTTGATCGCAGCCCATCTCGTGATGAGAAAACGCGTCATCGTTTGCACTCGGGGGAGGGCAAGAGCATGCGGCAGAAATCTGCTTTGCGGAATAAAGGTCCAATCATTGGTTTGACTGCGGGTCTCGCGATCCTTGTTAGTGCGCCCGGCGCATTCGCACAGTCGGCGGAGCAATCCGACAAAGCGGCGGACGCGCCGGCACCGGTTTCCGAAGAAATCGAATCGGTAGTCGTCATCGGTACGCGCGCCAGTCTCAAGTCCAGCATTGAGCGCAAGCGCAATGCCGGCACGGTTTCCGATTCCATCGTCGCCGAGGACATCGCGCAATTCCCCGACAAGAACGTCGGTGAGGCGCTCTCCCGTATCACGGGCGTTCAACTCTCGCGCGACTTCGGCGAAGGCACACAGGTTTCCATTCGTGGCGTCGATCCCGCGCTGAACCGCGTCGAGATCAACGGTATGAGCGTGCTCTCCGCCAACGGCGGCAGCGCGCGCTCGAACGACTTCCGCGAATTCGCCTCCGAGTTGATCAAGACCGTCGACGTCATCAAGGGGTCGACAGCCGACCTCACCGAAGGTGGCATCGGCGGCACGATCCGCATCGAGCTGCGCAAGCCGCTCGAGCTCGACGGCCCCCTGCTCTCCACCACGGTGCAGGCCGAGCAGATGTCGCTCGACGGCGGCTGGGAGCCGCGCGGCAACATCACCGCCGCGACCCAGCTGTTCGACGATCGCTTCGGTGTCATGGCGAACATCACCTACGACCACGTGCTCACGCGCCAGGACTACCTGCGCAACACGGAGTGGGTGCGCCTCGGCGACTGGGACGGCTCGGCGGAAAAGACCATCACCAGCCTCAATCCAACGTACGCCGCGCAAACCACCGAAGCGGGATGTCTCACGCTCGCAGTGGTGGCCGATCGCAACAATTGCCGTCAGCAGTGGTTCGATTACAGCCCGCGCATTCCTCGTTACGGCATCTGGCTGCGCGATGACAAACGCAGCTCGGCGCAGCTCACGTTCCAGTTCAAGATCAATGACGAGCAGAACGTCTGGGTCGAGGCGACGCGGGCCGAGCGCCAGCAGTTCCTCAACGACCACAACTTCGGCTCGGACTTCTCGGACTACCGTCGCGTCGCGGCTGCCACCAACACCGACATCTACGGCAACCTCTCCACCGGCGCGGACGTGACGGTGCAAGACCACCACGTGGTGGCGTTCACGAACGCCAACGTGGCGAGCACCAACGCTGCAATCGGCACTCAGGCCATCTTCGGCACGTCCGCGCGCGGCTTCGATCTCAAGAACACCACGGACTACCTGAGCGGCGGCTACGAGTTCAAGGGCGAGAAGCTGCAGGCGAAGATCGGTGTTTCGGAGGTGAAGAGCTTCCGCGACGACGAAACCAACAACGTGAGCTTCACGGCGCGCTTCGCAGGATTGCGCACCGAGCTGGACCCGGAAACCGGCGTACCGCGGTTTACATTTCCCGCGGGTCAGACCATGGAGGACGACGGGGTCTACTACGCGGCCGGAATGCAATACCGTCCAACCGAGAACGAACTCATCGAGAACAACGCGCAGGTGGACTTCGACTTCGTGACCGAGTGGTCCGTGATCTCGAGCTTCGAAGCCGGTATTCAGAAGCGCAAGACGACCTCGGAGCTGTTCAACGGCGGCGGCTACGTGGATACCGATCAGGGCCCGGCAACCGGACCCAACGCCATCGTCATTCCATCACTCAACGTCAACCAGACCGGCACGATCGCACCGTTCACGGTGCCGGTGGCCGGGAGTCCGAATCTCGATCCGTACAGCGCGAGCTCGCTCTGGACACCCGCGCAGCTGAACCAGGCTCTGGCCGCGAGCGGACGCAGCCCAGGCACGTTCTACGACGGCTACGGAGTGTCGGGCGGCGCACTACCGCCCGGCTGGCGCATCCCGCTCTTCAACGACATCGCGCCGTTATTCGACACCTCGCACTTCAATCACGACGAGTTGCGTCACGTCACGGTGAACGGCGTCGTATACAACCGCCTGCCGGCGCACCACATCGAAGAAGACATCCTTGCCGAGTACTTCAAGGTCAACATCGACACGGAGCTGTGGGGCATGCGCGTGAGCGGCAACGCCGGCGTCCGTGAGATCAAGACGGAGACGCTCGCGCAGGGTGCGATCACCCGCCAGGAGCTGCGCACCGTCGGCTCGACCACTGCGACAACCGTCGGCGTCTCACGCTCCAGGCATGTTCGGGAATACAGCGACACGCTGCCGAGCGCGAACCTGCAGTTCGAAATCAAGGAGAACTTCAGCATCCGGATGGGCTACGCAGAACTGCTGTCGCGCCCGCCAATAGGGGAACTCGCCCCAACGGGCAACTGCGTCTTCGACGTTCGCCCGGGTGCGTCCGCCCTGGACGAGGATGATTGCACCATAGGCAATCCGGACCTCAAGCCCTACCGCGCAAAGTCGTACGACCTGGAATTTGCGTACTACCCAACCGATGAAGTCGAGCTGCGCCTTGGCGGCTTTTACAAGGACATCACGACCTTCATCCTCGGTCGCGTTCAGTACAACGCGGTCAATTTGTTCGGCAACGGACAGTTGTTCGACGTGACCACGGCCATCAACGGTGAAGGTGCGAAGACGCAGGGCATCGAAGCTTCGGTGCAGGCGCCGTTCACGTTCCTGCCGGGCTGGGCTTCGGGCTTCGGCGGCATCGCCAACTTCACGTTCAGCGAAGCGAAGGACGTCGGCCTCTTCAGCCAGCTCGATGGCAGCCCGCTGCCCTTCCCGGGCCTTTCGGAGAACAGCTACAACCTCGTGCTGTACTACGACAAGGGACCCGTGAACGCGCGCGTGGCGTGGAACTCGCGCAGCGACTGGATGGTATCGGCCGCGGATCGCTCGGGTAACCCGGTGTTCCGCGCGGCCGAGGACTACCTCGATGCACGCTTCCAGTGGCGCATCAACGGCGACTCGCTCTCGGTGTTCGTCGAAGGCAAGAACCTCACGGACCAGGCGTCGCTCGCCTATGCCGGCTCGAAGTTCCGCCTGTCGGAGCTGGGCTGGCCGGGCCGCCGCTACTTCGTGGGGGTGAGCTGGAAGCCGATCAGCTGATGGATACCTGATTTGACGATGTTCGATGGCGCGCCGGGTGCAAGACCGGCGCGCTTTTTTTTGCGCGCGCGCCGCGAACGCTGTGGTAAAAACCGCATCCATGAAACGGAATCTGGTCGCGGAACCCCAATGGATGGGCTGGTTGCGGGAGCAGGTGCGCCACGTCCGCGATTTCGACCTGATGAACGAAGCCCTCAAGAAGCAGGGTTTGTCCGAGGAAGAAATCGCCGCGGGTTTCCAGGCCGTTCGGCCGCTCCACAGCGCGTTGATTGACGGCAAGGTCGGCACGCCGCCGCTCATTCGGCGCGCACCGCCGAAGCTGCGCAAGATCGACGTACCGTTCGAGCTCTACGCCTACGATGATTTCCTGAGCCAGAAGGAATGCGCGCGCATCGTCGCGCTCACCAGCCACCACCTCAAGCCCTCCCCGATCGCGAGCGATCTCGAGGACAAACAATATCGGACCAGCACCACTTGCGCGCTCGCGGATCTGCGCAGTCCCCTGGCGCTGGAAGTGGATGCCAAGATCTGCAGGACCATCGGCATTCGCGCGCAGTACGGCGAAGGCATCCAGGCCCAGCGCTACGACATCGGCCAGCAGTTCAAACCGCACTGCGATTTTTTCCACCCGGGCACTCCCGACTTCCGGCGCTTCGCCACGATCAACGGCAATCGCACCTGGACCGTCATGATCTATCTGAACGAAGGCATGGAGGGCGGTGCAACGCGCTTCACGAAAGCCGACCTCGCATTCGCGCCGAAAGCCGGCATGGCGCTGCTGTGGAACAGCCTGCTCGAGGACGGCACACCGAACCACAACACCGAGCACTGCGGCGAACCGGTGACCCGCGGCCACAAGGTCATCATCACAAAGTGGTTCCGCCTGTTCGGTACCGGGCCCGTGTTCTACGACACATGAAGCACAAGCAGGCACCCGAGCCTCAATGGATCACCTGGCTGCGTGAGCAAGTGCGCCAGGTCCGCGATTTTGAGGTCGTGCACGGCATGCTCAGGAAGCAGTGCGTGTCGGATGAAAGCATTGCCACGGCCCTCGAATCGATGCGACCGCTGCACAGCGCGCTCGCGAGCGGTACGCTCGGCATACCGCCGCTCATCCGTCGCCCACCGCCGAAGCTGCGCAAGCTCGAGGTCACGCAGTTCGACCTCTACGCCTGGGACGATTTCATGAGCGCGAAGGACTGCGCGCGTCTCATCGCGCTCACCAGTCATCACCTGATCCCCTCGCCCATTGCGCGCGATCCGGGCGATTCCGACTACCGCACCAGCCAGACCTGCGCGCTCGGAGATCTGCGCAGCCCGCAGGCGCAGGAAGTGGATGCCAGGATCTGCAAGGGCCTCGGCATCCGGCCGCAGTATTCCGAAGGCATCCAGGTGCAGCGCTACGACGTCGGTCAGCAGTTCAAACCGCACTGTGACTACTTCGACCCGGGCACCACCGACTTCCTGCGCTTCGCGTCGATCAACGGCAATCGCACCTGGACGTTCATGGTCTATCTGAACGACGAAGGCCTCGAAGGCGGCGCGACGCGCTTCACGAAGGCCGACTACGCAGTCTCGCCGAAGACGGGCATGGCGCTGCTGTGGAACAACCTGCTCGAAGACGGCTCACCGAACCCCGACACGATGCACTGTGGCGAGCCAGTGACGCGCGGCCACAAGGTCATCATCACGAAATGGTTCCGCACCATGGGCACGGGACCGGTGTTCTTCGAGTAGTCCGCTTCAAATCATCTCGAGCGGTCGCGGCCCGGTCGGCGGCGGGAATGCCCGGTCGATGTCCGCAAGATCGCGCGGGGTGAGCTGCAAGTCCACCGCGCGGGCGTTCTCCCGCACGTGCTCCATCGACCGCGCGCGCGGTATCGCCACCACGCCTTCCTGCCTCAACAGCCAAGCCAGCGCGATCTGCGCCGGCGTCGCGCCGTGACGCACTGCGACTTCGCACAACCCCACCTGCCCCAGGATCCGCCCCTGCTCGACGGGCGTGTACGCCATCACGACAATTTGCCGTTGCCGCGTCCAGTTCAGCAGGTCGTGCTCGATGCCGCGGCGCGAAACGTTGTAGAGCACCTGGTCGCAGGCGACCCGGTGTCCTTCGGGCTGCGCTGCAACTTCCTCGAGGTCGGCGACGTCGCAGTTGCTGACGCCCCAATGACGGATCTTTCCCGCCTCGACCAGCTCCTCGAAGGTCTCGACGACCACCGCCAGGTCCTCGCCGCGGCGCCAGTGCAGTAGATAGAGATCGATGCGCTCGACGCGCAGGTTGCGCAGACTGCGCTCGCACGCAGTGACGATGCGCCGCCGGCTGCCCGCGTTGCCCGGCAACACCTTGGTGACCAGGAACACCTGGTCGCGCCGGCCGCCGATGGCCTCGCCCACCAACTGCTCGGAGGCGCCGTCACCGTACATCTCAGCGGTGTCGATCAGCGTGAGGCCGAGGTCGATGCCGAGTTGGAGCGCCGCGACCTCCTGGCTGCGCAGGTCGCGGCGATCGCCGAGACCCCACGTCCCCTGGCCGAGGACGGGGACGGATTCGCCAGCCAGTGTCGTGACACGCATGTTCGCGGATTCGATGGTAGACCAAAAAGAGCTTAGTTAGACGGCGTCGGGCCCGGGCTGGTATCGTCGTCCCGATGGATTCCGACGCAGCGTGCGCTTCGCTTTCCGACGATATTCTCACGATGCTGCGTGCCGCGCCGATCGAAGAGGTGCGTCGCCGGCTGGTGGCGCAGAACCGCGATCGGCGGATGCACGGTGGTGGTCGACGCCCCGCGCATATTGCGCGTCGAGCACCCGCTGCTGCACCGCTGAGGTGGCGAGCCGTGACGCCGGCCACGGCGCACTCGCTGCGCGTCTGCGACGATCACCGCATGCGCCGACACTTTGCAAAAATTGCGCTGGCGCTGCTGCTCGCACCGTTTGGCGCGCTCGCCGAGGACGGCGACTGGTCCACGACGGTATACGGCGCGCGCATTTCCACGCAGCCTGGCTGGGAAGATCTGATCATCGACGCGCCGGGCACCGAGTTCGTGGATTCGTATCTGCTCGTGGGCGCGCTGTCGCGCCAGTACGCGCATCGCTACGACGGCGCATTGGCCATCGAGTGGGAAGCGCAGGTGGTGCGTCACTTCGGCGAACAGACTCATTGGGAATTCAACGCAGTACCCATCGTGCTGCGGTGGCAGCGCTTTCCCTGGAGCCGGCGGTTCGCGAGCTCGGCCGCGTTCGGGCTCGGGCTGTCCTGGTCCACCGCCATGCCCAGCGTGGAAGTGGAGCTCGAAGGCGAGAGCCACCGGACGCTGGTGTATTGGGTGATGGAATTGACCGCTGGGCCACGCGAGGCGAACTGGTCCGCGTCGTTGCGACTGCATCATCGCTCAGTGGCGTACGGCCTCATGGGCGAGGAAGGCGGCATGAATGCCGTCGGACTCGGCCTGCGTTACGAGTTCTGATGGCTGATTCCGCCGCTGCCGACCTGGTGGTACCTTGACCGAAGCATGACCATTTTCGTCATCGCGCTGATCCTGGTGACCGCAATCATTGCCGGCGGCCTGTTCAGCCTGCTTCGGGACCGGCGCGATCCCATGGGGTCGCCCGAAGTGCTGGAGCGAGCGAAGCAGCGCAACCGCGATCTCGAGGCGCGGGAGCGACGCGAGGCGGGAGACTAGTTAGTGCGCAGCATGCGGCCGTTGCAGCGGAAATAGCTTTCGTCGTTCGCGGCCACCCCGGCGATGGCCGGTGCATCGAGCCGCGCACCGCCGCCTCCACGTCGGCGACGAAACGCCGGCTGCTGGATCAGCTCGATGTACCGCGGCGCTGACGGGGCGTGCTGCCTCCGAGCTAGCGCGGGATGTAATCCAGATTGATCTTGCGCTTCACGATGCCCGTCGCCGTGCCGTGGTCGAATGCCGGATCGATTCGTCCCTGGAGTTCGTGGCGTACGATCACGTCGATGCTGCAGCGGGTCGCAGACGACGACGAGTTTGAATGGGCAAAGTTCACGATCGGATCGATGCGGACGGACTCGCGACCATCGGCATTCGAATCGGTGCTCAGCGTGCCGCTCGAAAAACTCGGCCCGGAAGGAAAGGTGCATTCGGCTTCGTAGCTCAGTGCCACACGCGCGGGCGCGCCGGTGGGCGACCACGAGACCACTACGGTTTCGCCGTCGGTGACTTGTTGGCGGTTGGCGGGCGTTACGATGGTGAATGCAGGCGGCAGAATGATGCGCGAGTCCGGAGCGTTCTGGGCCTGCTGGCGATTGAACGACACTACGTAATCGATGCCCGGCTGGTAGTCGAAGCGCGCGATGTAGTCGGGCGTAAATACCGAATCGGTGTCGGCCATGCTGCGGCACACGCCACTGACGCAAGCACGTAAAAAATCGCCGCCGTCCAGCCGGTATGACGAACCGAGCGACCGGCCGTCGTTCAAGTTCGCGCGCACCACCGCGGTACGCGGCTCGCTGGACTCGACGCTCAAATTGATGGTGATCCTGCTCGTCGGCACCGGTCCGCCGTCGGGTCCGCTGGTGGAGCTGCTTTCCGGGCCGCCGCACGCTTGCAGAAGCGTAGCCAACGCAGCCAACCCCAGCATTCGTGAAATGTTTGTTTGCATGGCCCGCTTCCCACGAAATGGCTTCTCGTTCTTGTTAGCGGACCAACCTTCACTCCGGCTGTCGAGCGAAGCAATTACCCTGGAGTGAGTAGCGGATGGCGATACTGCCGGCGGCGGCTCTTGCTACCGGAACTTCGTCCGCCGTCAGTGGCCTCCCTCGACGCGAATGCCGGCATCCGCGAGCGCGCCGGCCAGGGCCGCTTCGATGCGCGCCGCTTCGCTCCGTTTGACGTGCTGGAGGTGCAGCGTCGGACCCGTCAGCACTTCGATGCCGCGCTTCAGCACACTGCCGGCGGCGCGGATGCCGGCCTTGTGCTGATCGAAGCGTTGCGCGGGCGAATATCGACTCATGCCGACATACACACCGTGGTCATCGCCGCGCCGATCGGAATGATCCAGCAGTATGAGATAGAGGTTCGAGCGACCGCTGCGCTTGCCGTTGGAATGGGCAGTGAAGTGCGCGGCGACGTCGTACGCGGTGGGCAGCCAGCTGACGTAGCGCATGGGGAGCCAGTCGGGGATCGATGCAGCCGCACGCTTCCACAGGACATCGAGCGCCGTCTCGATGTGCGCGGCGAAGTGGCCGCGCATCCAGCGTTCGTGGATACAGTGCGCGCCGGCGACGCCGTCGCCAGCGGCGAGTGCTAGCTCGAAAGCCGTGGCGAGATCGTGGTCCGATCGCGTTCGAAACGGTCGCTGGCTTGGTCGAGCCCGGGCTTCAGTCATGGATCAGGGCGCCCATGGGAAGCGAGCGGCGAAGGGGCAGGAGAGGCGCTGAACCGGGCCATGGCGCTTGCGATATCGCCAACGGAGGCCAAACGCCTCCGGCGAACCGGATCGTCTCGAAGTAGTTTGGCGTTCCGAAGTGAGAGAAATCCCCCCTAGGTGACACTTTATATATGCCCGGTGAACAACTAATAACCAGACGAACACGCGGAGTCGACCGTGCCCAGCATATCCGATTCGAAGTCAGGCATTGCTCCGTCGCCTGCCCTCTCCAGGTGCGAAGCTCGGCCGTCGGCGACGCGCCACGCACATGCCGCACCGCACGAACTCGAGCGCCAGTAGTAAGGGAACGTCTGGTGGACAGTCGATATCGACTCGCGTGAAAGTATCCGCCCATTGCCTGGTAGAACTGGAACCGGGTAAGGGCTCTCATCAGTGTGTGATGGCCTCGTCTCTCGACGCCTAACAGATCGTCCGGCATAACATCTAAAGAGGAACAGACATGGTTGGCACATATCAGTCTCAACGAGGAACCAAACCTGAAGAAGCGCTTCATCGGCCGCTTCAATCGAACCTCATCGGAACACTCACGATAACCAATCCGGCAAACCCGGGAGTCTGGGCGCCGGCTGCCGGGTATGGCGCATTCGGCAGTTTGGGCCCGTCATTGAACGCCTATCTTGGCGCCGGGGGCCAGCCGCCCCTTTTGTGGGCGATGAGTGCCACTGCGACGGGGTATGAGTTCAAGTTTGGCTTTGACATGCAAGTTGCCGCGTTGGTGCCGGTAGTGGGTGCAGTGGTACCTGTCGCGAAAATTGGTCACGTTGCCCTGACGGCCAGCGCCACGATCTCAGGTGAACTCATTCAAGCCGGCGCGGCATGGGAGCTCGACAACAATTCGGGAGCATGGGGGTCGATGGCAAATCATGATGGAAAGTCCACGATGATGGACAGGGCCGCGCAGCTCATTTCAGCCTGTGATCCGGGTGGCATCGTCGTGACGGCCCGCAGAGCCTATTCGCGCAAGGCCTGGAAGCGCGCTATCCAGCAGGTGTTTCGGTAAGGTCGAGAGACCTTTCAAGGGCGATGCCGCTCACTGACACTCGATCGTGGCCGGCGGCTTCCCGAAGAGTTTGCGATCATGGGCTGTCACTTCGGCGCCTGCGTGCGTTTGATCTCGCTGGCGACGAGTTCCCGCAGATGCTCGGGGCTGTACTTCAGCATCGGCCGCTCGTTGACGAAGAACGTCGGGGTGCGATCGACCTTGAGCGCGTAGATATCGCGCGTTTCCTGGAGCAGCATCGCCTCGACATCCGCATCGTGCGCGTCGAGTTGCGCGCGCTTCACGTCAACGCTGGCATCCGCTGCGATCTTCCAGATGTGCGCGACGTTCGGCGCGTCGTGCGACGACCACTCCTGCTGGCGGTCGAACAGTGCGGCCAAGGTCTGTTCGAACTTGCCCTGACGTCGTGCGGCATCCAGCAGACGTATCGCCTCCTGGGAGCCCTCGTGAAATGCCGCGTATCGCACGACGACGCGGACGTCCTCCGGATACACGAGCCGGATGGCGTTGACGACGGGCGCGAGCGCACGGCACGCCTCACAGCCCGGGTCCAGCACTTCGACGATGGTCACGCGCGCATTGGCGGGACCGACCACCGGTGAATGCGGGCGGATGAGCAGCGCGGCGGACTCGGGCGACATCGGTGGCGCAACTTGGGCCGGCGGCGATGCCGCAGGGCTCGCCGGCGCGGGAGCAGTCGTACTCCGCGTTGAAACCGGAGGAATCGTCTGCGCGTCGCGCGTACAGGCGACGGCGAGCGCCACCGTCAGCAGAGCTCCTGACAATGTGTGAAGTTTCATCGCACTCCTCGTCGCGGAAATCATTCCCACTCGATCGGCGGCGGCGGCTTCCCGGAGATGTCGTACACCACGCGCGAACTGCCCTTCACCTCGTTCACGATGCGTCACGAGTATCGCGAGAATTCGGGCAGCCTCTAGGATGGTGTGAAAACATCACGCTAAGGTCTCTCGAACATGATTAACCAACGACTGCGCAATCACCTCACCTAGGCGCACTGGGACTGCATTCCCGATCAATCGCCCCAACTTGTTGAACTCAATTGGCGCGTCAGCCGCAGTGAATGCGTAAGACTCCGGAAATGTCTGAAGCATCGCGGCTTCCCTCAGTGAGATTGCGCGATCCTGCTCAGGGTGACCGAATCGTCCATTTCCATATCCAAAGCACTGCGTTGTAATTGTCGGCGCGGGCCGATCCCACTCCATTCGGCCATACACGCTCGGATAGGTGGCGCCGGTTGCCTTTCGATGACAAACGGCTTGGAGCCTTGCTGGCCAATCGCGCCAAGTTCCACCAGG
The DNA here is from genome assembly GCA_043747875.1 of Pseudomonadota bacterium. Lineage (GTDB taxonomy): Bacteria > Pseudomonadota > Gammaproteobacteria > Steroidobacterales > Steroidobacteraceae > CADEED01. The sequence continues at coordinate 8,048 of JAYTOI010000126.1, read as the reverse complement.
GCGAGAAGCTCGAATTCGCGCTAGATTTAATTTGCTGAGCGATGAAGCCCTGTGAAGCCCATCATCTGGATGTTTCTCACCCGCTTTGATCGGTCGCAAGCCACCAATCACTCCTCGCACAGTCGCTTCCCCGACTGACTTGTTTATCAACTTCAATGAGTCGGCACCGAAGCGAGATGCGAGCAGTACAAGTCGTTTTCTTGTCTGGGGCACTCCGATCGACGCGCATTCGACGATTTCCCACCACTTGAAATAGTCATGGAGATTTTTCAGCAGTTTTTGAAAGACGGCATGATCCGCCAACTGAGGCACATTTTCCATGGTCACAAGATCGGGCTTAATCCTCTTGACCAAGTTTCCGAAAGAAGAGACCAGCGGCCACTGGGATTCGTATTCTCTGTTCCGTCCGCTACGACTGTACGTAGAAAACGGCTGACAAGGCGCGCATCCCGCTAACAACGTGATGTCGGCCCCACGATAGAAAGGCGTTATCTCCGCAGCCTTCAGCGTCGATACGTCCCGCTCAAGAAACTCAGCAGAATTGTTTGCCTCAAACGGATATCTGCAATTCGGATCATTGTCGATACCAGCGGCGACATGAACACCGCCACGCGCGAGGCCATGCGTAAGACCGCCAACTCCGCAGAATAAATCCACCCCAACAATCTTTTGCCTCACTCGAAGGGCCGATTCGGAACGCCTCTTCATGCGGGTCGTTTAGCCGGGAGCAGATACTCGAAACTATCCGTATACAGCGTAAAGCACGACACTACCTCCTTGAGGTAGGCGACGGTCTTGTCCTTAAGATCAACAAGACGATCGACGGTCACATCCTCGGCACACTGAGCGAACGAAATCGAACCGTGCGCTAAGCGATTGCGAAGTTTCTTAACCAACGCAAGTGGCCCTAGATCGTCGCGAACCGGCTTTTTAACTGCACGGTAGACAGGCGAACTAACGACCAGCTGAAAACCTAGACGCCTACTGATAACTTCAATTGCTACATCATCCCAATTGCCACCGCCGCCCTTGTCAATTTCAAAACCTCCGACTGGCAACGACGCAACCAAGTGATCACAAAGTACTAAAGCACTTTCCAACCGCTTTTCTGACCCCATGGTTTCGTGCGTTCTAGCAATTGCACGAACCCATTCACGCCTCAACGCGTCACTGAGATCGCCGGGCCTCCATTGCCCACTGCCTTTCGTCGCATCAACCACCGCTTCGATACAGCGCGACATCGTAGCTTCAACCAAGTTATACAACTGTAGATAAACACACGAATAGAGAATTCGTTGCTGCTGCGCGCTGATTGGCTGAACGGCACCTTCTATACGCGGCGGCCCGCGCCTAGCCTGCTCTTCCATCGTCGAAAGGAATTCCAAATAGGTCTCTACTTCTGCCAACCGTTCTTGGAACCCATCGACGAGCGCGCTCATGTTACGAGCCAAGCAAACGATCACGGACGAACCCGGAACGCTCACGCAGTCGGGCGATAGCGTTGGCGCCGTCCGATCCTGTCTTTTGAATGAAGTCTTCACCCGTCAACCACGCTTCGACAGCCGGGACATTTGCCGCACCCAAATCTGGATTCGCATCCAGCGCCAATCGGGAACCGACTGCAATTGCCTCGAAACGCGCGCGTGGAGTCGCCTTCCCTTTCGCGCTTCGACGAAAGCCAAATGGGAAAACCGCGCTGATGAACTCAATGGTTTGCAGGAAGCGCATTCGATAGCTTTCTAGCAACGTCGGTTGCGCGCCTAGCTTCACGTTCATTTTCTTTACGTAGTTAAAGATGAACTCAGATGGTCGATCTCGATAGCCTTCCAATCCGTCGCTATACGCGAAAAAACGTGCGACCAGTTCTTCTCGCTCTCGCTCATCGAGACCCTTCTTCGAAACCGGTGCAAGCGCTGTAAAGCTTTGGTCGTTGGCCAATGCGATGACTAAATTCATGAATGGTCCAGCGAGAGCGCCGCGGCGAACCTCCGCCATGTTTGCGATCTTGCTTCCAGTATTAATTCGCTCGAACATGTCGAAGCGAGCCTGCTCATCGGCATGTTCGTTGAGAACTATGCCGCGTATTGATCGGTTATTAACTTTGCGCTGCCTCGATTCCGGCATATCAGAGAATTTGAAACCGGACAGCGCCGTCAAGCCATTCAGCTCACCTAGTCGAAAGTCTCCGAGCACGAATTCCTCGATGGACCGCAGGCGCTGAGATCCGTCGACGATTTCCAATTTTCCGTCGGGCATCTCCCAAAAGAACAAAAACGGTATTGGTAAACCCACCACAAGCGATTCAATAAATTTTGACTTCCGCTCGAGCTCCCATGTGTACGCTCGCTGATAGGATGGAACGACGAACTCGCCCTTTTTCATCTTGCTCGCAAGCAGCTCCACAGAATATTCGGTCAAGTAAAAATCGATCCGCTTTGACTGCTCAACTATTTGAGCCTCCGCCGAATCAATCTCGGCTTGCGTCTTGGCAAGGATCTCTTTTGGTTTATTCATGAAGCCATATACCTTGCGCGATCTTTCTAGCCGCGCAGCAACTCAACGCATCTATCGAATGACGCTGCACACTTAAATTTCACACCGCGAAACCCCGCTCCACTACGCATTTATGCAGCTCGTAGTGAACAAAAGATCCAAGAACTTCGCAAGCACACAAATTAGTTTGTTTCCACGCGTGAAACTTAAAAACAATCGACGCCTACTCCCACTCGATCGTCGCCGGCGGCTTCCCTGAAATGTCGTACACCACGCGCGAGATGCCCTGCACCTCGTTCACGATGCGGCGCGAGCAGATATCGAGGAAGTCGTACGGCAGCCGCGCCCAGTGCGCGGTCATGAAATCGACCGTCTCCACCGCGCGCAGACTCACGACGTAGTCGTAGCGGCGACCATCGCCCATGACGCCCACGGAGCGCACCGGCAGGAACACCGCAAATGCCTGCGAGGTCTTGTCGTACAGATCGTGGCGGCGCAGTTCTTCGATGAAGATATTGTCGGCGAGCCGCAGCAGGTCCGCGTAATCCTTGCGCACCTCGCCGAGGATGCGCACGCCCAAGCCCGGGCCCGGAAACGGATGGCGATAGACCATCTCGCGCGGCAGGCCGAGCTCCACGCCGAGCTTGCGCACTTCGTCTTTGAACAGCTCCCGGAGCGGCTCCACCAGCTTCATGCGCATGTTGGCCGGCAGCCCGCCGACGTTGTGATGCGACTTGATGACATGGGCCTTGCCGGTCTTGCTGCCGGCGGACTCGATGACGTCGGGGTAGATAGTGCCCTGCGCCAGCCAGTCGACGCCGGTCAGCTTCTGCGCCTCTTCGTCGAACACCTTCACGAACAGGCCGCCGATGATCTTGCGCTTCTTCTCGGGGTCGGTCTCGCCGCGCAACGCATCGAGGAAGCGCTGCTCGGCATCGACACGGATCACTTTCACGCCGAGGTTTTGAGCAAAGATCTTCATGACCTGATCGCCTTCGTCGAGGCGCATGAGGCCGTGATCCACGAACACGCAGGTGAGCTGATCGCCGATGGCCTCGTGCAGCAGCGCCGCGACCACCGAGGAGTCCACCCCGCCCGACAGGCCCAGCAACACCTTGCCCTTGCCCACCTGCGCGCGCACGCGCGCGATGGCGTCTTCGATGATGTTGCCGACGCTCCACAGCGGTTCACAGCCGCAGATCTCGCGTACGAAGCGCTCGAGCAGATGCCTGCCCTGCAGCGTGTGCGTCACCTCGGGATGGAACTGCACCGCGTAGAACCGGCGGGATTCGTCGACCATGGCGGCCAGCGGCGCGTTGGCGCTCTGTGCCACGGCCGTGAAACCCGGCGGCAACGATTCGACGCGATCGCCATGGCTCATCCAGACATCGAGCACGGCGCGGTCGTGCGCATCCCGGCGATCGCTCAGGCCGTCGAACAGCTTGTTAGGCGCGACGCCCGTGACCTCGGCGTAGCCGAACTCGCGATGATTGCTGGCGAGCACCTTGCCGCCGAGCTGCTGCGCCATGGTCTGCATGCCGTAGCAGATGCCGAGCACCGGCACGCCGAGCTCGAACACCACCTGCGGCGCGCGCGGCGGCTGCTCGTCGGTGACGGACTCGGGACCGCCGGAGAGGATGATGCCCCTTGGCTGCCACTTGCGGACGTCGTCGTTGGTGACGTCCCAGGGCAGGATTTCGCAGTAGACCCCGAGCTCGCGCACCCGGCGCGCGATGAGCTGGGTGTATTGGGCACCGAAGTCGAGGATCAGTACGCGCGCGGAATGGATGTCGGTTCGAGGACTCATCGGGCTCGCGGCGACACCGTTCATCTCGACCTCATGACACTCGATAGTTAGGCGCTTCTTTCGTGATCTGCACGTCGTGAACGTGGCTCTCGCGCATGCCGGCGCCGGTGACGCGCACGAACATCGGATGCCTGCGCATGACGTCGATGCTGGTGCTGCCGGTGTATCCCATGGCGGCGCGCAGACCGCCGGCGAGCTGATGAATGATCGACACCAGGCTGCCCTTGTACGGCACCCGTCCTTCGACGCCCTCGGGCACGAGTTTTTCGAGCTCGGCGGCGGTGTCCTGGAAATAGCGATCGGCCGAGCCGTGGCGCTCCGCCATGGCGCCGAGCGAACCCATGCCCCGATACGCCTTGTACGAGGCGCCCTGGTAGAGCTCGACGTCGCCCGGTGACTCTTCGGTACCGGCGAAAAGCCCGCCGATCATCACGCAGTGCGCGCCGGCAACGATGGCCTTCGCGATGTCGCCCGAAAAACGAATGCCGCCATCGGCGATGACCGGAACCTCGTTATCCACGGCCGCCGCGACATTCGACACCGCGGATATTTGCGGGACACCCACGCCGGCAACGATGCGCGTGGTGCAGATGGAGCCCGGGCCGATGCCGACCTTCACGCCATCGGCGCCGTGATCCGCCAGCGCCTTCGCGCCGTCGCGCGTGGCAATGTTGCCGCCCACCACCAGCAGCTGCGGATAGTTCTTCTTCACCCAGCGCACGCGATCGAGCACGCCCTGCGCGTGGCCGTGGGCGGTGTCCACCACGATCACGTCCACGCCCGATTCCACCAGTGCTTCGACGCGCTCCTCGGTGCCCTCGCCCACGCCGACCGCGGCGCCCACCCGCAAGCGCCCGAACTGGTCCTTGCAGGCGTTGGGATGCTCGGACGACTTGAGGATGTCCTTCACGGTGATGAGCCCGCGCAGCTCCCAGTCGCCGTTAATGACGAGGACGCGCTCCAAGCGATGGCGATGCAGCAAAGTCATTGCCTCATCGCGCGATGCGCCCTCGCGCACCGTGACTAATCGCTCACGCGGCGTCATGATATTTTTCGCCGGTTGATCGAGATTGGTTTCGAAACGCAGATCGCGGTTGGTAACGATGCCCACCACCGATTTGCCGCTCACCACCGGCAAGCCGGAAATTTTATAGCGCTTGGTCAGTGCCAACACTTCACGCACCGTCATGTCCGGCGAAATGGTGTAGGGATCTTTCACCACGCCACTCTCGAAGCGCTTCACTTTCGAGACTTCAGCGGCTTGCAGTTGCGGCGTCATATTTTTGTGGACGATGCCGATGCCGCCTTCCTGCGCCAAGGCGATGGCGAGACCGGCTTCGGTAACCGTATCCATGGCCGCGGAAATCAACGGCAGGTTAAGGGAGATCGTCTGGGTGAGGCGCGTCTGAAGATTAACGTCGCGCGGCAGAACAGTGGAATGGGCGGGGAGGAGAAGAACGTCGTCAAACGTCAACGCTTTCTGAACCAGGCGCATAGCGTTTTCTTTCAGCAAAACGCCATTATACGCGAGGGTGGAAGTGATGAGCACGTGTAGGGTGCGTTTACGCACCGGTAAATGCCGATTATTGTTTGGTGCATGAATGCACCCTACATTTTTTATCTATTTTGCGACGAATCGGTAAGCGCTTTCGCGATATGCGCTTCTATTTCGCCCGCGCGTTCTTTCTGAAAACCAAGGTGGGTACTAATAAGGTTACCGGCCCGATCGATCAGAAAAGTCGTCGGCAACCCTTTTAATTCGTAGGTTTTTGCAACGGCGCGTTTCGGATCGAACAGCACCGTAAAGCTAGCGGGAAACTGCGCGAGAAACTTGTCCGCATCGACTTTTTTAGTATCGATATTCACCGCCACTACTTCGAAGCCGTCCTTGCCGAACTTCGCTTGCAACTGGTTCATCCACGGAAACGTCTCGCGGCACGGCACACACCATGACGCCCAAAAATCCAAGTAAACGACTTTGCCTAGATAACTCGACAGCTTGATGCTCTGGTCTTTGCCGTCGACACGCTCGAAGTCCGGCGCGGGCTGACCCACCTCAACGCTAAGCACCGGCGCCACGAATGAGAGCAGGGCGACCAGGCAAATGGTGCGGCGAAAATTACGGTTTGTAAAACGAGTCATGGTAGGTACCAACGAGGGTTAACTGTCGTTAGTCTACACGACATGTAAATACCTTACGGCTGCTCTGAAACGCATATCGGTAGCGCCTCTGCAGCCATGCCCTGCCACGATCCACGGTCAGCGCGGCTCCTGGCGCGACACCCCTACCCCTCATCCGAGGGGTAGCGCACACCGGCCTACTGCGCCGATACTTGGCGTATTTGATTCCATGATTGCGCCGTGACAACAAATATTTGGCACCCTAACCATAACCATCGTCCGGAAGACGTGAATCATCGATGCCCGAAGACGCGCTATAGCATTGCCTCGCAGGCCAGAATGGCTTAAGGCAAAAACATCCATGCGGCGCGCCAGGCAACTCGCCTTAGAAAATCACCTCGTTTGACTCAAATCGAGCCGTCGCGTATCGTAACGCTTTAAATCCCTCAACTTCACCACGATGAGCGCTGTTCTCCCGCTGAATGCCACACCGTTTCGCCGCGATGCCCAAGTCATCGGACTGGTCGGTGTCGCCCACGGTACCTCACACTTTTTTCATCTCATTCTGGCGCCGTTATTTCCGTGGATCAAGGATGCGTTTGGCCTGAGCTACGCGGAACTTGGGTTTTTGATGACGGTGTTCTTCATCGTTTCCGGCATCGGCCAGTTTCTCGCCGGATTTCTCGTTGATCGCTTCGGTGCGTTGCAGGTGTTGTTTGGCGGTATGGCGTTGCTTGGCCTCTCGGCGCTGGGTTTGGCGATGAGTTCGAGTTATCTCATGTTGATGTTTTTCGCCGGCGTCGCGGGTCTTGGCAACAGTATTTTTCACCCGTCGGATTTCACCATTCTGAATCGCCGCGTCAGCCAGCCGCGTCTCGCTCACGCGTTTAGTTGGCATGGGGTCGCCGGTTCTATCGGCTGGGCGGTTGCGCCGCCGATACTCGCGGGTCTGGCGGCGCTTTATTCGTGGCACATCGCGTTATTATTTGGCGCGGCGTTGGCGTTTAGCGTATTGGCGTTGCTCGTGGTGTTTCGCGAGCGCTTGGATACGCGCGAGATCGAAGCCGCCATCGTCAAAGCGAACAAAAATCAAGGCAGAGCGAGCGGTATCGATTTCATGAAGCTGCCTGCGGTGTGGATTTGTTTCGCATTCTTCGCGTTCACCGCCATGGCGCTGGGCGTGATTCAGAGCTTCACGCCGGCGGCGCTGAACGCATCCTACGGCGTCGCGTTGGGCATCGGCACGGCGTGCGTAACAGCCTATATGTTGGCCAATGCGGCAGGCACCTTGGCCGGCGGTTTTTTAGCCGCGAAAGCGGCGCAACATGACCGCGTTGTGGCTGGCGCGCTCGGCACAGCCGCGCTGATCGCCGCCATTATCGCGACCGGCATGATCCCGACGGCGTTGCTGATTTTATTTTTTGCGATGATGGGCTTCGGCTCAGGTATCGCCGGTCCGTCACGGGATCTGCTGGTGCGCGCGGCGGCGCCGAAAAATGCAACCGGGCGCGTCTACGGCGTAGTCTACTCCGGGCTGGATGCCGGCCTTGCCATCGCGCCGCCGATTTACGGCGCGGCGATGGATGCGCAACATCCTCTCTGGCTATTCACCATGATGGCGGTGTTT
>JAYTOI010000125.1:0-20001 GCA_043747875.1 Pseudomonadota bacterium | reverse complement strand
CGGCCAAAGCCATACCCTTGGCTGAAGATACCTCGTGCCTTGGCCCGCCAGCGGATACGGCTCCATGGTCATGCCTAGCGGCTTAAGTAAGTGCCATTCAGATCTGTCCCCTTTTTCTATGCGTTGACGGCCTTCAGCACGCGCTGCGGCTGCGCAATGCCGTAGCCCTGCGCGTAGTCCACGCCCAGCGACGTCAGCATCTGGATGATCTCGGCGTTCTCGGCGAATTCAGCAATGGTCTTCTTGCCGGTCAGATGCCCGATCTCGTTGATCGAGCGCACCATCTCGCGGTCGATGGGGTCGTGCAGGATCTCGCGCACGAAGCTGCCGTCGATCTTCAGGAAGTCGACCGGGAAATGCTTGAGGTAACCGAACGACGACAGGCCGGTGCCGAAGTCGTCGAGCGCGAAGCGGCAGCCGATCTCGCGCAGCGCCTGGATGAAGCGATTCGCCTGGCTGAAGCTCGCCACGGCCGCAGTCTCGGTGATTTCGAAGCAGATCTTCGACCCATCGATGCCGCTCTTCTGGAACTGCTCGATGACGAACGGCAGGAACTTGTCGTCGCCGAAACTCTGGCCGGAGAGATTGATCGAACACATCGCGAGCTTCTCGCGCTCGTCCGCCTCGGAGACCAGCCAGCGCAGCGCGTTCTCGATCACCCAGCGGTCGATCGCGGGCGTCAAACCATAGCGCTCGGCCGCGGCGATGAAGTTGTCGGGCGACACCATGCGGCCCGATTCGTCGCGCATGCGCAGCAGCAGCTCGTAGTGCTGGCCCGGTTCGGCGCGCTGCAGCGGCTGGATCGTCATGCGATACAGCTCGAACCGCCCTTCTTCGAGCGCCGAATTGATGCGTGCCGCCCATTGCATCTCGCGGCGCCGGCGCATGAGCTCGATGTCGTTCTCCGCGAAGCTGTGCACGCGATTGCGGCCGGCTTCCTTGGCGGCCGCGCAGGCGCTGTCCGCGGCGGAGATGATCGAGGCGACGTCCTGATTGTCGGCCGCGATGGGCACCACGCCCACGGACGCGCCGAGGCGAAACACGCGGTCTTCCCAGGTGAATCTGAAATTCCGCACTGCTTCGCGCATGACCTCGGCCGTGCGCAGGGCTTCATCCAGCGAGCAGGCCTCGAGCAGAATTCCGAATTCATCACCGCCAAGCCGGGCGAGAGTATCTCGCCAGCGGACCTTGCTCTTCAGCAGCGCACCCACCTGGCCTAACAACACGTCGCCGGCCGAATGGCCGCAGGTGTCGTTGATGATCTTGAACTGGTCGATATCGAGGTAGCACAGGGCATACGAACTCTCGCGCGCCTTGGCGCTCTTGAGCGCGCGCTCGACGCGGCTCTCGAATTCCCTGCGGTTGACCAGGCCCGTCAGCAGGTCGTGCGAGGCGTGGTACGACAGCCGCCGGTTCAACTCCCGCGACTCGGTGACGTCGTGGAACACGAGCACGCCGCCGGACACCTGGCCCGCACCGTCGCGGATCGGCGCCGCGGTGCTCTCGACGTACAGCTCATTGCCGTCGCGCCGGATGAGCAGCATCGGACGCACGCTCTTGATGGGCCGCGTGCGGCGGATAGACACGCTCAGGGGATTCTCGAGCGGCTCGCAAGTCTCTTCGTGGAACGCGCGGAAGATCTCTTCGATGGGCCGCCCCATCGCATCTTCCAGGCGCCAGCCCGTGAGCTGCTCGGCCACGGGATTGATGTAATCCACCGTGGAGTTCGCATCGGTCGTGACGACGCCGTCGCCGATCGACTGCAACGTGATCTGCGCGCTCTCCTTCTCGCGAAACAGCGCCTCTTCGTAGAGCTTGCGCTCGGTGATGTCCAGTTCGACTCCGACCAGGCGCAGCAGCCGTCCATGCTCGTCGACGCGCGCCTTCGCGCGACTGACCACCCAGCGCCAGTCGCCGTTGCGGTGTTTCATGCGATGTACGGATTCGAAAATCGGGCTCTTGCCGGCGACGTGATCGCGGATCGCGCTCTGCACGCGCGACATGTCCTCCGGGTGAACCAGGCTTCTCCAATCGGGCGAGTCGAGCTGCGCATCGATGGGATAGCCCAACATCGCTTTCCAGCGCGGCGAGAAATGGACTTCGTTGCTCTCGATGTCGAAGTCCCACAAACCGTCGTTGGCGGCGCCTTGAGCCAATTCGAGTCGCTCTTCGAGCTTGTGCAGGCGCTGCTCGATGCGCAGCCGCTCGAGGCCGCTGGCCAGCGAATTGCCCAGCAGCTTCAGCAGCAACTGCAGGTTCACGTCCCACGCGCCGCGCGGCAGCGCGTTCGCGAGGCCGAGGATGCCGGCCGGCTTGCCGAGCACCCGGAATGAAATCAGCAGCACGGACCCGATCTGCAGCTCCGCGAAGCGCTTGGCCTCGATGATCTGATCGCGGCGCGGCGTCGCGCTGTCACGAATCTCGGAGAGCCGCAGATGCTCGAGGCGGTTGTGCAGCCAGGGGTAGGTATCGACCGCGACCGCGCGCCACGCCTCGACGCGGCACTGCGCGAGCGCGCCGTGCGCCGCGTAGATCTCTTCGATGGTCGTCCCATCGAGCCCCAACAACCAGACGAAGGCGGTATCGACTCCGCAGGAGTCGCGCAGTGAGTTCAGGGATTCTCGAACGACGGCGTCAACGGTGCCGCGCCGCAAGTTCTGCAGATCGATGGAGATCTTCGTGCACGCGATGTCGACGCCGAGCGCCTGTTTGCCACCACGCGCAGACCACACGCCGGTTGCGAACACATCCGACGCGGTTAGATCACCAGGCTGATCAGGTGCTTGAGCCACTCTTCTCCCTGCGTCAATGAGAGGACAAGCACGCTACGCCCCCGCGCCCGATTCCAGTGCGACTGGAACTCAGATCGAGGATGAGGTTCCTCCCGAAGTTGCGAGGCATTCTGTCATAAGTTTCTTGGAACACAAGCTAAGTGCATGGTCTGCGAGAAGATTGGGTAGAGATTGCGCAAGATTCGAACAGCGTTGATTTTCAACGCGCTGGCAATCTGTCAGCGCATGGGATAGCGAATGGCGCGCGCGCGATCACCTTTTTCCACGCACTGCGCGGCCGCGGCATGCACGAGATACCACCGGTTACCGAAGCTGATCCCCGCGTCCTTGGCTTCGCCGGGAAAGCATGGCTGCAACGCTTCCTCGGGCACGAGCGCCACGCGATCCGGTGCGGCGGCCAGCCACGCCGCGGCGTCGAACGATTCCTGCGGTCCCTCGAGCCAGCGGCGATGACCGAAGTTCACCGTGGGACGATCTAGATAGAGCAGGAACTGCTCCTTGTACGCGACCAGCGCCAGCTCCTCGTCGGGCTTCACCTGCGCGAGCATGTCGTGGACGAACGTCCTGCCCGATCGCTCGCCGTTCATGACCGGTGCCAGCCAGTACGAGAACCAGATGGCGAGCGCGGCGACGGCCGCTGGATAGGCCGCGACCGGCTTGCGCCACAGCGCCAGCGCGATCAGCACTCCGGCGATGATGGCGAACGGCACCAGCAGCATCGGATCCATGGGCAGCGATGGTGCGACGCCCAGATGATTGGCCACGAGCAGACCTGCGCTCGCGATCCAGAACAGCGCGGCGGCGACGACGCTGGCGATTCGCACTCCTCTTTTCGCCAGCAACTCATCGAGAAACGGCAGCGCCGCGAATGCCAGCGCGGGCAGCGCCGGCAGGATGTACACGCCTCGCTTTCCCGGGCTCGCGCAGAAGAACAGCAGCACCAGCAACGCCCAGCTCAGCGGCAGCCACACGCGCGCATCGCGCTCGCGCCACGCGCGTCGGAAGCGCGGCACCAGCCAGAACAACAGCACGCTCCACGGCACCCACAGCGCAGGAATGACCTCGAGGATGAAGTAGTACCAGGCCTTCACGTGATGCCACGAGGCGGCGTAGCGGCCCACGGTCTGCTTGAAGAGGATCTCGTCGCGATACGCGACGTACTCGGGCGCACCGCTCGCCGCGACGGTCAACAGCATCGGCACGAACCACAGGCAGATGCCGAGCATCATGGCCAGCGGCGCGAGCCACCAGCGCCATCCGCCGTGGCCGGCCTCGATGGATGCGAGCCCACGCCAGCGGAATGCGCGCATCAGAAAATAAGGCAGCAGCGCCAGCACAGGCAAAAATCCCACGCCTTTCGTGATGACACCGAGCCCCGCCGCGAGGCCGCCGAGGAAATACCAGCGCCAGCTCGGACCGAGCAACACATGCCGCAGCAATGCGTAGAGCGAGAACGTGGTGAGGAAGCACAGCGTGGGATCGATTTGTGCACCGCGCATCGTGAGCACGAAATGCAGCGTGCTGACGAGGAGGATGGACGCCGCGACACCGGCGGTGCGGCTCACGAGGCGCCGGCCGAGGTCGTACACGAGGAACATCACCGCGCCCGCGGCGAGGAACGATGGAATCAAGAACGCCGCCTTCAGCGAGCCCGTGAGCGTGAGGCACACGGCCAGCAGCCAGAAGAACACGGGCGGTTTGTCCTGGTAGAGATCGCCGCCTACGCGCGGGAACAGCCACTCGCCGGTGGCGACCATGTCGCGCGCGACGGCGGCAAACCGCGGCTCGTCGGCGGGCCAGGGATCGCGGATGCCGAGTCCGGTGCCAACGATCGCGAGCAGCGCGAGCGCCAGCCACAACAGGTCGCTCCAGGCGATCGGCGGCGCCGGGGAAGTGGGCGCAGGCAGGAGCGGATCCGGTAGTTTGGCCGCAGGCGCTGGAACCTCAGCGGCGCTCGCGGCGACAACGGGCGCGGCGGACGCGGGCTCGATGGTGGCGAGCGGCGCGGGCGCAATGGTCGGCACCATGGTGGCGAGCGGCGCGGGCGCGCTCAGCAATTCGCGCACGGGCTCGACGCTGGGCGTCGGCAACTGGCACGGCGCTGCCGCGCGCTCATGCAGCACCGCGAACTCCGGCCGGGCCGCGCGCAGCTGCGCGGGCTCGACGACCGGCACGTCTTCGCCAGGCATTTCCGTTGCAGCCGGCGCCGGTGACAAATCGGCCAATGCGCGCGCGGTTGCGACCCGCGCAGGCGTGCTGCTGCCCAACAATCCGATGTCAGGCATTGGACCTCGGCCGGCCCGCCCTGATGTCCATGATGAGGTTGTAGAACGCAACGCTCGCGGGCAGCAGATTGGTCAACACGCCGACCGAGTCGTTCTTGCCCCAGATGAAGTACGAGGTGACCATCGCGCTGCCGAGCAGGCTGATGACCCAGAAGCTGCGCGGGATCGTCGGCTTGCCGGCACGTTTCGTGGCGAGCGCCTGCACGATCCAACGCGCGGCGAACATGAATGCGCCGATGAAACCGACGACTTTCCACGGCGTCACGACGATGCCGAAGATGTGGATGATCGTTTCCTTCATTCCGCGTCCCTCAGTCTTCGCGCACGAGCAGGCCCGACTTGTAACGCCGGCGCAGCCACATCACGCCGATGATGTCGATGACTCCCACCCACAAGCGGTTCAACATTCCGTATTTCGACGTGCCGCGCGTGCGCGGCCGATGGCTCACGGGCACCGACACCACGCGCGAGCCGTGGCGCTGGAACAGCGCCGGCAGGAAGCGGTGCATGTGATCGAACCGCGGCAGCTCCAGGAACATCTCGCGTGAAAAGAGCTTGATGCCGCAGCCGGTGTCGGGCGTGCCGTCGCCGAGCAAACTACTACGCACGCCGTTCGCGATGCGCGACTGCAGCTTGCGATATGCGGTGTCCTGGCGCGAGGCCGTGCGGTTGCCCATGAACAGCCGCACGTTACGGTTCTCCGCGGCATCCCGCGCGGCGATGAGCTTCGGTATGTCGGCCGGATCGTTCTGCCCATCGCCGTCGAGCGTTGCGATCCACGGCCCGCGCGCCGCGCGCACGCCGCTGGCCACGGCCGCGCTCTGGCCGCTGCGAAACGAGTGGCTGAGCACGCGCAACGTGGGCAGCGACGTTTTCAGCCGCTTGAGCACGGCCACGGTGTCGTCGGTGCTGCCATCGTCGATGAAGATCATCTCGTATGCGCGACCCGCGAGCGCCGCGTCGATCTCGCGCGCCAGCGGCTCGACGTTCTCGGACTCGTTGCAGGCGGGCACCACCACCGAAAACTCGATGGTCACGACGTCGCCTTCGCACCAAGACTCGCGCGCGCCACGTGGAACAGGCGCTTGAGCTCCGTGGCCATCTCTGTCTGCAAGGTTTCGAGCGCCGCGGGCTGCAGCGTGCGCGGCACCTGCCGCGGCGGTCCGACGGCGATCACGATGCGCGAGAACGGCCATGGCAGCACGAACTTGTCCCAGGCGATGAGCGACGCGCGGCTGGCGGCGAACGCCAGCGGCAGCATCGGCCGCTGCGACATCTGCGCCAACAGGATGGCACCCGGCTTGAACACGAAGCGCGGACCCTTGGGTCCATCGGGCGTGATCGATGGCGACACGCCCTGCTTCACCAGCGCGTCGTAATAGTCGCGCAGCGCGCGCGCGCCGGTGTGCGAGGCCGAGCCGCGGATCACGTGACCGCCAAAGCGCGACACGATCATCACGCCGATCTCCCCATCCACGGACGGGCTGATGAGGAAGCCGAGCTTCAGGCCGCGCGCGGTTTGATCGAGCAGATATTTCGAACAGAAGAGCTGGTGCTGGTGCCAATAGACGGGAATGACCGAGGGCGTGGCGGCGAGCGCCGCGGCCGCATGCTCGTCGCCGACGACGCGCACGACGCGGCAGGTACGCCAGAACAGCTTGATGAGGCCGACGCCGAGCACCGCCGCGGCGCGCCAGACGAAGCGCCGCCAGGGCGTCATGCGCCGCTTCGAGCGGGTCTGCTTCTGATAGAGAGTGTTCCGCAGTCCGCCTGATTCTTCGGGATCTGTTGGCATCCGGCGCACGGTCGGAAAAAGAGGCGCGAATTGTCGTGGAATCCGTCCGACCCTGCAAACGAAAGCAGGGACGATTCCCGGCTCCGCGAATGGCAACGGGCGGTGCGTGTAAACTTCGCGGCATGTCCGCAACCCCAGATTCCATGCGGTTACCGCCACTTTCGGAGGTGCAGTTCGACATCGGCGGTGACGACGATGCCATCCACCGCATGACCGAGCTGTTCGCCCGCCATGGCGACATCTACCGGTTTCACTCTCCCGCGCGGCGCGCGCAGATGTGGGTCATCAACCACCCCGACGACGTCAAACGCGTCCTGGTGTCCAATCACAAGAACTACACCAAGGGCTCGGGACTGGACCGGGTCAAGCTCCTGCTGGGTCACGGCATCATGACCAGCGAGGGGGAGCTGTGGAAACGCCAGCGTTACATGATGCAGCCGTCGTTCCATCGCCGCGTCATCACGGAATTCTCGAAGCTCATCGACGCCTGCAACGAGCGTTTCATCGCGAAGTGGGAGGGTCAGGCCGCGCGCGGCGAGCTCGTCAACGTCACCGACGACATGAGCGAGCTCACGCTCGAGATCGTGCTGCTGTCCATCTTCGGCACCGACCTCGAGCGGCTGTCGAAGGAGCTGGGCGGCAATCCATTCGACATCGTCACGAAGGAGCCGGCGCGCGACTTGAAATTCGCGTACAGATTCCGCCAGCTCTCGAAGCTCGTCGGCACGCTGGCCACGCGGCGGCGCGCGGAGAAGACCGAGCACTTCGACTTCCTGCAGATGCTCATGGACGCGCGCGACAAGGAAACCGGCGCGCCCATGTCGGAGCGCGAGCTCATCGACGAGGCCATGACGCTCATCGTTGCGGGCCACGAAACCACCGCGAGCGGGCTCAACTGGACTTGGTACCTGCTGTCACAGAACCCGGAAGCCGAAGCGTTGTTGCATGCGGAGATCGATGCCACGGCCCTGGATGGCGCGAGCCTGGGTCTGGCGGAGATGGAGCGGCTGGCCTACACCCGTCAGGTCGTCGACGAGGCACTGCGCCTCTACCCGCCTGGGTGGCTGCTGTCGCGGCGCACGATCGCGAGCGACACGTTGTCGGGCTTCGAGGTGCCCGCGGGCACCGACGTGCTGCTGTGCCTCTATCTACTGCACCGCCATCCGCGCTACTGGAAAGAGCCCGACGCCTTTCGCCCCGAGCGTTTCGACGCGGCGCACGAAGCGGAGCGTCCGCGCTTCGCCTACATGCCGTTCGCCGCCGGCCCGCGGCATTGCATCGGCGAGACTCTCGCCCTATATGAAATGTACATGCACTTATATAAGGTGGCGCGCCGCTACCGGCTCCGGTACGTGCCGGACCGGCCGCTCGACCTCGAAGCGCAGATCAATCTGCGCACCAAATTTCCGCTGATGATGAAGCTGGAACGCAGGACCTGAAGCGATGAGCACGATGACCCCCCGAATGACGAGCGGCCAGACGCTCGCCGAGCTGCTGACGAACAACCGCGCCGTGAAGCGCAGCGTGAGCTATCTCGAAGCCGAGAACAGCGAGCGCGTGGTCGCCTATGGCGAGCTCTACGAGCGCGCGATCGGCATCCTCCACCACCTGCAGAAGCTCGGCGCCAAACCGGGCGACAAGCTGATCATCTATCTATCCAACAACGAGCAGTTCCTCGACGCGTTCTGGGCCGGCATGCTGGGCGGCATCGTGCCCGTGCCCGTGGCGCCCGGCATCAGCGACGAGCACAAGCACAAGCTGCTGCGCATCGCAAAGACGCTCGGCAAGCCTTTCATCTACACGGACAAGAAGACGCTCGACCGCATCGGTGTCTTTGCGGCCAGTGCGGGCGGTGCCGGTGAGCAGCCGACCTACGACGCCCTCGCCTCGCGTTCGTTCTTCGCCGAGCAGGTGGACGACATCTCGAAAGCCGGCAAGGTGCACGCGGTGAAGCCGGACGACACGGCGTTCATCCAGTTCTCGTCCGGATCCACGAGCGAGCCCAAGGGCATCGTGCTGACGCACCGGAACATCCTCGTCAACACGCGCGGCGCGGGCGAGGCGTCGCACTGGAACGAGAACGACACGAATCTCACCTGGATGCCGCTGACCCACGACATGGGCCTCATCGGCATGCACATCATGATGTTCGCGCATCGCATGCAGTTGAACGTGATGCCCACGGAGCTGTTCATCCGCCGGCCGCTGCTGTGGATGACGCTCGCGGCGCGCAAAGGCGTGACGGTGACGAGTTCGCCGAACTTCGGATATCGCCACTATCTCAAGGTGCTCGGCGATCGCGATCTCGGCGATCTCGACTTGTCCACGCTGCGACTCGTCTACAACGGCGCGGAGCCGATTTCGGTGGAGCTGGCCGACGAGTTCATGACGCGCCTCGCACCGAACAAGCTCAAGCGCACGGCCATGTATCCGGTTTACGGCCTTGCCGAGGCCACTTTGGTCGTGAGCTTCCCGCAGCCGCCGGGCCAGCTGTACGAGTTCGTGTCGGTGAGCCGGCACGAGCTGGCGGTGGGCAAACTACCCGCGCCGCTGCCCGCGGAACACCCCGACGCGCTGTCCATCATGGCCGTCGGACAGCCCATTCCCTACAGCCTCGTGCGCATCGCGGACGACGCCGACCAGGAAGTGCCCGAGGGCCACATCGGTCACGTGCTGATTTCCGGCGACAACGTCACCAAGGGCTACTTCGAGAATCCCGAAGCGAACGCCGAGGGCTTCTCGAACGGCTGGCTGCGCACCGGCGACCTCGGAATGATGAAGGGCGGCAAGCTCTACATCACGGGACGCGCGAAGGAGATCATCTTCGTCAACGGGCAGAACTACTACCCGCACGACATCGAGAGCATTGCCATTCGCGCGGACCACATGGAGCTCGGCAAAGTGGTCGCGGCCGGCGTGCGTGCCAAAGGCGCGAGCACCGACGAGCTGATCCTCTTCGTCCTGCATCGCATGGAGATGAAGGAGTTCCTGCCCATCGCCGCGCAGCTCGGGCGCCTGGTGAATGAGCACACGGGCCTCGAGGTTGCACACGTGGTGCCGGTAAAGCGCATCCCGAAGACCACGAGCGGCAAGATCCAGCGCCATCTGCTCGAAGAGGACTACGTGAACGGCGTGTACGCCGCGGAGCTGGCTGAACTGGGCACGCTGCGCGCGCAGCTCGAGGCGGCCGGCGGCGTGAAGGTGACGAGCAGCGAGATCGAGCGGCGCGTCAAGGATATCTGCGACGCCGCGCTCGAGCGCAACATCGACGTGAACGATAATCTGTTCGAGCTCGGCGCGAGCTCGCTGAAGCTGATCGAGATCCACGAGCAGATGGATCGCATCTACCCCGGGCTGGTCGATCTCACCGAGCTGTTCGACTTCCCGACGATCGCGGAGCTGTCACGGCATCTTGAAACCAAGATGGCCGCCTAGTGGTGCCGGGGAAGGAATCTCGGGAGAACTCGCGCCACATTTAGAGCCGGCACGGCCTTTGACGAGTTTTCCCGAGATTCCTTCCCCGGCACCACCTTCTCAGCGGCTGAACCACACGGCGCAGGCCAGCAGCGCGAGGGGGAGCAGGACGGCAGCGGCGGAACGGTGGTAGACGAACATGGCGGTGATTCCCGGAGATGACTGATTTCGTGGGGTGAAATCTACTGGTCCGGCGCCGTTAGAAAAACCAGACAAAAATGAATTAATTGTTCAGTGAGACTGTACAATGCCCGCCCCATGGACCAACTGCAGAGCATGCGCACGTTCGCGCGGGTCGCCGAATTCGGCTCGTTCGCCCGTGCGGCGCTCACCCTGGACCTCTCCCGCGCCATGGCCAGCAGCCACGTCGCCCAGCTGGAACAGCACCTCGGCACGCGCCTGCTCCACCGCACCACGCGCAAGGTGACGCTGTCGCCCCAGGGTGCGGTGTACCTCGAGCACTGCAAACGCATCCTCGCGCAGATCGACGCCGCAGACGACGAACTGCGCCTGGCGCGCAACCGCCCCCAAGGCAAGCTGCGCATCGACGTGCCGGTACCCTTCGGCAAATACCTGCTGCAGCCGGCCATTCCGCTCTTCACCCAGCGTTACCCCGACATCGCGCTCGAAGTCCGCTTCAACGACCGCTACGTGGACATCCTCTCCGAAGGCGTCGACGTCGCGGTGCGCCTCGGCAAGGTCACCGCGCCGGAGCTCATCGCCAAGCGCATCGCGGTCTCCCGGCTGCTCACCTGCGCGGCGCCGCAATACCTGGCGCGCGCCGGCATCCCGCGCACCGCGGAGGACCTGCGCAAGCACCGGCTCATCGGGCATCTGCGCAATGAGGCGACGCGGCCGTCGGACTGGCAGTTCCGGAAGGAAACGGACGACGGCACGCGCTCGCTGCGCCTGCCGATGGCGCTGTCGTTCAACACCAGCGAGGCGCTGGTGACCTCCGCGCTCGACGGCCAGGGAATGATCCAGCAGATCGACTTGTTAGTGGGCGGCTATCTCGCGGAAGGCCGGCTCGTCGAGGTGCTGCGCGAATATTCCTGTGAGGGGCCGCCGATGAACGTCGTCTATCCACGTTCCACGCAGCACCTCGCCAAGGTACGCGTGTTCGCCGAGTTCGCGGCGGACCTCATGCGCATCTACGAAGCCAGGATGCGGCGCGCTTCGGAACCGGCAGCCCGTTAGCCGGGTCTTCACGCGCACGCGTCCGCGACCTGCGGCCGCTGGCAACCGCAGTCCACGAAGTCGAACGAGTCGATGTCCTCCGGACTGCCCATCTGATGGCCCTGCGCGAAGTCCACGCCTAACTGCTTCATGGCGCGCAGCTTGCCGGGGGTGTCCACCTGGCTCGCGACGGTGCGCATGCCCAGCGTATCCGCCATGTGCACGAGGCCGTTGACCAACGCGCGCGAGACGATGTCGTGGTGCGCGCCCGCGACCAGCGAGCCGTCGATCTTGAGCAGGTCCGCGCTGACCTCGCGCAGGAAATCGAAACGCCCGGTGCCCGTGCCGGCGTTGTCCACCGACACTTCACAGCCGCGCTCGATCAGCGCACGGGCCAGCGCCGCAAACTCCTGCGGCGCAAGCCCGGCGTCGAGCTCCGAGACCTCGAAACGCAGCGCCGTCAGCGGCAGGCCGGACTTGTCGAGACAGTTCACGAGATAGTTGCGAAAATCCGGTCGAACCACTGACTTGCCCGACAGGTTCACCGAGAACACTGCCTTGGCATCCGCCCAGCGTTCGCGATTGCGCTGCATCCACACGAGCAGCGCGCGGATCACCCACCGATCGATCTTCGGCATGCGCCCATTGCGTTCCGCCGTATCGAGAAACTCGTGCGAGGCCAGGACGCCGAACTCCTGCGTGGGCAGGCGAATCAGCACCTCGACGATGAGCGGGCAATCCGTGGGCCTGCCATCCGGCAATCGGTCGTCGCCCAAGGCGACGATGGGTTGCAAGTGCAGCGCGAATTCGTCGTCGCGCAGCGCGGCGTCGATGAGACCGAGCAGCCGCTCTTCGCGGCCGCGGGCTTCGATGTCGCAGAAGAGTCCGTCATGCGGCTGCGCGCCCACGAAGCTCAGCTCCGCGAACATCGTACGGTCCAGCGACTCGGCGGAGGACTCGACGACGATGTCACCGAGTTCATCATCCGTGGGCAGTGCGCGCGCCAGCGCCGGCAGCATGGGCACGATCCCGGCGACGCGCGCGATACGCTGATCCTCGCCCGTCGTGGCGCACTCGAAAGCCAGCAGCACGACGCCGCGAAAGCGCGCGCCCTCGAACAACGCGAGCGCACAACGTGCGCGGGCCGTATCTGCGTTCTCCCACCACAGGCCGCAGTCGCTCCCGCGCACGTTGTGCCGTTCTTGAACAAGCGATTCTTCGATGACCTCGGCGATCAGCGCGTGATCTTCCGCGAGCAGTGAATCCCCACTCGACCAGAGCGCGTGCCCTTTGGCATCGTGGACCGACAATGAGAGGACTTCGGGAGCGTGGCGCATGAGGCCGCGCGCCAGCGGCGCGAGCAGCGAAGTTGAAGATTCATTGGAAGGTGTCTGGTGTGTCATACGTGGCACCAGATTAGGCGGGCCGCCGGACGAGACCGTCGTCGCGAGTGGGCGACGTGAGAATCGGGCGACTAACCACCCGGGAACGTCGTTAGGTCAAATCGCAGTCTGAAATGCAGGCCCCGTTGGGCGATTTGGAAGCGGTCGAAAACTACGCCCCGTACAGCGGCTTCTTGAGCTTCCAGCGTTTGTGCGACCAGGGCCAGTCGGCGGGCGCGGCGCGGATCTGCTCTTCCACGAAACGCGCATAGCGATTCGTGAACTCGCCGGGCGCGAGCTGCTCGCCGGCATCCGCGAGCTTCACGAACTGCGCCTCGTAGTGGCCGCGCGCCACGCGACGCAGCCGCACGAAAAATGCCGCGTACCGCGTGGCGCGCGCGATCTCCTCCGCGCCGAGGAAGAACGCGGTGTCGCGATTCAGGAACTTCACCCAGTGCTTGCGCTCGCTGGTCACCGGCTCCTGGTCCGCGACCATCGCGACGACGCGCGTGGCGCCGCGCTGGCGGAGGATGTCGCCTAACAACTCCTGCGCCGGGATCATGCGCGCGCCGAAGCGGCTGCGCAGCTTGAGCATCTCGCGTTCCGCCCAGCTGTCGATCAGCGGCTTGTATGCCGCGTCGAGCGGCATGCCGAGCTGCGTCGAGAGTGCGAGCAGCATCCACTCCCAATTGCCCTGATGCGCCGCAACGACCAGCACGGGTTTGCCCTTGTGTCCGCCTTTGGCGATCTCGTCGCGCACCAGCTGCGGATTCCGGATGACGACGCGGCGCGCGAGCTCGTCGGGCGTGAGGCGCAGGCTGCGCATGACCTCCACCAGCATGTCGGCGAAACCACGGTAGTAGTCGCGGATCGCGCGCTCGCGCGTGACGTCATCCCACTCGGGAAACGCGGCCTCGAGATTGGCCTCGACGACGTGCCGGCGGTACGGGATGACGCGCCAGGCGAGATAAGCCAGGAAGCGCGCGATCGGATACCAGATTGCGAGCGGGACGCGTGAGAAAACGCGAATCCAAATGGAGCACTGGGTGCCGCGGAGAGCACTCGACCCTGTGACCCTCGCATTGCGAACGGCATTGGGGGGATTCGGCTCGCGTTGACTCACCGGGCGGTATCGTAAACCCGAACAAGAAGTCCGTAGCCAAAAAGAAAGGCCACCATCGAGGTGGCCTGCTTCGTTCCGGGAAACTGGTGCCCTCTGTCTGAATCGAACAGACGACCCCTTCATTACGAATGAAGTGCTCTACCAGCTGAGCTAAGAGGGCAAAAACGTCGCGACCCGGCTTTGAGGGCGCGCATTCTAAAGGTGGAAACGGAGCGAGGGAAGCTTTCGGAGAAAGCGCTTAAATCGCCCAAAGACCCCCGCCCCTCGGCCGCCCGACGGCGCGGAAATGGCGCGTCAGGCGTCCGTGCGCCGGCGCAGGCGGATGACGAGGTCGATGCCGTCGACCTGCATGCCCGGCGGCGGCTCCGGCAGGCGCTGGAACTCCACATCGCGCAGCGAGACGTCCATCAAGGCGCCGGTGTCGAGATCGTGGAAGTGGTAGTGCGCATCGGTGTTCGAATCGAACCAGCATCGGTCGTTGCCCACCGAGAGCTGGCGGATGAGACCGGAGGCGGCAAACAGATTGAGCGTGTTGTAGATGGTCGCCTTCGACACGCGCATACCTTGCGCGCGCAAACCCGCGAGCACTTGTTCCGCTGAAAGATGCTGGGGACGCCCCAACAACAACGAAGCGATTCTCAGACGCTGGGCGGTGGGCCGGACGCCATGGCTTTGAAGCCGTTGATTGAGATTCTCGAGCAGGCCCGGATCGAGCTGCGACATAGGCATGGATCGAGTATACGCGCGGATTTTCCGTTCGGCATGCGAAACCGTGCAATCACAGCGGTTATCCGACGTGGCATTAGGAGCAGGTCGCAACAGAATCCGCGCATGCGACTGACACACATAAGCGGCGTAACCCTCATCGAACTGTGCGTTGCCCTCACAGTGGTGGCGGTGCTCACTACTCTCGCGGCACCCGGTTTTCGTACCGCTCTGCGGACCTCGGCGATGCGTTCCGCAGCCTACGATCTCATGGGCGATCTGCAGCAAACACGTGGACTTGCCATCCTGGAAGGCCGTTCCGCCGTGCTCTGCGTGGCCGGTGCGGCGGGCTGCGGAACGTCTCCAGCCGCGGGTTGGCTGGCGTTCGTGGAGCTGGCCGGCATATCCCGGCCGGTCGCGAACCGGGTTCTCCCGGAAGGGTTGGAAATCCGCGCCTCGCGCGCCCGTGTGACGTTCCGGCCCAACGCTCTCGCCGCGGACGCCGGCACTCTAACTATCTGCGATCGGACGGGCATCGCCCGCCCGCGCTCCATCGTCATCAGTCGCACTGGCCGTCCCCGATTCGGCACGCCGGCCACCGAGGAGTGCCGGTAATGCACGCGCGTTCCCGCGGACTCACGCTGGTCGAGACCCTGGTCGCGCTCGTCGTGCTGTCCATCGGTTTGCTCGGCGCGGTGGCCATGCTGGTCGACAGCATGCGCACGCACACGGACGCGCTGCGCCGCCTGGCGGCGGTCAATCTGTTGCGTGACATGGCCGATCGCATCCGCGTGAATCCGCGCGGCCGCCATGCCTACGACACGCGCTCCGGCGCGGGCCTCGCGAGCTGCGCCGCCTCAGCCTGCGGCCCCGCCGAACGTGCCGCCACCGACCGCGTCCACTTCATCACGGCGGCGGCGCGGATCTCCCCGCGCACCGCCACCGTGAGCTTCGAGCCCGCCACCGGCCCCGCCGCTTTCGAACACTTCGTGATCTCCCTCGACGTCGGCCGCGATCCCTCCGAGCCCGACGTCGTCACTACGATCGTGGCGCAGACGCCGGTGGCGGGCGGGGCGTGAAACGCCATACGAGAGGGTTCACCCTCATCGAGATCATGGTCGCGCTTGGCATCGGCCTCGTGCTGCTCGCGGCATTCGTCACGGTCCTCGCACGTGTACGCGATCAGTTCGCCACGGACGAGAGCGTTGCGCGCCTCGCGGATGCCAGCCGCCATGCGTTGTCGGTGCTCGTGCCGGATCTCGAGCACGCGGGGTTCTACGGCATCGCACCCGCGCGCTCCGTGCAATACATCCGGCGCGGCGTGGTGGTGGCTGCCGGTGATGCCCTGGCGCAATCGCGTGCGGACGATTTTGCGCCGGTCGCGGACGTGCCGAAGGGCACGCACGACTGTGGCGCAAATTTCGCGTTGGATCTGGCGATGACGGTCGAGGGCTCGAACAATGGTTATCGAACTTCGCCGGACTTCGCGAGCGATTGCGCGCCCACCGCTGTGGCGGGCGGCGCGCGCGCCGGCGCGGACACGCTGACCGTGCGCCACGCGGCGCTCGAGACGGCGCCACCGCACCCGGGGCGCATGCAGCTGTACGTGCGGCGGCTCGATGCCTTCGCGCCGCTCACCCTGTTCGCAGATGGCCACGCCCCCGGCGCGGTCGATGCGAACCACGAAGTACGCGATCTCGAAGTACGGACTTACTACATCGCGAACAGCTCGGTGGACCGCCCCGGCTGGCCCGCGCTGCGCGTGAAGGCATTGACGGAGTCCGGCGGCAGCGCGCAATTTCGCGACGAGGAAATACTGCCCGGCGTCGAAGACCTGCAGATCGAACTGGGCCTCGCGACCGAAGAGAACGGCGTGCCGCGGGTGCGCTACGCGCCACCCGATGCCGTCGAGCGCGCCGCGCGCGTGGTGGCGGTGCGTTTCTGGCTGCGCATCCGTGCCGACAGCACGGAGGGAGGTCATCGCGATGCGCGCTCACTGCAATACGCCGACCTCCGCTTCACGCCGACGCCGGCCGAAGCAGCGCACCGCCGCATGCTCGTGGAACGCACCGTCGCGCTGCGGAATGCGCCATGAGCGCACCTTGCAGGACCATCGGCTGGAATATGGGCAGCCAACGCGGCGCCACGCTGGCCATGGCGCTGGTGCTGCTCACGCTCGTGACGCTGTTAGGCCTGGCGGGCGCGAACGCCGCGCACATCGAGCTCGCGCTGGCACAGAACGAACAGTTCCGGGAGAATGCCGCGTCCGCCGCGAGTGCCGGCATCGAATCCGCCATCGGCCGTATCGTGACCTCATCCGCACCCGACGCCGCTCCGATCACGCTCGCCGCCACCATGCCGGGCTCGCAGGATCGCTACCAGACCGTCATCCGTTTCCTCGGCTACGAACGCGCATTGCCGCAGGAACCCGGCGCACGTCTGACGGGCGCGCACTTCGAAATCGTGAGCACGGGGTTTGCCGCGCGGCGCGCCGTCGATCGTCAGCGCGCGCAGGCGCTGCTCGTCGTCGATGCGCCCGCGCAGGTCGTGGCGGCGCAGATCGCGACGGTGGAGTGTCAGCCGCTGGCACCGGCTGTCCCCTGCCATCGCCGCGGCGCGCTCGCACGCCTGTCCTGGCAACGGCTCGCGCAGGAGTAGTTCGATGCGCGCGCGCCACCGTGGATTCACGCTCATCGAGATCCTCACCGCGCTCGTGGTGGTCGTCGTGCTCGCGGCTATCGCAATTCCGCTGTACCGCACACACCTGCTGCGCGTGCGCCGTGCGGATGTCAGAGCTGCGCTCATGGCCATCCAGAGCGCCCAGGATCGCCACTTCGGTCGCACTGCGCGATATGCGGACGGCGCCCAGCTCGATCAGGCGAAGCCCGCCGGGCTCGGCTTGAAGACCGCATCGGAACGCGGTGACTACCGGCTCGAGCTGCATGCCGCGACGGATGGCTTGGGCTACGTGGCGACGGCGCGCGTCATCGGGCAGTCGGGTCAGGATGCGGATACGCGCTGCGCGGAAATGTCGATCGATCAGAATGGCCAAAGGCGCGCATTCGATGCAAGCGGCGCGGACCGAAGCCAGGATTGTTGGAAGTAGCGCAGACTCAGGCTCGGTTCATCCAACCATCCCGCCAACGATCCGCGCTGCTCGCAGTTCGAGACGCGCCGACTAGCTACGCACTGCGGTGGTTCGCAGCGCGCGCGGCAGTGAGAACACCACGTGTTCCTCGCGGCCCTGGATTTCCTCGGCCGGTGTGCCGCCCCACGCGCGCAGTTGGGCGACCACCTGCTGCACGAGCTCCTCGGGTGCCGACGCGCCGGCGGTTACACCGACGGCATTTTTCCCCTCGAACCACTCGCGCTTCAGGAAGGACGCATCGTCGATGAGATATCCGGGCTGCCCGGCGCGCTCGGCGAGCTCGCGCAACCGGTTGGAGTTCGAGCTCGTGATGGAGCCGACGACGATGAGCACGTCGCATTTCGCGATCAGTTCCTTCACGGCGTCCTGACGGTTTTGTGTCGCGTAGCAGATGTCCTCGCGGCGCGGGCTCGCCAGGGTCGGGAATCGCACGCGCAGCGCATTGACGATGGCGGCGGTGTCGTCCACCGACAGCGTGGTCTGCGTCACGAACGCCAGGCGCTCGGCTTCGCGCACGTTCAGGGCCCTGGCCTGCTCGACATTCTCGATGAGATGCATGCGTCCGCCATGGGCGGTGTCGAAGCGGCCCATGGTGCCTTCGACCTCGGGATGCCCGGCGTGGCCGATGAGTACCACGTCGCGGCCCTCGCGCGCGTACCGCGCGACTTCCATGTGCACTTTGGTGACCAGCGGGCATGTGGCGTCGAACACGGCGAGGCCGCGGCGCGCGGCCTCGTTCTCGACCGCGGCAGGCACGCCATGCGCGGAGAAGATCACGGTGCTGCCGTCGGGCACCTGGTCCAGCTCGTCGACGAACACGGCCCCGAGCGCGCGCAGCCGCTCGACGACGTGCACGTTGTGCACGACTTCGTGGCGCACGTAGATAGGCGCGCCGAACATCGCGATGGCACGCTCGACTATGTCGATGGCGCGGTCGACGCCCGCGCAGAAGCCGCGCGGATTTGCCAGGAAGATCTGCATGCGGCGAGACCCCTAGTGCTCCCCGCTGGCCTGAAGCTTCGCCTGGCGCGTACGCCACCAGTCGCGGATCGAATCGAGGATCACCAACGCGGCGCCGACGCAGATGGCCGAATCCGCGAGATTGAAGGCCGGGAATTTCGCCTCATTCCAGTGAACCAAGAGGAAGTCGATGACGTGCCCGAGGCGCAGCCGGTCGATGACGTTGCCGATGGCGCCGCCCAGGATCAAAGAGAGGCCGGCGATGAGCAGCCGGTGCGTCGACAGCGCGAGCGTGCGCAGCCAGTACACCAGCACGACGGACACCGCGATCGCGACGCCGCTGAACAGCCAGCGCGCCCCTGCGGTACCCGCACCCATGCTCCACGCAGCGCCGGTGTTGAACGTGCGGTAGATGTCGAACACCGGCAGCACGTAGATCTCGTCATGCATCTCCATCGTGCTGGTGATCCACAGCTTCGTGAGCTGATCGAGCACGATTATGAGGACGGAAACCCACAACCAGCGGATACCGCTGGCGTTCAGGGCTGGCATTGGTTCGTTCATACGAGTTGCCGAGATTCACCCGGCCCGTCGACGTTGTCCACACATCGGCCGCAGATCGTCGGGTGCGTGGGGTTCGAGCCGACCTCGGGCCGGTGATGCCAGCAGCGCTCGCACTTCGGCGCCGCTGACGCCTGCACGCGGATCCACACGCCGCCCTCCTTCGCGATCTGCGCCACCTTGATGGCACCCACCGGCGGCCCGGCGGCGTTGCTGACGCGCTTCACCACCGCGCCGGACGTGATCAGCAGGAATCGCAGCTCCTCACCGAGCGCCACGAGCTTCTCGCGGAACTCATCTTTGCTGAACACTTCGACCTCGGCAGCGAGCGAACTGCCGATCGTGCCCGCGACCCGCAGCTTCTCGAGTTCCTGCCCCACCGCATTCTTGAGCTCAATGAACAGATTCCAGTCCACCGAGCTCTCGGGCATCTTCGGCAGTGCGTGCCAGGTCTCGAGGAACACAGACTCGCTGCGCTTGCCCGGCATGAAGCTCCATATCTCATCCGCCGTGAACGACAGGATGGGCGCCAGCCAGCGCACCATCGCCTCGGCGATGTGGAACAGCGCGGTCTGCGCCGAGCGGCGCGCCACGCCTTTC
>JAYTOI010000124.1:0-30769 GCA_043747875.1 Pseudomonadota bacterium | reverse complement strand
TCAAACACGGCAATCGCAAAGTCTGGTGGTGGCGCCTCCCATAAGGAGAGGGCCAACGGATCTGTTTGCACGTCTGATCAGAAACACGATTTCCAAAGGAACCCATCTCCGGTACACGCCAGAGATGGGTTTTTTGTTGTCCGCGCGTTGCGCAAGTGGAGTGAACTGCGGTGAAACCGCCCTTCGACATAGCAGGCGATCTCGACACCCCGGTGTCGGCATTCGCCAAACTCGGTGCCTTCGATCCGCGCTTCCTGCTCGAGAGCGTGGAAGGCGGCGAACGTCTGGCGCGTTACTCGTTCATCGGCTTCGGCAAGTGTCTCGAGGTGAAGCTCGACGCGACCGGGCTGGCGGTGGGTGCCGCCAGGATGCCGCGTCCCGCACACAAGGGCGAGTTGCTGGATGCGCTGCGCAAGGCGCTGGCCGCCGCTCCGAAGCCGTTGCCCGAGATGGCCGGCGTGCCGCTGGCGGGTGGCCTGGTGGGGTATTCGTCGTACGACGTGGTGCGCTATTTCGAGCGACTGCCATCGACGGCGCGCGTCGACGCCGCCGTGCCCGACCTGCACTACGTCGCGCCGGAGTCGCTGCTGGTGTTCGACCACCTGACGCGCGGCATCGCGCTGCTGCACGCCGGCAGCGAGGCCGAACGGCAGGCGCTGCGGCGCGAGGTCATCAAGGCGCTGCGCGGCGGGCTTCCTAACTACTCGCCACCGGCGGCCGGCGCGGAGGCACGCTATTCACCGGCCGTTGGCTCGTTGTCGCGCGACCAATATCTCGCCGGTGTGAAACGCACGCAGGAATACATCGCGGCCGGCGACGTCTATCAACTGGTGTTGTCGTCGCGCTTCTCCGGCCGCCATTCGCTCGATCCCTTCGAGGCGTACCGCGCGCTCAGACTCATCAATCCGTCGCCGTACATGTATTACTGCCGGCTCGGCGAGATCACCGTCGTGGGCTCCTCGCCCGAAGCCCTGGTGAAGGTTTCGGCGCAGGGCGTCGCGCAACTGCGGCCCATCGCGGGCACGCGGCCGCGCGCCGACGACCCGGCCGCGGACCTGCAACACGAAAAGGACCTGCTCGCAGACGTCAAGGAAAACGCCGAGCACGTGATGCTCGTCGATCTGGCACGCAACGATCTCGGGCGTGTGGCAAAGGCGGGCAGCGTGCACGTCGACCCGTATCGCGTCATCGAGCGCTACAGCCACGTCATGCACATCGTGAGCGGCGTCAAGGGCGTGCTCGCGAGCAATCGCGACGCCTTCGACCTGTTCGCCGCGGCATTTCCCGCGGGGACGCTGGTGGGCGCGCCGAAGGTGCGCGCCATGGAGATCATCGACGAGCTCGAGCCGGTGCGCCGCGGCCTGTACGGGGGCACCTGCGGCTACTTCGGCGCGCACGGCGAGATGGACCAGGCCATCACGATCCGCACGCTGGTGTTTCGCGGCGACGAATACAGTTACCAGGCCGGCGCCGGCATCGTTGCCGACAGCGTGCCAGCCTCGGAACACGACGAAGTGTTGGCGAAAAGCGGCGCGATGGCGCGCGCGCTCAAGCTCGCGGCGGAGGGGCTATGAGCGTTCGCCTGCTGTTGATCGACAACTACGATTCGTTCACCTACAACCTCGTCCAGGCATTCATGGTGCTGGGGGCCGAGGTGGACGTGCGCCGCAACGACGAGATCACGGTGGAGCAGGCCAAGGCCACGCATCCCACGCACCTGTGCATTTCCCCCGGCCCCGGCACGCCCTACGACGCCGGCGTCAGCATGGACATGATCCGCGCGTTCGCCGGCCAGATACCGGTGTTCGGCGTGTGCCTCGGTCATCAATCCATCGTCGAGGTGTTCGGCGGCAAGGTGGTTCGGGCGCCGCGTCTGATGCACGGCAAGACCTCGCCCGTGACGCACGACGGGCGCGGCTTGTTCACCGGCCTCTCGCAAACGCCCGAGGTGGGCCGTTATCACTCGTTGATAGCGCATCCCGACGCGCTCCCGCCGGATCTCGAAGTGACCGCGCGCACGCCCGAGGGCGAGATCATGGGCGTGCGGCATCGGACGCTCAAAGTGGAGGGAGTGCAGTTCCACCCGGAGAGCGTGCTCACGCCCGAGGGGCCGAAGCTCATCGGCAATTTCCTGGAGATGAAGGGCGGCACGCAATGAATCTGCGCGAGACGCTCGAGCATCTGCTGACCGGGAAGCCGTTGTCGGAAGAGCAGGCGGCCGAGCTGCTGCGTGCGCTCACCAATCCGGAAACGCCGCCGGCGCTGTCCGGCGCGCTGTTGGCGAGTCTTCGCTCGAAGGGCGTGACGGCCGACGAGGTCCGCGGCTTCGCGCGCGCGATGCGCTCGCTGGCGCGCGCCCCGGCGATCCCCGCCGCGCCGCGCGCCATCGACATCGTCGGTACGGGCGGTGACGCTTCCGGCAGCTTCAACCTCTCGACGGGCGCCGCGCTGCTGACGGCCGCCTGCGGCGTGGACGTCGTGAAGCACGGCAACCGCTCGGTGTCGAGCAAGTCCGGCAGCGCCGACGTGCTCGAGCAGCTCGGGCTCAAACTACCACTCGATGAAGCGGCCGCGGGGGCCTGTCTCGCGGCCACGCGCTTCACATTCCTGTTCGCGCCTTACTACCACCCGGCCATGAAGGCCGTCGGTCCGATCCGCCAGGCCATGGGCGTGCGCACGGTGTTCAACATCTTAGGTCCGCTCACGAATCCGGCGGCGCCGCTGTTCCAGCTCACGGGGGCGTTCAACCTGCCGACCGCGCAGCTCATGGCCGACGCGTTGTCGGGTCTGCCCGTGGAGCGTGCCTTCGTGGTGCATGGCGCGGAGGGTTGGGATGAGCCCACCCCGCTCGGTCCGTTCACCGTGCTCGACGTGCGGCCGGGCAGCGTGCGGGCGGAGATACGCAGCCCGTCCGACTACGGCCTCGATCTGTGCGGCGCGCGCGATCTGGCCGGCGGCGATGCCGCGTCGAACGCGCGCGCGCTGCGCGCGGTGCTGTGCGGCGACGACCGTGGCCCGCATCGCGACGCATTGTTGTAGGCACGGCGCTGGCGCTCGAGATCGTCGGCAAGGTGAAAGAGCCGCGCGACGGCGTGGCACTGGCGCGCGCCGCCATCGACAGCGGTGCCGCGCGCAAGACGCTCGATTCGCTGGCCGCATTCGGAGCGGGAGCCGGCCTGTGAACCGCTCCGCCGGCCAGACAGGCAGCGATTTCCTCGCGGGCATGGCCGCCTCGTCGCGGGCCCGTTCGGAGGCCGCGCAGCAGTTGCTGTCTGCCCGCGAATTACGCGCGCGCATCGCGGAGTTGCCGACGGCGCCGCCGCTCGAGACCCGCGCGTTCGATCTCATCGCCGAGGTCAAGCTGCGCTCGCCCGCGATGGGCGTGCTGCGCCGCGCGGGCGAAGGCGACGTGGGCGCGCGCGTCGCCGCCTATGCACGCGCCGGCGCGGCGGCCGTTTCCATCCTCACCGAGCCCAGCCGCTTCGACGGCTCGCTGCAGGACCTCACGGCGGGCGCGCGTGCGCTGGCGCCGCTGGGCATTCCCGCCATGCGCAAGGATTTCCTGGTCGACTCCTACCAGGTACTCGAGGGCCGCGCGGCGGGCGCGAGCGGCGTGCTGGCCATCATCCGCATGCTGCCTAGGCCTGAGCTCGAGCAGATGATCGACGCCGCGCTCGAATTGCAGATGTTCGTGCTGCTCGAGGCCTTCGACACCGCCGACGTCGCGCTCGCGCATGCGCTGATCGAGACGCGCCGCGCGCATCGCAAGCTGCTGCTGGTCGGCGTGAACTCGCGCGATCTCGCCACGCTGCAGGTGGTGCCCGGACGGCTCGATGCGCTGGCGGCCTCACTACCCACGGACGTGAAGCGCGTCGCGGAGAGCGGTGTCGTGACGGCCGAGGACGCCGCGCGCGTCGCGGCCTGCGGCTACGACCTCGCGCTGGTGGGCAGCGCGCTCATGTCCGCCGCGGATCCCGCGTCGCTCGCGCAGGCCATGCTCGGCGCGGCGCGCACCGCCGTCGCCGGACGCACGCAGCGCGCCGGCGGGGAGCGCCCATGAACGCGCCGTTCATGTCGCGCCCGACCGGCGCGCTGTTCATCAAGCTCTGCGGCATGACCACGCCGCAGGCGGTCGACGCCGCGCTGGCCTGCGAGGTCGACGCCATCGGCTTCGTGTTCGCCACCTCCGTGCGGCGCGTGACGACCGAACGTGCCAACGAGCTCGCGACACCCGCGCGCCGCAAGGTGGCCTGCGTGGCCGTGACACGCCATCCGACCCGCGACGAGATCGGCGCGATCCTCCGCGATTTCCGGCCCGACATCCTGCAGACGGACCTCGAAGACCTCGACCGGCTCGAGCTGCCGAAGGAGCTGTCCGTGTTGCCGGTGTTGCGTCCCGGGCCGCGGCCCGCCGGCGCGATGCCCGAGCGCATCCTGTTCGAGGGGCCGGTGAGCGGCAGTGGCCGCACGACGGATTGGGACGCCGCCGCGGAGCTCGCGCGCCGCGTGCAGCTCATCCTCGCGGGCGGCCTGAATGCGCGCAACGTCGCGCCCGCCATCCGTCACGTGAAGCCCTTCGGAGTCGACGTGTCGAGCGGTGTCGAAGAGGCGCCGGGCGTGAAGAACACGGAAATGATCGAGCAGTTCGTGGCCCAAGCACGCATGGCCGCGTTGGAGATGAATGCATGAAACCGATGATCGCGTCGTCCCCCGACACGGGCTGGGACCCGTCCAAACTACTCGCCGACGAGCTCGCCGGAAAATATCCGGACGCGCGCGGCCGCTTCGGCCCGTTCGGCGGACGCTACGTCCCCGAAACTTTGATCGCCGCGTTCGAGCGACTCGAAGCCGGCGTGAAGCAGCACCTGCACGCGCCCGACTTCCAGGCCGAGCTGGCACGCGAGCTGTCGAGCTGGGTCGGCCGTCCGACCGCGTTGACGCACGCCGCGAAGCTCTCGGCCGCGTGGGGCGCCGAGGTGTGGCTCAAGCGCGAGGATCTCGCGCATACCGGCGCCCACAAGATCAACAACGCGCTCGGGCAGGCGTTGCTCGCCAAGCGCCTCGGCGTGACGCGCATCGTCGCGGAAACCGGCGCCGGGCAACATGGCGTCGCCTCCGCCGCGGCCTGCGCGCGCGTCGGCCTGCCGTGCACCGTGTACATGGGCTTGGTCGACATGGAGCGGCAGGCGCCGAACGTCGGACGCATGAAGTTGTTAGGCGCGACGGTGGTGCCCGTGACCAGCGGCGACCAGACGCTGCGCGCGGCCATCGACGAAGCATTCCGGGACTGGGTAGCGAACCCCACCGACACGTTCTACATCATCGGCTCGGCCGTGGGCCCGCACCCGTTTCCGTACTTGGTGCGCGAGCTGCAGTGCGTCATCGGCAAGGAAGCGCGCGCGCAGTTCCAGGAGCGTGTCGGTAGTTTGCCCGACGCCGTCATCGCCTGCGTCGGCGGCGGCTCCAATGCCATCGGCATGTTCCACCCGTTCATCGGCGACCCGGCGGTCGAAATCATCGGCATCGAGGCCGGCGGCACCGGCAACGGACTCGGCCAGAATGCCGCGACGCTCGCGACCGGGCGGCCAGGCGTGCTGCACGGCGCATATACGTTGCTGCTGCAGGACGCGGACGGCCAGATCCAGGAGACGCACTCGGTGTCGGCGGGGCTCGACTACCCGGGCGTGGGACCGGAGCATTCGCTGCTGTTGTGGGCGAAGCGCGTGCGCTACGACGCCGCCACCGATGACGATTCGCTCGCGGCGCTCACCGAGTGCTGCCGCCTCGAGGGCATCATCCCGGCCATCGAGTCCGCGCACGCCCTGGTCGGGGCGCGTCGCTGGGCGCGGGAAAATCCAGGCAAGAAAGTGCTGATCGGTCTCTCGGGGCGCGGCGACAAGGACATGCCGACGCTGCTGCGCACGGTTCTGGCGGACGTGGAAAAAACCAACTCATGACTCCGAGCGAAAAGATCACTGCCGCCATCTCCAACGCGCGCGGTGGTATGGCCACCGTGGCATTCGTGACGGCGGGCTATCCGAAGCGTGACGACTTCCGCGCGCTGCTGACGCAGGTCGGCACCGAAGCGGACGTGGTCGAGATAGGCGTTCCTTTCACGGACCCGATGGCCGATGGCATGACGATCCAGCGCTCGAGTCGCGAGGCGCTGCGCCAGGGCGTTTCGCTGCGCTGGCTGCTCGCAGAGCTCACGTCGATGCAGCGGCAAGGGCAATTGCCGCGGGCGCCGCTGGTGCTCATGAGCTATCTGAACCCGCTGCTGGCCTTCGGGCTGGTCGAGCTCGCGCGCGCGTCGGCCGTGGCCGGCGTGTGCGGCTTCATCGTGCCGGACCTGCCGTTCGACGAGGGCGAGGATTTCCGCGCTGCGCTCGGAGCCCACGGCATCGCGCTCATCCAGATGGTGACGCCCGTGACGAAGCCGGAGCGCCTCGCGCGCCTCGCCGCCGCGACGCAGGGCTTCCTGTACGCCGTCACGATGACCGGCACGACCGGCCGCACGGCCGCGGTGCCCGGCGACGTGACGCGTTATCTCGATGCCGTGAGTGCCGCCTGCACACTGCCGGTGTGCGCGGGGTTCGGCATCCGCGGCCGCGAGCAGGTCGAGCAGCTCGAGGGACACGTGGCCGGCGTCATCGTCGGCTCGGCGCTCGTCGAGGTGCTCGAGAGCGGGCGCGACCCGGCGGCGTTCCTGCGGTCCCTGCGTAGTAGCTAGGGCGACGCGCCTTGCAGCACAGGCTTCCAGGCTACGGGATGCTCGCCGTGTTGCTCGGCGGGCTGACGATGGTGAGCCCGTTCTCCATCGACACGTTCTTCCCGGCGTTCCACGCGATGGAGCGCGCGCTGCAGGTCGATGCCTGGCAGCTGCAGCAGGTGATCACCGCGTACATGGTGCCGTTCGCGTTCGCGTCGCTGGTGCACGGGCCCTTGTCCGACGCCATCGGACGCCGGCCCGTCATGATCTGGGGCATGGTGCTCTACACCGTAGGTTCGGTCGCCTGCATGCTGGCGCCTAACTATCACGCGCTGATCGCCGCGCGCATCATGCAGGGCGCCACCGCGGGCGTCGGCGTGGTCATCAGCCGCGCCGTCATCCGCGACCTGTACGAAGGTCCGCGCGCGCAGCACCTCATGAGCACCACGACGATGATCTTCGCCGTGGCACCGGCCATCGCTCCCATCATCGGCGGCTGGGCGCACGTTGCCTATGGATGGCGCGCCGTGTTCGCCGTCATGGTGGTCTGCGGCATCCTGTTCGCCGTCTCCGCCTGGTGGAAGCTGCCGGAGACGCATCCCGTGGCGGCGCGCATTCCGTTCAAGCCGCGCAACCTCGTCGCCACGTCATGGACGGTGCTGCGCCATTCGGAATTCCTCATGCTCGCGATCGCCGCGGCCATCAACTTCTGCTCGCTGGCCGTCTTCATCGGCTCCGCGCCGGCGATCGTCGAAAAGCATTGGCATCTGGACGAGACCTCATATTGGCACCTGTTCCTGCCCGTGATCTCCGGCATCCTGGTCGGCGCGGTGATCTCGCAGCGCCTCGTCGGCCGACTCGATCTGGTCGCGCAGGTGCGCATCGGCTTCACGATCACCTTCGTGATGGCATTCACGCGCGTCATCGTTCATTTCTTCGCGCCCATTCCGCCGATTCCCCTGCAGCAGGCGCTGCTGTTCGTCGGCGCCATCGGCGCGCAGTTCGCCTTTCCCGCGTTGACGCTGCGCATGCTCGACCTGTTTCCCGGCGCGCGCGGCACGGCGGCCTCGGCGCAGTCGTTCGTGGCGCTGCTGGTGACGGCGTTCACACTCGGGCTGATCGCACCCATCGTGCTGCCGAATCTCACCTGGATCGCATGGACGTCCCTGGCGTGCAGCTGCGTGGCGTGGGTCTGCTGGTACTTGTCGCGCAAGTATCACGACCGGTCGATCGCAATGACCTGACGCGCACGCCGCGTCGGATCAGTAGCTAGACAGCGATCGTTTCGACGAAGTGCCGCGCACGAACGCAGCGGCGAGCGCAATCGTCGTGTCATCGCCGCGGTCGGCGCGCAAAGCCTCGCGCAGTCGCGAGGGACTGAGGCCGGTGATCCGCCGTACCTCGCGCGTGACGTGCGACTGGTCGGAAAATCCCGAGGCGTCGGCGACTTCGGCGAGCGGCGTGTCGCTGTCGAGCGCGCACAACGTTGCCTGCAGGCGCAGCACGCGCGCCAGCTCTTTCGGCGTGAGACCGACCTGAGCCAGAAATCTGGTCTGCAGGCCGCGCATGCTCAGTGCGGCCGCACGCGCGACGGTCGCGATGCGCGCGCGACCGCCGGTCGCTTCGAGCCTCGCGGCGGCCTGCTCGATGCGCGCATCCACATCGTGGGTAGCGCAGCGGCGTTCCAGCAGCCGCCACAGCGACGCCGCATCGCCGGCGACGAACGCCCGCGCGGCGCTGCGCAATGACTTGCTCAGCGCGGGGTCCAGCGCCGCGAGATCGACGATGCGGTCGCGCAGTCGCTCGAGGCCGCGGTGCGCGGCCAGCGCGGAGGCGGCCGGCATGAGCCGAACGCCGATGCAGTCCATCGGGCCTTTCGGCTCTAGCCGCACCGCGGTTACCCGCTGTGCCGCGAACAGCGTGCGCGTCTGGTCGTGCCAGCCGTCGACTGCGTCCCAGCAGCGCGGCGGCTCGGCGAGATGCACGATGAG
Source organism: Pseudomonadota bacterium (assembly GCA_043747875.1). GTDB lineage: Bacteria > Pseudomonadota > Gammaproteobacteria > Steroidobacterales > Steroidobacteraceae > CADEED01. Next base: position 22,069 of record JAYTOI010000124.1, on the reverse strand, counting down.
CTCGCAGTGTCCGTCTGGGTAGATAGTCTGAACTTCGTCCGCGGCAGGCGTGCGCAGCCGCCATATGCTCTCGACGTGCCGGGCGAGCGCCGGCGGCGCCGGGTGCTGCTGATAGTCCATGCCGTGATTACCGGACAACTTGCGCTTTTGTTCAAGCCCGCGCCGGCCGCGCGCCGCTACAGTGACACCATGAACAAGCGCACACTTTTCGCCCTGCCAGCCGCAGCGGTGCTGTCGCTCACCGCCTCGGCGGGCACACCTCCCAAACTCGATTGGCTCACCGGGCACTGGTGCGCGGATCGCAACGGCGACTTCATCGAAGAGCAGTGGCTCGCCCCGCGCGGCGACCTGTTGTTGGGGCTATCGCGCACCGTGAAGGGCGCGACGACCGCTAGCTTCGAGTTCCTGCGCATCGAGTGGCGGGATGGCGTGCCCAGCTATGTCGCGCAGCCGCAGGGCAATCCGCCGGTGCCGTTCGCGTGGGTCGCGGGAGGCGCTGATTGGGCACGATTCGAGAATCCGCGCAACAATTTCCCGAAGCGCGTGGAATACCGGAAGACGGCAAACGGATTGCATGCCGAGATTGCGGGGCCGGGCGACGGCGGGAAGGAAACGGTGATTCCGTTCGACTATCTACCGTGCAAGTAGGTTTCGCGCGTTCCGCGAATCAAAGCTGATAACGACTGATGTCCAATGCACCGTGAAATACGCCGAGGATGTCGACGTCTCCATCGTCCTTCACCAGATATGCAATTCGATAGTGCCCGTAAAGAAGAATTCGCACGTTTCAACCTGAGGCTGAGTAGCGATGTCCGACTTCCGGGAAGTCGCGCAGGATCTGAGTCTTCTCGTAAACGCCCTCAACCGTTTCTGTCGCGGCCCGAGGGTTGTCGGCCGCGATGTACTCGAATATGTCTTCGAGCCACCGCTGCGCCTCGTTCGTCCAGTTTATTTTCGCCATGCACGGATGCGTCGAGCCATCTCTTCATTTGAGATCGCACGATCGGCGTCCGAGTCGGCCATGCCGCGTTCGACCATGACGTGAAAGGCAAGCTCTCGTACGATTTCTTCTTGCGAAGAATCCGCAGGCTGCGATTCGATCAGGCGTGTGAGCTCTTCTTTCGCTGTTGACATGATCGGTTCTCCGAATGTCGGGATGCTGCCATGCGCCGCAACTGAATTGCAAAGCCGTCGTCCATGATTCACGGCAATTGGACATTGTGCCGCGCCTAACTCTTTCCAGATCTCATTGATCGAGTGGTGGGGGTGCTGGCCGTATCAACGGTAGATGACCGTGCAGAAGGAACGTCAGATCCGCCGCCGTACCCAAAGCGGTCGCCTTCTCTGGCTTGGGGTGCAGGTTGTCCGGACTGATCGAGCCTGTGTAAATACCTACCAGAAGCACATCTTTTCCGGTGTCTATGTAAACCGGTCCGCCGGACATGCCTGGGCTACCAATGCTCTCCAACAGGAATTCCCGAGGTCTGTCGCTCATCGAAATACCGGCGACGAAGCGCGTGAGCACGACTGGAGTTGGCTGATCCATTCCCACGGAGCTGTATCCATGCGGGAAACCCACAACCAGTGTCTTGTCGCCGGGTAACACCATCATACTGTTCGACCCGTGGATTCGGCTTTCGTCAATCAACTGAATGTCGGAGACGGCAAGAGTCGGCGGCAAAGCGAGCTTGATTGCGTCGTGCCAAAAAGGCTTGCGCAAACCTATGCCATTCAGTTCGACATGGGGAGTATCAAGCTCATCCTGAAGCCACAATGGGTGAAGAATCCCCTGCTTCTCTTCATAGAGTGGCACGACTAAAGATTGCACCCCTCCGATCAGCGTCGAACCTGGCGCCGTTGGTTTCGCATCCTGCAGGGAGACTCGCAGATAGCGACGACGCCTTAGTAGATCAGCAGTCCCACCACGACTGTAAGGATTGAATCCAGTCACTACATGCCAGCACGTGTAGAGAAAACAAACCCCGTTCTCGCGACGGATGAAACCACTTGCGGTGGCATTAAGGAGAGGCTTCTGATTTTTATCGAGACATTCTATGAACGCACAAGAAATCGTCAGCATCCAGCGTTGGGATGTATACGGGATCGTCGACATTCATCGTTCGCGTAAACATCCGCCGGATCGGGCAATCGTCAGACCGACGATCACGTCAATCTCCCTTCGTCGTAACGAGATCCGCCAGCGCCGCGCGCAGCTCCGCCATCTTCGGCGGCTTGCTCAGGATCCTGTCGACGTGCTCGGGCTTCTCGTCGCTGGCGATCAGCCGATGTCCCCAGCCGGTGAGCATGATGATCGGCACCTGTCCGGCGAGCTGGCGGATCTGCGTCGCGACCTTGCGGCCGTCGACGTAGGGCATGCCGAGATCGGTGATCACCGCGTCGATGCGCTCGCCGGCGAGACTGGCCGCTCGGAACGCGTCGATGCCGGCCTGACCGCCCTCCGCGGTCACGATCTCGTGCTCGTCGAGCTCCAGCGCGTCGCGCAGGCTGCGCAGCAGCAATGGATCGTCGTCGATCAGCAGGATCCTCAACGGGCGCGGCGGCATGTCCAACTCCTTCTGGCGCATTTCCATACCGGTGGGGGCGCGCGGGAACAGCAATCGCACGGTCGTGCCGCGCCCGAGTTCGCTGTCGATCTCGAGCTCGCCGCCGTGCCGCTGGACCATGCCGAACACCATCGGCAGTCCGAGCCCGGTGCCACGCTCGCCCTTCGTGGTGAAGAACGGCTCGAGGCATCGGCTGCGCGTGGTCTCGCTCATGCCCAGGCCGGTGTCGTGCACTTCGGCGATCACCTGGCTGTCGCGTGCGTCGGCGCGCGTGCTCAGCGTGATCTTGCCGCCATCCGGCAGCGCATCGACGGCGTTGAGGATCAGGTTGGTCAGCGCGTCGCGCATCTCGTTCTCGGCGCCGAGGATCTTCGGCAGGTCGGGCGCGAGATCGCTCTCGACGTTCACGACCATGCCGCGCTCGAGCGCCATGTTGCTCCAGCGCGCGCGCGTCAGGTCGACGGCCTGCCGGATGACCTCGTTGAGGTCGATGGGCGAGAGGGTGAGCTCGAGTCCGCGCGGTAGATAGAACGTGCGCATGCGCTGCACGGTCCGCGCCACGTCCTCGATGGCGCGCTGGATGACGAGGAGATGGTCGCGCGCGCGCGGCGACAGCGCGTCCTCGTGGGTGAGCATCGTCTGCGCGTACAGCGCGGCCGGGGAGAGCGCGTTGTTGATGTCGTGCGCGATGCCGCTCGCGATCTGGGCCAGCGCGCGCAGGCGCTCCTGCTGCATCACCGTCTGCTGGGTCTGCCGCAGGTCCTGGTATGCCGACTGCAGCGCGTCGTACAGCCGCGCCTGATGCCCGGCCAATGCCACGTGGCTGGAGAGCTGCCGCAGGAATTCGCAGTCGTCGGTGCTGAAGGAATCGACCCGGCACTTGGCGACCACGAGCACGCCGAACACATCACCCTCGACCACGAGCGGCGCGGTCACCAGCGAGCGCAGCCCGCCGGTGGCGAGCCGCGCGTAGAACGGCACGCGTGCGCCCTCGATGTCGGCCTCGTATACGAGCTCGCCGTGCACGGCGCGCGCCAGCGCGCTCTCGTCGATCTCGATCTGCGCGGACTCACCGAGCCCCACCTGCTTCGCGATCGTCGCGCTGCGCTCGCCGACGTTGACGATGCTCAACAGTTCGGGCTCGGCCTGGTAGAGGCACATGGCGCAGAAGTCGACGCCGAGGTTGTCCTCCAGGCTTCGCAACATGACCTCGAACACTTTGCGCAGTTCCTGGTGCGCGCCGATGGCGTGTGTGGTGCGGTCGAGCAACTGCATGCGCTCGAGCTGCACTTTGAGCCTGCGTTCCGCGACCACGAAGTCTTCGATGTCCGTGTGCGATCCGAACCACTTGAGGATGCGGCCCGCCGGATCGCGCAATGGAACGGCGCGCGTCTTGAACCAGCGATACAGGCCGTCGAAGCGACGGATGCGGCAGGCGATGTCGAACGTATCGCCGCTGCCGATCACGCGCGACCACTCGAGATTCACCTTCACGCGATCGTCGTGGTGGATCTGCTCGAGCCAGCCGGAGCCGAGCTGCTGCGACTCGCTGCGTCCCGTGTAGTCGAGCCACTGGCGCGATAGATAGTCGCAGTAGCCGTCGCGCAGGCAGGTCCAGATCATCTGCGGCAGCGATTCCGTCAACGTCTTGAAACGCGCGCGCGATTCGCGCAGCTGCTCGAGCGTTTCGCGATGCTCGGTGATGTCGATGCACGTGCCGATGTAGCCCTCGAACCCGCCAGCGGGCCCGAAGATGGGCGTGCCGCGCTCGAGCAGCCAGCGCCATGCGCCGTCGTCGCGCTGCAGGCGGTATTCCATCTCGAACGGCCGGCGCGCGTCGAAGGCCGCGTGATAAGTGTCGAGCGCGCGGTCGAAGTCCGCGGGATGCAGGTTGTCGCACCAGCCGTCGCCGAGCTCCTGCTCCATCGCGCGCCCGACGAAGTCCAGCCAGCGCTGGTTGAACCAGGTACACATCTTGTCCGGACCGCTCATCCAGATGAGCACCGGCGCGGCGTTGGCGGTACTGCGGAAGCGCTGCTCGCTCTCGCGCAGCGCGGCCTCCGAGCGTGTGCGGCCGGTGATGTCGCGGATGAACGCGCTGAACACCAGCTCGTCGCCGAATCCGATCGGCGTGATCGAAAGCTCGACGGGCATCTCGTGGCCATCGCGATGCAGCGCCGACATTTCGATGCGCCGGTTGAGCATGCGCGCCACGCCGGATTCGATGTAGCGGCGCAGCCCATCGCGATGCCCGGCGCGATGGCGCTCCGGGACGATCACCTCGGCGAGCTGCCGGCCCAGCACCTCGGCGCGCGTCCAGCCGAACATCTTCTCGGCCTGCGAGTTCCAGCCGGAAATGACGCCCTGGTTGGTCATCGTGACGACCGCGTCGAGCGCCGTCTCGACGATGAGCTGGTTGCGCTCCTCGGATACACGCAGCGCGTGCTCGGCGTGGTGCCGCCGCCGGTCGGCGCGCTCGGCACGCGTGGCGTTGATCCATATGAACGCGACGAATACGACCACCGAGGAGAGCGTGAACAGGGAGACCGCCGCCTCGTAGCTGAGCATGCCCGAGCGCTGCGACTGCAACGTGAGCACGCCGGCGAGCAGCGGCACGACGATCGCCGCCGGCAACAGCCGCCGCGCCAATCCACCGCCCGCGCCGCCGCTCGCCAACAGCGCCGCGAGGCCGGCCTCGGGTCGCAGCGTCAGCGCCCCGGCGTGCAGCAGCAGCAGCAGGATTGCGGAGTGGAAGGCCATGCCGGCGAAGGCGAACAACGCATGACCCGCGAGCACGAAGTGCGACAAACCGAACCAGCCCATGAACAGGCCGAGTATGGCGAGCGCCTGATGAACCAGCGCCAGGCGCCGGTGCAGCGAGCAGGCGATCGATGCACCTAACAACAAGATGCCGAACGCGGTGGCCGGCGCCATCCGCGGAATCGGCATGTCGTCGGCGGAGATCGGCAGTGGCACCAGCGAGAGCTGGTCGATGTACGCGTTCCAGCCCGACGCGTCGCGGATCAGCAGCGCGAGACCGGCAGCCGCGAGCAGCGCGGCGCCGCCCGCGGCCGCGACACGCGCACCCATGGACGCCAGCCACAGCGTGACGCCCGCGCACACGAAGGCGAGCGCGGTGAGCTTGACCATGTGCGGCCACGACGGCGCGAGATTGGTCAGCGGCTCGATGTCGAACGCCCATCCGACGAGCACGGACAACCCCGCCGCGATCGCTACGAACGCGGCGAGCTGCGGCAGAAACCGATTGGGTTCGATGCCCTCTGAAGCCCCCATGACAGTCACGCTACCGCACCGGGTGCGGCGCGGCAATGTAGTTAGATCGCCTCTCGGCCCCTAAGGGTAAGCGCGCCGCCACTCACTCGTCGAGACTGAACTTGCAGATCCCGATCATCTTCCGGGTGGCGGCGTCGAGGTCGCGATGCGCGCTCGTCTGGATGACCGCGAGGTTCTGAGGCTTGCCGCATTCCATCGGCTTCGGTTGTTGCGGATAGCGAACACTGACGTGACAGCGTAGGGCGACCCGCGAAAAGATTCGTGCTGTCGATGCGCCGTCCGATGCCCACGGCCTGGCGCCACCCGCACCTGGTTGCGTCGCGAAGTTTCAACGACGGATTTGAGTCAGCAGCCACGCGCCACCGGCTCCGATCAGACCCCAGCCGGCCCAGAAGGGTTCGCGTCCGACGGCCAGCCACACGATGCCACCTAACAACATCACTGCGGCGATGGTGACCCGGTCGCGGCGCCGGTTGGTGCGGCGGATCTCGTTGCGCAGCGCGTCGATCTCCGGCGCCTCCACCGCGAGTCGCAACCGGCCATCCTGCGCGCGCTGCACGGCCGAGCGCATCAGCGGCGCCAGCGTCTGCAGGCTGTTGATGACCTCGGGAAGCTGCACGCGCGCCTTTTCCATCACCGCGCGCGCGCTCATCTTCTCGCGCACCCACTCGCGCATGATGGGGCCCGCGGTCTTGAAGATGTCGAGATCGGGATACAGATCGCGGCCGAGCCCCTCGATGTTGAGCAGCGTCTTCTGCAGCAGGATGAGCTGCGGCTGGATCTCGACGTTGAAACGCCGCGAAATCTCGAACAGGCGCAGCAGCACGGTGCCGAAGGAAATTTCCTTGAGCGGCTTGTTGAAGATGGGCTCGCATACCGTGCGGATCGCCGACTCCATCTCATCGACGCGCGAGCCTTCGGGCACCCAGCCGGACTCCAGATGCAGCGTGGCGACGCGTCGATAGTTGCGCTCGAACACCGCCAGGAAATTCTCGGCCAGGTAGTACTGATCGCGCGGATCGAGCGTGCCGACGATGCCGAAATCCACGGCCGCGTAGCGCGGCGACGCGGGGTTCTCGATGAGCACGAAGATGTTGCCGGGGTGCATGTCGGCGTGGAAGAAATTGTGGCGAAACACCTGTGTGAAGAAGATCTCCACGCCGTTCTCGGCCAGCTTCTTGATGTCGGTGCCCACCTCGCGCAACCGCGTCATGTTGGAGATCTGCACGCCGCGGATGCGCTCGAGCACGAGTACCCCCGGCCGGCAGAAATCCCAGTGCACCGCGGGCACATATAGAAGAGTCGACCCCTCGAAATTGCGCCGCAGTTGTGAGGCGTTGCCGGCCTCGCGCATGAGGTCGAGCTCGTCGATGATGGTCTTCTCGTATTCGCGCACCACTTCGACGGGGCGCAGCCGGCGGCTGCCGGCCCAGTTCGCCGTCGCGAACCGCGCCAGCGCGTGCAGCACCTCGAGATCGCGCGCGATGATCGCGTGCATGCCGGGTCGCAGTACCTTCACGACCACTTCGCACGTCTGCGCGCCGTTGAGCGGCACCTCGGCGCGCAGCTCCGCCGCGTGCACCTGCGCGATGGACGCGGCGGCCAGCGGCTGCTCGTCGAACTTCGAGAACACCTGCTCTGCCGCGCGTCCATACGCGTTCTCGACGATGGCGCGCGCGATCTTGCCGTCAAAGGGCGGCACGCGGTCCTGGAGCTTTGCCAACTCGTCGGCGATGTCGATCGGCAGAAGGTCGCGGCGGGTGGACAGCGCCTGGCCGAATTTCACGAAGATGGGCCCGAGCTCTTCCAATGCGAGGCGCAGGCGCTCGCCGCGCGGCAAATCGGTGCCGCGCACGGCCCAGGTCCACGGCGACAGCATGAAGAGGAAGCGCAGCGGCCGATACAGATGCGTGGCGCGCACGAACTCGTCGAGCCGGTGTCGCACCAACACGCGTTGTATCTCGATCAATCGGGCGAGGACGCGCAGCTTCATCGATGGTCCTCGTCAGCGGGAGGTTGTTCGAGCAGGCGCGTACGCGCGTCGAGGCGGTCGAGCTGCTCGCGCAGGCGCTCCACGCCGCGGTAGAAATCCTCGGCTTCGGGGCGCGATACGAGGTCACGGCGCTCGTGCGCCAGGTACTCCGCCATGTTGCGTACGCCGGTGGTGGCGGCGCGCCGGCCGAAGCCGGTGGCGAGCTTCACGAGCCGCAGCGCCTGGTGCGCCGGCGTGTCGCCGACCAGGCGCGCGAGCTCTTCTTCGAGATCGGGCTTGAGCAGCATCGCGAGCTCGCGAAATTTATTCGCGATCTCGGCGTCGCCGCGAATGGTGACGTCGCCGCGGCGGATCACTTCCTCGGGATGCGGCCCGGCGAGTGCCGCGAGGCTGATCAAACTACCCGCGATCTCGGCGTCCGCCGCGGCCGATGCGTCTTTGGCCAACCGCATGGACGTGCCCAGCGATTCGACCGTGAGCACCCACCCGATGCCCGTGGCTTCGATGCGCATCTTCTTGCCCGCGAGCCCGGCCACGAGCTCCCCCGCGCGCGGACTGCGCGGCAGGTTGCGGTTCAGCAGATTCTCTATGGCCTGTGTGAGCATCCGGACCGCGTTCCTAATACTGCCGCCACGGCGGATATTTGCTGATCCAACCGAGCACGAGAACCGCGATGACTCCACCGGCGATCGCGCCGACGGATCCGACGGCTACGGCGAACGCGGGGGAGCGGAACTCCAGTGGCTGGGCTTGCGTGAACCATGCGCCGATGGAACCAAAGCCGAACAATCCCGCCAGTGCTCCCGCGCCAAACGTCGCGGCGAGCACGAACGCGCGGCGGATGGAACGCAGCCGCGCGAGTCCGAAGAGGAACGCGGGTGCGGACACCAGGCTGGCGACCAGCAACCATCCGAACGCGGCGAATGCGGGGCCCATTACGTGACTAGTATCGATATCCGCGGTGCACCGCGACGATGCCGCCCGACAGATTGTGATAGCGGCAATCTTCGAGTCCCGCATCGCGCAGCAGGCCCAACAGCGTCTCCTGGTCGGGATGCATGCGGATCGACTCTGCAAGATAGCGATAGCTTTCCTCGTCCTTCGCCACCAGTTTGCCGAGCAGCGGCAGTACGCGGAACGAGTACAAGTCGTAGAGAGGTTTCAGCAGCGGCACCGGGCGTGAAAATTCGAGCACCAGCACCTGGCCGCCGGGCTTGAGCACGCGGCGCATCTCGACGAGCGCCGCGCGTTTGTCCGTGACGTTGCGCAGACCGAAGCCGATGGTGACGCAGTCGAAGCTCGAATCCTTGAAGGGCAGCTTCTCGGCATTCGCGAGCACGCACGACACGTTGCCGACCACGCCGGCATCGAGCATGCGGTCGCGGCCTTCGCCGAGCATGGCCGCGTTGATGTCGGAGAGGATCACGACGCCGGTCTTGCCGACTTGCTTCGCGAGGCCGGCGGTGAGATCGCCCGTGCCGCCGGCGACGTCGAGCGCGCGCTGGCCCGGATGCAGGTTCGCCAGCGACAGCGTGAACTCCTTCCACAGGCGATGCGCGCCGCCCGACATGAGATCGTTCATGAGGTCGTAGTTGTGCGCGACGGAATCAAACACACCGCGGACTCGGCTTTGCTTCTCGTCCCATGGAACGCGTTCGAAGCCGAAGTCGGTATCGGGAGTCTTGTTCACAGCCGGTGAAGTATAGACGGGCTCACTGCGTCGCCTGGACGCGGGCCTGATATCGGGCCCAGTTCGCCTGCTGCTGGTCACCCAGCTCGCGCAGGTACTTCCACGAATACAACCCGGTATCGTGGCCATCGTCGAACACCAGTTTGACGGCGTACTGGCCGACGGGCTCGATGGCGTGGATGCCGACATTCTGCTTGCCGAGAACCAGCGTCTCCTGCCCGGGGCCGTGCCCCTTGACCTCGGCGGACGGCGAATACACGCGCAGGTATTCGAACGGCAGCTGGTAGCGCGTGCCGTCGTCGAATGCAACCTCCAGCACGCGCGAGCGGGTCCTGAGCTTGATTTCGGTGGCCAGAATATGCGTTGAAGTCGTCATCGGCAGGTGGCGCAGCCTATACTCCGCGGCCTGCCGGAGGGGGAAAACCGGCGTTTTCGTGGGGGGATATGCAACCGACGGATACTTCGCAACCCGACTACTTTCACAAGGTCGTGGATTGCCAATGGGCGTGCCCAGCGCACACGGACGTTCCCGAGTACATAAGACTCATCGCGCAAGGTCGCTTCACCGATGCATACATGGTGAATCGGCATTCCAACGTCTTTCCCGGAATCCTGGGACGCGTATGCGACCGGCCCTGCGAGCCGGCGTGCCGGCGCGGGCGTGTCGAAGAGAAACCTGTGGCGATCTGCAGGTTGAAGCGGGTGGCGGCCGACCACCGTGAGGACGACATCACCTCGCGCCTGCCCAAGATACCCGAGCTCAAGAACGGCAAGAAAGTCGCGCTGATCGGCGCGGGCTGCGCGTCGCTCACCGTGGCCAACGACCTCATGCCGCTCGGCTACTCCGTGACCATCTTCGAGCAGTTCGGCGTGCCCGGCGGGCTGATGCGCACCAACATCCCCTCGTTCCGCCTGCCGGCCGAAGTGTTGAACGACGAGATCGCGCAGATCGTCGGCATGGGCGTGGACCTCAAGCTCAATCATCCGATCAAGTCGATGAAGGAGCTGTTGACTCAGCACTTCGATGCCGTGTTCGTCGGCGCCGGCGCGCCCAAGGGCAAGGAGCTGTCGCTCCCGGGACGCAAGGAAGGTGGCGTCAACGTCCACATCGGCATCACCTGGCTCGAGTCCGTCGCGTTCGAGCACATCAAGAACATCGGCGAGAAGGTGCTCATCATCGGCGTCGGCAACACGGCCATGGATTGCTGCCGCACGTCGCTGCGCCTCGGCGCCAAGGACGTGAAGGTCATGGCGCGCAAGCCGCGCGAGTTCTTCAAGGCCAGCGCCTGGGAGCTCGAGGACGCCGAGGAAGAGCACGTCGAGATCGTGATCAACCGCTCGCCGAAGAATTTCGTGCTCGAGAACGGCAAGCTCAAGGGCATGACGTTCGACGTGATGGAATACGACATCGACGCCAAGGGCCGCATCACGGCCGAGCGGGTAGTTAGTGAGGAATTCCTCGAGGCCGACGACGTCATCCTCGCCATCGGCCAGGAGAACGCCTTCCCCTGGATCGAGCGCGATCTCGGCATCGAGTTCGACAAGTGGGACGTGCCCAAGGTGGACGGGAAGACTTTCGAGTCGACGCGCGCCGGCGTGTTCTTCGGCGGCGACGCGGCGTTCGGCCCCAAGAACATCATCTGGGCCGTGGAGCACGGCCACCAGGCTGCGATCTCGATCCACAACCACTGTCAGGGGAAGAGCACGGGCGAGCGACTGCCGCCCGGAGTGAACCTGCAGTCGACCAAGATGGGCATGCACGAGTGGGCCTATTCGAACGACTACAACCCGGCCGAGCGGCGCCTGATGCCGCACGTGTCGCTCAAGGAGCGTTTCAAGAAGCTCGACATCGAAGTGGAGCTCGGCTTCACGGTGGAGCAGATCGAGAAAGAAGTGCAGCGCTGCCTCAACTGCGACGTGCAGACGGTGTTCGAGACCAAGCTCTGCATCGAGTGCGATGCCTGCATCGACATCTGTCCGGTGGACTGCCTCACCATCACGGCGGACGGCGCAGAGGCCGACCTGCGTACGCGCCTCAAGGCGCCGGCGAAGAATGTCACTCAGGCTTTGTACGTATCGGGCGGGCTGAAACACACCGGCCGCGTCATGGTCAAAGACGAGGACCTGTGTGTGCACTGCGGCCTGTGCGCGGAGCGCTGCCCGACGGCCGCCTGGGACATGCAGAAGTCCACGATCCAATGGCCGCACGCCGTGGATGAAGCCGTGGCCGACGCGGCAAAGATGACCGCGAAACTGCCCCGCACCGCTTGAAGACTGGCAGCCTGAGCCCATCCCCAAAAGAACCATCATGGATAGAACGAACGACTTCGCGATCAAGATCGCGACGGTGAACGGCACGGGCTCGGCGTCGGCGAACTCGCTGCTGATGAAATCGATATTTCGCAGCGGCATTCCGGTCATGGGCAAGAACTACTTCCCGTCGAACATCCAGGGCCTGCCCACCTGGTACGAAATCCGCGTCACCAAGGATGCCTACGTCGCGCGCTCCGGGAAGATAGACATCATGGTCGCCATGAACGCCGAGACCTACGCGCGCGACGTGCGCGAGGTGACCTCCGGCGGCTTTCTCATCTACGACAGCACGTGGCCGCGCCCGGCGCTGCTGGCGCGCGACGACATCACGGTGCTCGGCGTGCCGCTCGCGAAGCTCTGCAACGAGAGCTTCAACGGCGTGCGCACGCGCATCCTCATGAAGAACATCTGCTACGCGGGCGTGCTCGCCGCGCTGCTCGATCTCGACATCGATCAGATCCGCGCGCTGCTGGCCGAGACCTATGCAAAGAAGCCGCAGCTGGTCGACTCCAACATGAAGGCCATCCAGCTCGGCTACGACCATGCGAAGGCGACCATCGCATGCCCGCTGCCGCTCAAGGTTCAGAAGTTAGACAAGACCCGTGGTCACGTCTTGATCGATGGCAACACTGCCGCGGGCCTCGGCTGCGTGTACGCGGGTGCCACCGTCGCCGCCTGGTATCCGATCACTCCGTCGACCTCGGTGATGGATGCGTTCAAGGGCTTCGCCGACCGGTTGCGCGTCGATCCGGACAGCGGCAGGAAGAACTTCGCCTTCATCCAGGCCGAAGACGAGCTCGCGGCCATCGGCATGGTGCTGGGCGCCAACTGGAATGGTGCCCGTGCGTTCACGGCCACCTCCGGTCCCGGGGTCTCGCTCATGAACGAATTCCTCGGGCTCGCGTACTACGCGGAAATTCCCGCGGTGCTGTTCGACATCCAGCGCGTGGGCCCGTCCACCGGCATGCCGACGCGCACGCAGCAGTGCGACATCCTGGAAGGCGCATACGCCTCGCATGGCGACACCAAGCACGTGCTGCTGTTCCCGCGCGATCCCGAAGAGTGTTTCTACTTCGCGCGCGACGCCTTCGACCTCGCCGAGCGGCTGCAGACGCCGGTGCTGGTGATGAGCGATCTCGACATCGGCATGAACGACTGGATGTGCCCCGACCTGAAATGGGACGACAGCTACGTGCCGGACCGCGGCAAGGTGTACACGAAGGAAGATCTCGAGAAGATGGAGAAATTCCATCGCTATCTCGACGTGGACGGCGACGGCATTCCGTATCGCACCATGCCCGGCGTGCATCCGCGGGGCGCGTACTTCACGCGCGGCTCGGGGCACACGCAATACGGCGCGTACACCGAGGATTCCGCCGAATACCAGATCGTGCTCGATCGCCTCACGCGCAAGTTCACCACCGCCAAGCGCATGGTCCCGAAACCCGTGATCGAACAGGACGCGCACATCGACATTGGCGTCGTGGCCTACGGCAGCTCGGACGGCGCGGTGCACGAGGCGATGGACATCCTGGCCTCGCATGGCGTGAAGGCCAACTACATGCGCCTGCGCGCATTTCCGTTCGGCGAGGAAGTCGAGAAGTTCATCGAGCAGCAGAAGGTCGTGTTCGTCGTGGAGCAGAACCGCGACGCGCAGATGCGCGCGCTGCTGGTACTCGAGACCCGCGCGGAGAAATCCAAGCTGCGTTCGCTGCTGCACTACAGCGGTCTGCCCATCTCCTCGGAGTTCATCGTGAAGGGCGTGCTCGCCGAAATCGAGCCCAAGACGCGCAAAGCCGAGGTGGCCCTCGTCAACTCCGGAGGTGCCGCATGACGTTCCTGCCGAAGCCGAAGGTCCATCACCCCTCGCTGCCCAGGAACAAGCTCGGCCTGACGCGCCGGGATTACGAAGGCGGCCTATCTACTCTGTGCGCGGGCTGCGGGCACGACTCGATCACGGCCGCCATTATCGAGGCCACCTGGGGTCTCGACATCGAGCCGCAGAACATGGTCAAGCTGTCGGGCATCGGCTGCTCCTCGAAGACCACGGCATATTTCGTGAGCGGCGGGCACGGCTTCAATTCCGTGCACGGCCGCATGCCGTCCATCGCGATGGGCGCGAACGCGGCGAATCGCAATCTCACGTACATCGGCGTCTCCGGCGACGGCGATACGCTGTCGATCGGTCTCGGGCAGTTCTGCCACGCCATCCGCCGCAATCTCAACATGGCGTACATCATCGAGAACAACGGTGTGTACGGCCTCACCAAGGGCCAGTTCTCGGCCTCGGCCGACCTCGGCACCAAGGCCAAGAAAGGCGAGGTCAACCAGCAGCCGCCCATCGATCCGGTGCTGCTCGCGCTGACGCTCGGCGCGACGTTCGTGGCGCGCAGCTTCTCGGGCGACAAACAACAATTGGTGCCGTTGATCCAGGCCGCGATGTGCCACAAGGGTTTCGCGCTGGTCGACGTTCTGTCGCCCTGCGTTACGTTCAACGACCACGATGGATCGACGAAAAGCTACGAGTACACGCGCGAGCACTACGACGCCGCCGTGCACGCCGACTTCATTCCGTTCGAGCGCGAGATCTCGGCCGAGTACGCCGCGGGCGATGCGCTGCCCATCGTGTTGCACGACGGCAGCCGGATCCTGCTGCGCAAGCTCGACGGGGCCCACGATCCCACCGATCGTGGCGCGGCCAGCGCGGCGATTCAGGAAAGGTTGAAAAAAGGTGAATTCCTGACCGGGTTGTTATACGTCGATCCGGCCGGCAAAGAGTTCCACGATGTCAATGAGACGCCGGCCATACCGCTCAACCAGATACCCCATAACCGGCTGTCGCCGGGGTCGGCGGCCCTGGCGAAAGTTCTGGCCAGATATCGTTAGCCGCGCTATGTTTCGGCCCGCAAAGCGGATTCGGTAGATTCAGGAGTCGACATGTCTGAAGAGAAGTCCCAGAAATTCACGTCCAAAGTGCGCCGCGGGCTCACCTGGGTCAGCACGGTATCGTCTGCCGAGCTCGCGCGAGTCAAACAGGAAGCTGGCGGTGGCCGCATTCCTGGCATGACCGCCGCGCAGCTGTCGGACATCGAGGCCGCGCTGTTGTGGATTTCGCAGAACAAGGAAGAATCGAATGGGTAAGGGTGACCGGCGTACGAAGCGCGGCAAACTCTATGCAGGTTCGTTCGGAAAGAGCCGCCCCAAAGATCCAGCGAAGAAAAAAGCAAGAGTAGCGAAGGCCAAGAAAAAGGCCTAGAAAAGGCCTCTTGATGAAGACGAAGTAGAGCTAGGAAAGAAAGCCTAAGCCAGACGAAGTCAAAGCACAGGTCGAACGAAGCCCGCGAGACGAAAGTTTCGCGGGTTTTGTCGTTGTGGGGCCCGCCGAGTTCAAGGTCACCGCGACGGTGTCGACGTAGTCGTCCGCGCACTCTCGACGACACGGCAATGGTGAGGCGTGACCTAACTTCCGCACTCAGGAACCGGGCACCGTCGCGACCGCGGACACGTGCCGGCCGAACCACGATTCACGCCCGCTGAATACCGCCTTTTGATCGCGTGCCATGCGCAGCGCGACCTGATCCGGGACGCAGATGTGATCGCGCATCGGGCCGTGCTCGAGGAGTGGCGCTTGCAGGCGATTGTGGCACTTGGCGCCGAGCGTGCGCACGGTGACGGTCTGCTCGATGCGGAATGGATTTCCGGCGATGCGCGTGTACAGATCGGGCAGCGCGGCGGCGAACATCGACCAGCTCACCATGAGGGCTACGAGGAGGATTGCGAACGCCGAACCGATGCGGCTGCGCTCCGGGATGCGCGGCCACAGCCGTGCGATGAGCGCGACGGATGCCGCCAGCCCGGGTGTCAGTGCGACATAAACCACGATTTGATTCCATCGCTGCGAGTGGAAGAAGTCCGCTTCGAGTCCGAAAACCACCGTGATCATGCAGGCGGACATGATCGCGACCAGGCTCCATTGCTGGCGCATGGGCAGCGGCTCGGGAGGGCGCGCGGAAGGCTGCGCCCACCACTCCTGAGACACGTCCTCACGGGCGGCGGAGGGTGGTGGCCACAGCTGGCCCGGAGGTCGCTCCGGCGCGGGTTTGGGAATTTCCGCGGTTCGCGGCGCCGGGGAGGTCTGTCCGGGCGGCGCCGTAGCGCGGCGAATGGCGGCGAGCAGCGCCGCATCCTGGCGTGCGAAGCGCGACACCGGCCGCATCGCCGAGCGTGCGATCGCGGGCGGGTTCGCGGCGCGCTGCAGCGCCTGCGCGAGATGCAGGATCAGCAGGCGATCCTCCGTGGTGTTGCGCAGGGGCACGGTTACCCTGCCGCGCTCTGCGCCGCGCACGTAACGCTGCCACCAGCTCAGGCGCGGGCGCGGATCCAGGCCGCGCGCCAGCGTGACGACGAGCGAGTGCAGATCGGGCGCGTAACGAATCGACGACCGCAGCAGCTGCAGGTGCGAAACGGCCGACCAGGGTACGCGGCCCAGCGCGCCAGTAGTTAGGCTATCGCGCCCGAGCGCCAGCACCGGTGGGAACAGCCAGCGCGCACCGCGCATCCACAGCAGCAACAGCAGCGGACAGACGAGCAGGCCGACGAGGTGCCCGGCGACGGACAAACCGGCCGACGCGGCCGGTGCGTACATGAAAAACCAGACGACGATGAGGAAGCCCGGCAGCATGGGCGCTGGCGTGCCGCGAATCACCACCTCGTCGTCGGTGCCGCGCAGGCGCCTGACCATGAGCTCCAGCCGATCGCGCAACACCAGCTCGAGTTGGGCGCGCAGCCGCGCGTTGAGCGTCATCAACACCGCGCCGGCGGCGATGCCAAACGCGACTGCGCCGATCAGCCAGGCACGCTCGCCGCGCATGACCATCCAGCCGAACACGATGGCGCACACGCCGCAGGCCGCTCGATGCGCCAGCCACAGCAAGTCGACGATGCGCGGGTTCAGCGCGGTGCGCGGCCGGGGCAGCATGCGCACGCGGCGCAGCCTGGGCTTGTCGCTCACGGTTCGCCGGCTCCTCCCGTCATCGCGGAGGAGCTTCCGATGGCCCGATACCGCGTGACGATCTCGAGCGCGGTCTGGTTGTTAGGAGGCAGATCGACTGCGGTGGCGCCGAGCGGCGTCACGCGCGGGCCCCAGCGCACGACGTGTCCCGTGAACGTGAGGCCGCCGCCGAACGACGGCATGAGCAGCAGCGCGCCGGGCTTCACACGGCCGGCCTCGAGCGCATCGCAGAGCGCGACCGGCACCGTGGCGGCGGACATGTTGCCGTAGCGCTCCACGTTCGTGAACACCCTGTCCATGGGCACGCCGGTTTTCTTCGCGACCGCCTCGATGATGCGCATGTTGGCCTGGTGCGGGATCACGAGGTCGATGTCAGCCGACGTCTTCCCAATCTTGCCAAGCGCCTCCGCACATGCGCTGGCCATGCCGTGCACGGCCTTCTTGAAGATCTCCTGGCCCTCGAACTGCCACTCGGTCTTGCCGATGATGCGGTTCTGGTGCGCATACGCCGCGCCCATGCCGTGCACGCGCAGGATCTCGCGCGACTCGCCGTAGCAGCCGAGCCGCTCGGCCAGCAACCCCTCGTCGAGGTCCGTGGCCTGCAGCACCACGGCGGCGGCGCCGTCACCGAACAGCACCGCGGTGTTGCGGTCGCTCCAGTCGATGAACGGCGAGATGACCTCAGCGCCGGTCACCAGCGCGTTCTTCGCGACGCCGGTGCGGATCAGCGCCGTGGCGGTAGATAGGGCGTAGAGAAAGCTGGTGCAGGCGGTATTGACGTCCATCGCCGCGCAGCCTTCCGCGCCGATGCGCCGCTGGATGCCCGAGGCCACGTTCGGCACCTGGTCGTCGTAGCTGGTGGTGCCGGCCACGATGAGCTCGATGTGCTTGCCGTCGATGCCGGCGCAGGCCAGCGCGCGCGCGGCGGCCACGTACATGAGCTCGCCCAGCGGCACGTGCGAGACGCGGCGCTCGCGGATGCCGGTGCGCGAGGTGATCCACTCGTCGCTGGTGTCGAGGAAGGTCGCGATGTCGGCGTTCGAGAGGATCGCGGGAGGCAGGCATTTGCCCCAGCCGACGATGGCCGCCCCCCGGACAAACTGTGATGACATGGGGCGGAGAATAAGCCTCGCGAGCCTGTCTGGCCATTCCGCGCGGGCTCAGGCTCCTTTAGAGTCCGTGCATGACTGAACACAACTTCTCGCGCTGGCGTCCGCATCCCTGGCATGGCCTGGATCTCGGCGCGGATGCACCGCGCATCGTCAACGCCTACATCGAGATCACGCCGTTCGACATGATCAAGTACGAGATCGACAAGGTCTCGGGTTATCTGCGGGTGGACCGGCCGCAGCGCAGCTCCTCGCACCCGCCGGCGCTCTATGGATTCATTCCGAAGACCTATTGCGGTCCGCGCATCTCCAAGCTCGCGCCGGGGTCGGAGCGCGGCGACGGCGACCCGCTCGACATCTGCGTGATCAGCGAGCGGCCCATCGAGCGCTCGGAAGTGATCCTGCGCGCGCGCGTCATCGGCGGCATCAAGCTGCTGGACCGAGGCGAGGCGGACGACAAGATCATCGGCGTGCTCGAGGGCGATTACGTGTGGGACCACGTCAAGGACATCTCACAGCTCGCGCCGGTGCTGGTCGAGCGGCTCGAGCACTACTTCGGCACCTACAAGATGGTGCCGGGCGAGCCTAACAAGATGGTGATCTCGGGCAAGTACGGCTTCGAGCATGCGAAGGCGGTCATCGAAGCGGCGCGCATGGATTACGACGAAACGTTCGGCGACGCGACGGAGGATCGCCGGCAGAGTTGACGCATTTCGCGCGCAACGAGCAGCTCGCATGAGCGCTGCGCGCATTGGTTCCGCGACATCAGCTCATCGTTGCCGCGCCGCATGCCGCGGAGATTGCGCGGGGCTATCTACAGTTGAGGCGCCTAAAGCGTATGTGAGCTCGCGTCGGGACGCAGAGTTCGTCTCTATTGCAGGCGAACAATGTAGTTCGCATATCAGGCATAAGACACTCTCTGTTGCGAGCAGGGGATTTCTTGCAACGAATATTTCTTCTTTTGCATCGCTTTGCCGGCATGCTCTTAATGCATTCTCGCGTCACTGTTCGGAGACGAACTGACCGGGAAGCTCGAACATGCACCAGCCAAAATTGCCCAATCGTCTTGCTTGTTTCACGAGGCGGCTACGTATCGCGCTGAGCACTTGTTTCGTGACACCTGAATCGGCGCTCTTTGCCGCCGTGGCAGCGCTGTTCGTTGTTGCGTGCAGCTACTCCCCCGCAGCGCAGGCAACACCGTCGAACTGCCAACCGAACCCTGGCGGCTACGACTGCGTTGCTCCCACTCCCACGCCCTATGAATACATTGCTGTGCTCTGTTCGGGCACCACCTGGGGTCCATCGCCACAGATTGCACAGAATGCCTTCGAAGCGGCGGCGCTGCCGCAATACACGCAGTGCCCAGGATGGCAATACAGCATTTCGTGGCTGACCTCTGTCGTCACCGCAGGTGGCGCCTGCCAGACGGGAGGGGTGCTGGGGCCCGAAAACGGTTACGGCGGGCTCGAGCAGACCAACGCCATGGTCGCGGATGTGGAATACGACGAGACCGCTCCTGCTTGCAACCTTCACCATCCAATGCACAAGGTTTACGCGGTGCGCCGTCAGCGCAACATCCTGTGTCCGCGCGGATACGGCCGGATCGATGGGATATGTGCCCTCAACCAGCTCGATCCGGCCAAGAACCTCGGCGGGCAGTGCCCGACCTGCGGCAATCCGATTTCACCGGGCTCGGGCAACAAGTTCCAGAAGGAGAGCGACTACGTCGGCAGTGGCAGCTATCCACTGCGCTTCGAGCGCTTCTACAACAGCTTTGCGCGGCGTGCCGATGAGGACAACAGTTTCTATGGCGTGGATTTTCTGAGTGCGCATGAAAACGCAGGCGTCCTTGCCCTTGCCACCGGGGCCGGACGGGAAGCCAAAGCTTTCCCCACAGGCTCGACGCAACGCCTGGAAGGAATTTTCTGGGCCAACGTCGGGCTCGAGGCGATCGGCGGCAACTGGCGCCACACCTATCAACGCACCGTTCGGCTGGTCGCGGGGCCACCCACCAGCACCACCAGCGCCTTCGTCTATCGGGAAGACGGCCGCGTGTTCGCATTCCAGGACACGGGCAGTGCTTGGCAGCCACAGGCGGACGTCATCGATCGGCTGGTGCGGCTGCCATCCGGTGGCTGGGAATACACGATCACCGCCACGCAGGAAGTGGAAATCTACAACCCCGATGGCCGCCTCGAATTTATCCGCAATCGCGGCGGCGAAACGCACACGATGGCCTATGACAGCGACAATCGGCTGACCTCGGTCACCGACTCGCACGGCCACGTGCTCACCATCGGCTATGCATTGCCGGCGGGCCACAATGACGCGCTGCTGCAGGTCACCTCGCTGACCAATCCGGCGGGCAGCATCTATGCCTACGCGTACGGACCTAACAACACGCTCACGTCGGTGACGTATCCGGGCGGCGCCATCCGGAAGTATCAGTACGGCAACGCGACGTTCAAACGCGCACTGACGGAGATCATCGACGAGAACAACGCGCAGTTCGCCCACTTCGAGTACGACACGTGGGGGCAGGCATTGGTCAGCGAACACGCGGGCGGCGCGGGCCGCGTGTCCGTGGCGTACAACAAGGCGTTCGACGTGCAGACCGGACCTGCCACGGTTACGGACGCGGCTGGTGCGGCGCGATATTACGAGTTCAGCTACATCTGGGGCGTGGCCAAGGTCACCGCTATCTGGAAGCCCCTGCCCGCCGGCGGCTACACCACCGAGGCGTTTGCATACGATTCGAATGGCAACCTGATCGTCCGGCGCGACTATCTCGGCCAACTGACCTGTTACGCGTATGACACCGCCCGGAATCTCGAGACCATCCGAGTGGAGGGCTTCGCGCCGAGCGTTTCGTTCTGTCCTGCGAATCTGTCTACCTACACGCCTACTCCCGGTACGCGCGAGCGCAAGATCGTCACCGCGTGGCACGCGACCTTTCGCGCACCGACTTCGATCACCGAAGCCAATCGCACCACATCGTTCACGCACGATGTGAAGGGTAATGTGTTGACGCGCACGGTGACGGACACCGGCGTGATGCCGAACGTCGCGCGCACGTGGACAAATACGTACAACTCCTTCGGCCGCGTGCTGACCGAGAATGGTCCGCGCACGGATGCTACGGATCTGACAACCTTTGCTTACTACACGTGCACCACCGGATCGCAATGCGGGCAGGTGAACACCATCACCAATGCCGCCGGGCACGTAACGACGTACAACGCGTACAACGCGCACGGCCAGCCGACGCAGATCACCGATGCGAATGGGCTCGTCACCGCTCTGGGATACGACAGCCGCCAACGCGTGGTCGATCGCTGCGTCGGAGCCACGCTGCCTTCGTGCACCGGCGGTGAGCTCACGCATCTCGAATACTGGCCGACGGGCCTGTTGAAGAAGGTCACCAATCCCGACGCGAGCTTCATTCAGTACACCTACGACAACGCGCATCGGCTCACGCAGATCCAGGATGGCGCGGGCAGCAAGAACGTCTATACGTTGGACAACTCCGGCAATCGCACCGCGGAAAACACGTACGACCCGAGCATGAGCCTCAAACGCACGCACTCGCGGGTGTTCAACTCGCTCAATCAGCTTTGGAAGGATGTGAATGCGGCCGGCACGGCGGCGGTCACCACCACGTTCGGCTACGACCACAACGGCAATCAGACCACGACGAACGCCCCGCTCGCGCGCAATTCGACCAGCCTGTACGGCGAATTGAATCGTCTCAAGCAGATCACGGACCCAAACAGCGGCAACACGCTGTTCGGTTACGACGCGAACGACAATCTGGCATCGGTCACGGATCCCCGCTCTCTGATCACTAGCTACACGTACACGGGCTTCGGTGATCTCAAGACGCAAGTGTCTCCCGACACCGCCACAACCACGAACACGTACGACTCCGGTGGAAACCTCAAGACTTCGACGGATGCGCGCGCTGCGTTAACGACCTATACCTACGACACGTTGAACCGCGTCTCGAGCGCCGCGTTCAAGATCGGCAGCACCACCGATCAGACCGTCATCTACACGTACGACGGCGGCACGAATGGCAAGGGTCATCTCACTGGA
>JAYTOI010000123.1:0-15507 GCA_043747875.1 Pseudomonadota bacterium | reverse complement strand
CGAACGGCGGATCAATATAGATGAGCTTCAATCTACCCGCGTCCTCGATTTGCTGCCGCAACGCCCCTGATTTCAACGACGACAGGATCAGTTTGTTATCACCCCAGATCAGCTTGTTGGTCCAGCCCTTGGCCTGACGTCCACCGGCATCGAATCCAATCTCCTCTTGCGATTTCGCGCTCTTCCGTGGCTCGTCGACATGTTCCAGGGTCTGGAACGGCAGCACGGCGGTGCACACGTCGCGGGTCTTGCCGTTCCATACCAGTTCCACCTCGCTCTTGTCGGCGAAGAGGATGAAGCGGTACTTCTCCGGCAGCGGCTTACCCTGCTGGATGAGCTGCGTGAGGTCGCGCTTCTCGGCGTCGGAGAGGTCGTAGGCTTCTTTGGGCGTGCGGGCCATGGTTCAGCTCTTCTTGCGTTTGGTCGGCGCAGGCAGTTTCTTGGTGGCGGCTTCGAACGCCTGCTCGTCCGCCGACGCGTCGCGCGCCAAGCGGTCGGCATGGAACTTCTCGTATTGCTCGTGGGCCAGCTTGTCCGCCACTTCCTTCGCAATTTTGCCGGCATTGTTCAGAATGTCGCGCTCATTGAATTTCAGGAAGGCGTCCAGTTTTTCGCGCCAGTCGCGCATGTAGAGCATGCGCCGGCGCTGCGCCTGATCTTCGGCGTAGTCGAGGTACATGCTCACGATGCGATTGAGCTCGTTGATCTCGTTTTCGCGCAGGTAGTTCTTGGCGATGGTAACGTCGCTCTTGCGCACCTTCGTGCCGTGCCACGACGTCAACCCCATGTTGGGCTTCGTATTGTCTGCGCGCTCGGCAACGATCTCCGCCGCAGTCTTGCCGCTGGCGGCCCAGTGGAGCTTGTTCTGGATGATCTGAAAAAACTGGTGCGTCTCCGTCGCATCCGGTTCGTAGTCGGCAGCGAGCGCAAAAATGTCGCGTACCTTGAGATACATCCGCTTCTCGCTGGAACGGATGTCGCGAACGCGTTCGAGCACATCATCGAAATAGTCCGGCACCCCCGGCCCCGGATTCTTGAGCCGCACGTCATCGAGCAAGAATCCCTTCACGAGGTACTCGTTCAGCTGCGAGGTGGCCCACTGTCGAAATTGCGTGCCCCGATTCGAGCGAACGCGAAATCCCACGGCGAGGACCACTTCCAGGCGGTAAGAGGCAATGTTGCGGCGAACCTGTCGGCGCCCTTCCGTTTGAACTTGTAAGTATTGCTTACAGGTTGCCGCCTGGTCCTGTTCGCCCTCCGCGTATATCGCCTTGAGGTGCAGCGTAATGTTTTGGGTGGTTGTCTGAAACAGCTCGGCTATTTGCGCCTGGGTCAGCCAAAGCGAGCCGTGGTCGAACCTGCACTCAATTTTCGTGCGTCCGTCCTCTGTCTGATAGAGCAGCATCTCGCCCAATTCTGGTTTCGAAGTTTCATTCGTCACGCTTCTTGATACTCCGTGAACGCCGCCGCGAGCGAGACGAAAGTCTTCGGCGGATGTGCGTCGAAGGACTTCTCGTCCACGTACGCGAATCGATAAGCCGGCCCGCTTTCCGCCTCGCTCGCCGTTGTCGCATCCGCGCACCACTGCCGCAGCCGCTCCATCTTCTGCGGCAGGTCGATCTCGACGCGGCCCTTGGTCTCGATGATCCACACTGTCTGATCGGCTGTCTTCACCAGAAAGTCCGGTGTGTATGTAGATAGATCGCCATCGGCCTTCACGTAGTCGATCTTGAAGCCGACGGCGAGGTAATTCTTGGCGAACGCAGCCACATCGGGTGCGTCGTCGAGGAACCGCGCGAAGCGCAGCTCGAAGCCGCCGGAGTTGGGCTCGCCCACCACCTTGGAGAACAGGGACTTCTTCGCATCGAGATAAGGCCGATGCTCCGTGCGGAACGGTCGCATGTCGCGCAGCCGGATGCGGTCTTCGATGCGCGAGCCGCCACTGTCCTTCACAGTGAGCATGTTGATGGCGCCTTTGAACGCGTCGAACATCCGCTTGCCCACCTCGGGCTCGGAAAGGTTGCGCAGGACCACCGGATTTTCGAGGTCAACGGGGCTCGTCTCGAACAGGTTATCGCGCAGGAAGGCCTTGACCTTCGGATACAGGACCTCGTATCCGCCCACCAGGCGCATGTCCTGGAGCAACTGCCGCGCGAAGAACCCAACCACCGATCGATAGTCGGCGGGTCCCGCGCTATCGAGCTGAATGGTGTGATGCACTTCGGCATCGAGCATCGTCTTGAAAACGATCTCGCGCGTCTCTTCGGGCGTGAAACTCTTGAGCGCGAGCCTGCCATTGCCGAGCTTCGCGGGGTCGAGCGCGTCGAGGTCTTTGTATTCGCGATTGAAGCGGCGCGTGAGGCGCGGCAGCTCGATGTCGAGCGCGTCGAGATCCTTGTCCTCGTTCTGCGTGTCCACCTCGACGATCAGCGACTCCTCACGACGTGCGCCGCTGCCCATCGCGACGCGCTCGAAGGTCACGCCCTCGCTCTGAATGGACTCGACGAACTCCATGAATGCCGGCGTCCCCATGACGGACACGGTCTCGGGCATGTCGGTACCGAAATACATGCGCCGCAAGCCGCGACCCAGCGTCTGCTCGGGCAGGATGTTGCTCTTCGACGCGTACGCGCGCAGTCCGACGATGACCGTGACGTTGCGCACGTCCCAGCCTTCCTTGAGCATGAGCACGGATACGATGGCTTTGTACGGGCTCTTCCAGCTATCGATGTTGTTGGACGCTGCGCGCAGCCTGTCGAGCTCTTCCTTGTTCTTGCCCGACGCCGCCTCGGAGATCTCGCCGTTGTTCTTGGTATGGATGACGAGCACGGCGCCGGCGAGCTCGGGGCAG
Source organism: Pseudomonadota bacterium (assembly GCA_043747875.1). GTDB lineage: Bacteria > Pseudomonadota > Gammaproteobacteria > Steroidobacterales > Steroidobacteraceae > CADEED01. The sequence continues at coordinate 12,656 of JAYTOI010000123.1, read as the reverse complement.
ATCTTCTCCAGATGCACGCCGACCTCGTCGCAATTGCGCGTGTCGTCCACCATCACGAACAACACGGCCTTCTTGCCGAGCTTCTCGTGCTCGGCGAAACTCTTGCGCCATTCCTCGACGCCGAGCTGCAGGTAGTCGGAATACTTCTCCGAGAAGATGGCGCTGGTTTGCTCGGTCAAACGAGCGCGGCTCGCGGCGTCGGGCAGCACCGGATGCTTCACCACGTTCTGGTGAATGGCCTCCACGAGTGGATAGTCCGACACGGTCTGCACGAAGATCGCCCCATTGTCGTGCCTCGGTGTGGCGGTGACATCCACTTGCAGCGTGAGCCGGCGGTCCTTCTGCAGCATGCGGTGATGGATGTCCTGGATGCTCTTGAACCAGGCCATCTTCGAGTCGTGAATGTGATGCGCCTCGTCGTTGAACACCGCGAGCTCTTCGATCTCGCGCACGATCTCGCCGAGATCGGTGCGGCTATCTGTGGTCTTGCCCACGGGCTTCGGGCCGAAAGGCGAGAGAAAATAGTCGCGCAGGTCTTCGTCTTCGAGCGAGGGCGCAGCGACATCGCCGAGATAAACCCGGTGAATGTTGGTGAGAAAGAGATTTCCGGTGTCGCGCACGATGCGCACGTCGTCCTGGATGTGCAGCGTGATCTGGAAATCGTCGCGCCAGTTGCGGCCGGCGTGGCCGTTCGACGGCAGGATGGGGTCGTTGAAGAAGATGCGCAAACCATCGAAATCCGCGCGCAGCCGGTCGAGCACGATGATGTTCGGCGCGATCAGCAGAAAATTGCGCGAGAGATGCGAGTCCGGCTCGTACAGCTTGTGAAAGAAGCTCCAGGCGATGAGCAGCGAAAGCACCTTGGTCTTGCCCGCGCCCGTCGCGAGCTTCAGCACGTAGCGCGGCCATTCCTCCTCGAACATGCCCACGGACACGGCGCCCGAGGCGTCGAAGCGCATGAGATCGAACTTGTCGCGCACGCGACGCACGTCGTGCAGCCAGACAGCGGTTTCGACCGCCTCGCGCTGGGCGAAGTAGTAGCGAAACGGCGCAAGCGAATGGTCTGCGTTTTCCACCAGATGTTCGGTGTCGAACCACCATCGCAGCAGCGCCTGTGACGTGGGCGAGGCTCCGGCATAGCCCGCGTCACGCCAGGCTTTGACGTCCGCGCGGATGTTCGCGACCAGCGGCGGCAGCAATTTCTCATACGCCGTATTGCGCAGCTCCTCGGCGGCCGGAAACCAGCGCTGCTCGGGCTCGAGGCATGCGTAGGGCGACGTCGGGAATTGCGGATGCAGGGCCATGCGGGGCGTCTTCTTTGATCTGGTTAGCACGCGCGAAGGCGCGAGGATAGCGCTCGACACTCGTACAATGCACGCCGATGACCAACGAGCTGCTGACCTCCGCCGCCGCCGAGCGCAACAAGGAGCCCATCCTCACCGTGCTGGAGTCCGTGCTGCCCGCGAACGCGGCCGTACTCGAGATCGCCTCCGGCTCCGGCCAGCACGTGTGCTTCTTCGCGGCGCAGATGCCCGGCACGCGCTGGCAACCCACCGACCCCGACGCCGCGCATCACGACGCCGTTGCCACGCGCATCCGCGAGGCCGGCCTGGACAATGTCGACACACCCATCGCGCTGGACGTGCACGCGCCGCGTTGGCCCGTGGCCGGTCGCTACGACGCGGTGGTCTGCATCAACATGATTCACATCGCGCCATGGTCGGCGACCAACGCGCTGTGCCTGGGGGCCGCACGCCATCTGGGCACCGGCGGATTGCTGGTGCTCTACGGCCCTTTTCTGGAGCACGGCGGTGCAGTGCAGTCGAATCTCGACTTCGACGCATCGCTCAAGCGCCGCAATGCTGAATGGGGACTGCGCGAGCTGGAAGAGGTCACGCGGGTCGCGGCCACGCACGATCTGCAGCGCAGCCAGGTGATACGTATGCCGGCGAACAATCTTTCGCTAATATTCGTCCTGCACCGCCAGTAGTTTGACAATAACAGCTCACGGGAATGAGCGAGGGTTCCGACATGTTCTTGCGCATATTCGTCACGACGACATTGTTGTGCCTGCTCGCCGCGTGCGGTGGTGGTGGTGGTGGTGGCAATGACGGCGGCGTCCCGCCGCCATCGAACAGCCCCACCGGCAGCTTCACTCTGGCGTCCAACACCGTCACTCTCACCGCGCGCACTGATCAGCAGGCAGCCACCAGCTCTGGCTCGATCGCGATGCACGTCAACGATGTGCGTGAGGTGGCGGCCGTCGGTGCGGCCTACGTCGCGCCGAATCAGCCCGCGAGCTGGCTCAACGTCGACATCAGGGGCAGCGGCGCCGACTACTCGGTGATTTTCAATGCGGCGTGGCCGAACCTGGCCCCAGGCATCTACACGGCCGTGGTTTCCATCGGCACGGGAAAGGCGGACGGCACCATCCTGCAGCGCCGCGACGTCACGGTGACACTGACGGTCGTCAACATCAGCATCGTGGCGGAGTTCGGCACGTTTGGCGGGCGCATGACGCTCGGTGACAGCGACTCCACGAGAGCTTTCAACGTCCACGTGAACGCACCGCCGGGCCGCTCGTGGACCGTGAGCTCCTCGGGTTCGTGGCTGCGCGTTCCGTCGACTATCTACACGGGCGCCGCCGACGTGCCGGTGCAGATGATCTCCACCGGTCTCACCGTGAGGGATTACTCCGCTCAATTGACATTCCTGTCCCAGTCGGACCCGCTCGACTTCACCACCCGTACCGTGTCGCTGCTCGTGGTGGCGCCCGAGCTCGTTTTACTCAGCAATGGCGTGACCCTTGGCGGCGCCGACGGTAATGACTCCTCGCAGGGCTGGCTGCGGGCAATCCTCCTCACCGGCACGAACACCTATCCCATGACGCTCACGCCCATGACGACGTCGGGTGGCGCGTGGCTGACCGGTGGCAGCGCCACCGGCACAATTGGCGGCAGCGAAACGATGATCTCGCTGTCGGCAAACCCCGCGGTCGCCCCCGCCGGCAGCTACGACGGTGTGATGACCGTCGACGTGAACGTGCTCGGCCACATCGTGTCGCGGTCCGTGCAGGTGCACTACAACCAGGACGAGAACCGCCTCATCGCAGCGACGCTGGGCGCGAGCTTCTCGAAGTTCCCCACGCGCAGCGTGCTCGGACGCCGCATCCGCATCTCCGATTCGCTCGGCCGCACCGACGTTCCGTGGAGCGCGTCGGACGACGCACCCTGGCTCACGGTGACGGCAAATGGCACCACGGGAGGCGAAGTCGAGTTGCACGCGAATCCGTCCGGACTCGCCGCCGATCAGCTCTATCTGGCGAACGTGACCGTCACGTCTTCGAGCCCGCGGATCACCAACGACCAGCGCATCCGCGTGGCGCTCTGGGTAGGTTCAACGGACCCGACGGACGCGACGTTTGCGCAAACCGTAATCTCGATGATCGCGAATCCCGTCGAGCCGCACGTCTACCTGAGCCTGCCGGGCGGCGCGATCGAGGTGCGCAACGTCTACACCGGCGCTCTCGTCACTAGCTACTCGCCGGGGACACCGGACATCATGGGTCTCCAGGTGAGCGATGACGGACGCACGCTGTTCGCGGTCGACGGCTGGGTGGATCCGCGCGTCATCGCGCTCGATCCACAGACCGGTGCGGTGGTCGGCGAATACGACCTCACGCAGCAGTACACGACAACTCTCCACTACATGCGGCCGAACGCGCGTCCCGTGCTCATCTCCGGCGGCGGCCAGGTTTTCGACGTCGCGTCGCGCGCCGAGCTGGCTTCCCGCATCGCGTTGGACACTTACTACCCCACCAATCACTTCGCGCACACCAGCGACCACCGCTTCGTCTATTCGCAGCTTCGCGGCATTTCTCCCTCGCGCCTGGAGAAAGGCCGCATCGCGTACTCGACGCTCTTCACTCCGCGCCTCGTGGCGGAACACCTGGCATGGAGCGCGTTCGATGACAGTGGCGGAATGCCCTGCGTATCGCCCGACGACGCGCGCATCCTCACGGCGGGCAGCCGTTACGGGCAGCCGTTCAACCTGCTGAACAGCGCGGATCTATCGGTCGCCTCGCGTTTTTCGGCACCCCCGTCCGGCGCTTCGAATTTCGCGTGTCTGTGGAATGGACTGTATCTCGGCACCACGAACGGCGATCCGCCGGCCGATACGTACTTCTTCGATGCGCAAGGCACCGAGATTGCCCGCTCCGTGCTCTACCAGACGTATCACGCACCAATGCCAGATCGAGTCGTCGTGTCGGGCGATGCGTCCAGGCTCGTCGGCGTCACCGGCGGCCCGTCGTTCCATCTGAACTTCCGCAACGCGCCGCTCGTGCCGTAGCTTGGGGTCACTGCGCCGGCAGCAGCCCGGTGCGGCGCAACGCCGCGACCAGCTCGTCGCGTGTCTGCGCGTCGCCGTGCCCCCAGCCGCTGGAAGAATCGATGACCTTGCCGTCGCGCACGATGAAGAACGTCGGCATTCGCCAATGCGGCAGGAAGGCCCACTCCTCGCGGTCATAGAGCATCGCCACCTGCGCGCGCGGCAGATCCTCGTTCCAGCGCGCCGCGCGCCCGACGGACTCGATGCCGGGCGCGAGCACCAGCCATTGCGCATGCTGCGCGAACACCGGCCCCAACAACTGGTCCGCGCTGATGTCCCGCGCCGCATCCTTCGACAAATGACAGCTCGCGGCGACGTAGATCCGCAGCGGCGCGATGTCGATCGCGATTCGCGTCAAACGTTTGCCGGAGTCCTCGATACGCCACACCGTGGGGCCGGCGGCGGTCTTGCCGAGCGTATCGCGCAGCTGCGGCAGCGGCGGAAGCTTCGCGCTGGGGTATTTCTGCGTGAGCGCGCGGGCATCGGCGAAGCGATGCAACGCGACGAACAGCTCGCGCAGCGCATCCACGTCGTCGGTGGAGACGAGATCGCGGCGCGCACGCTCGGCGAAAATGCGCTCGAACGCCTCGACGTGGCGCCGCAGTCTCGTCTCCCGGGCGATGCCGCGCACTGCGACGCGCAGCAAGCGCAGCTCGTGATCGTCGAAGTGGCGCAGCGCGGAGGGCTCGTACAGCGCCGCGAGCCGCGCGTCGAACAGCGCGCCGCGCTCGCGCGCCCGGGTTTCGTCATCGGGGTATCGAATGCTCCCTTGCGCAATGAGGAAATCGTTGTACTGGCGCTCGAGCGGACCGATGCCATCGCGCCTGCTCACGCGGCGCTCGACCGCGCGGACCTCGTTCGCACGGCTCTTCGGCGCGTAGGCGAGCACGCGCTCGCCGAACAGTGCGAGCACCGCGCGGATCTGCGCATCGTCGAGCTCATCGGCGAGCTCGCCGGGATTCATCGTCGCCAGGCCGCCGGCACCGAATTTCAAGCCGAAGAGAAAGCGCTCGCGCGCGCCCGCCGGCAACGCGTTGAACGGGTTGTCCGCGGCATGTGCGGCGAGATAGGAATCGAGCTGCTCGCGCGACACGATCTCCGGCGCCGGCTCGCGCTGGCCGGCCGGCGGCTGGTCGGCGCGCGGCGCGGCAACGGCCGCGGCCAGCAGCGTCGCCAACAGCATGCTTCTCCAGCCCCTGAAGCGATCCATGATTCTAACTACCTTGTGGCTCGCCTGCCGTCACCGGACACTCCCAGCCGTCGTACCGCCCGCCGTGCTCGCCCGCCAGCCGCACGAGCTCGAGGGTGATGCCGTTGATGGTGTGGGAATCGATGCTGTCGACCCGCGAGACCACCAGCGAGTGCGGCAGCGCGGCGTCCGGCTCGTCCGCGGCGTATTCGTCGACGAGCGCGAACTCGATCGCCGTGAGCGTGTCGCGGCAGGCGGTGCGCGCGTCGACGGACGGGAATTCCATCCAGTGGTCCACTGGACGCGGTACCTCGTGCACGTCCCCTTTGCTGGCGAGCACTTCCAGCACCCGCCGGTTGAACATCCGCTGAAGATTGTTTTCCGATGGGTAGAGCAGGTTGACGTACTGATCCCACTCCGGCTGGAACGCACTGCCGGTCTCGTACTGGTAGTCCCCGAATCCCTGCAACGCGCGGCCGGCGGCGCCCGCGAGCTCCCCCGGCTCGCGCGCATAGAAATAGAACTCGCGACGGTTCGAGCCGGTGATGCGCCCCACGAACTGCGCGTCGCAGCCCGCGACGATCTGCGCCTTGAGCGCATCGCCGATTTCATGCAGCGTCGGGGCTTCTTCGTTGGACGACAGTCCATCGGCCTTCGGCGCGCGCATCGCCACGAAGACCCACAGCAGCCACGGCCGCTTCTCGATGGGCACGTCGGCGTATACGCCCAGGTCGACGAAGATCGATGCCACGGCGTCGTTGACGCGCGCGAAATAGAAATCCCAGTCATCCGACAATCAGTCTCTCCTTTGGCTCTCTTCCGCGGACGCCTATTTGGTCCAGCGCGCCAGCCACGAGGCGATCTCGGCGTAGAACAGGCGGCTGTCTTCGCCTTTTTGTATCCAGTGATTCTCGTCGGGAAACACGATCAGCCGGCTCGGCACCTGCATACGCTGCAACGCGCTCCAGTATTCGAGCGTGTTGTTCAGCGGCACGCGGTAGTCGTTCTCTCCCACGGTCACCAGCACCGGCGTGCGGAAATTCGCGGCCCGACGGATCGGGTTCTGATCGCGCCACACCGCGCCCTGCTCCCACGGCGGCCCGCCCAGGTTCACCTCGCGCGAGTAGATAGTGTCGCTGGTGCCCCACTGCGCCTCGAGGTTCACCAGGCCGGCGTGGCTCACGAGGCATCGGTAGCGCGTCGTCGTGCCCTGCAACCAGTTCGCCAGGTGTCCGCCATAACTCGCGCCGCCGGCGCACTGCCGCGAGCCGTCGATGAAGCCGAACTCGCGGATGGCCGCGTCCGCGGCCTCGTTGATCTCCTCGGCCGGACCTTTCAGCGGGTCGCCCTGGATCGAGCGCGCGAACTCCTCGCCGAAGCCCGTCGAGCCCGAGTAGTTGGTCAGCAGCAGCACGTAACCAGGCGCGGCGAGCAGATGGTAGTTCCAGCGGATGAAGAACTGGTCGCGCCACATTCCGTGCGGTCCGCCGTGGATGACCACGAACAACGGATATTTCTTCGCCGGGTCGAAGCCCGGCGGCCGGACGATGAAGCTGTGGATGCGCTTGCCCCTGCGGCTCGTGAACCAGAACGGCTCGATCTTCGGCAGATCGAGCTGCTCGGCGCGCTGCCGGTTGAACTTGGTCAGCGTCACCGCCTGGCCGCCCTGCACCACCAGCGACACTTCGCCGGGCGAGCTCGCGCTCTCCCAGTTGGCGTACAACGCGACGTGCGGCGCGCGCTCGGGGATGACGAGATTGGTGAACGAACCGTTGCCCACTTTGAACAGCGGTCGCACGCCGCCGCCGGCGAGCCGCACCAGGAACAGCTTTTCACTGCCCGCGTCTTCCGCGCTGAAGTACACGAGGTCGGAGCGCGGCGTCACCGCGAAGCTCGAGACGGCGCGATCGAGATCCGCGCTGACGATGCGCGGCACGGACGGGTTCGGCCACTCGAGCGCGGCCAGCTTCGCCGGGTTGTAGACGCTCTTGCCCGTGGCCTCGCGGATGGCGAGCAGCGTGCGCCCGTCGGGCGTGAAGTGCGGCATCGACCACACATCCGAACCCTGCGTGATGCGCCGTGGCTCGCCGCCGGCGATGTCGACGGCGAACAACTGCGCGTCGGTGAACGCATACGCCGCGGCGTCGCGATTGGTCGTCGCGGTGAACACCACCGATTTACCGTCGGGCGTGAACTCCAGGTCCATCTCCTCGCCGGTGTCGGATTGCCGCCCCGCGTAGCCCTTGCTCGCCAGCATCGCGCTGTCGAGCATCAGGTCGCGCGGCTTTCCGTCCGCTGCGCCGTCGGCATCGAGTTTCTGCAGCATCACGCGCGGCTGGCGCTCGTCGAGCCAGCGGTCCCAGGCCCGGATCGGGAAAGAGTCGTAGATGCGCACGTTGGCCTTGCGCGCGCGTTGCGCCTCGAGCATCTCGCGGTTGATGCCTTCGGAGCGCGCGCCAGGGTACATGAGCGTGATGAACGCGAGCATGCGGCCGTCGCGCGAGAACACCGCACCGCGCGCGCCGCCGGAAAGGTCCGTCAGACGCTGCGCCTCGCCGCCGGCCGCGAAATCGAGCATGTAGATCTGCGACGTGTCGTCGCCGTCGCGCTGTGCGCTGAACACGATGCGGCGGCTGTCCGAACTCCACACCACGCCCTGCTCGGGCCGGCGCGTGGAGGTCAGCCGACGGGTCGAGTTGCGCGCGGTGGTGTCGATCAACCACAAATCGCTGAGCTGTGCGTTGTCCTCATAGGCGGGCTCGACGACGGACACGACGATCCACCGGCCGTCCGGACTCACCCGCGGCGCGCCGACGCGCTTCATGAGCCAGATGTCTTCGTGGGTCGGGACGCGTTTCGCCTCGGCGAGCGCCGCGGATGGCATCGAAAGCAATACGCCCGACGCGAGCCAGGCGCCGAGACGGGCAGGAGATATCTTCATGGCCGACAACTTAGCGCAATTGGCAGCGAAACTGCACGGGTTGCCGTTGCCTTGATGCGACGCGAAACTACGCGCGGTGAATAAGCCCGGTCGGACATGGTTGATAGGCGCCTGCGCGGTCGCGGCGGTGTTGCTGGCACTGGTCATCGAGGTGGCGCGCTTCGGCGGCCTGTTCACCCCGGTGGAGGCCGCATTCCCGGGCCGCTGCGCCGCAGTGACGCTCGGCGGCAGCAGCGAGGATATCCAGATCGACCCGCAAACCGGCATTGCCTATCTATCACTGCGTCCCAAAGTCAATCCGGGTGAAACGCAGGCGGGCAGCGTGATGCTGCTCGACCTCAACCTCGCGGAACCCGCGCCGCGCGCCGCCCTCGCCTTCGATCCGCCGGACTTCCGGCCGCGCGGGCTCGCGCTGTTCAAGCCGCCGGACGGGCCCGCGCGGCTGTTCGCCCTCTCGCACCAGCCCGACGGCACGTACACGGTCGAGATCCTCGAAGACCGCGGCGGACTGTTCGTTCCGGATGCCACCATCCGCGACGCCGCGTTTTCTCATCCGAGTGCGGTTGTGGCCACCGGACCGAAGCAGTTCTACCTCGTGAACGACACCGCCGCACCGGATCGTCACCTGCGTGAATTCCTGCTGCGCCAGGGCAGCGGCACGATCTTCTTCCATGATGGCAACGAAACGCGGCTGGTCGCGAAAGATCTGGTATTCCCCGCCGGCCTCGCGCTGAGCCCCGACACCTCGCATCTCTATGTCGGCGAGGCACTGGGGAAATCTCTGCGCGTGTATCGCCGCGAGCCGGTGAGCGGCGCCCTGGAGCTCGAGGAAGCGATTCCACTAGGCACGTCGCCCGGCCATCTCAACGTGGACGCGGACGGCGTGGTGTGGATCGCCGCGCATCCCAAGCTGCTGGCATTCGTCGGCCACCTGCGCGATCCCGCGAAACAGGCGCCGACGCAGGTGTTGCGCTTCGATCCGCGGGCCGGCAAACCCGCGCAGGGAAAAGCCGACACGCGCCTCACGCAGGTGTACGAGAATCCCGGCGCCGAGATCTCCGCGGGCTCGGTGGCCGCGCATTGGCGCGGGGAGTTACTGATCGGCGCGGTTCTAGATCCCAAGGTGCTCGTGTGCAAACCAGTTCCGTGAATTCACCCACTCCCACTCCCGTACGAGGCCTGCGCTCCGGCGCATTGCTGGTGAGCTGCGTCATCAGCCTCGCGGGTGCGCTGCTCGTGCTGCTTGCGATGCCGGGTATCGCGACCGATGCGCGCACGGCATCCGCATGGTGCCTAGTGTTGTTCCTCGCGGGCGTGTGGGCGGGTGTGCTCGGTGCGAACAGTCCGTTCTTGCACGGAGTGATCGCGGCGTTACCGGCGCTTGTGGTGGGGTTGTTCATCGAGAGCGCGTTGCCGATGCATTTCATCGCCGTGTCGTGCGCGCTCGCGCCGTGCGCGGCGTTGCTGGCGGCGGCGGTGATGCGGTTCATGCGTCGCCGCACTTAACTATCGTGATGCCTGATCTCTAACACCTTCGTTCACACTTAGGTGTATTGCCACCCGATTGGGCCACGCTTCGAGCGTGCCTATGTCACACGTGGTTGCTTCTAGTTCGCAAGTGGACTATCGAGAACCTCGTAACTGCTTGATCCGTTTAGTTAGCAGATCATACGTTAGAGGGGGCGGTTCAAGGGAACGCACGGACTCATATTGGGAGATCGCTTTGTCTGCTTCTCCGCGCGCCGCAAGTGTTTCAGCCAGTTTGGTCCCTTCAGCTACATCTCTCATGAACTTTGTTGGAGGCCTGTCAGGATCGTAGTGGAATTCGAACTCAGGGAAGCGGCGATACAAAAGCTCTTGAAATTTCATAACATTCGCGACCGCCTGAGTTATGAGGCGAAGGCCCGATTCTTTATCGGCGTCATGTGCCTGTCCGATCTTCACAGCTAAGCCATTAAGCTCGCGTAATGCGCGATTCGATAGCTTATTAATTTGTTCCATAGGGTTGCTCCGCCGCTTACTTCGAGATCAGAAGATAATTCGTCCAATACATGCACGAGACCTTTATCCCAGGGTCACCGAAAGTCCCGTCGATTACAAAGTCTGGCCACTGCTTATTAGGTGATCCGACACATCTGTTGTAGCAGGCCTGGCAGGCGCTTTCATGATCGATGACGCCACCCCAGTTGATCCGCAAGCATTCTCGGTAGTGCTCAAGGCAGGTTTCCGGATCCTTGGCGTGACAAGTTGCGATTAAATAGCCGAGTCCAGCGCCGAGTCCTATTCCGACGATTCGACCAAGCAAAGCACCTGGTGGGCCACCGACTGCTGCGCCAACTGCGGTCCCCGCATTGCCTCCCCACGTTGCGCCAATGACCGGGTTGAGCCCCCGGGTATCAACCTTTTCAAGCGGCCGCGAATTGGCGTAGTCAAACGTGTTGATCCCACCACGCAACCCTATCGGATCGCTCTCAATGTACCCACCTTTAGCCGGGTCGTAGTCTCTGAAGTAGTTGTAATGTACTCGGCCCGACGCACGTCGTCGTACCGACACGCGTTTTCCCCAGCGCGTTCGCCTAGTTAGAGTCGTCCGTGACCGAGATGCAGGTACCGGCAAGAGTTGATACCCCCGATGTGCGTTTTCGCTTATCGGCTACCCCATTGCCCAATTGAGGCGCCGCGATCCATCCTGTTCGGAGTATCACCCTCAGTTTCGTGACGGCAGTTTTTTTGCTAACGCGGCGAGCGCACGATATCGATCGGACAGGTGGGAAGTGCTTGGCAAGTCGGGCGAACACCAACCAGATAGCAGCGCAGATTCAGCAACTCGAGTAAACGACCGCGGCGGCTCATTTGAGTCGCTCGGAGACCCTTCAACAAGAAATACTTCGCCAGGAATCGGGGCAACGGTATGGGAAGTGCTCGGCACAAATATCACAGTCGATTGGGAACCAGCAAAAAGCTGCCGAAGTCTTGCGACTCCCTTCTTATCGCACGTGATCCCGTCCATCTTGGCATGCGTGCCGCCATTTAGCAGAAAACTCGCATCATCGTCGACCTCTAGCACCCGCGTCGGTTGGAGGCTCTTGTCAGGCAATGGGCTGGGCGGAAACTGAGTATCAATTTCCAGTCGTGCGCGGTGAGTGGACTTGGAATTAGCCAACTCCATGTTGCCAGCGTTTGTTTCAGCATGTTGGGAAGCGCAAGCAACCATCACGCCCGCAATCCCCACAATCAGTGCATGACTCTTCATTTTTCCTCCTTGGTAATCGCGGCAATGGGTAGGCTCTTCAGGCGCGGTTGTGTTTGCCAACCGCTCGGCGACGCAACAGGAAACTGAGCAGCCATGCCAGGCAAATCACCGAAAGCGCTACAAAGTGATATCGCAGCTCACTCAAAGTCTGCATGGAGAACACTGGGTTCCCGGTTCGTCTGCTAACACGAAAAGCATATCCAAGCAGGGTTAGCGCGAATGCCAGCACGAGTAGTGGCATTACGAACCATATGTCTGATGCGCCGGAGTTGTTGCGGGGTGGCACTCGTACGTCTTACTGCTTCACGCAGTCGACGGTGCAGGTCGCCGTACCGAACACATCTGCAGCGGTGTCATAGTAAAAATACCCCGGAATTAAATTCTTCGCGAACTTACTGGCAGTCTCCTTGGCCACCTTTCCGAGGGCTCTTTTCGCAGCTTCCTTGTGCGCCTTAATTGCAAATTCCTCGATGTCCGCGCCGAAAACCTGTTTGAGCGAGCAAATGGCTGTGCACCGGAGGCCTTCATACACAAACTCGCAGACTGATTCCACCAGCTCTCCTGCCGCAGCATCCGCCTGCGCGTACAGCCGTTCCTCACAATTGGGCGGTTCGTGGCCGCGAGCTCGAGCCATGAGGCATGTGAAGTAGTCATCCATTCCTTTGAGTCCTAGTGGATCGATGACCCTCAGTGGATTTTGTCTGGCATACGCGTAAGGATTCAAGCCGCCTTGCAGCCCGATTGGATCGCTTTCCACGTATCTCCCCACGGCCGGATCGTAATCCCTGAAGTAGTTGTAGTGTGCTCGGCCCGACGCGCGTCGTCGTACCGACACGCGTTTTCTCCAGCGCGTTCGCCTAGTTAGAAGCCGATTCGGTCTAGAT
>JAYTOI010000122.1:0-87094 GCA_043747875.1 Pseudomonadota bacterium | reverse complement strand
CCGACAACGTGCGCGAGCTCAAGAACCTCGTGCAGCGCCTGCTGTTGCAGGGCGGCGGCGAGGAGATCCGGCTCGAAGAGATCGAGCGCGAGCTCGCGGCGCAGGCGCCGACCGCCGAGCCGCTGGTCAAGCAGGATCTGCTGGCGCTGCCGCTGCGCGAGGCGCGCGAACAGTTCGAGCGCGCCTACCTGCAGCAACAGCTGTTGCTGTGCAACGGCAAAGTGGGCCAGCTCGCGAAGCGCGTGGGCATGGAGCGCACGCACCTCTATCGCAAGCTGCGCTCGCTCGGCGTCGACTTCCGCAACATCACCGACGAATCGGAGTGAGGGGATCGGTCTTTTTTCCGGCTTGGCGGAACACAGCGCTGTCCTCTTTCCTCGGTTAGGGATATCCCGTCTACACCTCGAGCACTTCGGTGTTCGTATAGCTGGTGTTGACCATGTTCTCCGCGATCCGGCGATGCGATCCCGGGCCGCCCTCGACGAGCTGATCTAGATAGTCTTGTCGACGGCGCTCCACTCGGCTGCCACGGCGCCAGCCGCGAATAGACAGGCTGCGAAAAGCCCAGGCAGCGATGTTCTCGTTCGCCATGAAAACCGCCCGACACGAGGCCGCGACTCTGGCACCGCCCCGGCAAGGTCGCGATGTCAGGGGCGGCGCGTCATCGCGCCGTCATCGGCGAATTCGAGCGCGCCGTCCGGAAACGCCGCCAGTGTCAGCGTGCGCAGCACGATGATGGCGAGGTCGCCGGGATCGATGCTCGGCCCGTCCGGCCGAAGCTGGCGCGTCGGCACGATCTTCCCCAACACGAATTTGCCGTCGTCGTCGAGCGTCGCAAGCAGGATGGGCGCGACGCCGCGCAGTCCCTCGACGCTGATGCCGTAGTACGTCGCGAAATTCCCGAGGCTGTAGGCGATGAGCCGGTCGCGGTACAGCTCCATGGGCCGAACGACGTGCGGGCCATGGCCGAGCACCAGGTCCGCGCCGGCGTCGATCATCGCGCGCGCGAACTCGACCACGTTGCCGCGGTCTTCGCCCGCGAATATCTCGCGCGCGAACGGCAGGATCTCCGCGCCGCTGCCTTCCGCACCGCCGTGGAACGAGACGATGACGATGTCGTTCTTCGCCGCGAGATCGGCGACCAGCGCGATCGCGATGTCGGGATCATTGAGCGAGTTCGAGCCGACGTTGGGCGCGAATGCCGCGAGCGCCACGCGCCGGCCGTTCGCGATCCAGCTGACGGTCGTGCCTTCGCGTCCCGAATGCCGGATGCCGGCGCGGTCGAGTGCCGCCATGCTCGACGAACGGCCATCCTCGCCAAAATCACGGGCGTGATTGTTGGCGAGGCTCATCGCGTCGAATCCCGCGAGCTGCAGATACGTGGCGTAGCGGGTCGGGGTGCGAAACAGGAAACAGATCCGCTTGTCCTTGCACTGCTTCACCGGCTCGCCGCCGTCCTGCAGCACGCCCTCGAGGTTGCCGAACGCGATGTCGGGCCCGGCCAGGATCGGAGTCACCGCGTCGAGAAACGACAGTCCGTCGTCGTCCGGCAGGATGTTCTCGGGAAAATCCGTACCGAGCATGGTGTCGCCGACCGCGGCCAGCGTGAGGCCCGGGTGGGTGGGCGCGGGGCCCGGCACCGTGCGCGTGGCGGTCGCGGTCGCTGGCGCGGCGACTTTCGGTGCGGGCACGGCGGTTTTCGGTGCGGGCGACTGTGTCGCGCAGCCGGCTAACAACGTGACCAGCAGCCCGCGCGCCCCGACCGACGCAGCGCGCCGGCCGCCCAACTACTCACCCACCCGGATGACGAGAGCGTCGTCGAACTCGGCGGCGCGCAGCCGCGCGCGCAGGCGGTTGAGATCGGCCAGGTCGCTGATGGGGCCGATGCGCACGCGATGCCAGACGTCTTCGTCGACGGACACGCGCTGTACCGACGCGTCGATGCCCTGTTTTTTGAGCTGCGCCCGGATGCGATCCGCTTCTTCCTGCCTGCGATACGAACCGGCCTGCAGCACGTACACGCCGGGACGCTCGATGGTGGCGGGCGCGGAGTCGCGCTCGCGCGAGACCTCGCGATCCTTCTCGGGCACCACGACTTCGAAGTTCGGCAGCATGTCGTAGAAATCGTAGCTCTTCGCACCTTCTTCGGCGTCGCCGCGGGCGGCACCGGGGCGCGCCTGCGGCTTCGGCGTGGCGGCGGCGGTGCTCGCGGCGTCCTTCTCGCGGTAGTTCCGCCAGACCAGCACGAACAACGACAGCGACAGGCCGAGCGCGAGACCGAAACCGAATTCGCGGTAACGCGAGAAATCGAAGCGCAGCCCGTTCGAGCGCCCGCGCTTGAAATCGCGGCTGGTGATCTTCGCGGCCAAGCTACATGGTCTCAGGCGCCGAGACGCCGAGGATCGTGAGGCCGTTGCGGATGACCTGCTGCACGGCGAGCACCAGGGTGAGACGGGCGTTGCGCAGGGCGACGTCCTCGACGATGAACTGCTCCGCGTTGTAATAGGTGTGCAGCGCGTTGGCAAGCTCGCGCAGGAAATGCACCAGCACGTGCGGGGCGCGGTCGAGCGCCCCGCGTTCGATGACTTCGGGATATTTCAATAGCGTCGTGAGCACGACCTGTTCGTGCGCGCTGATCAGTCGCGTGAGATCTGCGGCTGCGGCATCGTACGACAGCCCCTTCGATGCGAGCTGCTTGATGACCGACGCCACGCGCGCGTGCGCGTACTGGATGTAATACACCGGATTTTCGTTGGTGCGCGACTTCGCGAGCTCGAGGTCGAAGTCCATTGCCTGGCCGTGGCTGTGCGTCAAATAGAACAGCCGGCAGGCATCGTTGCCGACCTCGTTGCGCAGGTCGCGCAGCGTGACGAAATTGCCTTCGCGCTTGCCCATCGACAGCTTCTCGCCGCCGCGGAACAGGCTCACCAGCTGCATGAGGCACACCTCGAAGCACTCGCCCGGGCTGCCGAGCGCGACCAGCGCGCCGCGCACGCGCGCCACGTAGCCGTGATGGTCCGCGCCCCAGACGTCGATGAGCAGATCGTGCCCGCGCTGGCGCTTGTCGTAGTGATACGCGATGTCGGTGGCGAAGTAGGTCATCACGCCGTTCTCGCGCACCACGACGCGGTCTTCGTCGTCGCCGAACTCGGTGGATCTGAACCACTGCGCCCCGTCTTTCTCGTAAACGCGGCCGCTGGCGCGCAGCGCGTCCAGCGCGCGGGTGACCGCGCCCGACTGTGCCAGCTCGCGCTCCGAGAACCAGTGCTCGAAGTGCACGCCGAACTCGTCGAGGTCGTTGCGGATGTCGGCCAGCAGCGCGTCGCGCGCGTGCAGGACGATCGAATCGAATTCCGCCGCGCCTAACGACTTCCTGGCGTTGTCGATCAGCCCGTCGATGTGCTTGTCCTTGTCGCCGCCCGGAACTGCAGGGTTCGCGTCGGGCGGAGCGCCGCGCGCGACCTCGGCGAATGGCCGCCGGAGCGCGGCGCCGCGTTGCGCGTGCAGGGTCCGCGCCACGGGCAGGATGTACTCCGCGCGATAGCCGTTCGACGGCATCACCACGGTCTCGCCGCACAGCTCGAGGTAACGTAGATAGACGCTGACCGCGAGGATGTCGATCTGCCGGCCCGCATCGTTGATGTAGTACTCGCGATAGATCGAGTGGCCGGTGGCCTCGAGCAGGTTCGACAGCGTCGCGCCGTAGGCAGCGCCGCGACCGTGTCCCACGTGCATCGGCCCGGTCGGGTTCGCCGAGACGAATTCGACCATCACCTTGCGACCGGCGCCTACCTTGCTGCGTCCGTATTCGGCGCCGCGCGCGACCACGTCTTTCAGCGCCTCGAACCACGCGTCCTTCGCCAGCCGGAAATTGATGAAGCCCGCGCCGGCGACTTCGGCGCCCGCGACCAGCGCGCTCTGCGGCAGCGCCTGAACGATCGCCTGGGCGAGTTCGCGCGGATTCTTGCGCGCGGCCTTGGCGAGACGCATCGCGATGTTGGACTGGAAGTCGCCATGCTGTGCATCGCGCGCGCGCTCGACCACGACCTGCGCCGGATCCGGCGCTTCGGACAAAAGCTTGGGAACAAGTGATCGCAACGCCTCGTGCAGCAGGCGTTCAAGCTCGGATTTCAAGGGGGAACCTGTATGGAACTCGATGAATCGGCCGCGATCTTAGCTCAAGCGGCCGGCGGGATTCCTCACTCCTGCGTGTCTCGACTGCGCGTCAACCTTGGGCCGATCGCTGCGTTGATTACCCCGCAGGCCTCATTTTCCACCGGAGATTCCCCCATGAAGAAGACTTTATCGACCTGCCTCGTGGCCGCCGCCGTGCTGCTGGCGGGCGCCGCGTCGGCCGGCGACCAGCCGCGCTCCGATGCGCCGCGCGACCACATGCGCGCGGACACCGACGGCGACGGCCGCGTTTCGCGTACCGAGGCCACGGCCGCCGCAGCGGAGCGTTCCACCGAATGGTTCGACAAGCTCGACCTCAACAAGGACGGCTATGTCACGCAGGAAGAGTCGCGCCAGGCGCGCGAGACCAGACACGAGCAGATGCGCGCCGACATGAAAGAGAAGATGGAACAGCGCTTCAAGGATGCCGACGGCAACAGCGACGGATCGCTGTCGCTCGACGAGGTGCAGGCGAAGATGCCGCGTCTCGCCGCTCGCTTCTCGACACTCGACCAGGACCAGAACGGTCTGCTGAGCCGCGAGGAACTCAAGAGCGCCGGTGCGCACCGCGGCCGTCCTCAGCAGCGCTGATCACGTGAAATAGGCAGGCGGCGGAACCGATGGTCCCGCCGCCTTTTCGTGCCCCTCGCGCATGCGTTTACTGCTGAGGCGCGGTGTTCACCGACGCGGTGCCCGACGCGTTCGTGTCGGCCGGGACTCGGCCTGAGCGCTGCGGCTGGGCTCAGGGGGTGCCCACGGTCTCGCTGGTTCGGGCACCGCATCCTGGGTGGTCTTGTGGACCCCAGGTCGCCAGTGGACTGGCCCGCGAAATCACCCTGGTGACTCGCGATTTCTTCCCGCGGCGGCGACTTTTTCGATTTGGCTCAATCCTTCATATGAGCCAGTTACACGGCGCTGCCGAGACGCTTCTCCAGGATGTAGTCGTCCATGACGTATCCGTTGCCGATGTCGATGACGGCTTCCGAGCGCACGCTGAATCCCGACGCGAAATACATGCGCGTGGCGACCGTGTTCTGTTTGTTCACCTGGAGCATCAGCGTGTCGCAGTCGAGCGCGCGTGCGTGGCGCTCCACCCGCGCCATCATGAGCTTGCCGAGACCGCGGCCGTGCAACTCGGGAAGTAGATAGAGCTGCTCGAGCTTCATCTCGCGGGGCGCCGCGGTGAGCGTGTACCCCAGGTAGCCCACGGGCTCGCCAGCCACGCGCAGCAGGTGCATCCAGCGATCGTTCGCATCGATATACCGCGCAAGATTTTCCGGGGTGAAGCGCCGCTCGAGCATGTATTCGATCTGCGCACGCGAGACGAACGAGGTGTAGTGCGCCAGCCAGATCGTGCGCGCCAGCGAGGCGACGGCTGCGCAATCCGCGCGCGTCAGTGGCGAGAGGCTCGGCGAATCGGCGGGCAGGGATGCGGACAAGCGCAGACTCCAAGAAACCGCGGGCGGTGCGGGCGCGCAGTCTACAACTTCAGCGCGTGCGCCAGCCCGCGTCCACGGCGCCAGCCAGGCCCGCGCCGCGCGACAGCGGCGCAGGGGCTGATGGCGCGCTGGCGGACGCGCTCGACCAACAGCGCGCAAGCAATCAGCCGCAGGATGGCGCGGTGCGCATCGGTCTCACGTTCAAGACCCCGGGGCGGGGCTACTGCCGCAGTTTCACGCTGCCCGCGACCGGCACCGCAGGTCTTGCCCGCCGCGCCGGCGATCCGCTCGACACTTCGGGCGAGGAAGCCGCGCGTGGTACCGGCTGGGAGCATTAGCCAGGCGCCCTAGAAAATCTCCAACGGGTCTATGTCCAGCGACCAGCGCAAGTCGCGCGGCGGCTTCAGTTCCTCGATGCGTGGCAGCCACGCCGCCAGCATCCGGTGCAGCGGCGCCCGCTCGCGTGCTTCGACCAGCACCTGCGCGTGGTAACGCGCGGCGCGTTTGGCCATGGCGGCCGGTGCCGGTCCCAGCAACTGTATCTCCCGTCCGGGCCGCGCCAGCTGGCGCGCGGCGCGCAGGAACTCCACGGTGCGCGGCAATTCGGTCGACGACGCGCGCAGCGCCGCGACGTGCGCGAATGGAGGCCAGGACGCCGCGCGCCGCTCCTCCAGCGCCACCGTCGCGAATCCGTCGTAGCCATCCGCGAGCAGGCTGCGCAACAGCGGGTGCTCGGGGTATTCGGTCTGGATCAGCACTTCGCCGGGCTTCGTGCCGCGACCCGCGCGGCCCGCGACCTGAATGATGGTCTGCGCGACGCGCTCGGGCGCGCGGAAGTCCGCGCTGAACAAGCCCTGATCCGCGTTCAGTACGACGACCAGCGTGACGCTCGGGAAATCGTGGCCCTTGGTCACCATCTGCGTGCCGACCAGGATGCGCGCCTCGCCGCTCGCGACGCGGCTCACCACTTCTTCGAGGTCGCCGCGCTTGCGCACCACGTCGCGATCGAGCCGCGCGATCGGCACGCCGGGGAACAGCCCCGCGAGTGTCTCTTCGACGCGCTCCGTGCCCTGGCCCACGTGGCGCACTTCGTAGCCGCACTGCGGGCAGTTCTTCGGCAGCGGCGCGTCGGCACCGCAGTGATGGCAGCGCAGCCGCGCGGCGCCGAGGTGCACGGTGAGGCGCGCATCGCAGTCGCGGCAGGGCGCGATCCAGCCGCAGGCGGAGCAGGCGAGCGTGGGCGAATAGCCGCGCCGGTTGATGTACACCAGCACCTGGCCGTCCGCGGCGAGATGCCGCTGGATCGCCTCGACCGCGGGCGTCGAGAGTCCCTGGCGCGCCGCATGCGCGCGCAGGTCGATGACGGCGGCGCGCGGCGGCATCGCCTGCCCGGCGCGGCGCGGCAGCGACAGGCGCGTGTACTTGCCCGTGGCGACGTTGTGCAGCGTCTCCAGCGACGGCGTCGCGGATCCGAGCACGATGGGCACGCCCGCGCGCTGCGCGCGCAGGATGGCCAGGTCGCGCGCGGAATAGCGAAAGCCGCTCTCGTGCTGTTTGAACGACGCGTCGTGCTCCTCGTCGACGATCACGATGCCGAGCGCGGCGATCGGCGCGAACACGGCGGAGCGCGTGCCGAGCACGATGCGCGCGGTGCCGGCCACGCATTGACGCCACGCGGCGAGCCGCTCGGTGTCGGTGAGCGCGGAATGCAGCACGGCCACGGGCACGTCGAAGCGTTCGCGGAACCGCCCGACGAGCTGCGGCGTGAGCCCGATCTCGGGCACGAGCACCAGCGCGCGGCGGCCGTGGCGCAAAGTTTGTGCGACGGTATGTAGATAGACCTCGGTCTTGCCGCTGCCGGTGATGCCGTACAGCAGGAAGGGTGCGAACGCGCCGTGCGCCGCGTCGATGGCCGTCACCGCCACCGCCTGCTCCTCGCTCAACGCCGGTCCCGTGCCACGCAGCAGCGGCGCATCGGCCGGCGCGGCGGGCGGCTCGTCGGCAATCAGTGCCGAGGAGACGAAGCCGCGTGCGGCCAACGCGCGCATCGCTGGACGCCAGTCCTCGAACTGCTGCGCCAGCGCATCGGCCGAAGCGCCATCCGCGCCCAGCGCTTCGAGCACCGCGATCTGCTTGCGCGCACGCGTGAGCTCGCCGGCCGCGAGCGCCGCGCGTCCGACGGCGGTCATGAGCCAGCGCTCGGTCAGCGCACGCACGGGCGCGCCGGTGCGCGCGAGCTTGGGCAGCGCCGCGGCGATCACTGCGCCGAGCGGGTGGTGGTAATACTGCGCGGCAAACTCGAGCAGCCCGAGCACCGAGCCGTCGATGACCGGATCGGCGTCGATCACTTCGAGCACGGCCTTGAGCTTTTCGCGCGGCAACTCCGAGCGCGCCGCGAACGAATGCACCACTCCGACGAGCCGCTGTCGGCCAAACGGCACCCGGACACGCGCGCCGACCCGCGCTTCATGGGTCGTGGTGCGTGGCGGCAGGTAGTCGAACAGACGGCGCAGGGGCGTATCCAGCGCAATGCGCAAAATGACCGGCGTCGTCAAGACGTCACGTCTCGGGTTGTCCACAGTGCGTGTGGATAAGTCTGTGGATGGTGTCGGTTGAAACTTACAAAAACGCTGTGTTTTTGCAGTTTCTCGTTTGGCTGATCGAATCGTGAGCACATGTGAGCGGATCGAGCGAAAACAACGAGTTACAGAAAGCGCGGCGCCTTCCGCGTTTACCTCATTACGAACACGTGACACTGCTCTTGCGAGAGTGTTCGTAAGTTCCTGATTCACGGTATCGCAATGTGCGAGGAACCCGGTCAACGATCCGCGCGCAACAGCGTTTTATCTCGTATGACCGCGTTTGTTACGCTTGCCGGCGTTTATAACACGCCCGATCACAGCTCCGATTTTGGGGTCGAGCGGAGTCGAGATCGGGAATCAATGACGACGAGCCGCGCCCTCGATCAATTTCTGCAGAGCGTCGAGAAACGCGCGTTCAAGATCGCGCTGCTCGGCCTGCGCAACGACGACGACGCGCTCGACGCGGTGCAGGACGCGATGATGAAGCTGGTGCAGTCGTACGCGGCGCGTCCCGCCGAGGAATGGCGTCCGCTGTTCTATCGCATCCTCGCGAACCGCGTGCGCGACCTGCAGCGGCGGCGCACGGTGCGCGGCCGCATCATGGCGTGGCTGCCGATGCGGGACGGCGAAGACGACGAAGCGTTCGATCCGATCGCGCAGACACCGAGCCCCGACGTGACGCCGGCGCGGCGCCTGGAGATCGACGAGGCGATGGGAGTGCTGGAAACCGCGGTGGCCAATCTGCCGGCGCGACAGCAGCAGGCGTTCCTGCTGCGCAACTTCGAGGGGCTCGACGTCGCCGGCACGGCGACTGCGATGGGCTGCTCCGAGGGCAGCGTGAAGACGCATTATTTCCGCGCGCTGGAATCGCTGCGCGCGAAACTGGGCGAAGTGATCTGAAGGCCCGTGATCTGAAGGACAATGCATGAACGACCCCACTCCATTCGAAGCGCGGACCCGCGCATTGCTCGAGGAGAGCACGACTCGCCTCGACGGGCGCACGCTGTCGCGGCTGACGCAGGCCCGTCATGCGGCCCTGGTGCGCGGCGCGAAACCGGCGCGCGTCTGGTGGTCCGTGGCGCTGCCGATCGGCGCTACGGCCGCCGCGATATTGGCGGTGGTGATGTTGAACCGCCCGCCGGTGGTGCCGGACACGGCCGTGCAGGAGAGCGCGGTCGACGACGCTGAGCTGCTCGCCGACGCGGATGCGCCGGATTTCGTGGATGACGGCGAAGACCTGGAGTTCTACGAATGGGCCGCGGGCGAGATGGAATCATGAGCGACCCCAAGAAACCCGATGCGGACGAGGATCTGCTGGAATTCCTCGGCGGCATCGACGAGGTCAACGACGAATCGCAGGACGATGACTTTTCGGATTTCCTGGCGAACACGGACATCGACAAGGTCGCGAAGGAACCGAAGCAGCCGCAGCCGCAGCCGCCCGCAAAAGCAGAGCAACCACATGAATGATGCGAAGCTGCGCGGCTCGAGCTCCACGCTCTCGCGACGGGCCGCGTTCGCGTCCCTCGGGGCATTGGGCGCGGTGGGCCTGATGGGCGCGCTGCCGACGCGCGCGCGGGCCGACGAGCCCGTCGAGCGGGATTCGTCGCTGGCGACGAATGCGCCGACCACGTGGAACAGCCTGAGCGTCGAGGAGCAGCGCGCACTGGCGCGCTTCAGCGGCCGATGGGACTCCCTGCCACCCGCACAGCAGCAGCGCCTGGTGCGCGGCACGCGCCGCTGGCTGGCGATGACGCCCGAGCAACGGACGCGCGCGCAGACACGCTTCGACCGCTGGAAAAACCTCACGCCCGAGCAGCGCGAGCTGGCGCGCCGCCGCTGGAACCGGTATCGCGAGCTGCCGCCCGATCAGCAGGCGCGGGTGCGCGACGGTTACCACCGCTTCAAGAAGCTCACGCCGGAGCAGCGGCAACGGCTGCGCGAGCGTTGGCGGAATGCATCGCCGGAAGAACGGCAGCGCATGCTCGAACGCCGGCGCCAGCGTCAGGAACGACGTCAGTAGCTAACTACTGCGCGGTCGAGCGTTCCGGCGTCCTGGGAATCCGCTTCTTGCCCGCCGGGGTCGCCCAGTTGACCACGTAGTACGTCGCCGGCGTATCGCCGATGTTCTGCAACGCATGCGGCTGCATCGACGCGAAGAACAACACCCCGCCGGCCTGCACCACGATCTCCTTGCCGTTGACGTGCGCCTGCACCGTGCCTTCCTTGAGGATGATCATCTCCTCGTTGGGATGCGTATGCGGCGGGTGCGAGGCGGTGTGCGCATTGAGCGTGGTGATGTGCATCTCGAGCTCGTCCAGCGTCCGCGTGGGCAGCTGCACCACGTCGCGGCGCTCGCCCACGGGCGTCTTCTGCGCCGTGAAATCGCTCCAGTTCCAGGCCTTCGAATCAAGCGGCTTCGACGGCGAATCGGCCAGAGTGGTACAGGCCAGCGTGACGGCGGCCGCTACGGCGGCGACCACGAGATCTCGGCGCACATTCATGGGAAACCTCCGAAGCGGGGCGCGCAGACTACCAAGCGGGTTTCTGCGGCTACAATACGCGCGCCTCGACTATCAAGGAGCGCATCCGTGGGATCCAAGCTGGAACTATTCATCGAGAAGCTGCTGTTTGCTTCACGTTGGATACTCGCGCCTATTTTCCTCGGCCTGTCGCTGGGCCTGATCGCGCTCGGCATCAAGTTCTTCCAGGAGGCCTTCCTGGTATTCGGTCACATCTTTTCGATGGACGAATCGCAGCTGGTCCTCGTGGTATTGGCCATGATCGACATTGCGCTGGTGGGCAGTCTCATCGTCATGGTGATGTTTTCCGGCTACGAAAATTTTGTTTCGAGCATCGACACGAAAGGTACGGACACCCTGGGCTTCGGCAAGCTGGACGCCGGAACGCTCAAGCTCAAGGTTGCGGCCAGCATCGTCGCAATCTCCTCGATCCATTTGTTGCGCATCTTCATGCAGGTCGGCGAAAAGGGCGAGAAGGCGCTCACGAACGATCAGATCATGTGGTACGTGATCCTGCACATGACGTTCGTGGTGTCCGCCGTGTTGTTGGGCGTGCTCGACAAGATGTCGTTCGCGAAGCATCGCGAACACTAGATGGACATACGCAACAAGGTATTCAGTTTACTGGAACCTCTTTGGTCAGATGTCGACAGGGCCGGCACGTTTCCGGCTAAACGCCCGTTGCTGGCTCATTACACCTCGATCGAGACGCTAGAGCGAATTGTCGCGAACAATGAGCTATGGCTTTCAAACCCGCTGTTCATGAACGACATCGAAGAACTACGATTCGGAATTCTCGAGGGCCGTTGGGCGTTCGTTAACAACGAAGCGGTCAAAGGTGCTACTGGCACTGCGTTTCGACACAAAGTGCTGAGAGACAGTTTTGAAGCCTGTTTCCATCAGTTCAATACACGGCATGCGTTCGACGTTTACGTATTCTGCTTTTCAGAACATGAGCCAAGTGATTCCGACGGGCTTCTCTCAATGTGGCGAGGATACGGCGGTAATGGTAACGGTGCTGCCATCGTACTGAACACTGCAAAGTTCGACGCGCTAGGCAATTCGCCCATCATTTTGGCAAATGTGCACTACGGATCCGCTGAAAAGAGGCGCCAGTGGGTAGATAGCAAGATGGTGCAGTTCGCAACGTTGGTGAAAGAAGCCCAACTCGGCGATGACGAATTGCCTGCGGCCGCCGAAGCACTCTTCGAGAGGATCAAACTATTCGCACTTTTCACCAAACACAGCGGTTTTTCCGAAGAGAAAGAATGGCGCATGGTGTATTTGCGCGAACGAGATGCAGCCAAGGCGCTCGACTCGATGCTCGGATACTCAGTAGGGAGGAACGGCGTTGAGCCACGACTCAAGCTCAAGATCGAGCCAATTGAAGGGGTGACAGCCAACGAGTTGTCGTTAGACCACGTTATTGACCGCATCATCCTTGGACCCACTGTGTCGAATCCAGCTGCACGTTTTGGTATTCAGCGCATGCTCGAATCGCACAACCGGCACAGCCTCGCTGGGCGAGTAGCCGCGTCAACTACTCCATTTCGTCCCCGTTAGAGCGGCTTCGCCCATAGCGGTGCTCGTGTCACAGGAGCGCATCAGTTACTGCTAGCCCGCCGCCTTGATGGCGTTGACCAGCTCCGCCGCGGCCTTCTGGCCGTCGCCGTACAACATGCGCGTGTTGTCGAGGAAGAACAGCGCGTTCTCGATGCCCGAGAAGCCCGCGCCCTGACCGCGCTTGATGACGATGACGTTCTTCGCCTTGTCGGCGTTGAGGATCGGCATGCCGTAGATAGGCGACGACTTGTCGGTGCGCGCGACCGGGTTCACCACGTCGTTCGCGCCGATGATCAGCGCGACGTCGGCCGTCTCGAACTCGGCGTTGATCTCGTCGAGGTCGGCGATGAGGTCGTAGGGCACGCCGGCTTCGGCCAGCAGCACGTTCATGTGGCCGGGCATGCGGCCCGCTACCGGATGGATGGCGAACTTCACCTGCACGCCGCGATCGATGAGCAACTGGCACAGCTCCCACACCTTGTGCTGCGCCTGCGCGACGGCCATGCCGTAGCCCGGCACCACGATCACCTTCGACGCGAACGCCATCATGACGCCGACGTCGGAGGCTTCGATGGGCTTCATCGAGCCTGAGACCGCGGTGGCGGTGCCGCCGCCGCCCGAACCGAAGTCCGAGAACAACACGTTGGCCAGCGAGCGGTTCATGGCCTTGGCCATGAGCTGCGTGAGCAGCGTACCGGCGGAGCCCACGACCGTGCCCGCGATGATCATCGCGGCGTTGTTGAGCACGAAGCCCTCGAACGCGACCGCGAGGCCGGTGAGCGCGTTGTACAACGAGATGACGACGGGCATGTCGGCGCCGCCGATGGGCAGCGTCATCGCGATGCCGAACAGCAGCGCGAGCGCGAAGATCAGCGATACGTGCAGCGGATCCGAACCGTGGTGCAGGACCACGATGACGCCGACCGCGAGCGAGCCCAGGAACAGCAGGCCGTTGACGAGCTTCTGGCCGCCGAAGCGCACGGTCTTGTTCAACACGCCCTGCAGCTTGGCCCAGGCGATCAAACTACCGCTGAAGGAGATCGCGCCGATGATGCCGCCGATGACGGCCAGCGTCATGACCACGGTGCTGTGATTCACGGGCTGATGCGCCACGTTGGCGTATGCCGCCCGATACAGCTCCACTGCGGCGATGGCCGCGGCCGCGCCGCCGCCCATGCCGTTGTACAGCGCGATCATCTGCGGCATGTCGGTCATCGCGACCTTCTTGCCGCTCCACCACGCGACGATGGTGCCGACGACAATGGCCGCGATGATGAGCTCGAAATTGCTCATTCCCGGATACAGGAACGAGACCAGCGTGGCGACGGCCATGCCCGCGCCGGCCCAGACGATGCCGCTGCGCGCCGTCACGGGCGAGCTCATGCGCTTCAGGCCCAGGATGAACAGGCATGCGGTGAGGAAGTAGCTGATGTCGATGACCAGGAATCGCGAGGCGACTCCCTGTGTTTGCATGACCTCGTCCATTAGTGACCGCCTCCGGACTTCCTCTTCGCGCCGGAAGACTTGAACATCTCGAGCATGCGCTCGGTGACGACGTAGCCGCCGACCGCGTTGCCCGCGGCGAGCAGCACGCCGATGAAGCCGATGGTCTTGTCGAGCGTCGTCGTCGCGCCGCCGAGCGCGACCATGGCGCCGACGAGCACGATGCCGTGCACGAAGTTGGATCCCGACATGAGCGGGGTGTGCAGGATCACCGGCACTTTGGCGATGATCTCGTAGCCGGTGAAGGCCGCGAGCATGAAGATGTAGAGAGCGACGATACCGGTCATGTGTGCTTAGCCTTCCACCGCTTTGCGGGTGGCTTCGTGTTTGATCGCGCCGTCGTGCGTGAGCACGGCGCCGGCGAATACTTCATCGGCCCAGTCGATCTTGAGCTCGCCGGACTTGTCGATCGCCGGTTTGAGGAAATTGAGCAAGTTGCGCGCGTACATTTCGCTGGCGTTGTAGGCCAGCGTGCCGGCGAGGTTCACCGGCCCGAAGATCTTCACGCCCTGGTGGATGACGGTTTCGCCTGCCTTGGTGAGCTCGCAGTTGCCACCCTGCTCGGCCGCGATGTCGACGATGACCGAGCCGGCACGCATCCGCTCGACCGCCGCCTTCGAGATGATCACCGGCGCCTTGCGGCCGGGCACGGCGGCGGTGGCGATGACGGCATCCGCGGCGGCGATGCGTGCATCGAGCGCTTCCTGCTGTTTGGCTTTCTCTTCGGCCGTGAGCTCGCGCGCATAGCCGCCCGCGCCATCGGCGCTGACGCCGGTCTCGACAAACTTCGCGCCGAGCGATTTCACCTGTTCGCGGGTCGCGCTACGGACGTCATACGCCTCGACCACCGCGCCCAGGCGGCGGGCCGTCGCAATGGCCTGCAAGCCGGCGACGCCGGCGCCGATGATCAGCGCCTGCGAGGGGCGGATGGTGCCGGCGGCCGTGGTCAGCATGGGCATGAACTTCTCGAGGTTGTTGGCCGCGATCAGGACTGCCTTGTAGCCGGCCAGCGAGGCCTGGGACGACAGACCGTCCATCGACTGCGCGCGCGAGATGCGCGGAATCAGCTCGACGGCGAAGCTGGTGATCTTGCGGTCGCGGAGGGCCTTCACTTCCGCCTGACGCGCATGCGGCTGCAGGAATCCGACCACTACCGCGCCGGGCTTCAGTTGGCCGATCTGCTCCACCGTCAGCGGGGCCACCGTGAGCAACACGTCCGCCTGGGCCAGCACGGCCGCCGAACTACCGGCCCATTCGCCCTTTTTGTAGAGCGCGTCGGGGAATTGCGCGCGCGTTCCCGCGCCCGGCTCGAGCAGTATCCGCGCGCCGGCGGCGACGAATTTGTCGACCACTTCCGGTACTAGGCTGACGCGATTTTCACCGGGCGCACTCTCTCTGAGCGCGCCGATCGTGATCGGCATTTGGCTTGACTCCCCGGCTGGCCGATGGCTGTGAGCCCAAAGGCCTTGTTTTCCCTAGTTAAATGAATGTGTTGCGACATTGAATTCTCGCACACGGCTCGCGTATCTTACATGCTCCATGTTGGGCATCGATCTGGAAAAAGCGGATCGCGGGGACGCATCCGATCTTCGCATCGTCGCGAGCGGCGGCACTCGCGCGCTCTCCCAACTCGTCTTGCGTACGGACGTGTCGGGCATGCCGCTCGAATGGATCGACTACAAGGAAGCCGCGCGGCTCTATCACCAGGAGCAGGTTGCATACACGGTGGGCAGCCCGCTGTTCAAGCTGTATGGCGGCGTGAGTGCTCGCACTGGATTTCGCACGGTGCTGGAAGTGAATTCCATCGTCGCAACCGTCGGTCACACTGGCAATCCAGGCAATACGCGCCAGGACTACGTGCCGCCATTGAACAATCAAACGCTGTTCCGCCGCGACGCGCATTTTTGCATGTACTGCGCGCAGCGGTTTGCGGTGCGCGAATTGTCGCGCGATCACATCCGGCCGTTCAGTCAGGGCGGGCGTGACGTGTGGACTAACGTCGTTGCGGCTTGCCGCCGCTGTAACAACTTGAAGGCTTCGCGCACGCCCGAGCAGGCGAAGATGCAGCTGACCGCGGTGCCGTTCACGCCGACCTACGCGGAGTACATTTTCCTGAAGGGCCGGCGCGTGCTCGCCGATCAGATGGAATATCTGCGCGCGCACTTCCCGCGGCACTCGCCGCTGCATGCCAGAATCAAAAAGTACCTGAGTTAATTTGTCTCTCGGACGTCGTCGCCTCGACGACGTTTTCCGACGTGGGGCGCAGCCCCTGAAAACACCCTGACTATTCGACGCGCAGCCAGTAGCGGCCGACCACTTCCGCGTGATCCGTCGCAAGACCGCGCACGATCACTTCATAGTCGCCGGCTTGGAGACGCGCCGGATCATGCAGCGTGAACGACAGCTCCGTCCGAGCCATCGGAGACTGGCGCGGCGAACGCCAGGCGAGGGTATCGCCACGACGATTCACGATATCGAGCTCGTATTCCGCGTACTGCGAGGTCTGCGGCGCTGCGCCACCCTCGCAGTCGAACTGCAGCGAGCCGTCCACGCACGTGAGCAGCACGACGTTCGGCTCGACGACCAGTGCCGACGGCAGCGCGGCGAGCGACATCGAGATGTCCGGCGCATTCGCGGCACCGCGCATCGCGTTCAGGCGCGCGGTGAGCGGCTGAGACGATGGCTTGGCGCGCGTCGACGCACTCACGGCCTCTTGATCGTTTCCGCGTGGCAGACCGAGCGCCAGACTCAAAGTCACGGCGAGGCACATGCCCGCGGCGACGGCAGCGATGCGCCACGGACGCTCGCGTATTGCCACCGGCGCTTCGCGCTGAATCCAGCCGCGACGCGCGGCACTCACGATTCCACGGCGCAGCCGGCGCTCCATCTCCACCTCGGCGGCGAGCTCGGGCGAGGCGACCAGCCACGCTTCGAACTCCGCGCGTTCCGAGCGCGACAAATCGCCCGCGACATAACGCGAGACGAGCCGTGTCTGTTCATCGAACGACTGGCGAGATAAAGACTTCATGAGTGACTTGTGTCACCAGGAGGCAAAATGTCTCACCCAAAATGCGAAAGACATCGCGACCGGCAGCAAAATCGCCGTGATGCGTGGCACCAGAGCCAGGTGCGGCGCGCGCCGCTCGATGATAGTGCGCAATCTGCTGCGCGCACGCATGAGCACACGATCAAAATGCTTAGGGGAAAGCCCGAGCTCCTGGCACAGAACTTGTTTGTCAGTCCCATCTAGATAGAAGCGCATGAGCAGCTGGCGATCGCGTTCGGTAGGCAGCTCTTCGAGCAGCGCCGCGATGGCTTGCGCGAGCTGACGGTCGTCGGCGTCGTTGAAATCGCTCTGCTCCATCTCGAGGTTCTGCGCGAGCTCGTCGACGAGATCCGAATCGACGACGGTTTGATGACGCAGCATCTTGCGCGCCGCATTCAATGCGAGATTGCGCGCCGTGGCGGCGGCGAATGCGAACACCTTGCGCGGATCGTCTATGGTGCGCGCACGCACGCGCTCGACGACGATCTGCAGCGTTTCCTGGGTGAGATCCTCGGCATCGATCCAGCGGTGGAAGGCGCCGAACCTCAGCACCGAGAGCACACCGGGCCGCAGCGCCGTCAGCATCTCCGATTCGGCGCGTCGATTGCCGGTGAGCGCGGCGGCGACGATGCGTTCGATCTCGTCGACTGCCGGCACGGTGCTCATGGCGCGGCGTGACCCGGCGAGAAGTTAGTCGCAGCCGAGTGCGTCCATCGCAGCACGGCAGTCCGCGTCGGGATCGATATTCGCGAGCTCACGCAGGAATTCGACATGGATCCATGGGTACCGGGTTGAGTTGCTGGTCTTGCTCCTGCAGAACAGCAATCGTTTTATCTGCTGGGCGTCGCATGTGTCGAGCGGCGGGCTGCCCCAGACGAGAGCCACGACGCCCGAAACGTAGGCCGCGGCGCTCGATGCGCCGGCGGCCTCGGACAGGGCGTAGCCTCGCTCCGAATTCTCGTTCGTTGTCACGACGATGTCCACGCCGGGTGCCTGAATTCGGCCGTCGTTCGCATTTGGACGGGTCGTGGGTTTGAACAGATTCTGTCCTCGCATGTCGGCGGGAACGGCCGCCAGCACCCCCGACAGGCAGCGATACTGGGAGGGGAAGTACTCCCGAACGCTGTCGTCGAAATCCAGGCTGGTGGCATAACCGGTGACGATGAGACGCCGCGTTCCGCCGTTTTCGCCCACCGCCGCGCGGATCGACTCCGAAATGGCGCGGCTGTCGACGGGCCATTTAGCGCTGATGTTGATGACGTCGGCCTCGTTGAACACGGCTGAATCGATGCCCTCGGCGATGGTCGAAAGGCGCGAAAGCAGGCCGCTTTCGACGCGGCCGATGACCACCGGCAGCAGGTGGCTGTTGGGCGCGACGCCCACGATGCCGATGCCGTTATCCATGCGGCCGCCGATGGTGCCGGCCATCTCGGTCCCGTGTGGATAGCAGCGGCCGCTGGTGGCACAGCGCGCGTTGAGTCGCTGGCCGAGCGAGCGGGGCACCTCGAGCGGGTCGAGCCGCAACTGGATATTGCGCGCCAGGTCCTCGTGCGCCGCGTCGATTCCGGAGTCGAGTACCGCAACCAGCCGCGGCAAGGAGTGCGCGGCGACGCTCGAGTCCCAACCGATCTTCTGATGGCCCCACAGATCGTCCATGCACGGGTCGTTCGGGAACGACGTGCGAGCCGCGCGTAGCCAGCAACTCCGGTCCTCCTGTTCGCCGAGTTGCGGCTCCGTCGAGGTCGTCAGAAAATCCGGTCCATCGCAATCCGGCTCGGCGTACTCGATCTCGGGGGCTTCGAGCAGCCTGCGCAGTCGCTCAGTGGAAATGTGCTTCGAGAAAGAAGCCACGACGAAGTGGCGCGCGGTCTCGAGGCCGCGTACGTACCCAGAGCGCTTCAGCCAGTCGGCCAACCGCCGCTGGTCGAGGCCGGTTCCGGGAAACAAGACAAACTGTGGCGGTACCGGCTCGGAGGTCGGCGGCAGGTTCGCGACCGAACGGTGGCGCTTCGAGAAGGTGCCGGCCCAATGCGCGCATGCGGCGCGCATGTCGAACCGCGCGTTGCCGAGGGAATTCAGATAGGCGGAAACCGCGGGCGGCGCACGATCGGCACCTGCCGACCATGCACCGCTGCTCCCGCAAAGATTGGGGGCACCCGCGAACGAGAGCGACACACCGAGCGATGTTGCGGCCCAGGGCAGCAATCCACCGGCATGAGGTCGCGCGCGCGGGCGTGACCTCATTTGATGACGATGGACCCGTTGTCGGTGACACGCGCGGGCGAGTCGACGAGGATCGACATCATCTTCTTGCCGTCGTCGCCGACGACAAGGAACGCGATCATGTCGTTCAACTCGACCGCGCCCCTCACGCGGGACGGATGCATGGCGACGTCGCGCGACCGCAGACGATGGCACGCAGACAGCACTTCAGCGTTGCCCGCCTTGACGTCGTCGAGCGTGCAATAGCGCGTGCCGCGTGTGTACGTCATCGTGACTCCGCATGGAACTTTGAAATCCATATTCCACGGACCACGCTGGCTCGACGCCGTGCGAGTACAGATGCGCACGACGGTGTCTGACCGGTCGTAGACGAACGTCAGCTTGCCGCCGACCGGCATGTGATCGCCGACGGTGGATGAAGCGACGGTGAATTCATATCCCAGCCAGCCCGACAGCGTCGTATCGGGGGCCACGGCTTCCTGTGCCGTGACCAGCGCGGTGGCGCATAGCAGCGCTGCCGCGAATACCGATTTCCCCGAACGTGGTCCACGACTGGATGGTCTTGTGGATGATTTTCCGAACATGATTGCCTCCTGAACGTTGCAAGCCCTTGACCCAAGCAATTGCACGGGCGTCACGGAAACTCGTTAGCCCGCACTACAAAACTCGACCACACGGCGGATACGGTGCTGGCACGGGTGCGCATCTGCGCGACACGCAATGCTTCGGCAGTGCGCCCGGATGCGCGATAGGCCATGTAGAACTCATTCATGAAGCGCGCCGTCGAGGCGTCTTCAATGGGCCACAGCGACGCGACCACCGAATGCGAACCATTCGCGAGGAATCCGTATGTGAGGCCGAGCACACCTTCGCCGCGCAGTTCTCCGCCGTCGCCGGTTGCGCAGCCTGACAGCACCACCACGTCGGCGCGCAGTCCGCTGCGCCTGATTTCGCTCGCGGTCAGCCGGCTGTCCGCGAGCCGCGCCCCGTCGCTGGCGTATTCGCTCAGATAGAGCGCGGACTGTTCTGGAGAGTCGCGCCGCGCCTGTGCATGCGTCGCGAAGTGCAGCACCGACAGCTCGCCCGACGGCAATTCCAGCACGCGCTGGGTGGTGGCGGAAAAGCCCGCGAGCTCGATCGTGTCATCGGAGCCGAGCGCCTTGGTGACGGCGCTCGCCTCGAGCGCCGAGTAGGGCAGGCGTGTGAGGTTGTTAGGTGAAGGCTGCGCCGGACCTCGGAAAGTTCCCACGTCGCCGCCCGCGAGGTGCAGCCGGCGGTCGTCCGCCGCGTACACCGGATCGGACACGACTGCGACGCGCGTACCGCGCGCGCCGCTGGGCTGCCGACCCTGCAGGGCGAGGGCAAGGGACGGAGCGTATCCGAGCACGAAGCGATCGACGACCAGCTCGCCGCCGCCGCCCGGAATCTGCAGAGCCGCGAACGGTACGCTGTTCAGCGGACCGTCCGCCAGCAGCAGGATGCGTTTCTCGGTGACACCGTCGAGCAGCCGCCCTAACAACGTCGCGCCGAGCTGGCGGTCGGCGCTGCTGCCGATCTTCCCCGCGCGATGCTCGCCGATGGCGGCGACGACGGCGCGCTCCAGCGCGGCGCGCGGCGGCAGTGCCAGGTGGCGCAGAGTGCGGCGCGTCAGCAGCCATGCGTGACCGGCCTCGTCGCCGACGAAATACGCCAGCACTGCCGCATCGGCGGGCAGCTTCTGCTGCATCTGTTCCAGCGAGTCGGGCAGAGATTTCGTCCTCGCCTCGACGCCCTGCCGCCGCAGGCGATTGAGATCGATCTGCGCGCGCGTCTGTTCCATCGATTCGCGCAACGCCGCCGTGGCCGCGTCGACCGCGTCCTGAGTCTGCATACGCGACTCGAGCCGCATCTGCTGGGATGTCAGCCGCGCGCGCAGTTCCGCATCGACCGGGTCGACCCGGACCGCGTCGCTCGGACCGACCGCGAGCTCATCGGCGAGCGACTGGGCGCGTACCTGCTCGGCGGTCCGGAATCCGTGCCACGCAGCCTCGGCATCGCCATCCTTGGCGGCGGCGAAATCTGCGGCAATCCGCGCCTCATAGGGCGAGTAGCGCGCGGACAGGAAACGCGCACGCCATTCGGGATTGCCCGATTTAACGCGAATGCGGCTGACGATCGAAATCGCCTCGTCCGCCGCTGCCGATGCGCCGGTCGCGTCGCCGGAAGAGAGCAGCGCCTGCGACAGCGCGGTGTTGGTGTCGATGCGATTGAATTCGAGGCCGAGCTCTGCGTACTGGCGATCGGCCGCGCGCAGGTCTTCGATGGCCGGCGCCTTCTGGTGTCGCGCGATTCGCAGCCGCGCGCGCTCCTCGAGCGCGCTGGCGCGCGTGAGCGCATTCGTGGACGCCAGCGGCTTGGTCAGCGCGGCCTCGGCCTCGGCCAGATTTCCCACCGCGCGCAATTCGCCGGCGATCAGGACGCTGGTCCGGGCCACGCCGTGTGGGTTCGAATCGATGCTGGCGGACTGGCGCAGATACGTCAGTGCCGTCGCGTGCTGGCCGAGCGCGGCGGCGGCATTGCCCGCCACGCGCAGCGTGCTCGCACGGCCGACCGCGTCCGAGACGCGCTCCTGCGCGACGATCGCCGCGCGCAGCGTCTCGAGAGCCCGCTCCGCGTCGCCCATGCGCAGGTAAAGGCTGCCGATCGCCGACAGGGCTGCAGCGCGCTCGTCTTCGTCGCCGACCTTGGTATACAGATCGAGCGCCTCGCTCTGCAGCGCCAGCGCGCGGTCGAAATCGCCCAGGGCGATGAGATTGAAGCCGAAATTTCCGAGCAGCACGGCGTACTCGTACGGCTGCGTGTCGCGGTCCACCAACGGCTGCAGGGCGGCGTACTCCTGCGCGGCCTGGGCAATCTGGCCTCGGAAGGTGTGGATTGCGGCCAGATTGCCAAGCGATCGCGCCTCCTCGGACGCATCGCCATTCGCACGCGCCATCTGCACCGCCTGCGTCAGAAACTGTTCGCCCGCGACGTAGTCGCCGATGTTCACTGCGCGCACCGCGCGCATGTTGACGGCGTACTCCGCGCGGATGCGCAGCCCGTGCTCCGCGAAGTAGGTCGCCGCGGCCTCGAGGCGACGATCCGCGCCTGCATACAGCGCCTGTTGCTCGGCGCGCTGCGTGCCCGCGTTCATGCCCGCGGCGAGCTCGATCTCGGCGGCGGCGCGCACCGTCTCCGCGTTGTGAACGCCTGCGGCGTCGTCGATGTCGCGGTATGCGTCGGTGGCGATCTCCGTGGCGCGAACCGCCGCGGCCCATTCGTCGCGCGCGGCGTATTGCACGTTCGCGAGCGAGTAGGCCGCCTGCGCGCGCTCCGCGCCGGCGTGCGCCGCGTCGAAAAACGCGACGGCCTCGTGCAGCTTGTCCGCGGCGCGCGCCCATGACTCCGGTGTCGCGACAGCGGTAAACTCGCCGGCCGCAGCGCTGGCGGCGAAGCCGAGCTCGAGCGTGCCCGGCGGATCGTTGGCGGCGCGCGTGAAGCGCACGATGCGCAGGTGAACACGGCCTAGCTTGGAGCGGTGATCGCTGCTGCGCACCTGCACGCGCAACTCGCCGGGAGCCGGCAGACTAACAATCTGGTGGATCACGCCGTGGCGCGGCACTTGGTCCTCGAGGTCGGAGTGTTTTCCACCGGCATCCACCATGAGGCGGACGTCGATCTCGTGTTCGCGCGCCTCGACGAGGTATGTACCGGCACTCAGACCGTGCGTGGCAGACGTCGGGGCGGCACCGGTGATCGTCAAATCCGTGGAAAATTCCTCGCGCAGGTCGCGCCGCGCGCCTTCGGTGCACCCCGAAACGCACAAAATGGACACGGAACAGGCGAGCACAAGAGCGCGCGACCGCGAACGTTTTCCGAGATAGATAGCGACGCGATCGCGCACGGACATTTCAAGCGAACCCCACGAGGTGGGGACTCATGTTTACAGGCGCTTGCAGTTTGCCGCAATTGCGGGCCGAAATAGTAGGCAGGGTTTGTAGTAAATTCAGTCGGGAGAAAGATTTAGGGGAATTGCGGCTGGAGGTGGGAGAAATGGCAGCCTCGTGACACTAAATACAAATGGACTGCGAATCCCTGCGGCGGCGGCGGCGCGCGACCCGCCGGGCGCGCAATATACTCTGCCGCAAACCTCAGTAGTTAGATAAAACCGCCGCCGATCGGCCGCGCCGCCACCGTGGTGCACGCCATGATCGGACGATCCCTGGAGGCGCCGACGGCGTTCTCAGACTAACTACCGCGCCGAGCCAATCCGTGCCTGGCGACAGCATCGGTGTCCGACGTCGGGCCGCGGCGACGACTGCGCCGGCCCCCGTTGCGTCCGTGCGAAACTTCCACGCAGATGGCCGCGCGCTCCGCATGGTCCCGCCCTGACACATCTGGTCCGGACCCGGGGAACGCGGGCGCATGACTGTCGTTTTCCGCGCCGTCGCAATGTTTACAGCCACCTGCGAAACGCGCGGGTCTGCGCGGGAAATGCGCGCAGGGTTTGTACTAAGCCCTTGATTGAAAATACTTAGCTGTTATGACAGTTCGAGGTGAGAGAAACCCTGAAGTCATGACACTACTTAGAGACGGCTGAACGACGTCGAAAAACCACAGGTCTCGGATGAACAGCGCCGACGTTTTCTCACTCGAATTCGACATGCTGACGCGCACATCCTCGCTCGCGAAAATCATCGAGCGTTTTCAGGATTCGCATGTCAGTTCCACCACCCATCGACAACTCCTGCTCGAGCTCAATCACGTCATCAATGTGCACTCGCGACTGCGCGAAGTGGCGGCGGACGTGGTGCCGCCGGAAGATTGGACCTGCTGGCAGGACTTGCTCGCGGCTCCAGCGCTGGCGTTCGAACAAGGCCGTTCCTTTCTCGACGACCTGCGAGCGCTCGGCCTCAACGCGATGGACAGCGTTTCGCTGACTCCGCTGCCCCAGACCATCGCCCTGGCCGCCTACGCGCACTACCAGCTGGTGGAGCGCGCGACGGTAGGCCTCGTCGGTTACCTGTGGTTCTTCGAACGGATGCCGCGGCTCGTCTATCCACTGTGGGGCGACGCGTGCCGTCGCGGCAACGTGCCAGAGAAAGCTCTGCACGCGCTGGCCAAAGGTTCGCTCGTCGATTCCTCGCGCGACGCGCAGGTCGTGAGCTGCTGTCGGCAACTCGTGCGCCGTCCGCGCGATCTGGGCCTCGCGACGCAGGGCCTGCACGACACGGCCGAACTGTTCGCGACCATGGTCGACGCCGCCCTGCAGCGCTCCGAGCGCCGCGCCGAGATTCCGCCCGAGACGGCCGTGCGTACCAGCATCCACGTGGCCTGAGGTCCGGCCGCCAGCGCCTGGAGTCGTACTCCAACCCCATTTCTTCATTTACCATGCGCGGGTGATCTATCTCATCGACGCATCGGTCTACGTCTTCCGTGCCTACTACTCCATGCCGCCGGAGATGACCGACTGCGACGGCCTTCCCGCGCACGCCACCTTCGGATTCGCCCGCTTCCTCGGCGACCTCATCGAGCGCGTTCAGCCGCGTTACATGGCGGTGGCGTTCGACGAGAGCCTGTCCACCTCGTTCCGCAATCGCATCTATCCCGCCTACAAGGCGAATCGCGATCCGCCGCCCGAAGACCTCAAGCTGCAGTTCGAGCGCTGCCGCGAGTTCTGCCGCCACGCCGGCATTCCGGAATTCGGCCACGCGGAATATGAGGCCGACGACATCGTCGGCACGTTGATGACGCGTTGCCGCCGCGAAGGGCTGCGCGCCACGCTCGTCACGCGCGACAAGGATTTCGCCCAATTGATCGGCGAGGGCGACGTGTACTGGGACTACTCGGACAACGCCCACTATCGGTATCACCAGATCGAGGATCGCTTCGGAGTCGCGCCCGAGCGGTTCGCTGATTTCCTCGCGCTCATGGGCGACAGCGTCGACAACATCAAGGGCGTTCCGGGCGTGGGGTCAAAGACCGCCGCGGCCCTCATGAAGGAATTCGCCTCGCTCGAAGAGATCTACGACAACCTCGATCGCGTGGCAGACATTCCTGTGCGCGGCGCGGGCAAACTGGCTGCAAAGCTCGTCGAGCACCGCGAGGCTGCGTTCCTGGCGCGCCGTCTCACGGAAATCGCCTGCGACATGCCCATCGAGATCGCGCGTGCCCAGCTCACGCGCCGCGCTCCGGACGCGGCCTCACTCACGGCCTTCTTCGATCGCCACAACTTCGGGCCGATGTTGCGCAAGCAGGCCGAACGTCTCGCTCGTCTGCCCTTGTCCGCTGCGGCCTGAGAGCACGTCGCTTTAGTCATCCTTGTCCGAAGGGACGGTGACCGTGCCGCGCACCGACTCGTGGCTGATCGACCCGGAACTGTCGTCGAGCACCGTGAAATTGCCACCGACGCGACCCGCGTAGATGCTGCCGGAGCTGTCCGCGTCCACCGTGACATCCCGCTTCACATTCTCGACGCGAATGTCACCGGAGCTGTCCTGTTCGATGCGCACGCTGCCGTCGACCGATTCGATGGTGATATCGCCCGAGCTGTCACTGACCACGTGGACGTTCTCGCGGATCCCGCTGACGTCGATGTCGCCCGAGCTGTCGCGCAGGAGCACTTTGCCCGCGCGCTCGATGGTGATGTCGCCGGAGCTGTCGGTCACCTCGGCGAGGCCCGCTATATCGAGGATCTCCAGATCGCCCGAGCTGTCCTGCATGACCACCGAGGCGATGTTTTCGATATTGGCATCGCCACTCGAATCTTGCAGGTCGACAGGGACATTCGCGGGCACGGCGATGCCGATGTCGATGCTGGCGTACTCGTTGCCGGCCCAATTCGAGCCGTCGTTTTGCGGCAGCTCGGTCTCCACGTAGACGATGTTGCCCTCGCGGCGCACGATGATCTGCGCCGCATCCAGCAATTCCTGCTTGTCGGCACAGGCGGGACCGCGCGCCT
Source organism: Pseudomonadota bacterium (assembly GCA_043747875.1). GTDB lineage: Bacteria > Pseudomonadota > Gammaproteobacteria > Steroidobacterales > Steroidobacteraceae > CADEED01. The sequence continues at coordinate 61,064 of JAYTOI010000122.1, read as the reverse complement.
CGACGCGCGTAGCCTTGGCCACGCCGATGGCCTTCATATCGCCCGCGCCGACGCGGATGACCACCTTCTCGATGCCGGTCGCATCGACGCCCGCGGAGCGTTCCGCGCGGAATTTACAGCCGTCACCCCACGCCAGCGCCGTCGCCGGACCTAAGGCAAGCACTACCAACCAGACCTTGGAACGCATGTTTTTCTCCCGTTGAAATCCTGGGCCATTGAATTGCTGGCCCGATGAAATCTCGCGCTGTCATTGAGACTGCCCGGATGGCATTTCGGTTTACACTCCGCCGCCGTGACCGACCAAAACATAAAGTCCGTTCTCATCGAAGAACGGCGTTTCGCCCCGTCCGTCGAGTTCACCGCCGAGGCCCGCCTGAAGACGGCCGATGTCGAAGCCCTCCGGGCGGAAGCGGCCACCAATTACAAGGGCTTCTGGGCCCGCCAGGCGCACACCGAGCTGCGCTGGCACAAGCCGTTCAGCGTCACGCTCGACGAGTCCAAGGCGCCCAACTATCGCTGGTTCACCGACGGCGAGTTGAATGTGTCTTACAACTGCCTCGACGTGCATCTGGAGGAGCGCGGCCACAAAACCGCCGTCACCTTCGTCGGCGAGCCCGGCGACGTCCGCCACGTGTCCTATCGCGAGCTGCATGCCGACGTGTGCCGTTTCGCGAATTCTCTGACCGCGCTCGGCGTGAAGACCGGCGACCGGGTCGTCATCTACATGCCGCTGACGCCCGAGGCCATCGTCGCCATGCACGCCTGCGCGCGCATTGGCGCCGTCCATTCGGTGGTGTTCGGCGGTTTCTCCGCGCTGTCGCTCAAGGATCGCATCGAAGACGCGCAAGCCACGGTGCTGATCACGGCCGACGGCAGCTGGCGCGGCGGCAAGATCATCGAGCTCAAGGTCGCGGCCGACAAGGCGCTCGCCGGTGGCTGCCGCAGCATTCGCCACGTCGTGGTGCTCAAGCGCACGGGACAGGACGTGCGCATGAAAGAAGGGCGCGACACCTGGTGGCACGAAGAGATCGCCAGCCAGAACCCGGTGTGCGATCCCGTGTGGGTCAACGCCGAGCATCCGCTGTTCCTGCTGTACACGTCGGGTTCCACCGGCAAGCCCAAGGGCATCCAGCACGCCAGCGCGGGCTACCTACTCGGCGCGAAGCTCACCAGCAAGTGGGTGTTCGACCTCAACGATCAGGACGTCTTCTGGTGCACGGCCGACATCGGCTGGGTCACGGGCCACAGCTACGTGGCCTACGGTCCGCTCGCGGCCGGCGCCAGCGTCGTCATCTACGAAGGTGCGCCCACCTTCCCGCATCCGGGACGCTTCTGGCAGATCTGCGAGCAGCTCGGCGTCACCATCTTCTACACTGCGCCGACCGCGATCCGCGCGCTCATGAAGCTCGGCGACGACGTGCCCGCGCGCTACGATCTCACGAAGCTCAGGTTGTTAGGCTCGGTGGGCGAGCCCATCAATCCCGAGGCATGGATGTGGTACCACGAGCACATCGGCCGCGGGCATTGCCCCATCGTCGATACGTGGTGGCAGACCGAAACCGGCGCCATCATGATCTCGCCGCTGCCCGGCAGCACCGCCACGAAGCCTGGCTCGTGCACGCAGCCTTTGCCCGGCATCGACGCGACCATTGTCGATGCGCGCGGCGACGAAGTGCAGGGCGCCGACGCCGGCGGCTATCTGGTAATCAGGAAGCCCTGGCCGTCCATGTTGCGCACGATCTGGGGCGACAACGACCGCTACCTCGAGACGTACTGGGAGGCGTTCCAGAACCGTTTTTACGTGGCAGGGGACTCCGCGCATCGCGACAAGGATGGGTATTTCTGGATCATGGGCCGCATCGACGACGTGCTGAACGTCGCGGGGCACCGGCTCGGAACCATGGAGATCGAGTCCGCGCTGGTCGCGCACCCGAAGGTCGCCGAGGCGGCCGTGGTGGGCAAGGCGCACGACATCAAGGGCGAGTCGGTGTTCGCGTTCGTCGTGTTGCGCGGCGACCACCCGACCGGCGACAAGGTCGAGGCGTTCACGAAGACGCTGCGCGACTGGGTGACCGAGCAGTTAGGGGCCATCGCGCGGCCAGACGACATCCGCTTCGCCGACAACCTGCCGAAGACGCGCTCCGGCAAGATCATGCGCCGCCTGCTGCGCGCCATCGCGCGCAACGAGGACATCACGCAGGACCTGTCCACGCTCGAGAACCCCGCGATCATCGCGCAATTGCGCGGCAATGAAAGAGTTCAGTTGCGGAGCAGCGAAGCAGCGCCGGTGAAGAAGCCCGCGGCAAAGAAGCAGGCGGCAAAGAAGCAGGCGGCGGGCAAGTCCGCCAAGGTCGCGGTGAAGAGTTCCGCGCCCCGGCTGAAAGCAGCACCGGCCAAGAAGGCCGCAGCGAAGAAAAAAGCCGCGCCCAGGAAGAAATCGGTGGCGAAGAAAAAAGCTGTGACGAAAAAGAAGCCCGCGCGACGCGTCATGAAGAAGAAGGCGGCACAACGCCGCCGGAAGTAACGTCAACTCGCGGGCGCGGTGACCAGACTCAACACCGCCACGAAGTGGCACGCCACGCCGCCGAGCAGGAACAGGTGCCACACCGCGTGCGTGTAGCGCCGCGACTTCCATGCGTAGAACGGCACGCCGGCCGTGTACAGCAGTCCGCCCGCGAGCATCCACGCGAGCTCGGCCGTGCTGAGCGCCGCCAGCAACGGCTTGATCGGCACGATCGCGAGCCAGCCCATTCCGAGATATAGCGCCAGCGAGAGTTTGGGGAAGCGGAAGCCGACGGTCGCTTTCGCGACGATGCCGAGCACCGCCAGGGTCCAGATGGTGCCGAACATCACCCAGCCCCACGCGCCCTGCAGCGCGACCAGCGTGAACGGCGTGTACGTGCCCGCGATGAGTAGATAGATGGCCGAGTGATCGAGCTTGCGCAGCAGCAGCTTGCGCGACGGCTCGCTGGCCCAGTGATAGAACACCGACGTCACGAACATCGCGAGCGCGCTCGCGCCGAACGCCAGCGCCGCGATCATGCGCCAGGGGTCGCCGAACGAAACCCACAGCAGGCACGGAATCGCGAATGCGCATGCGACGATGCCGAGGCCCGCGGTCAGCGAATGCGCCAGCTCTTCGGTTCGGGTATAGGGTGCGCCGATGCTCATCGCCCGCACTTTAGGCGGGTCGCCGCCGCTGCGCTACCGCGCGGCCGTCTGGCCGCCTTCCGGAAACTCGCCCTTCGGCAGTTGCACTTCGCCGAGCAGGATGCGCTTGAGGTAATCCGGCGCGATCAGATGGCAGTACTGGCGTCCGCTCGATGCATTCGCCGCGCCCGCACCGGCGCGCACGCGCGCGCTGCCGGCATCGGAGCGCAGGCTCTTCGCGCGGATGCGCAGCGTTCCGCCCGCATCCGTCTGAACCATCGTGAACGCCTCGAGCCAACGCGCCTCGTTGACCACCACTTCGTCGGGCTCGAGCATCACGGGCACGGTGCCCTGGAAGGGAATCTTCTTCCTTTGTTTGTCGGTGAGCGTCAGCATCACCGCGTCGAGGGTGCGACGATTCAGCCGCGCGCATGTGCTCGACTCGCCCGCGGCGGTCGCGCCGTACTCGGCGCGGATGCGGTCCGCGCTGTGCAACTTGCAGGAGATCATGCGCGCCTTGGTGCGCTTGTCGTCGGCGTAGCCGACGAACTGCAGGGTCTCGAGCGGCTTCACCGCCGGCGAGGCGCGTGAGAAAGCCTGGTAGTCGCTCACGACGACGTTGCGCGCCGGCACGCGCGCGGTGGCGATCTCCTTCTGGGCGGCGGCGCAGTACTCGTTCAACACGGGCAGCGCGATCGGTTGACCGACTACCATCGGCCGCTTGTCGCTCGCGCACCCGGCGAGCGCGATGCCCACCGCGAGACAAGCGACGTTGCGCACCGTAAGCTCCTTCAAGCCGCGGACGACGGTCTTCATGCACGCCACCTTTCTGGGAACACGTTTACGATGCCGGACAGCAAGAGCTCTGCGCATCGCTGCCGATTTTGTCTTTATGTCGTGGCCGGATTCGCGGGCGCAGTTCTCATGACGGCGAGCTCGCACGCCGCGGATCGTCACGACGCGCGGCCATTTGTCATAGCGCACCGCGGCGCGAGCGGATACGTGCCCGAGCACACGCTCGCCGGCTACTTCATCGCCATCCAACAGGGAACGGACTATGTCGAACCCGATCTGGTCATCACCCGCGACGGGGCACTCGTGGCGCGGCACGAGAACGAGATCGGCGGCACCACCGATGTCGCGACGCACCCGGAATTCGCGGATCGCAAGACGAGAAAATCCATCGATGGCGAAGTCGTCGAGGGCTGGTTCACCGAGGACTTCACGCTCGCGGAATTGAAAACCCTGCGCGCGCGCGAACGACTTCCCGCGCTGCGATCCACACGCTACGACGGCGCGTTCTCCATCCCGACGTTCGACGAGGTGCTCGACCTGGTCGCCGCCGCGGACGCGCAGCGCTCCGAGAACGCGCGCGCGCAGGGCAAGCCCGCCCCGCCGCGCATCGGCATCTATCCCGAGACGAAACATCCCAGCTACTTCGCCGCGCTGGGACTGCAGTTCGACGACCGGATGCTCGAGGCGCTCGCGCGCCATGGATACGACAAGCGCTCAGATCCCATCTGCCTGCAGTCCTTCGAGGTGGCGAACCTGAAAGCGCTGCGCCGCCGCACGGACCTGCCGTTGGTACAACTCGTGGCCGCCGAGGGACAACCCTTTGATTTCACGCTCGCGGGCGATCCGCGGACCTATCGCGACCTCATGAGCGACGCGGGCCTGAAGGAAACCGCGGGGTATGCGGATGCCATCGGCCCGTTCAAATGGATGGTGGTTCAGTTCGGTGCAAGCGGGGCCGTGGATACGGGCCTCGCGCGGCGCGCCCGCGCCGCAGGGCTCGGCATCCACGTATGGACACTGCGCGCGGAGAACCAATTTCTGCCGGATACATTAAGATCGGCGGGCGACGTCCGGGCACGGGGTGACCTGAAGAGCGAGATTCACGCTCTGCTCGACGCGGGAATTACAGGTTTTTTTTCCGATCATCCCGACCTCGCCGTGCGCGCGCGCGACGAGTGGTGGGCCCGGAAACTTTAAGGCCAATCAATTTTGGGAGACAGAACATGGTCGAACGTTGCACTCGCGCCCTCTGCGTCGTCGTGCTGATCTACACGTACGCACAATTGATCTGAGTTGATGCCGCAGCCGTTTACTCGCCTTTCCGGTTCACGATCTCGCCGCGGCGCGGTGCTTCTACGGCGAGTTGTTAGGCTGTACGGAAGGTCGAAGCTCCGCCGACTGGGTGGATTTCGATTTCTTCGGTCACCAGGTGGTCGCGCACCTGGAGCCGGGCCGCAAGCCGCACGTCCATCACAGCGAAGTGGATGGGCACGACGTGCCGGTGCCGCATTTCGGCGTCGTGCTGGAGTGGAGTTCCTGGCACACATTGGCCGAACGTCTGCGTGCGCAGGGCACACGCTTCGCCATCGAGCCCGGCATCCGCTTCAGCGGCCAGGTGGGCGAGCAGGCGACGATGTTCTTCTACGACCCTTCCGGCAACGCGCTCGAGTTCAAGGCGTTCAAGGATCCTGCGCAGCTATTTTCCAGATAGCTCGGGTGAAGTAGATAGACTGCGCGCCTGTGCGGTCTGACGCAGTCCGAGTCGTACCAGCCGCGCCGTCAGCCGTTGCCCGAAATCCTCGGGCGCGCCGAGCTTCAACCTCTCGAGATGGCCCTGGTCCGCCGCATCGCGCGGCGTGAGGAACGCGCGCGCCACGATCGCGAGCTTGGCGATACGCCCGTTCGTGCGCTGCTTGAGCCAGCGCAGCGCGTGCGCGAGTTCGATCTCCTCGCGCGTCAGATCCGTGCCGAACGGGTACTCTGAGAACAGGCCGGCGCGGCGCGGTGCGGCGAATGCCTGCTCGAGGCGCTCGGGCGTGTTCTGCCGGAATTCGTCCGGAATTCGATAGCCCGCGTCGACCTTGCGGGCGCGCCTCGCCTCACCTAACAACACGTCCTGGAAGCGCGAGTCCGCGATGTTGAGCATTGCCGCGACGCACTCGCCGTCGGTGCGGCCGCGCAGGTCCGCGATGCCGTATTCGGTGATGGCGATGTCGCGCAGGTGGCGCGGGATGGTGATGTGGCCGTACGAGGTCACGATGTTCGAGCTGAGCGCGCCATCCTTGAGGCGCGTGGCGCGCACGCACAGGATGGAACGCGCGCCGGGCAGGGCATGCGCCATGGCCACGAAGTTGTATTGGCCGCCGACGCCCGACACCACGCGTCCATCGGCGAGGCCGTCGGACACAGCAGCGCCCAGCGTGGTCAACATCATCGTGGTGTTCACGAAGCGCGCGTGGCTGCGCTGGGCGATGCGCAGTTCCGCGTCCGCGCCGTAGAGCTGATTGATGAAGCCCACGCCGCGCATGTCGAACAAGCGCCGCTCGTGCTCGGGCAGGTCGCGCAGCGCGGCGTAGAACGCGCGCGGACCCAGCAGGAACCCCGCGTGCATGACGGTGCCGCCCTGCAGCTCGAGCCCCAGGCATCCGCGCACGAGCTCGGCGCGCGCCTTCGGATCCGCGAGATCCGGCTCGATGCGGGACCCGTCGGGCGACACGATGACGCCGTTCGCGTAGCGCGTGTCGCTGCGGAAAACGCCGGCGTGCCGCAGCGCCGCGACCTCGCCGGCGGACAGCACAGATCCCGCGCCCGCGGCGGCCCGTTCCTCGAAGATGGCGTCGAGCAGGGCGGCGTCGACCTTCGTACTCGAGCCGTCTGCAGCCAGTGCGCGCTGCAGTGGTAGATAGTCGTAGACGCGGCGGCGCAGGATGCCGGCACGGTACAGGTCCAGCATCTGGTCGACGAACATCTCGGTCGCGCCGAACAGCCCGGTGGAGAACGGCTCGCGCCCGCCGAGCAGGTCGATGGTGGCCCCGGCGCGTTCGGTGCGGGCCTCGAGCAGCGCGCGGCGCCAGGCCTCGTTCTGCTGATGGCGCAGCAGCAATGCATAGACGATGGAGTCGCCGAGCTCGCCGATGCCGATCTGCAAGGTGCCGGCGTCGCGGATGAGGGCGCTGGCGTGCAGACCGATGGCGTGATCGACCGTCGACAGCGCGGGATTGGGTGGCGCGAACAGGTCGTGGTCGAAGCGCGCATGATCGAGCAGCAGATCGAACGCCTCGGCGCCGAGGTTCGCCGCGCCGAGCATGAAGGGCATCTCGCGATGCACCTGGCCCATCAACACCACCGGCTTGCCGGCGGCGCGCAGCTTTGCGAGATCGGGCAGCAGATCCACCGTGACGTCGGGATTGCTGCCGAGGCTGATCTGCGCGACTCCACCCACGATGCGCTTCGCCACCACGTGCGCCAGCACGTTCACGCCCCGATGCAGCAGTTCGCGGCCGACGTGGGTGTAGTTCGCCGATAGATAGTTCGCCTGCGCGTCCTTCGAGGCGAGCAGCGAGCCCGGCTCGAAGAAGAACTCGATGACGCGCGCGTTCGGCGGCATGCGGTTGGCGCGCACCGCCTCGAGATAGTCGAGCTCCGGGTAGTTGCCGAAGATGCGCGCCGCCAGCGGCTCGACGAAGCGGCGCTCGAGGTCGCTCGAGCCGGTGGGCTTGCGCAGCGACAGTGCCGTAAAGATGGTGAGGTCCAGCGAGGCGTCGGCGCGCGCGCGCCGGAAGAATTCGTTCGCGATGAGATTCGGCTTGCCGATGCCGAGCGGCAGGGCCAGGACGACTCTTTTGCCGACGCGCCGCAATGCTTCTTCGACGATTTCTCCGACATCATCAAACATCTGGGGCATGCCGCTACACTCGCATCCGCTGTTGTGAGGGTCAATCCAAATGCAGTCGAAGAAACCCGCGCTCGATCCGCTGTCGGTGCCGGCACGCAATTCGTCCGGATATCCGGAGCCGTATCGGTCGCGCGTGCTGCCGCGCGAGAAGCGCGCGCTCGGCGACGCGGTGGGCCTCACGAAGATCGGCATCAACCACACCACGCTCGCGCCCGGCAAGGAATCGTCGATGCGCCACTGGCACACGCATGAGGACGAATTCATTTTCGTGCTGAGCGGCGCGGTGGTGGTGCGTACCGATGGGGGAGAGCAGGTGCTGACGGCCGGAATGTGCGCGGGCTTTCCGGCGTCCGTCGATGGAAAAAACGGTGACGGCCATCAGCTCGTCAATCGCGGCATTGTTCCAGCCGTGTATCTCGAGATCAGCAACCGCGATCCCAAGGACATGGCGCACTACCCGGACGTCGATCTCGTGTATCACGGCGCAGCGGCGGCCGTGAAGTTCACGCGCAAGGACGGCAGCGTTTTCTGAGCATATCGGCGCGTAAACAGGACAGATGGATGCCGAAGGACACTGCTCAACCGAACGCCGCTCGGGGCGTGGGAATGTGGGCAGTGGACTCTGCGCGCGAGATGATGATGGCGGTGCTGAACGCGTTACCAGATGGCGAACACAAAGAACTCGTGACCGAATGGCACGAGGCAACTCTCAACCGCAAGTGATCCAGCGCTGGAATTCCTCAATGCAGGCGCGGCGCCGCGTCGTCGCGGATGGCCGGACCTCCCGGCAGCACGACCGCTTCGCCTTCGATGGGCTGCACGCGCCACAGCAGGAAGCGCTGGTTCACCGGCGAAGCCATCGCCGCCTCGATGGCGCGATGATCGAACCCGGGTAGTTTGGCCAGGTGCGCCAGCAGGTCGTGCTCGACGGCGAGCTTCTGGCCGACGAGCACGCCGGTCGAACCCGCGCCCGCGAGCACGTACATGTATTCCTCGCTGAGGTTCACGCCCTGCGTCACGACGATGGAGACTTCGCGCAGCTCGCTCCAGCGCACGTACTCGGCGTCGCCGCGCGCCAGCCGGCGCAGCACGCCGACGTCCGAGATCTGCAGCTCTTCGCCGCGTTTGCGCAGCTCCCAGGTGAGCAGCAACGGCTCGAGCAGGAACACGGCAAACAACGTGAGCGCGACGCCGGCCCACCACCAGCTCGCGAGTCCGATGGACGCCGGGTAGATGGACAGCACGCCCACGGTAAACGTCACGCCGATCCACACGCGGCGCATGGTGCTGAAGAATTGCATGCGCGGTCAGGGTGCCCGGGCGCCGCCGGATTCCACCAGCGACACCTTGTACGTCAGCTTCACGTCGTTGCCGACCCACTCGGTGGACTCCCACTCGCCCTGGCCGACTCCGTAGTCGAGCCGCTTGATCGTGATTTCGCCCGTCAGCTCGTATCCGTTGACGACGCTCTTGAGAGTCAGCGGCACCCGCAGATCTTTCGTGATGCCGCGCAGCGTGAGCTTGCCAAGGGCCTCGAGCCCGCTGCCGCGTTTGGCGAGCGAGGAGGCGACGTACGTCGCGGTGGGGAATTTCTGGCTGTCGAGCAGCTCGGCGCTGGCGAGCGAGGTGTCGCGGTCCTTGTCCTGCGTGTCGAGCGAGCGCATCTGCACGGTGACGCGCAGCGAGCTCGCGGCGAGATTGTGCTCGTCGTACTTCAGCTGTACGTCGAACTGCTTGAACGCGCCCTGGCTTTCGGCGCCCGCCTGCACGAATTCGAACGTCAGACTGCCGGTGTTGGGTCGATTCGCCAGTTGCTTCGCCTGCGAGCCGGCCGGTGCGGGCGCGGCCGGCGCGGAACCGGCGGGCGCCGCGCCAGTTCGAGTCACGGCCGGACGCGCGGGCGCGGGTTTATCGTCGGCGCAGGCCGTGCCAGCCGCCAGTGCCGCCAGCGTCAACGCGGTCAGATAGTTAGACATGGTCACTTGGAGCCGCCGAACGGCAACATGCGCCTCAAGACGTCGTTCTTGTCCACCACGGCATGCTTGAGCGCGCCGGCGATGTGCAGCAGCGCGACGCTCACGAGCGCGAGGAACAGGGCGTCGTGGGCGGAATGCATGAACTTGTACAACTGCTCGCTGGGCTGCACGAGATCCGGCCACTGGAAGAGGTTGAACCAGCTCACGGGATAATTCTTCGCCGACGACATCATCCAGCCCGTGAGCGGCATGGCGAACAGCAACGCGTACAGCAGGAAGTGTGAGATGTGCGCCAGCGCGCGCTCCCAGGACTTGGTGACGCCGTCGAGCGCGGGAACGGGATTGAGCCAGCGCCACACCAGCCGGATGATGGCGAGCATCAGAATGGTCATGCCGAACGACTTGTGCCAGGCCAGCGCCTGCAGCTTCGCGAGCCCGGTTACCGCGTCCGCGCGCTGCGCGATCGCCCACTGGGTGATGATCAACAGGACGATGATCCAATGCAGCGCCTTCGACAGCGTGCCCCATTCGCGAGTGGTGTTACGTAAAGTCATGCCGGTAAGCTAGCCGTTGCAGCGGGTGTCGGTCAAAGCCACGGATGAGGAAACGCTCATGAGTACATCGAAATCATCGGTGCGGTTCCCGGTCCGTCTGGTCAGCCTGGTGTTGTTGGGCCCTTCATTGGGATTGGTGGGCTGTCAGACAAGTCCGTCGGTTCCCAGAAATGGCACGCCGGTGGCGGCGCCCGCCGTGCCCGAAACGCCGGATGTCCCGGTCGGCGCGCGCGAATATCACGTGGTCGGGGAAGAATCACTGCTCCAGATCCTGGTATATCGCGGCGGTGCGATGGCGAAGCTCGGCCACAACCACGTGATCGCTTCGCACCACCTCGCCGGTTCGGTCTACGTCACGGACGATCCGCTCGCGACCCGCTTCGACGTGAGTTTTCCGGTCAACGAGCTGACAGTAGACGAGCCCGCGATGCGCGAGCGCGCCGGCGCGGACTTCCCGCCGAACGTGCCGCAGAGCGCGCGCGTCGGCACGCGCACGAATCTGCTGTCGGACTCGCTGCTCGACGGCGCCAACCACCCGCAGATCCGGCTGCGCGCGTTGGATGTCCGGCCGGCGGGTGAGGGTTACGACGTGGGCCTCGAGGTGACGTTCAAGGGGCAGGCGTATCCGCTGCGCGTGCCGGTCGCGCTGCAGCGCGTGGAGGGCTCGCTGACCGCGACGGGCGAATTCCCGCTGCGGCAGACCGAGCTCGGCCTGAAACCGTTCAGCGTGGCAATGGGCACGCTCGTCGTCGTCGACGAGATGCGCATCCAATTTTCGCTAGTGGCACGACCCTAGTGAGTTAGGGGACTGGCACCATTTCCGTCCTCGGAAATGGTGCCAGTCCCCATTCTTCCCCGCGACAGCGAACCACGCCCGGCTGGACGCCCGTCCCCCTTCTTCCCCCGCTACTTCCCTCCCAGCGACCTCACCAGCTCATCCGCGCCATACACCTTCGACAGCGCCTCGCGAATGATCGCCGGATGCACCGCCACCGCGCGGTTCTTCTCCGTGTCGAACCAGTACGCGCCCGAGATCGAGTGGATGTTGCCGTCGAACATGAGGCCGACGATCTCGCCCTTTGCGCTGATCAGCGGGCTGCCGGAATTGCCGCCCACGATGTCGCTGTTGGTCGAGAGATTGAACGGCGTCGACATGTCCAGCTCGTCCTTCACGCGGATCCAGCTGTCGGGGATGCGGAACGGCTCGGCACCGGTCGCGCGCTCGAACGCGCGCGACAGCCTGGTGAATGGCTCCACCGGTTTGCCGCCTTCGTTCCAGCCCTGCACGGTGCCCCAGTTGAGGCGCAGCGTGAACGTGGCGTCGGGGTAGACGCTGGTGCCCAGCGCAGCGAAGCGCGCCTTCGCGATCTTCTCGCCCGCGATCTGCATCGGCGCCTCGACCTGATCCTCGTACGCCTTGCGCAGCGTGCGCGCGTCCGGCTCTATGGCGCGCGCCAGCGCGATCATCGGATCGTTCGACGCGGCGATGGCGGCGCTGCCGCCCTTCCACAGCTCGAGACGCACGGCCGGATCGCCGAGCTTGGTCTGGGAGACTACGCGCTTCGCGAGCGCGGCCGGCGATTCCTTCGACAGCAGGCGCCGCACCAGATCGTGGTCGGGGCCGAGCCACTCGCGCATGCGTTCCAGGCTCATGGTGAGGCGCAACTCTTCGAGCTCCGGGTAGATAGCCGCGCCCGCACCGAGCTGCTGCTGGATGCGCGGCAGCGCGCTGTCGGTGTATTCGCGGAACCGCTCTGTGTTGGGGCGGTCGCGCTCGGTCGTACCGCGCACCAGCGTGCGCGCAAAGTTTACCAGCCGGCCCTGGAAGCCCGCGCCCGACTCGATGTAGGTGAGCGGCGCGAACGTGGTGCGCTCGACGGCCACCGCCTTCTCGATCTCCGCCCACGGATCGCCCGAGCCGGCCGGCAGCCGCGCGCGCAGCGTGGCCTCGTCGGCGCTCTTGCGCGCGAACAACGCTTCCTCGTGCAGCGCGTCGAGCATCTTGCGGCGCACCTTGATGAAGTTCTCGATGTTGTTGAGCAGGTCCACCGAGATGCGCTCGTTCTGCGGACTCTGCGTGCCGAACTGGATCAGGCGCCCGCGCAGCTCGGAATTGCGCATCAGCCACTGCGGGTATTCGACGTCGCGCTGCAGCTTGAGCTGCGCCAGCGTCAGCAGGCGGTCGGTGGAGCCGGGATGTCCCGACACGAACACCGGGTCGCCGGCTTTCGGCCCGGCAAAGTTCACGCGCAGGTAGTTAGCTGGCTTGAGCGGCTTGCCGTTCTCGTAGGCGCGCAAGATGCCCATGTCGAGGCACCAGCGCGGGAACTGGAAGTTGTCCGGGTCGCCGCCGAAGCCGGCGATGTTCTTCTCCGGCGCGAATACGATGCGGATGTCGGTATAGCGCTTGTACTTGTAGAGCCAGTACTGCCCACCTTCGTACAGCTCGACGGTCTGGCACTTGAGCTTGGATTGCGCTTCGCATTGCTGCTCGAGCTGCGTGAGCGTCGCCTTGCGGACATCGTTGGCGCTCTTCTCGTCCTTGCCCGCGGTGGCCGCCGCGACCTTGGTCGTGATGTCTTCCATCTCGGTGAGCACATCGGCGAGCTGGCTCTCGCAACGCTTCTCCGCTTCTCGCGTCTTCGCCAGGAAGCCGTCCTCGACGAGACTTTTTTCCTTCGAGGACAGATCGGCCAGGCAGGATTCGACGCAATGATGGTTGGTGAGGATCAGGCCATCCGCCGATACGAACGTCGCCGTACAACTCGAGAGGCGAATGGTTGCGGTGCGCACGCGGTCCAGCCACGCCTGGTCGAGCTTCGTACCCAGCGCCTCGTTGGCCTGCGCGAACGGGAAGCCGTGGAACGGCCACATGCCCTCGTCGGCGCGCGTCGCCGGACTCGAAACCAGGCATAAACAAACCAGCAGTGCGGCGGAGGCCGCGCAGGCAGAGCGCTTCATCTGAATCCCCGTGAGTGTTGGAGCCGCCGAGGGCGTTGCGGGGATTATCCCCACAAACGCCTCGCCATGCATGCGCGGAACGCCGCGTCATCGCGTCGGTTCGGCGCGTGCGCGGGGGAGGTGGCATGATTCCGCGGTCGTGAATCACCCGCCTGGCCAGGAATCGACCGCGCGCCGCATCGCGGGCATCGTGCTCGCGCCGGGATACCGGCCGTCGCACGCAATCTCCTATCTATACGCGGCGTTCGTGACCATCGGTCTGTTCGCCACCATCAGCTTCTTCCAGCCGTACCTGCTCAACGTGAATCTCGGCCTGCCGGGCGCCGTGCAGGGTCGCACCGTGTCGGCGCTCAATTTCGCCAACGAGCTGCTGGCGCTGTGTCTGGTGGCGCCGCTCGGCGCGCTCGCCGACAAGATCGGGCGACGCGCCGTATACGCCTGCGGATTCCTGTGGCTGGCCGCGGGATTTCTGATGTATTCCGCGGCGCGCACCGTGCCGCAATTGTTCGCCTGCGCGCTGTTCTTCTCGGTGGGCGTGGCCGCCGTCGGCACCATGTTAGGCACGGTGCTCGCCGACACGCCGGAAGAGAGCTCGCGCGGCCGGTTCGTCGGGCTCGCGGGATTCTTCCAGGGCCTGGGCGCGGCCGTGCTCGTGCTGTTCCTCGGCCGGCTGCCCGGACGTCTCGCCGAGGGTGGCGTCGATGCATTGACGGCCGAACGCATCACGTTCGCCATCGCCGCGGCGCTGTGCGCACTGTCCGCGGTCGTCGTGTTTGCCGGGCTCAAGCGCGGCAGTCCTAGCAGCAGCGCGCCCGCGCTGCCGCTGCGGCGCATCCTCGCCGAGGGAATCGCCGCCGCGCGCGGCAACCGCCGCATCTGGTTCGCATACCTGCTGCAGTTCGGCTCGTTCGGTGATCGCGTGGTTCTGGGCACGTTCCTGTCGTTGCGGCTGCAGCAGGGCTGGCTCGATCGCGGCGCCAGCATGGCGGAAGCCACCGAGCGCGCGCGCCTGCCGTTCGTCGCGGCCATGGTGGCGGGCATCGTCACAGCGCTGATCGTGGGTACGCTGCTCGACCGCGCCGACCGTGTGCGCATCGGCGCGGCGGCCATGCTGCTCGCGGCGCTAGCCTATCTACTGTGCGGGTTGCTCGACGATCCGACGCGCGGCGGGCTCATGACGGCCGTGGCCGTGCTGCTCGGCGCGGGCCAGATCGCCGCGATCATCGCGGGCCAGACGCTGCTGGGTCAGGAGGCGCCGCGCGACGTGCGCGGCGCGCTGTTCGGTCTCGCGGGCGTGTGCGCTTCCGCGGCGATCCTGTTCACGAATGGCCTCGGCGGCTGGCTGTACGACGTGGTGTCGCGCGGCGCGCCGTTCTTTCTGCTGGCCGGAGTGAACCTGTGCATCTTCGCGTTCGGCGTGGTGCTGCTGAGGCGGAAGGGCGCGTAGCCGTGCCCGCTAGACTAGCTAGTCGACGGCGTTGATCAGCAGGAGAGCCGTGCCCTCGGGCGCAATGAGCAACGCGCTGTGGCGCGGGTCGAGTCCGCGCGGCAGCTGGCCGGACATCCCGACACCGAGCGCGCGCAGGCGATCGATGCGCTCGCCCATGTCCGCGGCCGCGAACACCAGCATCGGCCGGTCGAGCGTGCGCGGCCGATGGATCGCAAGGTCGATGTGATCGCTGGTCATCGACATCCGCAGGTAGGGGTTGTCGCTCTCACCCAGCGCCACGAAGCCGAGCGGCTCCCAGAATGCGCGCAGCGGCTCGGACTCGCCGGCGGGCAGGCTGTACTCGGCGAAATCTCCGCACAGCGAAGTGTCGCGGCTGTCGTGCCCGGCCGCGAAGTGCGTCGGTGCTTCCTGCACCCGCACCGTCTGGCCGGAAGGATCGAGAAAGCCGATTTCGTTGAACGCGTCCTCACCGACGCGCTTCCACGCGAGGTCGATGCCGAGCTTCTCGATGACATGCGCATGCTGCGCCACGTTGGCGTGCACGTAGGTGAGCGTCGGCGAGGGGAACTTGAACTGATGCAGGGCGAGGAACAGCTTGCCATCGGTGAGCACACCGTAGGGATGCGACCACGTGTCCGTGGTGCCGCACTGTGTGAAACCGAGCCGCTCATAGTAGGCCACCGACTCGGCGATGTCCGGCGTCTCGACGCTGATTTCGTGAAACCGTCCTAGCACTGCCGGCGCAGTCTACGCGATGAATGCGCAATTCGAAAATGCGCCTCAAATGCCGCCGACGCAGACGTATTTGATTTCGGTGAATTCCAGGATTCCGTACTTCGAACCTTCACGACCGATGCCGCTTTCCTTCATGCCGCCAAACGGCGCGACCTCGGTGGAGATGAGCCCGGTGTTCACTCCGACGATGCCGTACTCGAGCGCTTCGCTGACACGCCACGAGCGCGCGAGGTCGCGCGTAAACAAATATGCCGCGAGTCCGAACTCTGTCGCATTCGCGAGCCGCACGGCCTCCTGGTCCGTTGCCACCTTGAATAGCGGCGCGACCGGTCCGAAAGTCTCCTCGCGCGCCAGCATCATCTGCTCGGTGACGTCGGCGAGCACGGTGGGCTGGTAGAACGTGCCGCCGAGCGGGTGCTTAGAGCCACCCGTCAGCAGGGTCGCGCCTTTCGAGAGGGCGTCAGAAACGTGCTCTTCGACTTTGGCCAGCGCCTTGGCATCGATGAGCGGCCCCTGATCCGTCTCGCCCTCGAGCCCGTCGCCCACGCGCAACTTCTTCACCACTTCGGTGAGCTTGCGCGAAAACTCATCGTAGACCTTCGCGTGCACGATGAAGCGGTTCGCGCACACGCAGGTCTGCCCCGTGTTGCGGTACTTGCTCGCGATGGCGCCGGTGACGGCGGCATCGAGATCCGCATCCTCGAGCACGATGAACGGTGCGTTGCCGCCGAGCTCGAGCCCGACCTTTTTCACGGTACCCGCGCATTGCGACATGAGTAGTTTGCCAATCGCGGTCGAACCGGTGAACGAGACTTTGCGCACCTTGTCGTTGTGGGTGAATTCGCCGCCGATTGCGGCCGCGTCGCCGGTCACCACGTTGAAAACGCCTTCCGGAATGCCGGCGCGCTGCGCGAGCTCCGCCATGGCCAGCGCGGAGTAGGGAGTCTGCAACGCCGGCTTCACGACGATCGTGCAGCCGGCGGCCAGCGCCGGCCCGGCCTTGCGCGTGATCATCGCGGCCGGAAAATTCCACGGCGTGATCGCCGCGACGACGCCGATGGGCTGACGCAGCACCAGGATGCGTTTGTCGGCCTGATGGCCCGGAATGATGTCGCCGTAGACGCGCTTGCCTTCCTCGGCAAACCACTCGATGAACGCCGCCGCATAGGCGATCTCGCCCTTCGACTCCGCCAGCGGCTTGCCCTGCTCGGCAGTCATGATGATGGCGAGATCGTTCTGGTTGGCGATCAGGAGATCGAACCACTTGCGCAGGATCCTGGCGCGTTCGCCGGCGGTTTTCTGTGCCCACGCCGGCATGGCCGCGTACGCAGCCTCGATGGCGCGCCGCGCTTCGGTGGCGCCCATGTTGGGCACGGTGCCGAGCGGCTGCGACGTCGCGGGGTTGTGTACCGGCGCGGTCTTTCCCGACTCCGCGTCGGCCCACTCGCCGGCGATGAAGCACTGTTGTTTGAGAAGCGTGGGATCGGCGAGCTTCAAGGCTTCTTCTCCATCTGCGCCACCAGGAACGCGAGCGTGCGCTCGCGCGCGAGCCTGGCGCTCGCGGCGTCGTAGCTGCCGCGGTCCTCGCAATTGAAACCGTGATCGGACGGGTAGAGGTGCACCACCCCGTTCGGATCCGCGGCCTCGATCCTCTCGATGTCGCCGGCCGGAATGTATGGGTCTTTCTCGCCGAAGTGGTACATCACCGGCCGCCGCGGATGTCTGTCCAGATGATCCTTGATCTGGCCGCCGTAGTACGACACCGCACATGCCACCGGCAGCTCGCGGGCGGAAAGATAGGCCAGCGTGCCGCCCCAGCAATAGCCGATGACGGCGACCCGTCCGGCGTGCTTCACCACGTTGATGCACGCGGACAGATCGAGCAGCGTCTTGTCCTTCGGGAGCTTCAGGCGATAGCCGCGGCCCTCCTGCGTCTCCGCTTCGCTGTAACCGAGCTCGATGCCGCGCCGGATGCGATCGAAGAGGCAGGGCGCGATGGTGACGTAGCCATCCGCAGCGTAGCCGTCGGCCACGGCGCGGATGTGGCGGTTGACGCCGAAGATTTCCTGCGCGATGACGATCGCGCCGCGCGCCGGACCCTTGGGCGCCGTGAGCCAGGCATTGAATTCGTGGCCGTCGCGGGCCATGAGCGTGGTGAATTCACCCATGAGTGATGTGCGCCGTGCTTCGGTGGGAGGAACGCATTGTGCCACCAGGGGTGCCGGCGGCGCCTGCTCCAAAGGAAGTATCGACGCACTCCAGGTGTAGGGAGAACCCCATGATTGCGCGTGTGGCGGTGAGTTTGTTGGTGCTCGCATGTGCGGCCGGCCAGGCCGCGGCACCGAAGAATCCCCAGTAATCCCGACGCTTCCTTCGTCGCGGCTCAGCCCCGGGCCGGGCCGCCCGCGCGCAGGTTGGCGCAGATGCGTCCTGCGGCCTCGAGCAGCAGCGCCGCGGTCTCCTTGATGCCGAGCGGAAACAGGCGGTGCGAGACGAAAGGGATGGTGAGGCAGGCCACGGCCCGCCCCGGCTGTGCGCCGAAGATCGGCACCGACAGGTCCCGGATGCCGGTAGTTAGTCGGCTCGGCTCCACCGCGTAGCCGCGCCGCACGAGCGCGCTCGCGCCGGCGCCGAACGCGCGCAGAGTGGCCGCGTCGTGTTTGCCGCGGCGCATGCGGCTCATGATCAGCTCCTGCCGCGCTTCGTCCTGGAACGCGAAGTACACGCGTCCCGATGTCGACTGCAGCATCGGCGGGCGAAACCCCACTTGCACCGAGAAGCCGATGGCGGCCGGACTTTCCTCGCGCGCCAGGCAGACCATGTGGTCGCCGCTGTTCACCATGAGGTGGCACGACTGCAGGGTCGCCTCGGCGAGCTCTTCCATGACCGCGCGCGCCGCCGTCACGACGCTGCGCTTGGGCGCGTGCCGGCTGGCGATCTCGAACAGCTTTGCCGTGAGGTCGTACTGGCCGTCGTCCGTGCGCCGGATGTAATCGAGCGACTCGAGCACGACGAGCATTCGATAGATCTCCGCGCGCGAGCGACGGAGCCTGGTGGCGATGTCGGCGACCGCCAGCGGGTGATGCACGCTCGACAGCAGCTCCAGGATGGCGATGCCCTTCTCGAGCGCCGGCGCGCTGTAGAGCGGACGCGCCTTGCGCGGGATCTTTCGTGTCGATGGCATGGGCGAGTGCGCGGGCGAAGTTGCAAGCCTCGATGGCCGACGGTACTTTACCAACAGATCGCTAATGAACTCGATGTTCATTAGGACGTCAGTTGAACATTTTCGCAGAGGTGAGGCGCTCATGATCAGTCGCAGAGACGCGTTGAAGACCGGCGCGGCGTTCGGCGCGCTCGCGACCGGAGCGGTGCGCGGCGTGTTCGCGCGGGAATCCACGGGCGGCCCGCTGCATCTCTGGTACACGCGTCCGGCGGAGCAGTGGATTGAAGCGCTGCCGCTCGGCAACGGCCGCCTCGGTGCCATGGTCTTCGGCGGCGTGGCGCGCGAGCGTCTGCAGCTCAACGAAGACACCTTGTATGCCGGCGGCCCTTACGATCCATCGAATCCGGAGGCGTTGGCCGCGCTGCCGCGCGTGCGCGCGTTGTTGGCGGCCGGCAAATACCTCGAGGCGCAAAACCTCGCCCAGGAAAAGATGATGGCGCGGCCGATTCGCATGCCGTCCTATCAAACCGTAGGCGACCTAGTGCTCGAGCTCGGTTCCTCGTCGTTCGCCGAAGCGTATCGGCGCGAGCTCGATCTCGACACCGCGCTTGCGAGCGTGGAGTACCGACAGGACGGCGTCTCCTGCCGCCGCGCGACGTTTGCCTCCGCGGTGGACCAGGTCATCGTCACGCGCCTCACCGCGGACCGGGCCGGCGCCGTCGATGCGCGGGTGTCGTTCGCGACCCCGATGCCTGGCCACGTCTCGTTCGACGGCGAGACGCTGGTGCTGAGCGGCACCAATATCTCGCAGCAGGAGATTCCCGCGGCGCTGCGCTACGAGGCGCGCGCGCGCGTGATCGCGACCGGCGGGCGCGTGAGCCCATGCGACGGCGGGTTGTCAGTCAGCGGCGCGGATTCCGTCGTGGTCCTGGTCGCCGTCGCCACGAGCTTCAGGCGCTTCGACGACGTCGGCGCAGATCCCACCGCAATCACTCGTGCGCAGATCGCCGCGGCCGCGGCGAAGCCGTACGATGCGTTGCTCGCGGCGCACGTGGCCGACCACCAGCGCCTGTTTCGCCGTGTCTCGCTCGACCTCGGCACGACGCCCGCGGCCGACAAGCCCACGGACGAGCGCATCAAGTCTTCTCCCACCAGCGACGATCCGCAGCTCGCCGCGCTGTACTGCCAGTACGCGCGCTATCTGCTCATCGCCTGCTCGCGGCCGGGCACTCAGCCGGCCAATCTCCAGGGGCTGTGGAACGACAAGCTGCTGGCGCCGTGGGGCTCGAAGTACACCATCAACATCAACACGGAGATGAACTACTGGCCCGCGGAGCCCGCGAACCTGGCCGAGTGCGTGCAGCCCCTGGTGGCCATGGTGAAGGACCTCGCAGTCACGGGCGCGCACATCGCGCGCGTGCACTACGGTGCGCGCGGCTGGGTGGCGCATCACAACACGGACTTGTGGCGCGCCGCGGGGCCGATCGACGGCGCGCGCTGGGGGTTGTGGCCGACGGGCGGCGCGTGGCTGTGCAAGCATCTGTGGGACGTCTACGACTACGGCCGCGACCGCGCCTATCTATCCGACGTCTATCCAGTGCTCAGGGGCGCCGCTGAATTCTTCCTCGACACGCTGGTTGCGGATCCGTCCGGAAAATTCCTCGTGACCAGTCCGTCGATGTCGCCCGAGAACCTGCATCCGTTCGGCGCCGCCACGTGCGCCGGGCCGGCCATGGACAGCCAGATCCTGCGCGACCTGTTCGCGAACTGCATTCGTGCCGCGGAGCTGCTCGGGCGCGACCGCGATTTCCGTGCCGCCTGCGCGGCGGCTCGCGCCAAACTGCCGCCCGATCGCATCGGCAAGGCCGGCCAGCTGCAGGAGTGGATGGAGGACTGGGACATGGACGCGCCGGAGCGCGCGCATCGGCATGTCTCGCATCTCTACGCGCTGTTTCCGAGCGAGCAGATCACCGTGCGCCGCACGCCCGAACTCGCGGCGGCGGTGCGCAGGTCGCTGGAGCTGCGCGGCGACCTGTCCACCGGCTGGGCCATCGCCTGGCGCATCAATCTGTGGGCGCGGTTGCGCGACGCCGAGCACACGCACGGCGTCGTCAAACTACTGCTCGATCCCTCGCGCACCTATCCCAACATGTTCGATGCGCATCCGCCGTTTCAGATCGACGGCAACTTCGGCGGCGCGAACGGCATCCTCGAAATGCTGCTCCAGTGCGTCGACGGCGAGATCGAGCTGCTGCCGGCGCTGCCGCGTGCGTGGCCGAGCGGTTCGGTGCGCGGGCTGCGGGCCCGCGGCGGCTTCGAGATCGACATCGTCTGGCGTGACGGAAAACTGCGGTCCGTGCAGGTGCGTGGTGCGCCGGGCGGCGAAGCGAAGCTGCGTTATCGCGAAGCGACCAAGCGCATCCAAGTGGGCAAGGGCCGGCACGTCGACGTCGAGGCATCCGAGCTCACCTGACCGTCACGCATAATGTCCGGGATGGCTACCGACTTTCCCGTGACGATGGCGATACGCGTACTGCGCCAGCAGAAGGTGGAATTCACGCCGCATGTCTACCCGTACGAGGCGCGCGGCGGCACGCGCGTCTCGTCCGAGCAGCTCGGTGTCGACGAGCATGCCGTCGTGAAGACGCTGATCTTCGAAGACGACTCCAGAAAGCCGCTGTGCGTCCTCATGCACGGCGATCGCGAGGTGTCGGCGAAAAATCTCGCGCGTCAGATCGGCGTGAAGAGCGTGGCGCCGTGCGCGCCCGAGGTCGCGGACCGTCACTCGGGGTACCAGGTGGGTGGCACGTCGCCGTTCGGTTTGAAGCGCGCCATGCCTGTCTACTGCGAGAAGGGCATCGCCGGACTGCCGCGCATCTACATCAACGGCGGTGCGCGCGGCTTCCTCGTGGGTCTCGATCCACGCGAACTCTTGCGCGTGCTGCGACCTGCGCTGGTGGACGTGGCGATAATCTAGGAGCTTCTTCTATTTGACGGTCGCCGTTGCTGCGGCGGCGTCAGGAGTGGGGCCCGAGCCCCTGGCAAGTACGACGCGATTGTCGAGCGCGCCGAAGATGCTGCGGCCTTCCTCGTCGAGCATCTCGATGGACACACGGTCCCCGAACTTCAGGAACGACGTGCGCGCCGCGCCGTGCTCGATCTGTTCGAGCATGCGCTTTTCGGCCAGGCAGCTCGCCCCGCGGCTGCGGTCGTAGTTGGAAACCGTTCCCGAGCCGACGAGCGCGCCGGCGCCGAGCCGCCGTGTTTTCGCGGCATGCGCGATCAATTGCGCGAAGCTGAACGTCATGTCCGTGCCGGCGTCGGGCCTCCCGAACTCCTGTCCGTTGATGCGACTGATCAACGGCAGGTGCACCTTGGCGTCGCGCCAGGCGGCGCCGAGCTCGTCGGGTGTCACCGCGACTGGCGCGAATGCGGTCGCCGGCTTTGCCTGATAGAACCCGAAGCCCTTGGCGAGCTCGCCGGGAATCAGGTTGCGCAACGACCAGTCGTTCACCAGCGTCAGTAGCTGGATGTGGCCGGCGGCCGCGGCGACGGACGTTCCCATCGGCACGTCGTCCGTGAGCACGGCGATCTCGGCCTCGAGGTCGATGCCCCAGGCCTCGTCGCCGAATGGCACGTCGTCGCGCGCGCCTAACAAGTCGTCCGACCCGCCCTGGTACACCAGAGGGTCGGTCCAGAACGAGGCCGGCATCTCCGCGCCGCGCGCCTTGCGCACCAGCTCGACATGATTCACGTAGGCGCTGCCGTCCACCCAGTGGTATGCGCGCGGCAGAGGCGCGGCGCAGTGCGCGGCATCGAACGGCATGGCGTCCGCCTGGTGCGGGCTGGTCTCGAGCGCGGCAGCGCGCTCGGCGAGCCGTGGCGCGAGCGTGGCCCAGTCGTCGAGCGCGGCCTGCAACGTCGGCGCGATGCCGGGCACGAGCTGGCACAGGGTGAGGTCGCGATTGACGATCGCCAGCCGGCCGTCGCGGCCCGAGCGCCGCAGTGTCGCCAGTTTCATTTCGCGCCCTTCCAGCTATCCACGTAGGCGTGCCACTCGATCTGCGCGGCGCCCGGTGAAATCTCGAGCGCGTCGCGCGTGTCGATCATCACGGCGTATTCATCGGTCGCCGGCTTCGATTGGTTGAAGACATTCTGCAACGCCTTGGGGTGCGGCCCGTGCGTGAATCCGCCGGGATGCATGCTGACCATGCCGGGGTGAATGTTGTCGCGGCTGAAAAAATTGCCGGCGTGATAGAAGATGACTTCGTCGTAGTCGTCGTTGTTGTGGAAGAACGGCACCTTCATGGCGCCCGCGTCGGTCTCGAACGGCCGCGGCACGAATGTGCACACGACGAAACGTTCTGCGACGAACGTCGTGTGCGCCGAAGGCGGCAGGTGGTAGCGATGGCTCATGAGCGGTCGCAGGTCGCGCAGGTTGATGCGCGCCACGCTCAGATCCCCGTGCCAGCCTACCGCGTCGAGCGGGTTGAATGGGTAGGTAACGACCGACACGGCACCGCGGCGCTTGATGGCGACGCGCCATTCCTGCTCGGACTGCTGCGCGAGGAATGGTTCGTCGACGCGCGGCGTGTCGAGCATCGCGGCGTCGAAAATGGCATGCGCTCCGACCAGGCCCTTGTCGGGCAGGCGGAAGGAGTTGTTAGTGGCTTCGATGAGCAGTGCGCGCAGCGGCTCCGCGCACTCGATGCGCCACATGGTGCCGCGCGGGATCAGGATGTAGTCGCCCGACTCGAACGAGAGATGGCCATAGTCGCAGAAGAACTCGCCGCGGCCGGCGTGCACGAACAGCAGCTCATCGCCGTCCGCATTGCGCGCCAGCGCGGGCATGTGCGCGTCGAGGCTCCAGTAGCGCAGGCGCAGCGCCGCGTTGTGCAACAGCTCGGTCGCGTCCCAGGGCGAAGCCTGCGAGCCTGCGAGCTTCGTGCAATCGAAGGCGTGCGGACGCAGCGGTCCTTCGAAGCTGGTCCAGGCAGTGGGTGGATGACGGTGATAGAGATGCGCGGCCGGGCCGAAAAAGCCCTCCTTGCTGATTTCACGCTCGAAGGTGCCGGCGGGCAGGTCCGCGTGCGCCTGGCGCGAAGCCTGGCCCTCGACCTTGGGAAAGTGGACGTAGCGCTTCATGAGCTACCTCGCGCGGGTGGGCGGTCAATTTAGTTTCAAGTGAAACCAATTGGAAGTGGGTAAGGAGCGCGCGCTCCTACGCCTTCTCCAGAATCGCCACGACGCCCATTCCGCCGGCGGTGCACACGGAAATCAGGCCGCGCTTGGCGGTGGAGGATTCCGACAGCATTTTCGCCAGCGTCGCCACGATGCGCGTGCCGGTAGCCGCGAACGGGTGCCCGATCGCCACGCTCGAGCCGTTCACGTTGAGCTTGGCGCGGTCGATGCTGCCCAGCGGCGCATCCAGCCCCAGCCGTTCCTTGCAATACTCCGGCGACTCCCACGCCTTGAGCGTGCACAACACCTGCGCCGCGAAGGCCTCGTGGATCTCGTAGAAATCGAAGTCCTGCAGCTTCAACCCGGCGTCCTTCAACATGGCGGGTACGGCGTAGGCGGGCGCCATGAGCAAGCCCTCCTTGCCGCCGACGTAGTCGACCGCCCACTGTTTGCTGTAGCTGAAGTACGCGAGTACGGGCAGGTTGTGCGCGCGGGCCCATTGTTCGCTGGCCAGCAACACGGCCGACGCGCCGTCGGTAAGCGGCGTCGAATTGGCCGCGGTCAGCGTGCCCATGCCGCTGCGGCGATCGAACGCGGGCGTGAGCGTGGCTAACTTCTCAACCGTGCTGTCGGCCCGCACGTTGTTGTCCATCTTCAGGCCCTGATACTCGCTCACCACGAGATCGCCGAAGAAGCCGCGCGCCCATGCCTTGCCGGCGTTCACGTGGCTGAGATTCGCCAGCGCATCCTGATCGGCGCGCGCGATCTTCCAGGTCTTCGCCATCTGCTCGCAGTGCTCGCCCATCGACAGGCCGGTGCGCGGCTCGAGCACGCCCGGCATCACCGGCTTGAAGTGTTTCGGGCGGATGCCGAAGAACGGCGCGATGCGCTGTCCGAACGACTTGCCACGATATGCGCGCAGCAGCAACTGTTGATAGGACTTCGGATAGACGATGGGCGGATCGCTGACGGTGTCGAAACCGCCCGCGATGCCGGCGTCCATCTGACCGAGCGCGATCTTCATCGCGATGGAGATGGTGGCATCGAGGCCGGTGCCGCAGGCGCGTTGCATGTCGATGCCCGGCGTCGCCGGATCGAGCCCCGACGACAGCACGCATTCGCGCACGAGATTGAAGTCCTTCGAATGCTTGAGCACCGCACCGCCGGTGACGTCGCCGAGGCGCTCGCCCGCGATGCGGTGTTTGGACACCAGCGCCTGCAGCACCGCGGTGAACATGTCCTGGTTGCCGACGCGCGCGTAGGCACCGTGGCCCCGCGCGAACGGGATACGCATGCCGCCGACGATGGCGACGCGACGAACGTTGGATCCGACCAGCATGGATGACTCCCGCGAATGTCCGGCCAATTAAAACGCGCGCTAGGATGCCACGGCGCGGGCACCGCGCGCAGCAAGTCCGCCATTCGTGGTTTGTCGATCCCCGCACCGCCCGGTGGCGAGCGTCCGCTGACCCGGCGGCGCGCCGCGCCGCTGTTACCATCGGTGCATGAAGAAACACGCTGGCCTGTTCATCGCGGCGACTGCCGCAACGCTGGGCGCCTGCGCCACGATGCCACCTACTCCCGATGCAGCGCTCGTCGCGCTCGTCGAAGAGTACTTCGACAAACAACTCGAGCTTGCGCCGATGAACGCGACGTCGATAGGCGATTCGCGCTTCGACGACCGTCTCGACGAGAGCACCAGCCCGGGTTTCCGCGAGGAGCAGCTCGCGGTCGAGCGCGCCTTCCTGGATCGCGCGCGCCGGTTCGACGTCGCCAGCCTCTCGCCCGCGGCGCGTGTCACGCACGAGATCTTCGTGAGCGAGCGGGAGGATGCGCTCGAAGGACGGAAATTCCCCGAGGATCTGCTGCCGCTCAACCAGATGGGCGGATTGCCGACGGATCTCGCGGTGTACGGTTCGGGCAGCGGTCCGCAGCCCTTCAACGACGCGCGCGATTATCGCCGCTTCCTGGCGCGACTGCGGCAGTTCCCACGCTGGGCCGACGGGGCCATCGCGCTGATGCGCACCGGTCTCGCGCGCGGCGTTTCGCTGCCGCGCCCCGCGGTCGAGAAGGTGATTCCGCAGTTGCGCGGAGTCGTCACCGCGCGGCTCGCGGACAATGTCTTCTGGGGTCCGATCGAGGCGCTGCCGAACCGCATGTCGGAGCCGGACCGCAGGCACATCACCGCGGCATACACCGCCGCACTCACGCGCGAAGTGCTGCCCGCGTACGCGCGGCTCGCGGATTTCCTCGAGCATGACTATCTACCTGCGACGCGCACGACGGTGGGCTGGGCGGACCTGCCCGACGGCGCGGCCTGGTATCGCTGGCGCATCCGCATCGCGACGACGATGGACCTGTCGCCCGAGCGCATCCACGAGATCGGACTCGCCGAGGTCGCACGCATCCGCGGCGAGATGATCGCGGTGAAGGATCGCGTGTCTTTCGCAGGCGATCTCGATGCGTTCTTCAAGTTCCTCGAGGAGGACCCGCGGTTCTACTTCGACAACGACGGCGAGCTGCTGGATGCGTATCGCGACGTGAAGCATCACGTCGACACGCTGTTGCCGAAGGTGTTCGCGGATTTCCCGAAAGCGGATTACGAGATCCGCGCCGTCGAGTCGTTCCGCGCGGCATCGGCCGCGGGTGCGTCGTATCAGGCGCCGTCGGCCGACGGCAAGCGTCCCGGCATTTTCTACATCAACACGCACAACCTGAAAGCGCAGCCGCGCTTCGGCCTCGAGACGCTGTCGCTGCACGAGGCCGCGCCGGGGCATCACTTCCAGATCGCGATCCAGCAGGAGCTCGCCGAACTGCCGCGTTTCCGGCGCTTCAACAACTACGTGTCGTATGCGGAGGGCTGGGCGCTGTACGCGGAGTCGATCGGCAAGGAGCTCGGCTTGTTCGTCGATCCCTACCAGTGGTACGGGCGCCTGTCGGACGAGATGCTGCGCGCGATGCGATTGGTGGTCGACACGGGGCTGCATTCGAAGGGCTGGACGCGCGAGCAGGCGATCAAATACATGCTCGACAATTCTTCGCTCGCGCAGAGCGACGTCACTGCGGAGGTGGAGCGCTACATGGTGTGGCCGGGCCAGGCGCTCGGGTACAAGCTCGGGCAGCTGCACATTACGGCGCTGCGCGCGCGCGCCGAGCAGCAGTTAGGCGCCGCGTTCGACGTGCGCGAGTTTCACAGCCAGGTGTTGCGCGACGGTGCCGTACCGATGAATGTGCTCGCAGCGAAGATCGATCGCTGGATCGAGACCAAGGCGAATCCGCGCGCCGTAAAGTAGCCCGGCGCCGCTATTCAGTCGAGGTAGCCGTAACCCAGCGTCTCGATCTCGGCCAGCACGCCGCCTTCGAAGCGCAGTCGGCGCATCAGCTTGTTAGGACCGAGGTTGTAGATCCAGGTCTCGACCGGGATCTCGATGAAGTCCTCGCCGACGAAAAACGGTCGCCCGGACCTCCAGATCACCGGCCGGCGAAACACGCTGCGCTGACTCAGGACCTCGGTGGGCTCGCCGCACTTCACCGCCACTTCCGACCGGATGTCACCCTCGCTGACGACCTTCGACCCGCAGCGGAACGCCGCGAACGCCGGCGAGGAAGCCAGCAGGGCGACGACGACGAGCAGGGCGGTGCGGGGCATGGTGAGGTGAAAAATATGCCTTTGGCGCTTAACGCACAATGAACATCGTCGCGCGCCGACAGAACTTTCCCCCCAAAACACCGTACTTACGATGCATGGGGACTTCATGGCGACGGGGCGCGTTTGGTCTGTTCCTGGCGCTCGCCTGGGGTTCCCGGCTGCCCGCAGCCGACTTTGCGCTTTCGGACGCGGAGTTAAGGCGCGTCGAGCAGCGCGAGGTGGTCATCCGCGCCAGCCTCGATGCCAACCAGCGCCGTGGCACGGTTCGCGCCGCCATGCTCATCGACGCACCGCCCCACGTGGTCTTCCAGCTCATGACTCATTGTGAGGACGCACTGAAATATGTCCCGCACCTGCGCCTGTGCCGTGTGCAGCAGCGCGCCGCGGACGGCAGCTGGCAGCTCGTGGAGCACGAAATCGACTTCGGCTGGTACGCGCCGCGCATCCAGTATGTATTTCGCGCGGACTTCGTGACCGACCGCAGCATTGCATTTCACCAGGATCACGGCGACTTCAAGGCCAATGAGGGTGTATGGGAATTCGAGCCGGCTGACCCGGCCGACCCGGCCGGGCACAGTGAGCGCACGCTGCTGCGCTATCGGGTGTTCATCGACCCTCCGGCATACGTGCCCAACTGGCTGGCGCGCTCGACGTTCAAGCGGGAGCTGCCGCAGATGCTGGCCGACCTGCGCCGTCGTTGTGAGGCCGAACAACGTGTACGCGCCCAGGCGAATGCCCGCCGCTGAATCTTTGTCTGCACTCATATTCCGGACTGGCCTCTCTCCATTGACTGATTGCGCATTGCAGGGAGGCGCGGGCAAGATGCCGGCCCCTCATGAGTGCCGCCATTGATCGACGGTTCGAACAAACACTCGCGGCGCTGATCAACAGCGGCGAGCCGGGCATCATTCGAGGTGGCCGCAAGGGTGTCGAGAAAGAGTCGCTGCGCGTCACGCCGGACGGGCACATCGCGCAGACGCCGCATCCGGCGGCGCTCGGCAGCGCGCTCACCAACGACAACATCACCACCGACTATTCCGAAGCGTTGATCGAGCTGGTGTCGCCGACATTCCGTACCAGCTGGGAGCTGATCCAGTACCTGCTCGACCTGCACCAGTTCGTCTATCAACATCTCGACGACGAGCTGCTGTGGGCGACGTCGAT
Source organism: Pseudomonadota bacterium (assembly GCA_043747875.1). Taxonomy (GTDB): domain Bacteria; phylum Pseudomonadota; class Gammaproteobacteria; order Steroidobacterales; family Steroidobacteraceae; genus CADEED01. Next base: position 32,391 of record JAYTOI010000122.1, on the reverse strand, counting down.
GCCGTCGATCATCGGCGGCGATGCAGACATTCCGATCGCGCAATTCGGCAAGTCCAACATCGGGCGCATGAAGACCGTCTATCGCAACGGTCTCGGCGTCCGGTACGGCCGCGTCATGCAGGCCATCTCCGGTGTGCACTTCAACTACTCGTTCCCCGAGAAGATGTGGGACGCGTGGACCGATGTCGTCCAGTCGCGCGAGCGGGGTCAGTCGTTCGTGTCCGACCGCTATTTCCACTTGCTGCGCAACTACCGGCGGCACGGCTGGATCGTGCTCTATCTATTCGGCGTCTCGCCCGTGGTGTGCAACAGCTTCCTGCGCGGGCGCAACGTGACGCTGCCGCGCCTCTCGAAGGACACGTCGTACGAGCCTTACGCCACGTCCCTGCGCATGAGCGATATCGGCTACCGCAACCGCAACCAATCCGGGCTGTCGGTGTCGGTCAACAGCCTGGACGAATACGTGCGTGACCTGTCGCGCGCCATCACCACGCCGCATCCGCCGTACGAGAAGCTAGGCGTCGAAGTTGACGGCGAGTGGCGGCAGCTCAACGCCAATATCCTGCAGATCGAGAACGAGTACTACAGCTTCATCCGTCCGAAGCGCGTGGCGCGCTCCGGCGAGCGTCCCACCAAGGCGCTGCGTCGCGCGGGCGTCGAGTACGTCGAAGTGCGCGCACTCGACGTGAGCGCGTTCGATCCCGTGGGCGTGAATCAGAACAAGCTGCGCTTCCTCGAGGTGTTCCTGGCGCTGTGCCTCATGAAGGACTCGCCGCTCATAGATGCCTCCGAGCAGGAAGTGCTCGACGCAAACCACGTGGTCGTCGCGCGTCGCGGACGCGAGCCCGGGCTCATGTTGAAGCGCGACGGGCGAGACGTTCCCATGCACGCGTGGGCGCGCGAGCTCATCGATTCCATGCAGGGCGTAGCGGAAATCCTCGATCTTGGCGACGCCGCGAAGCCGTATTCCGCGGCGCTCGCGGTTCAGGCGGCCAAGATCGCGGAGGTGTCACTCACGCCGTCGGCGCGCATGCTCGCGGAGCTCGAGAACACCGGTGAGTCGTTCTTCGATATGGCGCTGCGCATGTCGCGCCAACACAAGGAATACTTCCTGGCGATGTATCCGCCAAACGTCGACCGCCTGACGGAATTCAAAAACCTCGCCGAAGAGTCCCTTAAGGCGCAGGCGGCAGTGGAATCGAAGGACAAAAAAAGCTTTCCGGAGTATCTGGCGGAGTATCTGGCCGGCTGAAAACTGTGACGCAGTTCTTACTCTTGACATATCCGTAAAAGATCGTTCTAGAAGGCTTTTCTTTGGAAGATCGCATACTAGAATCCCCGACCAAGAAGACCTCAAGGTCCATTCGGTTCAGGGCTCAAAATGAAAAACAAAAATCAGACCGGGCAGACCATGCTCGAGTCAGCGGCAAAAGCAGCCAACGAAGATGGCTTTTCTGCCGTGATTTCCCGTGATGCCGCACCCACCGCGCGCAAACCGGCATGGAGCCCGTACGAAGTCTGGCGCACGCGCGTGAAGGTTTCAGACCCGTTGCGACCGCCGGTACGCCGGCCTTAAGACCTGCGTTTCGTCCGCGGCTTGCGCCGCGACTGCCGAACACATACAAAGCAGTATCTGACAGGGAAACCCTCCCCAAGGGTTGGACTAAGGGACGAATGGCGCCCGCGAAAATTTCGGCGGCAAACAGCTCGGACGCAGCGCGTCTGCTCGCGAGCGGTTTTCGCTTCCTCCAATTCCCTGAGCCTCTCGAAAGCGAGTTCCGATCCGAGCACCGCACGCGCCTGCGCATGTGGAATCGCCTCGCGATCTGCCTGTCGGCCGGTACCGTCATCGGTTTCGCGATCCTCGATCACTTCGTGCTGTCGTCCGAGCACACCGAGGTGTCGAACTTCGTGCGCTTGGGAATGCACGTGCCCGCGGTCATCCTCATGCTCGTCTTCACGACGAAGCGGTTCTACGAGCGGTGGTATGAAGTCGGCGTCAGCGTAGTCGCCCCATTATTTGGTATCGGCACCGTGCTCATGGCGGCGTTCTCGCCGCCCACGGAAGTCCCGTTGGTGGGCGCGCGGCTGCTGCTCGCGTCGTTCTTCTTCTATTTCATGATCGGCCTGCGCTTTCGCGCGGCGGCCACCGTCAATCTCATCGTATTCGCGGCGCTGGTCATCGCGTCGTTCACCACGCCGATGCAGACCGCGACGGCGTCGTACCTCATGTTCCTGATGTTCTGCTCGAACCTCATCGGCTTGGTGGCTTCCTACCAGCTGGAGCACGCAAATCGAACCGCGTTCCTCGAGCATCGCCGGCTCACCGAAGTCGCAACGCACGACGGGTTGACCACGCTGCTCAATCGCGCGGCGTTCGAGGATCAGATCCGCCGCGTGTGGCAGCAGGCGCAGCGCGATCGGCAGACGCTGGCCGTGATCATGATCGACATCGATTACTTCAAGCCCTACAACGATCACTACGGCCACATCGCCGGCGACGATTGCCTGCGGCGCGTGTCGAGCGCGCTGCGGGACGCGGCGCGCCGTCGCCCGCTCGACTTCGTGGCGCGTTACGGAGGCGAGGAGCTCGTAGCGGTGCTGTATGGTGCGGACCGCGCCTACGGCGAGAGCATCGCGCGTGGCCTGCTGACCGCAGTGCGCGAGTTGCGCATTCCGCACGCCAGCTCCGAGACGCAGCCCTACGTCACCGTGAGCGTCGGTGTCGTGTCGGTGGATGCGTATCGCCTGGCTTCGCACGACGCGGCCATCCAGCTCGCCGACCAGGCGCTGTATGCGGCCAAGCACCAGGGTCGCGATCGTTACGTCGCCGCGGAGCAGGGCGCGAGCCGCACGGATCCGGCCGCCACCACCGTGCTGCCGATCCGGCCGTCCGAGGCGCCGCTCAGCAAGACGGCTAGTTAGCTTATGTCCTCTGCTGCGGACTATCCCGTCGCGGGATCCGCCACGCGCGTCATCGTGGGCATCGCGGGACTGGCCATCGCGATTTACTTCGTGGCTCTCCTTGCGCCGCACATCGCCGAGAATCCGGCGGAGGCTCTCAGCGAACCGCGGCCGTACCTGGGCGTCGGCTTCCTGTGCCTGACTTTGTGGCCCTTCTGGTTCGTTGCCTCAGGACGCATCAATACGGCGAAGGCGCCGGCCTGGCTGAAGTACCCAAGATGGTTGAATTCGCCGCGAAGGCACATCGCAAAGCTGGTGCTCTTTTGCTGCGGACTCGTTTGGATGGCCTGGTCCGCGTTCACGGAATCGAGATCGACGAGCCAGTGGGTTTGGTTCGGGTTGACGGGCTTGCTCATCATCGGCTGGTTGGTGGAGAGCATTCGTCGCCGCGGGCACGCTTTCAGCGGTAGATAGCCACCTCGCGCCTGCCCGCCGACGTGCGCGCGCCGCGGAACATCCCCTCGCTGTTGAACTCCATCGCGATCTCGCCGCGCGCGTCTATCGCGATGACACCGCCATTTCCACCCAGCGCGGCCATCTTGCCCAGCACGGAATCCACCGCTTCTCGCAGCGGGCGCTTCAGATACTCCACCTGCGCGCTGATGTCGTGAGCAACGACCGCGCGGATGAAGTACTCGCCGTGCCCCGTGGCCGAAACTGCGCAGCCGGAGTCGTTCGCGTACGTACCCGCGCCGATGATCGGCGAATCGCCAACGCGACCCCAGCGCTTGCCCGTCATGCCTCCGGTGGACGTCGCGGCCGCGAGATGGCCGTGCGCATCGAGCGCCACCGCGCCCACGGTGCCCATGGTGACGATGGCCGACAGATCGTTCTCCTTCTCCCCTGCGCCGCGCAGCAGCCGCTTCAACTGTTGCTCGCGCACCGGCGTGCGGAAGTATTCGTTCGACACCAGCTCCACGCCCTGCAGCCGCGCGAACTCCTCGGCGCCCGCGCCCACGAGCATCACGTGTGGTGACTGCATTATCAATCGAGCCAGCTCGATCGGATTCTTCACGTGCTTGAGTCCGGTGACGGCGCCCGCGCCCAGCGTCCCGCCGTCCATCACCGACGCATCGAGCTCGGCCACGCCGTCGCGATCGAGCGCCGCGCCGAGTCCCGCATTGAACAAGGGGTTGTCCTCCAGGACACGAACCGCGGCCACCACCGCGTCGAGGCTCGAATGGCCGCGCTCGAGCACCTCGTAGCCCGCGTCGAGCGCCGACTCGAGGCCCCCGAGATAGGTGCGCTCCTGCTCGGGGACGCGATTGTCTCGTGGCAGAGAGCCCGCGCCGCCGTGAATGGCGATTGCGAACATGTATTTCCTTCGGCGCGCACGCAGTGGGTGCATGAGCGAGGCTACCAGCACCGAAAAGACCCGGAAAATGGGGACAGTCCCCACGAGAACAAAAAGGACAGTCCCCAATTTCCGGGTCCCGTTTTCGCTAAGATTCCGTGTTCCGGGGAATCATATTAGAAGACGCCATTCATGCTGACTCGAATCCGCAGCCTGCTCGTCGCCAATCGCGGCGAAATCGCCATCCGCGTCATGCGCGCGGCCAACGAGCTGGGCATCCGCACCATCGCCGTCTATTCGCAGGAAGACCGCTTCTCGCTGCACCGGACCAAGGCCGACGAGGCCTATCTCGTGGGTCGCGGCAAGGCGCCGGTGGACGCCTATCTGGACATCGAGGACATCCTGCGCATCGCCGTCGAGGCGAAAGCGGACGCGATCCACCCCGGCTATGGGTTCCTGTCGGAAAACCCGCAATTCGTAGAAGCCTGCAATCGCGAGGGCGTTCTGTTCGTCGGTCCCACGCCGGAAATCATGCGCACGCTGGGCAACAAGGTTGCGGCGCGCAATCTAGCTACTTCCGCCGGCGTGCCGGTCATGCCGGCGACTCCGCCGCTGCCGGAGGACCTCGAAACTGCCAGGCAGGCGGCGGCCAAGGTCGGCTATCCAGTCATGCTGAAGGCGAGCTGGGGCGGTGGCGGCCGCGGCATGCGCGTCATCGAGAGCGATGCCCAGCTCGCTGAGCTGCTGCCGGTCGCGCGCCGCGAGGCCAAGGCCGGATTCGGCAACGACGAGGTCTACCTCGAAAAGCTGGTGCGCAAGGCGCGGCACATCGAGGTGCAGATCCTGGGGGACACGCACGGCAACCTCGTGCATCTGTTCGAGCGCGACTGCACCGTGCAGCGCCGCAACCAGAAGGTGGTCGAGCGCGCGCCGGCGGCCTTCCTGACCACCGCGCAGAGAAAAGAGCTCTGCGACTACGCGCTGCAGATCGGCCGCGCGGTGCACTACCGCAATGCGGGCACGGTCGAATTCCTGCAGGACGCCGAGACCGCCAAGTTCTATTTCATCGAGGTGAATCCGCGCATCCAGGTGGAGCACACCGTCACCGAGGCCGTCACGGGCATCGACCTGGTGAAGGCGCAGATCCGCATCGCCGACGGCGCCAAGATCGGCGACGACGCGAGCGGCGTACCCGCCCAAAAGGACATCCACCTCACTTCGCACGCGCTGCAGTGCCGCGTCACCACCGAAGACCCCGAGAACAACTTCTCGCCGGACTACGGCAAGATCACCGCGTACCGCTCGCCGGCGGGTTTCGGCATCCGTCTCGATGCCGGCACTGCGTACGCCGGTGCCATCCTCACGCGCTCGTACGACTCGATGCTCGTGAAAGTGACCGCGTGGGCGCCGAGCCCCGCCGAGGCCATCGCGCGCATGCACCGCGCGCTGTGGGAGTTCCGCATCCGCGGTGTCGCGACCAACCTGCGCTTCCTCGACCAGGTGATCACGCACCCGAAGTTCGCGAACGCCGAATACACCACCAAGTTCATCGACGAGACGCCCGAATTATTCAAATGGGAAAAAAAGCGCGATCGGGCCACGCGCATCCTGAGTTTCATCGGCGAGACCATCGTCAACGGCAACCCGGAAGTGAAAGGCCGCATCAAGCCGAAGCAGATGACGCTGGCGCGGATGCCCAGGTTCAACGTGGCCAAGGCGCCGCCGCCTGGCACGAAGCAGAAGCTCGACGAGCTCGGGCCGGACAAATTTGCGCAATGGATGATGGCCGAGAACCGCGTGCTCGTCACCGACACCACGATGCGCGATGCGCATCAGTCGCTGCTGGCCACACGCATGCGGCAGCCCGACATGGCTGCGATCGCGCCGTATTACGCGCACATGCTGCCGCAGCTGTTCTCGGTGGAATGCTGGGGCGGCGCCACGTTCGACGTTGCGATGCGTTTCCTGCGCGAGGATCCCTGGGCGCGCCTCGAATGGTTCCGCGCGGCCATGCCGAACCTGCTGTTGCAGATGCTGCTGCGCTCCGCGAACGCCGTCGGATACACTAACTACCCGGACAACGTGGTGCGCGCCTTCGTGAAGCAGGCCGCCATCTCGGGTGTCGACGTGTTCCGCGTATTCGACTCGCTCAACTGGGTCGAGAACATGCGCGTCGCCATCGACGCGGTGGTCGAAACCGGCAGGCTCTGCGAAGCGGCCATCTGCTACACGGGCAATCTGTCGTCGCCGCACGAGAAGAAGTACACGCTCGATTATTACCTGAAGATGGGACGCGAGCTCAAAGCAGCGGGCACGCACATCCTCGGCATCAAGGACATGGCCGGCCTGTGCCAGCCGAATGCCGCGTACACGCTCGTCAAGGCGTTGAAGGACGAGCTCAAGATGCCGGTGCATTTCCACACGCACGACACCTCGGGCATCGCGGCGGCCAGCGTGCTCGCGGCCGTGGCCGCGGGCTGCGACGCGGTCGATGGCGCCATCGACGCCCTGTCGGGGCTGACTTCCCAGCCGAACCTCGGCTCCATCGTCGAGGCGCTGCGTTTCCAGGGGCGCGACATCGGCCTCGATCCTTCGAACCTGCGCGCCATCTCCATGTACTGGGAGCAGGTGCGCAAGAACTATCTCGCGTTCGAGAGCGACATCCGTTCGGGCGCGTCCGAGGTGTACGTGCACGGCATGCCCGGCGGGCAGTACACCAACCTCAAGGAGCAGGCGCGCTCCGTCGGGCTCGACGATTCGCGTTGGCCCGAGGTCTCCCAGACTTACGCCGACGTCAACGAGATGTTCGGCAACATCGTCAAGGTGACGCCGTCGTCCAAGGTGGTCGGCGATCTCGCGTTGATGATGGTGTCGAGCGGCCTCACCAAGGAGCAGGTGCTCGATCCGAACGTCGAAGTGGCCTTCCCCGAATCCGTAGTGCAGATGATGCGCGGCGACCTCGGCCGGCCCGAGGGCGGCTGGCCGGCGGGCATCCAGAAAAAGGTGCTCAAGGACGTGCCGCCCCTTGCCACGCGCCCGGGTGCGGCGCTGCCGCCGCTCGATCTCGTGGCCGAGCGCAAGAAGCTCGACGAGAAGTTAGGCCGGCCCGCGACCGACACCCAGTTCGCGTCGTATCTCATGTATCCCAAGGTGTTCCTGGACTATGCCCGGGACCGCACCGCCTACGGCGACTGCGCGATCCTGCCGACGCCGGTGTTTTTCTACGGCATGGAGCCGGGAGAAGAGGTGAGCGTCGACATCGAGCGTGGCAAGACGCTCATCGTGCGCTTCGTGGCGTTGTCGGAAGTGCGTGACGACGGCACGCGCCAGGTGTTCTTCGAGCTCAACGGCCAGCCGCGTTCCATCATCGTCACCGACCGCTCACAGGTGGCGAAGCGGCCGCCGCAGCGCAAGATGGAGCCGGGCAATGCCATGCATGTCGGCGCGCCCATGCCGGGCACCATCGCCACGGTGAAGGCCATCGTCGGGCAGAAGGTCGCGAAGGGCGATCTGCTGCTGACGATGGAGGCGATGAAGATGGAAACCAGCGTGCGCGCGGAGGCCGACGGCACGGTGGCCGAAGTGCTGGCAAAGCCGGGGTTGCAGGTGGATGCGAAGGATTTGCTCGTCGTGCTGTCATGAAACGTCTGGCGGGAACGTAATAGCCCAGGCTTTGGAATGGCTCATGACGTCGAGACGTGCGCGGTGACGGTCGCTACAGCGGGAGTCGCTAATAAATCAGGTCGCGCATTTCGGCGACCCTTTGCCGAGCTTGACCTGGGTCAAATAGGGATTTCCGAATGAACGACAAAATGTCGATTTGCTTGCGGGCGTTGCTGATCGTAGCGGCGCTGGCCAGCCATGACGCATCCGCGCAGAACGCCCCATTGGTGGTCATCAACGTGACGGCGCCTCCATACAACGCGAACGGAAACGACGAAGTTTCCGATCAGGCGGCATTCGAAGCCGCGATTGCACACTGTGCAATCACGAATGGGTGCACTATCTACATACCCAATGCCACGAAGAGTTACGTCCTGACCGCGCCGCTCGACATCCAGGGCGGGAACGCCGTTTCGTTCGTCGGAGAGAGCAAGAACAACACGGCGTTGCATCCTTCTCAGTTCAATGAGTTCAAAGCGATATTGAACTACAAAGGAACGGCTGCGGCACGAATCTCCAACATCGAGATTCGAAATCTGGCGATTCTCGGTGAAACGAAAGGGGCGTTTGCGCGGGAAGGCATTGGCATCCAGCTCTCGTGGGTGACGAAGAGCCGCATAGACAATGTCTTGTTTCAGTCGATTCGCACCGGCGTCCACTGCAAAGAATCCTTCTCGAACACCTTCTCTAACAACAACACGAACTCGCTGCGAGGCGACGCGTATCTGCTGGATGTGGATTGCAACAACAATACCTTTCTGGACAGCTCTTTCGGCAGTGCGCGGAACGGCATTCATGTCGTAGGCGCAATCAATGGGTTGTCCATCATCGGCTCCAACTGCGAGGACGTCCCGGTGAACGGCTACTGTGTGTATCTCGATCCGCCGGCCGACTCTCGTATCGAAGGTGTGAACATTCAAAACACGCATTTCGAGCTCGTGCGTGGCGCGGCCCTGTACGCCAAGGGCGCAGCGGCAAACTCCATCGTGAATCTCAAATTCGACAACAACTTCGTGGCGGGCAGTTACCGCAGCTGGCTCGTGCCCAGGGAAGGAGCTGGGAGCGGGGAAGCCAGGTATGCGGTAATTCTGAAGAACGTGCTCGGATTCGAGGCCAGTAACAACGTCTTCTTCGACTGGCAACTCGCGGCATTCTGTCCCGATGGAACGGAATCCAATGGCAGCGTGGAGCGTAATACGCTCATTCAGCCGGACGGTGGGGGCGGGATGAAACTGACCGATCCGGAGTTTCGCCCGAGCGTTCGAGTGACGAACAATGCGAAGTGGGTTCAGAAGATCCCGTCCATTGCGCCGGAATCGGTCGGCAGACAGGAGACTTTCCGCAGCACGATTCCCCTCGGCGCTTGCAATGTCGGGGACATCGCCTGGAATGTGGCGCCGATATCTGGCGGCTTCGCCGGCTGGATTTGCGCGACCGCAGGTGCGCTCGAGATCTGGAAACCGTTCGGCGCAATCCAGTAGCTAGTTACCGGAAACCATGGAACCGAACGCGTCGAATTTAGGCGCTTCCCCATGGCAACCGGATGTGCTTCCCTGGAGCGTCTGATCGCCGTTGAGCCGCCGGCCGGCCAACCAATTGCCGCTCACGAACTCGCCCTCTTCAGCTTTCAGGCCGGGCACCGCAGAAGAATGGGTCGCGGGAAGGGGGACTCCGTTGCGCTCGAGCGGTTGCTGTCATGGCCCAAAGGCTACGCGCGACCGCGCGCCGCCAGAACGTACCGTTTTCATCACCGATCCGAACCGGCGGCTCAGCCGCGGGTGCGCAGGAACTCGTACATCGCGGCGACTTCGTCCGCAGTCAGATACGTGAACCGCGCCAGCGCCGCCTGCGTCATGAGCTCGGAGGTCCGTCCGCCGGCACCCGTGCCGTCGTGCATGAGCTGCGCGAACGCTTCGAGCGAATACGCCTTCACCACCGCGAGCGCGGGCGCGGGTGCAGCGAGGGCTTCCGGCCGGCCTTCGAGATTCTGCCCGTGGCATTCGCTGCACAGGTTCATGACTAGATAGGCGCCGCGTCCCGGCGGTACGCGCGCGTCGCCGGCCCGGTCGAGCCGCAGGATTTCCTCCGCGCTCGAGCGTATCTCGCCCTTCGCGACCATCAGGCGACCGATTGGCCGCAGCTGCGTCTGCCCGGTCACGCCTTCGGTGATTGGCATGAGTCGAATCCACGCAATGATGCGCGTCAGATCCTCGTCGTGCAGGTGGCGATGCATCTGCGCGGGCATGAACCACGTGCCCGAGCCGTCGCGCTTCACGCCGCGGCGCAGGAGCCCGACGAGCTGCGCATCGCTGTATTGCGGCAGGATGGCGGTGAGATCCGGTGCGACGATGCGCACGACGTTCGGGATGTCGAACGGCACGGCGCCGCCGAGATTTTCGCCATGACAATGCGTGCACCCCGTGAGCCGCGCGAGGCGGCGACCTTCGGCAACTTCATTCGTGTCCGTCGGCCGCAGCATGCTCATCGTCTCGTTGACGGTGTAGCGCTTCGCGAGCTCGCGCTCGGCCGCCTGATAGATGAGCACCACCGCGCCTGCCGCAAGCACGACGAGGCTCGACGCGACGATTCCCAGCCACCGAAAGAATTTTTTTGCCTTCTTCTTCACGACTCACCAGAACACAGGCTGTTGACATTTCCTCGTCACGGATCACAACATCTTGTCGTGCATCGGTTCGCGCGCAAGCGCGATGAAAAGGGAATGCGGAGAGCTTTCGAGCTCCAACCGCAGCTGCCCCCGCAACTGTAGGCCGCTAGCGATTCTTCACCGTCTCGGACGAGGTCACTGGGGAAACCCGGGAAGACCTGAAGAATCGCGATCGAGCGGCGAGCCAGGAGACCTGCCGCTGCACATTTTAACTACTGAACGGACGGGGTGTGCCGAGCAGCGTCGACCTTTCTGCTTTTGCGGAAATCTCGCGCCGCTTCCGCTTCCCGGCAAACGGAGAGGCGACATGGCGAGTCAATCGGTCCGGGAAGTACGCGCGAAGCTCGCGCGACAATCCAAGAAGTCCACGATCGCGATCACGCGTGCCGCGCGTGGGTCGATCGAAGTGAAGCTCGAGCCCGGACGCGATGCGCTGCTCACGAATTTCGGCCGCGCGACGCTGCAGGATCGCTATCTGCTGGCGGGAGAAACCACGCAGCACCTGTTCGCGCGCGTGGCGCGCGCCTACGCCGACGACGCGGGGCACGCGCAGCGGCTGTACGACTACATGTCGAAGCTGTGGTTTCTGCCGGCTACGCCCATTCTCTCCAACGGCGGCACCGAGCGCGGGCTGCCCATCTCCTGTTTCCTGAATGCAGTCGAAGACAATCTCGATGGCATCGTCGGCACGTGGACGGAGAACGTGTGGTTGGCGTCGAACGGTGGCGGCATCGGCACGTACTGGGGCGGCGTGCGCTCGATCGGTGAAACCGTGAAGGGCTGCGGGCAAACTTCCGGAATCATCCCGTTCGTGCGCGTCATGGATTCGCTGACGCTCGCAATCTCGCAAGGCTCGCTGCGTCGCGGCTCCGCGGCCGTCTATCTCGACGTGCATCATCCCGAGATCGAGGAGTTCATCGAGATCCGCAAGCCGTCTGGCGACTTCAACCGCAAGAGCCTGAACCTGCACCACGGCATCAGCATCACCGACGAGTTCATGCAGGCGGTGCGCGAAGACCTGCCGTTCGCGCTGCGCAGCCCGAAGGACGGCAGGCAGTTGCGCACGCTCTCGGCGCGCCACCTGTGGCAGAGGATCCTCGAGACGCGGCTGCAGACCGGCGAGCCGTACCTGTTGTTCAGCGACACGGCCAACAAACATCTCGCGGAACACCAGCGCGATCTCGGGCTCAAGGTGCGACAGTCGAACCTGTGCAGCGAGATTCTGCTGCACACGGGCAAGGATCACCTCGGCCGCGCGCGCACCGCGGTGTGCTGCCTGTCTTCGGTGAACTTCGAGACCTGGGATCAATGGAGCAGCGAGCCGCGCTTCATCGAGGACGTGCTGCGCATGCTCGACAACGTGCTGCAGGACTTCATCGATCACGCGCCGGCGTCGATGGACAGCGCCCGCTATTCCGCCATGCGCGAGCGCTCGGTGGGGTTGGGCGCGATGGGCTTCCACTCCTATCTACAGAACAGCGGCCTGCCGTTCGAGAGCGCGCTGGCGCGCGCCGCCAACCTGCGCATGTTCAAGCATCTGCGGCGCGCGGCCGACGCCGCCTCGCGCGTGCTCGCGCAGGAGCGCGGCGCGTGTCCCGATGCGGCGGAGCGCGGCATCCTGGAGCGCTTCTCGCACAAGCTGGCCATCGCGCCCACCGCCAGCATCTCCGTCATCTGCGGCGGTACCAGCGCCTGCATCGAGCCGATCCCCGCGAATATCTACACGCACAAGACGCTGTCGGGATCGTTCAGCGTGCGCAACCCCGCGCTCACCAAACTACTGGCGTCGAAGGGACTGGACACCGACGACACCTGGCAGTCGATCCTGGCGCACGAGGGGTCGGTGCAGCACCTCGAAGGCCTGAACGACGACGAGAAGTCGGTGTATCGAACCGCATTCGAGATCGACCAGCGCTGGGTCATCGAGCTGGCCGCCGACCGCGCGCCGCTCATCTGCCAGGGGCAGTCCCTGAACCTCTATCTGCGCAGCGACATCCACAAGTGGGACTTGCTGATGCTGCACTGGACGGCCTGGGAGCGCGGCGTGAAATCGCTGTACTACTGCCGTTCGAAGAGCGTGCAGCGCGCGGGGTTCGCGGGAGTGGAGGCGGACAACACGCGCGTGCTGCCGGTGAAGCCGTTGAGCGGCGATACCGACGACGCCAAATACGACGAGTGCCTGTCCTGCCAGTAGGGACTGTCCCGTTCTCTTCGTTCGGAGACCTCACGATGCAGATCGAACTCATCACCAAACCCGGCCTGCTCACGCCCTCCCGGTCGTACAAGCCGTTTCGCTATCCGTGGGCCATCGAATACTGGCGCCGCCAGCAGCAGATCCACTGGATGCCGGAGGAGATCCCGCTGGGTGAGGACTGCAAGGACTGGAGTAACCGCATCACGGATGCCGAACGCAACCTGCTGACGCAGATCTTCCGCTTCTTCACGCAATCCGACGTCGAGGTGCAGGACAACTACATGGAGCGCTACGCGCGCGTGTTCCGTCCCACCGAGATCAAGATGATGCTGGCGGCGTTCGCGAACATGGAGACCGTGCACATCGCGGCCTACGCGCTGCTGCTGGAAACTCTGGGCATGCCCGACAGCGAGTTCGCGGCGTTCATGGACTACTCCGCCATGCGCGACAAGCACGACTATCTACAAGGCTTCGGCGTCGAGAATGATGCTGCGATTCTGCGCACGCTGGCGATGTTCGGCGGTTTCACGGAAGGCGTGCAGCTGTTCGCGAGCTTCGCGATCCTGCTCAACTTCCCGCGGCACAACAAGATGCGCGGCATGGGTCAGGTGGTGAGCTGGAGCGTGCGCGACGAGACGCTGCACTGCGAGGGCATCATCCGCCTGTTCCACACCTTTGCACAGGAGACGGGCGCGTTGTCGGCGGCTGTTCGCGACGACATCATCGAGTGCGCGCGGACGGTGGTGAAACTCGAGGAGCGCTTCGTCGACCTGGCGTTCGAGATGGGGCCGGTCGAGGGATTGTCGGCGCCCGAGGTGAAGGGGTACATCCGCTACATCGCCGACTGGCGCCTCAAGCAGTTGGGCATGCCGCAGCTCTTCGGGGTGAAAGAGCATCCGCTGCCCTGGCTCACGGCCATGCTGAACGGCGTCGAGCACGCGAACTTCTTCGAGACGCGCGCCACCGAATACGCCAAGGCCGCGACGGGCGGTGCGTGGCATGGCCACGAGGGCGCGTGGGGCCTGTTCGACCGGCGCGTCGCGCGGCGCGGGCAGCTCGATCTCATCGGCGGGCGGGACTCCAACTGATCACCCACGTGCCGAACGCCAGGCAGATCAGGTCGGGCCGGAAGGACGCCTTTCGCGGGGGCACACATCATGGTGTGAAATGTCATGCGCGCTCACTCCGAAGCGGCGGCCGCGGCCTCGCTCCCGGCCTGCGCCTCCGGCAATGCCGGCGCAAACCTGCCGCAGGGGTCCTGGCACCTGCCGTTCACGTTGATCTCGAAGCCGAACTGTCCCACCAGCATGCGCGTCACGGCTTCGTGCAACGCGTACGTATCGAAGATGCCCGGCTCGTGTAGTTTGGCCGTGACGCGCACGTCCCAGCGTGGCGCATACAGCCAGTGGTCTTCGGGGATGCCCGAGGTCGAGGTGATCATCTGGCTGCCGATGATGTTGTATCGGTTCACGCCGTACGCCAGCGCCAGCAGCTCCTTCAGGTTGACGTTGCGGATCAGCACTCCATCGGCGCGCGGCACCACCACACTGCGACTACCCATGCCCGGTGCCGACAAGGTGAGTTCGAGCCGCGCCTCGCTCAGAGTGCGCTCGTCCGCCAGCATGACCGCGTGGCGATGCAGGCGATCGTGCACCGCGCCCGCAAACAATGCCTGCGCGAGCACGATCCACGCGCAGGCGGCCACGGCCGCACCCCGGAAAAATCCCAGCGGCCGCGGTGGAAGGCCGGGCAACTGGGCGCCGCGCAGCACCCAGTCCACATCGACAGGGTGATAAAGGCGGGCGGACGCAAGGATGCCATCCGCATATGCCTGCGCGTCGAATCCGGACGCGACGATGGCTTGATCGCAAGCGCGCGCCGCCTCGCGCGGCAGCTGCCTGCCTATCCACCAGACGAGTGGATGAAACCAGCACAGTGTCTCGACCAGTCGCTGCAACTGGGCCTTTGCGTAGTAGCGGCGTCGCGCGTACTCCTTCGCATACGCGAACACGGCCGCGAGTTGCGCGCCATCGAGTTTCGACTCCGCGCCCGCGGGCAGCAGCAGCACCGGCCGAAATGCCCCCACCACTGATGGCGCCGTGACGGCGGCACAGATGCGTGTCTCGAGCGCGGAGTCGAAAGCCAGATCCGGCGGGAAGGCGGCCGCGAGGCGGACGGCGAGGCGGCTCATGCGCCACGACGAGAACCAGCGCAACGCACAGTACAGCGCTCCGGCGCCCCAGGCGGCCGCGAGCCAGGTCCAGAGGGCGCCACCCGGGAGCGGTAGATAGGAAATCGGCCAGAACACGGGATGCGTCGCGTTCACGGCGGCGACGATATCCGCGGGTGGCATGAACTCTGCGTGCGGCACCGGATATCCGACGCGCGTGCCCCACGCGTACAACACGGCGAGCGGCAGCAGGAACTTCGCCGACGCGATCAGCAGGAAGCCGTGCCGCACCGACGCGAAGCCGCCTCGCCACAGCCTCAACCAGATCCAGATGGCGAGCGCACACCAGCTCGATTGCCACAGATGATCGGCCAAAGTGGCAGTCATCGGAATACACTACAGATGTGGCTCAATCTATGACTCATGTAGTAATACGCGGCACGCGCATGCGGATTGGGTCGAGCTCTCGGGTTACCGGGGTTCGAGCGTCAGCGCCCGCGGGCCGCAGGGCGCCTGGCAGCGCTTGTTGACGTACACCTCGAAGCGGAAGTGCGCTCCGAGTAGTTTGCTGACCACGCCGCGCAGCGCCGCCGGTTCGAAGCGCTCCGGAGCGGCGAACGACGAAGTCGCCTTCGCGCTGATGTCGTAGCGCTGCGTGCCGAGCACCTCTCCGCCGTTGATGTGCGACGGATCGACGTCGTAGGCGAGCGCGACCAGATCCAGCATCGTGACGTTCTCGATGCGCAACTCGTGTACGCCGGCGACCACGCGCGTGCGCGCACCACCCGAAGACACGGGCGCGACAGACAGCTGCGCGCTGCCGAGCGCCCGCGCGTTCTGTACGAAGGCTTCCTGCCGCGCACGTTCGTCCTTCACGGCACCGGCCGTGACCGGCACGGTGACCAGCGCGACCACGAGCGTCGACAGCGCCATCGCCTTCACCAGCCCGAGCGCCAGGGGCTGCGAGCCGCCGATGATGCGCCCGATGCGCTGCGGCAGATCTCCCGACAGCGCGGAGATGGTGCCGGGCAAGCGCCGGTCGGCGCAGCAGTGGCGGCACACGGCGAGAATCCCGGCCGCATAGTCACGGCCTTCATGGCCCCCGTCGACCACGGCCTCGTCACAGGCGCGCTCGCGTTCCTCGACCATGTGCCGGCCGATCCACCACACCATCGGGTGGAACCAGAACAGCGTCTCGACCAGCATGTGCAGCCCGGTCTTCAGGTTGTCACGCCGCACGATGTGCTCGCGCTCGTGCGCGAGTACGACGCGCAGCTCGGCGCGCGACAGCGCATCCACCAGCCCCGCGGGCACCAGCACGACGGGGCGCAGGATGCGCGCCACGGCAGGCTCGCCCGCATCGGGCGACGCGCGCACGTCGAGTCCGTCGTCGTTGAGCACCGGCCAGGCATCGCGCACCGCCGCCTGCGCCCCGCGCCACGCGTTGAACCAGCGCACGGCCGCGACGAGTCCGCCTGCCAGCCACGCGAACGCGAGCAACGACAGCCACGGAAACGCGTGCGCGACATCCGTGAGCTGCGCCGACGGCGCGATGATCGGGGCGGCGATCTGCAAGGCCCGGTCGATGGGCGACGCGGGAGCCAGCGTGTCGTACTCGGGCGCCATGCCGATCCACTGGCCCAGCCACACGAGCGGCGCGAACGGAACGAGGAATTTGAGCGAGGCCGCGAACCACAGCGCGTGGCGGACGGCGGCGCGGTTGGACACCAGCGCCAGCGTGATCAGCCATACGGCGAGGCCGAATAGCGTGGACTGCCACAGATGGTCCAGCAGCGCGCTCACTTGTCCTTCTCCCGAAGTAGTTTGGCCGCCTCCTCGATGTCGTCACGCGAGATCTTGCCCATTTCGACCAGGTGCGCCATCACCGGTCGCGCGTTGCCACCAAACAGGCCGAGCAACTCCTTGAGCAGCCGCGTCTGAACCGAGGCGCGCGTGGTCGTCGCCTCGAACACGTGTGCGTTGCCGATCTTCTTGATGCGCTTGACCGCGCCCTTGGTCTCGAGGCGGTAGATCATGGTCTGGACGGTGGTGTACGCCGGACGGTCCTTCTTCGGGAATGCCTCGTGGATCTCGCGAATGGCGCGCGGTCCGTGTCCCCACAGCTCGGCCATGATGCGCAGCTCGAGCTGGCTCAATTTCGGTTCGACCATCGGCATACTCCCTACAGGTGTCGCCGAGTCTATGACGGATGTAGTAACAACCGCAACGTCCCGTTGGACCTATGAACCGGGCGGATTCGTCAGCCTGGCCTGCCGGCCATGGACGCGGCGGGATCGTCGGTGCGTCGACCGTGGAATTCCGCGACGCGATTCCGACCCGCGGCCTTGGCGGCGTACATCGCCCCGTCGGCGGCTTCGAACAGCTTGTCTGGGCCTGGGAATTCGTCGGCGGTCAGGCAGGCGTAACCGACGCTGACGGTGAGCTCGAGATCGCCGGGCACCACGGCCTGCACCGACGCGCGCAGCCGCTCGGCTACCTGTGCCGCGGCCTCGGCGTTCGTGCCCGGGAGGATCACGCAGAACTCTTCGCCGCCGTAGCGGAATGCGACGAGCGGCTTGCGTGCGTGGCGACGCAGTGCGGCACCGACCAGCTTGATGGCCTCGTCACCTTGTGCGTGGCCGTGCTTGTCGTTGTAGGCCTTGAAGTGATCGATATCGAGCACCATCAGCGACAGCGGACGCTTCTGCTCGCGCGCCTGTGCGAACTCGACGGGCAGGATGTCGTCGAACAGCCGCCGGTTGCCGAGCAGCGTCAGCGGGTCGGTGCGGCTCTGGTGCTTGAGCTCGTTCATGCGGCTCGACAGCGTCATCGACAGCAGGATCATCTCGACCAGCGCGCCCATCTGCCAACTGTGCTGCGTCATGAAGGTGTGCGGCACGACGCCGAAGTTCTTGAGCAGGAACACGATGGAGCCGGCGAGGAACGCGCCCCACGCCAGCACGTAGAACCGTGCAGGGCGCGAGCCGGCCACCATGCAGATGCCGCCGAGCGCGAGCATGAATACCACGGCCACGAGGATGAGCAGCGCCACCGGCCGCACCAGCACGGAGTACGCCATCAACGGCATCAGGGCGATCTGCAGCGCCGCGAGGATCTGCAGGACGCGCGCCACGGTCGCCAGACGCGGCGCGTAGTCGTGCGCGCGCAGGATGGTCAGCGAGAACTGCAGTGCAGTGATCAGCGCAGTGTTGAGTAGCGCGAGCAGACAGGAGTTGGCCCAGTTCGGGCTGTCGGGCCAGAGATATTGGAATGCGAAGCCGGTGTTCACGCCCATGTACAGTCCGAACACCGCGACGTACGCGAAGTAGGCCAGGAACGCGTGATCGCGCACGGCGACATACACCAGGCCACTCCACACCAGCAGCATGAACACGCAGCCGAAATAGCCACCGTAGGCGAGGTTTTCGCGGCTGATCTCCTCGGCAATCTGATTGGGGCCTAACAGAGAAAGATTGATGTCCACCGGACCCTGCGACTGGTAGCGCACGTAGAAGGTGCGCTCGGAGCGCTCAGGCAGGTCGATGGGAAAAAGGAAGTCCCGGTGCGCCACGTCGCGGGTGCCGAACGGCCGCCGGTCACCGGTGGCGTGCCGGCGCCACTGGCCGCCAGTGGGCTCGAAGAAATCGAGCGAGTCGATCAATGGATAGTTTTGCCGCAGGTATATGAGCCGCGGCGCGTCCGCCGCGTTGCGCACGGTGAAGCGCACCCACCACGCCGACGACGAAAAGCCGACGTTGGCGGACTCCGGCGTCGCGGCGACGAATCCCGTATTCGCGGGTGCCCGGCTGATTCCTTCGATGTCGAGAGTGCCGGCGCGGTCCTCGAGTAGCTGAGCGCCGCCCTTCAGCAAGTCGAGATTCACGCCTTGGTCGCCGAGTACGATGAATTCTCTCAGAGAATCCCCGACAGACTGGACGGACGGTGGAGCATCCACCTGACCGTAGACGGGAATTGCCAGACTAACTAACGCGACGGCAGCAAGGCGCCGTAAAAAAGAAACGGTTGCAACATCCCTGATGCCGTACACAATCGCCGTCCTGTCGCGCAGTTGTTTGTTTGGAGTATGCGACAGATTCGCGCAGGGAGTAACGCGATGCATCGTCTATTCAAATGGGTCCTGGCGCTGGTGGCGCTTGCCGTCGTCGCAGCCGTCGGTCTGTTCGCGTGGTTCGTGTTGTGGCCCGTGCGCACCATACCGGCGCTCGAAGCCGTCAACGAATATGTCTGGCTCGATCAGGGATGGGGCACCGCCCAGAACACCGAGCTGCGCCAGCGTTATTACTACACCCCGCAGGGCACGTCCGTGCCGCAGGGCGCCTCCGCGGGCGCAGTGCGCTACGACTGGTTCGTGAACCTCGAGCTGCCGCTGTCGAAGCGGCGCTTCGCCGATCCGGCGCACATGCGCCAATACCGGTTCCTGGTCGACCCGGAACCGAGCGCCGCGAATCCGGACCAGCTTCCGATCGGCTTCACGAAGCATTTCAATCCGCAGATCGGCGAATACGTGCTCGACATTACCTGTGCCGCCTGTCACACGGGCGAAATCCACGTCACGAAGAACGGCAAGACGCGCGCCATCCGCATCGACGGCGGCCAGGCGATGCACGCGTTCACGGACATGTCGCGCGGCAGCTTCGCGCCGACGCTGCTGGCGTCGCTCATCAACACCTCGGCGAGTCCGTGGAAGTTCAACCGCTTCGCGAAGAAAGTGCTCGGCGACGGCTATCCGCGCGCCAAGCCGCAATTGCGCGCGGCGCTGCGCGCCACGATCTCCGCGATGCTCGGCAGCGGACAGAACAATCCGCTGCGCAAGCTCTACCCGGTGCACGAGGGCTTCGGCCGCACCGATGCGCTCGGCCGCATCGGCAACACGGCCTTCGGCGACCATCTGGTGGCGGCTAACTACCAGGCGGGCGACGCGCCGGTGAGCTATCCCTACGTCTGGAACATCTGGAAGTTCGACTGGGTGCAATACAACGCCTCGGTGTCGCAGCCGCTGGCGCGCAACGTCGGTGAGGCGCTGGGCGTCGGTGCCATCGCGCCGCTGCGCAGCGACATGTTCGAGCCGCTGCCGGGTCGCGAGCGCTATCGCAGCACGGTGGATGTGCCAGGGCTCACGCGTATCGAGCACACGTTGCAATTGTTACGCCCGCCACGCTGGCCCGAAGACCTGCTCGGCGCGATCGATCGGAATAAAGCCGCCGCGGGCGGCGCGTTGTTCGAGCTGCACTGTCGCGGCTGCCACGGACCGAACGTGTCCGGGAAATCGCGCGCGCTCGCGAGCGCGCCGTTGAAGCCGGCGGGTCTCGAATGGCGCATCGAAGTCATTCCGCTCGCGCACATCGGCACCGATCCCACCGCGGCAAGCGGCTTCATGGAGCGGCACTACGACCTGTCCGAAACCGGGCTCGCCAACACCGACCTGCAGGCGGCGCTGCGGCCGCTGCGCATTCGCGAGCTGCAGCGCGACGTGCGGTTCCGCCTCACCGAAGTCGTGCAGGCGCGCGCGGCGCGCGGCGCGCCGACCGCCGCGTTGCAAGACCTGCTGACGTCCTATCCAGATCCCGATGCCAGCGCGACGCCGGTGCCGACCCCCGACGTGTTCGCGGCCATCGACGCCGCGTTGGTCGCGACTGTCGTGCACGAGGATGGTGGGCCACTGCCAGCCGTGCCGGCTGCCGGACAGATGCCCGACGATCCGCTGGACTGCAACGAACAATGCCATCTCGTGAACCTGCTGTGGGACGTGCGCTATGGCACGCGCACCATCGAGCTCGATCTGGCGAAGCTCGACGTGACGCGCCTCAGCGAGGGCATCGCGTTGAATCTCGCGGGCATCCTCATCAAGAACCGCTACTACGCGGACTTCGGCATCGACTATGCGACGCAGCAGTGTCTCGAGGGCTTCGGTGCGCTCGACCTGCCGCAGGAATTCGCGGGCTACAAACCGCGTCCGCTGTCGGGGGTGTGGGCGACACCGCCGTTCCTGCACAACGGCTCGGTGCCGACGGTCTACCAGATGCTGTTGCCGCCCGAGAAGCGCGACCAGAAGTTCTTCGTCGGCCGGCGCGAGTACGACGCGGTGCATCTGGGCTACGTGACGGCGCCCGACGAGGACGGCAACGACGACGGCTTCTGGCTGGATACCTCGCTCAAGGGCAACCACAACACCGGGCACGCATTTGCAGCCGACCCGGCGACGTGGGGCAGGCACAAAGCGGATCCCGGCAACAACCAGCTGCCCGAAGGCGTCATCGGTCCGCTGCTCACCGATGAGCAGCGTTACGCCCTCATCGAGTACCTCAAAATTCACGAAGACCCGGCGACGCCGGCTGACTATCAACCGCCGGTCTGCACTCTGATGGGCCAGCCACTGTGAGCGGCACCACCCCGCCAGAGTACACGCCGGAATACACAGCGGATTTCGCAGACGTTGCGCGCGCCGAGGCGCGGTGGGTGGACGTGCGCCGCCGCGCGACCGGCGGCGTGCCGGCCGATGCGCCGCTGGCCGGCCTCGCGTTGTCGGGCGGCGGCATCCGCTCGGCCGCCTTCAACATGGGCGTGCTGCAGACGCTGTCGCGCAGCGGGCTGATGGCGCGCATCGACTATCTATCCACCGTGTCCGGCGGCGGTTACATCGGTTCCTGTCTCACGTGGCTGCGCGCGCACGTGCCCGTGACGGAATCGCAGCAGCTCGCCGCGCTGCCCCTGGAGGACGGTACCGGTACGGTGCTCGACTGGCTGCGGGCGCACGGGCGGTATCTCATCACCGGCAAGGGCCTGTCGGGCTGGACGCTGGCCGCGAGCGTCCTGTCGGGCACACTGCTCAATCTGTTCGTGCTGGTGCCCATATTCCTGTTGGCCATCGGACTCGCGGCCGGCGACTGGTTCGAATTCAGCTGGCCGCCTCAGTTGCACCTGCCCGCCGCGGGAGCGGTGCCCGCGCACGACGGCTTCATGGTACTCACCATCGTGGGGTTGGCGCTGCTCGTCACCTATCTACTGGCGACGCTGTTGTTCGCCCTGAGCACCGTGCTGCCGCCGCTGCGCCAGTTGTCGGCGGGGCAATACCTGCGGCAGCGCCTCGGCGTGTTTCTCGGCAGCGGCTGCGCCTGCATCGGCATCGGCATGCTGCCGGTGCTGTCGGGAATCGAGGAGACCATCGCGTCGTACATCAAAGTGGACGGCGCGCAGGGCTTCACGCGCAACGCCAGTTGGATCGGGCCGCTCATCGCCGGCGCGCTCGCGGCGCGCCAGGCCAACAAACAAGGCGCGCATGCGGACACCTTTGCGGTGCTCGGGCTCGTGCTCGTGCTCACCGGCCTGTTCACCGGGCTCTATCACCTCGCGTATCACACGCAGCTGCTCACGACGCCCGGGTTCATGGTGTGGCTGGCGCTGTCGATCGCGTTCGCACTGCTGTGCGACATCAACGCGATCTCGATGCACAGCTACTACCGCAGCCGGCTCGCGGAGGCCTTCCTGCCGGAAGTGAAAAACGGACACCAGGGCAGCGGCGAGCACGACGGGCGTCATCCGATGACGTTCCGCCTCACCGACGCGCGTGCCGATTCCGGCGCGCCGTTCCACATCATCAACACGACGCTCAATACGACCAGCTCGGCGAACGCCAAGCTGCGCGCGCGCAATGGCGAGAACATGATCCTCACGCCGCTGTACTGCGGGTCCAGCGCCACCGGATACCGGCGCACGTCTCACTACTTGAAGGGCGAGCTGACGCTGTCCACCGCGTTCTCCGTGTCGGGCGCCGCGGTAGATCCCGATACGTACGCGACCAAGTCGCGGCCCATGAGCTTCCTCATGGCGCTGCTCAACGTGCGCCTGGGCGTGTGGGTGCTCAACCCGCGCCACGAGCCACGCCGCTGGCGCTGGCCCGCGTGGTATCAGCTCATGCTGCGCGAGATGTTGGGAGTGGGGCTGGACGAGCAGGACGCGCGCATCCATCTGGCGGACGGCGGCCATTTCGAGAACCTCGGTGTGTACGAGCTGCTGCGCCGGCGTTGCCGCTACATCATCGTCTGCGACGCGGGCGCGGACCCGACCTGCACGCTGGCCGATCTCGGACAGGCCGTGCAACGCGCGCGAGCGGACTTTGGCGCGGAGGTGAATATCTGCGCGGACCCCATGTTCCACGGCGACGGCAAGGCGATGCGCCGGCAGGCGCACCTGATCGGCCAGGTGACCTACGCCGACGGCACGGAGGGCGAGATCCTCTATCTAAAAGCGCTGCTGCGCGAGCATCTGGGCGCGGACATCTACGGTTACTGGCGCACGAATCCGGAATTCCCGAATCAGCCGACGGCAAACCAGTTCTACGGCGAGCTGCAGTTCGACAGCTATCGCGAGCTGGGAAGGCAGTTGATGGCGGGCATCGTCGGGGATGCGGGCGGGGACATCGAAGCGGTGTTCAAGCGCTGGCGCAAGCCTCCCGCGTAACGCACGCTGTTTCAAACCAGGAAGAACGACGCGCGAGGTGAAGCGATGGCAAAGGCAATCGAAGCGAAAGAACAGCCGATTCAAAAAGTGTTCAGCGACGACTATCTATTTCGCGTCCCAGACTATCAGCGTCCGTACTCGTGGACCCCTGAGCAGGCACGCGAACTTGTTGAGGACTTACTCGGATTCATCCAGGCCAATCCCGGTCCGATTGCGAAAATGCCGAGCTACTTTCTGGGCAGTATCGTGCTCATCAAAGCAGATTCACCGGATGCGGATATCGTTGACGGGCAACAACGATTGACGACTCTAACGTTGCTCCTGTCCGCGGTACGCGCGAGTGTTACGGGAAAGCCTCGTGATGAGATTACGAAGCGCCTCTACGAAGTGGGCGACACTCTGGTCGGAACGCAGGATCGATTCCGACTGACGTTGCGAGAACGCGATGCCGAATTCTTCCAGCGCTTCGTGCAGCGTGACAAAGGGTTTCCCACCCTTCTCAGCATCGAAACGGCGATGTCGGACAGCCAGCGCAACCTTCGCGACAACGCTCGGTATTTCCAGAACAAACTTGCGACACTCAAGGAGCCCCAGTGCATTGAGCTCGCAAGTTTCATCTTGCAGCGCTGCTACTTGGTGGTGGTCACAACACCTGATGAGAACTCCGCATATCGCATCTTTTCCGTGCTCAACAGCCGCGGCCTTGATCTGACGCCGACTGACATTCTCAAGGCGAAGATTATTGGCAGTATTTCCGAATCGCAGCGAGAGGCTTACAACAAGAAATGGGAAGACGCGGAAGAAGATCTCGGCCGCGACGACTTCAATGTTCTGTTTGGGCACATCCGTACCGTGTACCGCAAAGCTAAGGCGAAGGAAATTCTGCTAAAGGAAATTGAAGCTTACGTTCCGTCGATCAAGGTGCCGATTACGTTCATCGACGATGTGCTGCTTCCCATGACTGTGGCCTTTGGTGAGTTGCGGTCATCGGCGTATTCTGCTCCCAGCGATGCCGACACAGTGAACGAGCATTTGCGCTGGCTCAATCGTATTGGCTTCAACGACTGGGTGCCGCCAGCACTCGCATTCGTCGTCCGTCATCGCGAGGACGGACCGGCCCCGGGCGATGTCGAGATTCATGAGCGATCTCGAACGTCTGACGTACTTCATGCTTGTGACACGAACAGGTATCAACGATCGCATCGAGCGGTTCGCAAAGTTGACGGGTGAGCTCGAGTCTGGCGCTGATCTGTACGCGGTTGGGTCGGCACTGCAATTGACACCGATCGAGCAGATGAGCTTTTACGAAGGGCTCGATGGACCTCTCTACGACAACCTTTCGGCGAAAGCATGTGCACGAGTGCTCATGCGCCTCGACAGCCTTATCTCCGAGGCGTCGGCAAGATATGACTACGACGTAATCTCAGTCGAACACGTGCTGCCGCAGACGCCAAAAGCCGGCAGCAAGTGGCTGGATTGGTTTCCGGATCCCGCTACCCGCGCAGCCATCGTTCATCGAGTCGGAAACCTTGCCTTACTCAGTCGCAGCAAGAACAGTCAGGCGTCGAATTGGGACTTTGACCGAAAGAAAGATTCGTACTTTCGCCGCGGAAAGGTCTCGCCGTTTCCGCTGACAACAGAAGTGCTCGTCGTGAAGGAGTGGCTGCCGAAGGAAGTCGAAGAAAGGCAGAAGAGGCTGATGAAGAAGTTCGAGGACCACTGGCGGTTAATTGACCGGAAATCAATCGACGAACTTCTAGATGATCTTCAGTAGAGGAAGCGAAAACATCGAAGCGGGACGCACATCATATCTAGAGCTCCTCGACATCCATCCCGCGCTCCGCTAGCCATTTCTTACGCCGCGCATAGTCTGGCATCGCACGCTCGACACGTTGCCAGAACTCAGGTGTGTGCAAACGCTCATGCAGATGCGCGATCTCATGCACGACGACGTACTCGGCGATACGCGGTGGCAGCAGGATGGATTTCCAATGAAAGTACAGCCAGTTACCCTTGCCGCAGGACCCCCAGCGATAGCCAAGGTCGCGGACGCGAACTCCGGCGGGCTCAACCTGCATGCGCGCGCAGTAGTCGGCCACTTTCGCCGCGAACAAGGCGTTGCCGCGCTCGGTGTACCAGCGCACGAAATGCTCTCGGGCTCGCTTCACTTCGCTCTTCAGCAATAGAAATCGCCCGGTCTCGAGCTTGAGCGGTGCATCCTGCTTTGCGACGAGCTTCAATCGGTAGCTGCGTCCGCGATGTAGAAATCCCTCGCCGTTTACGAACGACCGGCGACGCAGAGGCCGCCGCAACAGGTCTTTCTCTGCGAGTTTCGTGTAAATCCAGAAGCGCTTCTCCAACACGAAGCTCACGAGCTTTGCTTCGCCCACGCGCACAGGTGCTGCCAGCGAGAGTTCGCCA
The DNA here is from genome assembly GCA_043747875.1 of Pseudomonadota bacterium. Classification (GTDB taxonomy): domain Bacteria; phylum Pseudomonadota; class Gammaproteobacteria; order Steroidobacterales; family Steroidobacteraceae; genus CADEED01. The sequence continues at coordinate 6,542 of JAYTOI010000122.1, read as the reverse complement.
CGGCGATCGACGGTGATCTGCATCACGCGGCGGCGTTCGCTGCGCTTCACATCGAAGCGAAGATCATGAACCGTCAACGCGCTCATGCTTCTCTCAGTCGCGCGTGATTGGCACGCGCGAGGTCCATGAGTTTGTCGACCAGTGCATCCACTCCGTCGATATCGGCGACGCGCGCGGCCATCAGGTGCTCGAAAAGCCGCGTGGCGAGCGCATCCTGATCGGGCTTGCGGTTCGAGCGCCAGAAGTTCTCGGTGAGCTCCCCGGCGACGAGTTCCACGACTTCCGCGGCCAGATCCATCGTCGAGCGGACCTTCGCGGCGTCGGGCTTCGCGTCCCCGGTAGTTTCCTGCAGCAACATGCGAAAGAATGGTAGATAGCGTTCCGGCATGGGCGGCGTCGCCTCATCACCCACGCTCTGTCCGGCCCGTAGCTCGTTGATCAAGCCTTGCATCGCGGCAACCTGTTCATCCCACTTGTCGCCGAGCTGTTGCAGAATTTCCTGCAGCCGCTCGCTCAGTTTGCGATACAGCACCGGGTCTTCATCGAGATGCTTGCGGATGTGATGGCGCAGGGCGTGCTCCATCTCTGAAGCCTTGGCGCGCGGCCCGGCCTGGCCAGCAACATGCTTCTCGAAATCCGCATCTGTCAGAGACACGGGCGGGATCTTGGGATCGACTCCGAGCGAGATCACATGGTCGTCAATCAGCTTGCGTACCTTGGCGCCCACGTCCTTGCCGATCTGCGGAATGTCCTTGTAACGATTGCGTGCGCGCGCCTGAATGTAGGCGAGCTTCTTGGCGTCGCGCGTGAACGGCAGTCCCTCCGGCCGGGGTAACACCGTATCGAGCGACTCCAGAAAGTGATTGAGCTTCACCATGAACTCCGCGCGCAGGCGTTCGTCGCGCAGCGCTTCGACGCAGGTCTCCGTGTCGTCGAGAGAGTCGATGCCCTGGCGGCGAAACAAGTCCACCACGCGCAGGTGCCGGTCGCGCAGCGCGGGGATCTCGTCCTTCAGGCTCTGCAATGCGCCCGCGATGTCATCGTCCGCATATGCGGCGAGCGCTTCCTTCAGGTGATGCGCGATGCCGAAGTAATCCACCACAATGCCAGCGCGCTTGCCGTGGCCCGTGCGGTTCACGCGCGCGATGGCCTGCAACAGCTCGGCCTCTTTGATGGGCCGGTCGAGGTACATCACGCCCTCGATGGCTGCGTCGAAGCCGGTGAGCAGCATCGACTTCACGATCAGGATTGCCAGCGGATCGCGCTTCTGCGGGTCGGCGTGTACCAGCGCTTTCTTGAAACGCGCGATCAACGTTTCTTGCGCCGTGGTGTCGGTCCATAACTTCCACGCCGGGTCATCGTTGTTGCTGCCAGAAATGATCGGCGCGAATTGCAGCTCGGCAAGCAAGTCCCGATAACGCCAGGCCTGCACCTGCGCTTGAATCTGCACCGGGCGCTGGCAGAGATCCTCGTCGTCCAGTGCTTTGTCCGCCGGCGAAAGCATGGCGGCGTCGCGCAGTAGTTCGGTACGCGCGGCTTCCAGAGAATCGAGATAACGAATGGCGGCTCGCCGGCTGTACGCCACCACCTGCGCTTTGTGGCCGTTCGGCAGGATGTAGGTGACGTAGTGACGCAGGATGTCGCGCGCCTTCGCATCGATCAACGCCTGCGCTTCGAGGATCTGCCCCTTGGTGCCGTACTTCTGGCGAATGGCTTCGAGCTCTTCCTCGCCGCGCTCGCGGAATAGATCCTCGAACAGTTCGTCGAGGCTGGCCCCGTCCTTCACCGCGCCCTGCGCGGTGCGGCCTTCGTAGAGCACGGGTACGGTGGCGCCGTCCCGCTCGGATTCCTTGATGGTGTAACGGTCGATGAACTCGCCGAAGATTTCGTGTGTGCGCTTCTTCTCGCCGATGATGATCGGCGTGCCCGTAAAGCCGATCTTGGCGCAGTTGGGCATGCCGGCCATGAGGTAGGCGTGCAGATCGTTGCCGTGACTGCGATGCGCTTCGTCCACGAGCACGAGGATGTTGCTGTCCTCGTTGAGCACATCGCCGCGCGGCTCGTCGGCCACGCGCGGATACCGTGGCAGGTCTTCGGCGCGCAGTGGATCCTCGTCTGCCATGTCCGCGTTGCGATACTTTTGCACGGTGCCAAAGATGAGCCCCGGTGCCTTGCGTCGCACCAGCGCCCCGAGTGCATAACGCGAAGTTGCCACTTCGACCGTCTCACCCGTGAGCGCCGCTGTTTCAGAAAGCTGCCGCTGAAGGTCTTTGCGATCCGTGACCACGATGACCTTGAAGCGTCGCAGCTTCGGGTCCGTGCGCAGCTTGCGCACCAGGAACACCATGGTGAGGCTCTTTCCCGAGCCCTGCGTATGCCAGATAATGCCGCCGCGGCGGTCATGCTCGCCGTCCTGCACGCGCGTCAGCCCGGTCTGCAGACGCTGCACGGCTTTGCTCACCGCGCGGAATTGTTGATAGCGGCATACGGCTTTGATCGTCTGGCCGCCAGACTGCATGAACAGCATGAAGTGCCGCACGATGTCGAACAGATTGCTCTTGCTCAACATGCCGGCGATGGTGCGTTCTTGCTCGGAAAGTTTGTCTTTTCCGAGAGAGGCAGCGACTTCGCTCTCGGTGAGCGGCGTGACGGTTTTCCACGTCGTGAAATCGTCGAACGCTGCGCCGATGCAGCCCACGCGCGTCTCGTCGAAACTCGTCGCGATCAACAATTGGTTGGTGTGAAATAGCGCCTCGTTGCCTTCGTTGTCTTCTACTTCGAAGTTCGCGCGGCGTTGATTGCTGTAGCGGCGCAGTTGGTCCACTGCCTCGGGCAAAGGTTCCGCCACCGATGGGCTCTTGCACTCCACGACAATGAGCGGAATGCCGTTCACGAACAGCACCAAGTCCGGAACGACGAATCCCTTGCCGCGATCGTGCCCAGGCGGGTAGTCGATTCGGAACTGGCTGACCACCGTGAACTGATTGCGCTCGGGGCTCGCCCAGTCGATGTACTGAATGGTTTGACCGCGCCCGGCGTTCCAGTCCGCCACGCCGTCGACCGTGTGGCCCTTCAACAGTAGTTCGGTCGCGACCTGATTGGCTTCCATGAGTTCGGAAGCACCGATGCGCGTGATCGCAGCGACGGCTTCAGAGATGCGGCCATCGTCAAGCCACGGCTTGCCGTCGCGGAGATTCAGCTCGCGGAGCTTCTGGCGGAACAGAGGTTCGAGAATGACTTGAGAGAAACCTTCGCACCTCGTTGCGCCAGGCTCATCGAGAGAGCCTGCGACGTGAGCCCAGCCCATTCCGACGAGTTGATCGATGAAGCGCTGTTCAACGTCGTCGAGTTCGTGGCCCATGGCGTCAGGTAACACTCATTATTGTGCACATGCGTTTGCGCGGGCAGGGTTGTTTGGAGTTCCAATGTGTTGCCACCCCTCCGGGGGTGCGGTGTACCATGAATTAATCCAATCATAAACACGCGCAAAGAGCTCGAACGCCGAAGCGACTCGATCGTAGTTGTCGCCGGAGAAAGCCAGCAGCCCCCCGTGGAATATTGGATTGCGGACCGATTTATAAAAAGAAGCGAGGTCATCAAAGATCTTGCTGCTCTGAGCGCGGAGCCCCAGCGATACATCAACGAGTTGCGGCAACTTTTCGTAGAAAGCGACCACACCACTACGGTCGAGCAAAAACGGGTTCCTGATCTGCCTTTCGAGATCTTGAGTTAGGCACCCGCGCTTGGATAGCTCGTATTCGGCGCCAGATGAAACGTAGCATTCGAGACCTACTACGGTTCTCTGAAGCATCAGAGTGAGAAGATCATTCGGCAGACCGTGCCAGGAAAGATTCGGAAGATGTGCCGAAGACATTCCGCAGTTGAAGATTGTCTGCTTGAAGTCTGGGCTCCTGAATATGCGAAGGTACTCCTCGAATTTGGTTCGAAGGTTCACAACAGGGACGTTGCTCAAAACTAAATTCACTACGGCCTCTAACTACGTACTCAGCGCGGGCGTAACTGGGATGCGGCCACTGAAAAGGTCTTCCATAATGCCTTTTCGGACAAGTTCCAACTTCGCTAGTCGCGCTTGTTCCGTGTAGACACGGGACTCCGCCGCCCTCATCCTATCTCCGATCCCTCGTGCCTCCGCCAGAGGTGGCCTCAAGATAGGAATTCGACGAACATCTCGCAGATTGATGCCCCGCACCGCGACACCGATCGTATGCACGTTAACAAACGCTCTCGCGAGACACGCACCTAGCCATTCGCGAATGAACGTTGAATCAGACTCAACGAGGGAAATTCTCGCAGTATCTTGCGTGATGTTTGCCGCGTCGAGTTGCGGTGGAACGAACGCTGTCCGCCCTACTGTTCCGCGAATCGTGAACAGCAAATCTCCCGCCTGCAATCGGGAGCGCCTATATTCGCGATCAATTGCTGGTGTTGTTAGTAAGAGATTTGACTGGTTGATGAAACCTTCCACGATGTCCTTCACCTTGATAACGGGGATCCCTGAGTCTTCGCCGTAACCAGGCATTAGGATGCCGTAGACGATTGGTCGATCCTTCGCTACCAAGCTGTCGAGAGTCGTTGGAACCCACTCCTTCGGAACCCACCCGAGCGTCGATTGCTTGTACAGGTGGGGCGCCTCACTTTGCAGCGGCCGCAGCTCGCCGTTCACGTCGATGCCGCGGGTCAGCAGGTCGTGCGGCAGCCCTTGTTTGACTTGTTTCAGCTTCTCGACGATTGCCTCGGTTTTCTGGATTGCTGTGTCGAGCGTTCCCAATATTGTTGCAATCGCGCGCTTCTCGTCGGCCGGTGGACTTGGAACCTGTATGCGGCCGAATTCGCCACCTGATATTTCAAGAAAAACAGTTCCTGACGCCCGGCGTTTCAGCTCCGATTTCATCATTTCGATCAAATAGAAATAGAAATCCGCGCTTTCGCCCTTCTTGAAAACGATCGACCGAAAGCCTTGGTTTGTGGCCATTGGCACTGCATTGATTGCTCTTGCGCCGAGGGTTGCGCGAGTAGTCACCATCAATGAACTGGGGGGCAGTAGATTGGCACCGCTACTGGAGAGTCCGGCGTGGCTAATTGTGTCGCGTGTATCGGAAAGGAACTTCGATTTCCCATCACTCACTTCACCCGGCGTAAGCCACGGAAGCGGACCATTCCAAAATGCTTTCACGTCTCGCGATGGCGTGCCGCCTCCCACTACCTTCCCGAGTTCGGAAACGCGTTTTCGCTCCCAAGCTGCCGGAAGTCCATTGAGGAAACGCTCGTATTGGTTTAGCAGGGCCACCAGCCGTCCTTAAGAAGTTCGTTGCTGCTCATCGAGCAAGTTGAGCACCAGCCGAATCATTAACTCTTTTTGCTTCGGATCGCTCTCCGCCACTAACAACGCTAGCGCCACCACCGCGTTTTCCGCCAGCCGCGGCTGACCGTCTTCCCGCAGCAGTAGTTGGTTCCGCCGCAGATACTCTAGGAACAGCAGCGTGCCGATGCGCTTGTTGCCGTCGGAGAACGGGTGATCCTTGATGACGAAGTACAACAGATGCGCGGCACGCGCTTGGGCGGTGGGATACAGCGCCTCACCGCCGAAGGTCTGTTCAATGGCGCCGAGGATGCCGGCGAACTGATCGCTGCGCTCGCGGCCAAATAACCCGGTGGCCTCATTGCGGCTGGCAAGCGATGCTCGCAGGCTCTCGACGGCGACGTGCGCATCCGCGAGCGTGAGTTCGCTGGATTGCGATACGGGTTGCGCGGGGGCGGACGCCAGCCGGTCTTCGTCGTACTCCAGCAGCAGGCGCCAGGCGTGCGTGTACCGCTGCACTACATCGAGCACGGCGCGGCCCTGATCGTTGACCAGCGCCTGGTTCTTGAGCGTCTTCGATAGTAGTGCGATCGCCTGCTCGGCTTCGCTTAGGCCACGCTCGCGCAGGCGCTTCTCGTTCAGGGTGAAGCCACGCAGCAGGTGATCACGCAATGTCTGCGTTGCCCAGATTCGAAAGCGCGTGCCTTGCTTTGAGTTGACCCGATAACCGACGGAAATGATGGTGTCGAGGCTGTAAACCACGACAGGTTTGTCGGACGAAGCAATATGCATTTTTTGCATATTGCCCTCCAGCGGCAATTCATCCTCTCCAAAGACCTTCAGAATATGGCGGGAGATTACCGATTGGTCGCGTCCGAAAAGTTTCACCATTTGTGCCTGCGTCAGCCACACGGAATCCCGTTGAAGCTGGACTTCAAGCTGAAACGTGCCGCCAGCCTTGTACAGCACAACCTCGCCGCTGCCGGCGGTCGTCGGCGAACTACCCGCACGCGCCACTGCAACGGGTATGCGTTTCCTAACCTTCTTTGTCATGTCTCGCTCCTTGAGGACAACCACGAAAAGCCCTCGCCCTTGCGGGCGCTTCCGTAAGTTGTGTAGAGGAGAATGGCACTTACTTAAGCCTGAACGCTGCACGCGCGCGGGGGGCGAAGGCGTTGATTGTGTGAGGTAAGGAAGGCTGGTCGGGATTGGTAGGATGTTT
>JAYTOI010000121.1:0-11943 GCA_043747875.1 Pseudomonadota bacterium | reverse complement strand
CCCAACGCTGAGTGTTCAGCGAGGTCGAACACGTACTCCCGAGATTCCCTCCCCGGCACCACTATCCCCGTACCACTTCGAAAGGTGGCGGCACTGGTCGCGGTGACCGCCGGTTGTTAGATGTAACTGGAGCAATGCAATGCGTATTTCATTCGAACTCGCCGCCGAGTTCCGCGATGGCCAGGGCAAAGGTGCGAGCCGCCGCCTGCGTCATGCGGGACGCGTGCCGGCAATCCTCTACGGTGGTCACGCGGAACCGCGTGCCATCACCCTCAATCACCAGAAGCTCATGACGCTGATCGACAACGAGAAGTTCTACTCCTCGATCATCAACATCGTGGTTGGTGAGGAGAAACAAGCCGCGATCGTCAAGGACTTGCAGATGCACCCGGCGCGCAACGCCATCGTGCACGTCGACATGCAGCGTGTCGTCGAGTCCGAGAAGATCCGCATCCACATCCCGATCCACTTCAAGGGCGAGGCTGCCTCTCCGGGCGTCAAGTCGCAGGGCGGCGTGGTCTCACACCGCATTGCCGACATCGAAGTGTCGTGCCTGCCGAAGGATCTGCCGGAGTTCATCGAGCTCGACCTCTCCAAGATGGAGATGAACGAGTCGAAGCACCTGTCCGATCTGCCATTGCCGGAAGGCGTCACGATCCCGTTGATTGCCAAGGGCGACGCCGTGGTCGTCACCGTTCATCCGCCGCGCGCGGAAGAGCCGGAACCGACCGCCGAAGTCGCTGCCGCGACGCCCGCCGAGGGCGTTGCTGCACCGGCCGAAGGCGCGGCTGCCGCGGGCGCGAAGCCTGGCGATGCGAAAGCTGCTCCTGCCGGCGACGCGAAGGCCGGCGCGGTCCCCGCGAAGAAGGAAGGCGGCAAGAAGTAAGTCGTGCCGAAGCGGCGCGGGTCTCACGACCCGCGCCGTTTTTTTGGGGACATTCCTCATTTACTGGTAACAATCGGCGAATTGATTCTGTGCCGCGCCGGGCATTCGATTGTTACCCGTAGATGAGGAGCGGCCCCGAAACGGGGCCTGACCCCATTTTCACAATTACATGGCTGGCAACGCACTCAAGATCATCGTGGGGCTCGGTAATCCGGGCGCTGAGTACGCGCGCACCCGCCACAATGCCGGCTTCTGGCTCGTGGACGAGTTGGCGCGCCGGCACGGCGGCACGCTGCGCCACGAGGGCAAGCACCAGGCCGAGCTCGCGCGCATCCGCATCGGTGGCGAGGAGTTGTGGCTGGTGAAGCCGATGACTTTCATGAACCGCAGCGCCGGACCGGTCTCGAGCGTGCTGAGTTTCTACAAGATCAGCCCGCGCGAAATGCTGGTGGCGCACGATGAGATCGATCTGCCGGGCGGCACCGTGCGTATCAAGGACGCCGGCGGCCATGGCGGCCACAACGGCCTGCGCGACCTCATCGCGGCGCAGGGCGATGGCTTCTGGCGCTTGCGCATCGGCGTCGGCCACCCCGGCCACAAGAGCGAAGTGGTGGATTTCGTGCTGACGCACGCCGGCAAGGACGAGCAGCGCGCGATCGACGAGACCATCGTCTGCGGCGCGGACGCCATCGAGGAGATGATGCGCTCCGGCGCGTCGATCGCCATGAACAAATTGCACGCGCGGCCCAAGGCCGACGCTCCCAAACAAGATTAGGCAGGTAGTTAGATGGGCATCAAGTGCGGAATCGTCGGTCTCCCGAACGTCGGCAAGTCGACGCTGTTCAATGCGCTGACGCGCGCGCAGATCGCGGCGGAGAACTACCCGTTCTGCACCATCGACCCAAACGTCGGCATCGTGCCCGTGCCCGACCCGCGGCTCGACGCGCTGTCCGGGATCGTCGAGCCAGAGAAGGTGGTCCCCACCACGGTCGAGTTCGTCGACATCGCGGGCCTGGTGGCCGGCGCGTCGCAGGGCGAGGGGCTCGGCAACAAATTCCTGTCGCACATCCGCGAGACGGACGCCATCGCGCACGTCGTGCGCTGCTTCGAGGACGCGGACATCGTGCACGTGTCGGGGCGCGTGAATCCGCTGTCCGACATCGACATCATCGATACCGAACTGGCGCTGACCGACCTGCAGTCGGTGGAGAAGGCGGTAGATAGAAACGCGAAGGCCGCCAAGAGCGGCGGCGACAAGGATGCCGCGCGCAAGAGGGACCTGTTCGAGCGCATGCAAAAGCATCTCGACGACGGCAAGCCGGTGCGTTCGATGGGGCTCACCAGGGAAGAGAAGGCCGACAGCCAGGAGCTGCACCTGCTCACTGCCAAGCCCGTCATGTACGTGGCGAACGTGAAGGAAGACGGGTTCTCCAACAACGCCCACCTGGACGCGGTGACCACGCGCGCGAAGACCGAAGGCGCCGTGGTGGTCGCCGTCTGCGCCGCCATCGAAGCGGAGATCAGCCAGCTCGAAGAAAAGGATCGCGCGGATTTCCTCAGGGACCTCGGGCTCGCGGAGCCCGGGCTCAATCGCGTGATCCGCGCGGGTTACGACTTGTTAGGCCTGCAGACCTATTTCACGGCCGGCGTGAAGGAAGTGCGGGCCTGGACGGTGCGTGGCGGTTCCACCGCGCCGCAGGCGGCGGGCGTCATCCACACAGATTTCGAGCGCGGCTTCATCCGCGCTGAAGTCATCGCCTACGAAGATTTCATCAAGTACAAGGGCGAGGCGGGCGCCAAAGACGTCGGCAAGCTGCGCCTGGAAGGCAAGGAATACCTCGTCAAGGAAGGCGATGTCATGCACTTCCGCTTCAACGTCTGAGGAAATGGGGAGTGGCCCCAAACACGGCAAAAGTGCCGGACCTGTGCTGACCCGCGTTCGAGACTGGCTGACGCGAATCGCATTCGCACTCGGCCTCGTGCTCGTCACCATCCTGCTGGTGCGCGCCTGGGACGCGTGGCGCGGGCCGCCCCTCGAGCTCTGGCACACCGAAGTGCCGCAGGAGCTGGATGCGGATGCCATCGACGCCGCCGACTGGACCGCGTGGCTGAAAGCCGAAGAGGCGGCGTTCGAAGAGGTGCGCCGGCGCGTGACCGACAAACTACCGCCGGACGCGCGCGTCGCGGCCAACCGCTTCTTCGCGGACGGCCCCCTGTACGCGCCCGGCTTCGCGACGAACTGGAATCGAGGAAGCGCGCACCGTGGCCGCCGCAGGCACGGTTGCCACGACGCAGATGCTCGAGCAGCGCTTTCCAGCCGACATGTATTCGCTGTCGTACGTCGCGCTCCCGTTTCCGGCGACCGATGGTCTGTACGGTGGCGCGCCCGATCCGGCGCAGGATTTCGGCGTGCATCTGGCACCGTGGCCGTGCGCGGCGAGCGTGGCGCGCTGGTGGTCAGCAACGAGACCCTGATGCGCGCGACGTGGAACCCGTTCCTGGACTATCTACTGGCGCGCATCGAGGAGATGCTGTAGAGAAGAGGGCGGTCCGCCTCTGGATGGACAGACTCCTGTCCGGAAATGCCTGCGTGGCCGCATCGCCAGTCCAGCGCGTGCCGCCGGCCATCCGGCGGCACGCTCGAATCCGTCAATACAGCCAGACCGCTCCGGAGCCAGGGGCACTGAGGTTGTGCCAGCTTCCGGAAACACCCACGGCATTGCTGCTTTCACCGCTCTCGCCCACGAGCAGTGAAACGCCGTTGGCGCTGAATTCCACGTCGTTTCCGAAGTTGAGGAAGGGGGCATTATCCGGATAGTAGTTAGGCTTCACCATGTTGTATAGATCCCACCAATCGTTCTTGTACCGGTAGACGTACACGGCGCCGGTGCGCGTCTGGCCGGCAAGCAACGGCGCCGCGCGCGGTCCATTCCCGGTTCCGTTGTCATACGGATCCCCAACCGCCAGGACTATCCCGTTGCCGCTCAGCGCGATGCTCTGGCCGAAGAAATGGCGCTGGGCAGGGGACCGCCACGCACCTGGTGCCAGCACGGCCTCCTTCTCGTATACGCCGTCTGCTCGCTCGAACACGTGGACTTCCGACGGACCGTCGCCCGCCGCGAAGAATTGTGCCGCGACGGTATTGCCGGTGCCGTCGATGGCGATGCCGCCATGACCGAACCCGAACGCGCTGCTGACGGACATTACCAACGGCAGGTCCGCGCGCGTGTTCCAGTTGGGTCCCGAATGCGTGCGTACGTAGAAGCGCGCGGGAGTGGTTCCGATCGCGCCCTCATGGCAGGACTCCGCGACCGTGGAGCCATCGCCGCTGAGCACACCCTGGACGCAGACATCCGTGTGGCCGGGTGCGCTCGCGATGTCACGCACCTGCTGCCAGGCGCCGTTCACGAGTTTGTAGATTGCAACCTTGGGCGGCAGAGACGGATTCGAAGAGACTCCGTACGCAACCGCCAGCGTATCGCCGGCGTCACTGAGTCCCACCCATCTACCGAACTGGCTACGCGACGCGGGCGGGATTCGCGTGCGCACCCACCTCGAGCCGTTTCCGTGGAACACGAACACTTCACCGCTTTGTGCGTCAGACTCCGAGTGCAAATAGTTCGGCATGCCGAGCGCGACGGTGTTGCCATCGCCGCTCATGGCCACTTTCATCACGTTGCTGCCGTCGATGAATGGCGGGATCGTCGGCTCGAGCCGGACACGCTGCTTCCAGACTCCGGCGAAGCGCCGGAATACATAGAGCGCACCGCCCGGACGCCCGCCGGCGCTGGAGGAAATGAGGTCAGCCGGCGCCGCGCTCACCAGATCCAGCGCGCCGGCTGAAATGTCCGTATCCGCGCCGAACCGCAGTCCGGGCCGCGTCTGCGCCGCTTTGAAGTAGCCGACCGCGAATCGGCGCAGCGATGACACGGAGACTTCCTCTGAGCGCGTGCAGCCCACGCTGTTGCAGGCCGCGAGGCGATAACGCGCATCGGTCCAGAAATATAGATGCAATGGAAAACGGAAATGCGTCGTCGTGATCGACGCATCGAAATCGAAACCCTGCTGGGCGAACTCGGCGTTCTTGTGAGATTTGTACTCGAGTTGGTACCAGCTCGCGCCTGCGACGGGTTCCCAGTCGAATCGCAATCCCTTGACCTCCGCGCCTACCGTGAGGCTCGGGGTAGCCGGCGCCGTGGTCTGGGCAAGGGCAGACGCCGCCGCCGCCATCGCGACGAGGCAGAAATAGAAGAGTTTCATGTCGCTTTCCTGAATGAACGCACAAACTAGTGTGCGTCAGTTGGAGAGCAAATTCCGGCGCATGAACCAATCGCGGAACATGCGTGCGCGTGTCAGAGGAGTGCGCGACACTTCAGGAGAATTCGAAAGTGGATAGACTCGGGTTTCTCCAAGGGCCGGCAGGCGCGATTGCGACTGTAGAAATCGCGGAGGCCAATGAGCCAGCACGCATCCTAGCGCGTCTGCTTGGCCACCTTGAGCAGCATGTCCGCTTCGTAGTCGGCGAGCGGCACGTCGACACTTTTCTTCGCGGACACCGTGATGATCGGCGAGGGCGAGGCATCGGCTTCGCCGATGCGCAGCAGTTTCGTCATCTCCGGCGCCGAGACGGGTCTCGCGATATAGAAGCCCTGCGCGAGCGTGCAGCCGTGCGTCGCGAGGAACTGCAACTGCTCCTTCGTTTCGACGCCTTCGGCCACGATCTTGAGGCCCAACTGCCGGCCCATCGCAATGATGGCGGCGCAGATTGCGGCGTCGTTCGAATCGCGGCCGAGATCCGCCACGAACGAACGGTCGATCTTCAGCGCCTCGATGGGAAAGTGCTTCAGATAGGCCAGCGACGAATAGCCGGTGCCGAAGTCGTCGATCGCGACGTGCACGCCGAGCTCGCGCACCGCGCGCACGGCGAGAGCCGCAGCGGCCTCGTCCGCCATCAGCAGGCTTTCGGTGATTTCGAGTTCGAGGCACGCGCCGGGCAGGCCGGCCTCGTCGAGATGCGCGAACACCCAATCCGGGAACCCCGGCGCTTCGAACTGCGCCCCCGACACGTTCACGGCCACGCGCAGATCGCGGCAGCCGGCTTGCCACCAGTCAGAAATCTGCTTGAGGGCCTGGCGCATCACCAGGTCGGAGAGCGGCACTATCAACCCCGACTCTTCCGCGATCGGGATGAACTCGTCCGGGGGCACGATGCCGCGCGTCGGATGCCGCCAGCGCACCAGGGCTTCCACCGACGCGATGCGGCCCGTGGCCACCTCGATCTGCGGTTGATAGACCAGGAACAGCTCGTCGGCGTCGAGCGCGCGGCGCAGCTCCGTCTCCAGCTCGAGTCGTGCGATCGAGCGCGCGCGCATGTGCTCGCTGTAGATGATGCCGCGGTTGCCGCCCGCCGTGCGCGCCTCGTGCAACGCCAGGCCCGCGGTGCGCAGCAATTCGTCCGCGAAGCTACCGTGGTCGGGGAAGATCGCGATACCGATCGTGGACGTCACGAAGAAGTCGCGGTGACGGATCAGATAGGGCGAGGCGAATGCGGCCGTGATGTTCGTGATGGCGTTCTGCACGTCTGCATCGGACTGCAGGTGGCGGATCGCGACCGCGAACTCATCGCCCGCGAGCCGCGCCAGCGGCATGGTCACCGCGCCGTCGCGTTCCAGTTTGAGGAAGGTGCCCAGGCGCGAGGCCACGGCCTGCAGCAACGCGTCGCCGGCGCCGTGGCCGATGCTGTCATTGATGCGTTTGAAGTTGTCGATGTTGACGCGCACCACCGCGAACCGCTCCCCCGTGGTCGTGGCTTCGCGGCGCGCTTCCTCGATGAGCTGCATGAGGTATTGCCGGTTCGGCAACTGCGTCAGCGGATCGAAGAACGCCAGCTCGCGGATGCGGTTGGCCGCGCGATGCCGCTCGGTGACGTCGCGCAACACCAGCAGCAGGCGGCCCTTGTCGTACGGCACGATGCGCGTCTCGAAGCGCCGCTCGACGCCGTCACGCAGGCATTCGAATTCCACCTCGGTGCGCTCGTTGCGGACGCGGCAGTCGTCGAGCGCGTGCGTGATCGCACGCGCGGCGTCGCCCGAGACCAGCTCGGCGATGGCCTGCTCGGCCTTCATGCCGCCGGCGAGGAAGGGGTGATTGTCGGCGGCCCCGAGGCGGTCGACGATGCGATCGTACAGGTCGATGACGAGCAGCAAGTCGGGCAGGGCGTCGAGCATCGCGCGCTGGCGGCCCTCGCTTTCTTCGAGCTCCTGCACGAGCCGGCCGCCGCGCACCAGGTACTGTACACGGTGGCCTAACAAGTTCCAGTTGATCGGCTTCGCCAGGAAGTCCGTCGCGCCGACTTGATAGGACTGGTTGATCGACGCCACGTCGTCGCGCCCCGTGACCATCATGATGGGCAGGTGCGCGCCGCCTGGCCGCGCGCGGATGGCCTTGCAGGCGTCATAACCGTTCATCTGCGGCATCTCGACGTCCATGAGCACCGCGTTGCATTCGCCGGTTTCGACCGCGGCAACGGCGGCGGTGCCGTCCGCGGCCTCCGAGACCAGGAATCCCGCGCGCTCGAGCGCGCGCCGCATGAGCAGGCGCGAACCGGCATCGTCATCGACGATCAGGACGTGAATGGGAGTGCCGCCGCCCGGAAATGCCATCAGGCTACCTTCGCCGAATTGTCGAGCGCTTCGAGCTCGGACAAAGCCACGGTGCGCTGTGCGCGCAGCTTCGTGAGCGAGGCTGGGAGCTCCGAGATGTCGCCACTGCGTGCGGAGGTTTCGATGAGCCGCGCGATCGCGGCCACGTTCGTCGCGCCGAGATTGGCGCTGGAACTCTTCAACGTGTGCGCGGCGCGCGCGACGGCCTCCGGGTCGTTGATCTTCATGCCGTTGTCCATGTCGGCCAGCAGTTGCGAGGAGTCGTCGCGATAGAGCGCGATGAGGCGCGCCAGCAGGCGATCGTTGCCGTCCGGATCGAGCTGCCGCACCGCCTCGATGGCCGAGTGGTCCAGCGTCACCTTGTTGGCGGCCGAGCGCGAAACCTTCGACGGCAGCAGGATGTTGCGTAGTTGGGCCAGCGTGAATGGCTTGGCCAGGTAGTCGTTCATGCCGGCCGCCAGACAGGCCTCGCGGTCGCCGGCCAGCGCGTTGGCGGTGAGCGCGACGACGCGCGTCGACTCTTTCTTCCTGGCGAGTTCGCGCTCGCGCAGCTTGCGCGTCGCGATGAAGCCGTCCATGACCGGCATCTGGCAGTCCATGAGGACCACGTCGAATTCCTGCTTGTCGAGCGCGTCGAGCGCTTCGACACCGTTGCCGGCGTGCATGGCGTCGCAGCCCAGACGCTGCAGCATCTCGAGCGCGAGCGTTCGGTTGACCATGTTGTCCTCGACGAGGAGGACCGAGAGATGATCCAGCACCGGCTCGTTCTCCGGAGCAAGCATCGCGGGCGCGGAGCTCATTTCCTGGAATGGCGTCGGTTGCAGCGCCTCGTGCAGGGCGCGGCGCAGCATGCTCTGGCGCACCGGCTTGGCGAGACGGCGCATCGGCGCGAGCTGCGTGGCGATGCTGGATTCGAGGTCGTCGGCGACCGAGCTCACCATGATGGCGGGGATCGCCTTCCAGCGCGCATCGCGGCGCACGCCTAACAACCAGTCGACGCCGTTCTGCTCGGGCATGTGCCAGTCGAGCACGATGATCCTGGGCAGCGTGTTCGATGCCTGCATCGCGTGCAGGTGCGACTGCGCCTCCAGCGCGCTGGAGGCCGTCGCGACGATGAACCCCCACGCTTCGAGTTGCGAGGAGATGATCTCGACGTTGATGGCGCTGTCGTCGACCACCAGCACGCGCGTCCCCGGAGAGAGCATGAGACCCTGCGCGGAATCCGAGGTGATGGCCGGCGCCGCGGGCAGCGTGACCGCCAGCGAGAACGTCGAGCCGATGCCTGGCTGACTAACCACCCGGATGTCGCCGCCCATGAGCGTGGCGAGCTGACGGCTGATCGCCAGCCCCAGGCCCGTGCCGCCGAAGCGGCGCGTCGTCGAGCCGTCCTCCTGCACGAAGGCGTCGAAGATCGCCGCCTGGTTCTCCGGCAGGATGCCCGTGCCGGTGTCGACCACGTCGATGACCAGCGACACATGCGTGTCGGACGGCGTCACGCCGCGCACCCGGATCAGAACATGGCCGGTGGCGGTGAACTTCAGGGCGTTCGAGACCAGGTTCATCAGGATCTGACGGATGCGCAACTCATCGCCCGTGGCCCAGAAGTGCAGATACGGATCGATGTCGAGCAGCAGCTCGATGCCCTTCTGGTGCGCGCGCTGCGCGAACAGGTCTATGACTTCCTCGACCACCTGGCGGATGTCCAGGTCCTGCGTTTCGAGCCGCAGCTTGCCGGCCTCGATCTTCGAGAAGTCGAGGATGTCGTTGATGATGGCGAGCAACGCGTCGGCCGAGCTCTGGATCGTCGCGGCGAAGCGGCGCTGGCGCGGATCGAGCTTCGAGTCGAGCAGCAGCTCCGTCATGCCGAGCACGCCGTTCATGGGCGTACGGATCTCGTGCGACATGCGCGCGAGAAATTCTGATTTGGCGCGCGACGCGGCCTCCGCGATGCGGCAGGCCTCGACCGAATCGTTCATCGCCTGGCGCAGCGTCTTGTTAGCCTCCGCCAGACTCTTGGTGCGGGATCCGACCTCGGCTTCGAGCAGCCCGTGCTGTTTGGCGAGGTCGCGCTCGCGGCTCTCGATCTGCTCGAGCATCATGTTGAAGCCGCGCATCAGGTGACCGATCTCGTCGTCGGACGTGACCTGCGCGCGCTTGCTGTAGTCGCCGCGTTCGGCGTGCTGCATCGTGTCGACGAGGCGCAGCAGGGGCGCGGCGATCTGCCGCTGTACGCGCCGCGCGAGTAGATAGGCGAGGCCGAGCGCGATCACCGAGCTGCCGAGCAGGACCGCGAACTGCACGAACATCGCCGCCTGCATCTCCGTGAGGTTGGCGCGCACGTACAGATGGCCGATGAGCTCGCCGTTGTCGGCGATCGGGTAGACCAGGTGCAGCGCCGTGAGGCCGTCGAAGAGATGCTCGTGCTCGTTGCTCTCGATCGCCTTCTGCTGCCACTTCTGGATTTTCGTGAGCTGGCCGCTCGGCTTGCCGATGAGCATCGTCTTGTTGCCGGCGTAGTGCATGAGCACGCGCTTCTGCGCGTCGATGAGCATCGCCTCATCCACGTTGGGTTCGACACGCAGGGCGCTTACGAGCGCTTCCGCCTGACCGAAATCCTGGCTTTGGATCGCCGCGGTGCTGCGGCCCGCGATGACACGCGCCACCTGATGCAGGTGCTCATACGCCTCCGTGTGCATGTAGCGATAGGAAGAGATCGCCTGCGTCAGCGCCGCGATGAACAGCGCGATCGACGCCGTCAACGCACTGGCCGCGACGAGCTTCGTGCGGAGCGGCATGTGAGCGAACTGCAGCCTGTTCATGGGCGAGTAGAAGTCCTGGCGCCGACCGAAGCGCCCCATTGAGGCGTATCGGCTTGATTCAGTTCACACTTGATTGAGGGATACCGAATTGAGAGCTGCATCCCAGCGTTCGCGATTGATTTTGCGCGCCGTTGACACGGCGGGGGCGCGGGACGGAATGACCGCATAGCTAAGCTATTGATTGGGCTAGGATTGCCTTGACACGCGCGTGACGCGCCGCGAGAATCGCCGCCCTTCGATTTGGACGATTCTTCCCCGTGTTCAGGGGCGTGGAAAGGTAGCTCAGCTGGTTAGAGCACGGCACTCATAATGCCGGGGTCGAGGGTTCGATTCCCTCCCTTTCCACCAATTTTTCCGGCACTTGC
Organism: Pseudomonadota bacterium; assembly: GCA_043747875.1. GTDB lineage: Bacteria > Pseudomonadota > Gammaproteobacteria > Steroidobacterales > Steroidobacteraceae > CADEED01. The sequence goes on along the minus strand of JAYTOI010000121.1, from coordinate 1,211 downwards.
GTGTGTCTCTGCACTTCTCAGCATGAGTAGTGCGGGACTTTTGCGGGACGGTTCCTGGCACACCTTGTTCGCGGCCTCGATCAGCGTCGTGATTTCGGCTGCGGAGTAGTGCGTGGTGATCCGCGCGGACTTGTGCCCGAGCAAATCCTGCCGGTCTTCGAAGCTCACGCACGCCGCTCGAAGGCGCCGGCCGAACGTGTGCTTCAGGTCGTGAACGCGAATACGCCGAAACCCGTTCGGGCAAGGTGCCTTCAGAGTTTCTTCGCATCGCGCGGCTGCACGTCGTCTCGCAGCTTTCCATCCCGAGTTGTTCATGCCCGTGAGCGGATTGCCCGCGCGCGTGAACACGAACTCGGAGTGCTCGCCCCGCACAGAGTCGATCACCGATTTCGCGACATCGTTGAGCACGACGACACGGTCGGTCTTGTTCTTCACCTGTGCGCAAGGAATCACGAACACGCTCGTCTCTAGATCGGGAATCGAGATCTCCCATTCCCAGCGAAGCTGCACGACTTCCTGTTCCCGCGTCCCCGTGTTCACCTTGAACAGCGCCATGCGCGCCAGGTGACCTGCGAGTTCTGAGAACAGAAGCTGCTGCTCTTCGCGCGTCAGTGGATACGGCCGTCGAGCGCTGTCGTTTGGCAGAAGACGAATGAGCGGAGCCGTTTCCAGCCATGTCATTCCCTGATCGTCCCGCCATGCGCGCGCCGCGAGAATCAGAATCCTGCGCACCACCGCAAGGTCGCGGTTGAGCGTGCCGGCGCTGATTCCCTCGGCTAGCCGTTTCGACAGGTGCGGACGCAGCGAATCCTGATGCACACGCGCGAGCGGCAGATCCCCGATCACGCGATCCAGGCTCTTGAGAGAGCGTGCATCGCGTTCGAGGCTGCGCTTGTGCGTGTGTTCGTTCAGGTACTTCGTTGCCGCTTGCCGGAACGAATGGTCTCTGCGTCGCCCGAACACGCGTTCTTCCCGCAGTTGCGCAAGCCTGCGGTTGAGCAGGTGCGCCGCTTCGTCGAGATCGCTTGTGCCAGTGCTTTCGCAAAGTCGTCCGTGTCCCTTGATCCACTTATCGACATGCCAGACCCCACCACGTTTGATGAGGCCGGGCGTTCTCTTTTGTCCCATGGGTTGCTCCTAGCAGCCGCGGGACGCCCGTTGCGGCTCTTATATTCGTCAGCCCAGGCGTCGAGGTCAACGCGGTCGAAGGC
>JAYTOI010000120.1:0-3848 GCA_043747875.1 Pseudomonadota bacterium | reverse complement strand
GAAGGGCTCGCGTAACGGATGATTCCTTCGCGATCGATGATGGCGATCATGTCGCTGGAACGGCGCACGAGTTCGGTGAGCCGCTCGTCGAAGCGGCGCGTCGCGACCTGGCGGTTCAGCCCGACGACCTCGCGCGTCGCGAGCGCTTGGCCGATCACCACGAGCAGGGTGGCCGCCAGCACGACGAACACCAGCACCGGCGATTGAATATGGGCGAGCTGCAGCCGGTCGTCGAGCAAGGCGACGACGCCGACCATGAGTGCGACGAGCGGCAGCGAGCCGCGCAAATCGCCTTGCAGTCCATCGGTACTCGAGTTGAGTTTGCGCTGCTGCCGCTGTGTGTACGCGGACGCGACCAGGCACAGATAGAAGATGTGGTACACGAGATCCATCGGCAAGGCAGTGGCGGAATCCTGGCGCAACTGCGTGTTGACCCAGACCAGATCCGACACCAGCGTCGCCACGAGCGCGACCACCAGCCAGGCGATCGCGCGCTCGGAGCGCCAGTCGGTGACCTGCATCGCGAGCATCGCCCCGGCGATGATGCAAATGCCATTGCCGATGCCGTAGCTCGCCGCGGACCAGTTCTGTGCCAACTCATGCGAGTTCATCGTCGCGAGCGGCGCGAGCGCGGTGAACCACAGCAGCGCCCCGAAGCCCACCACGAGCGTCGCGAAATCCACGAGCGAGCGCATCGTGTTCATGCGGCCGCCGACATCGAAATAGAGCGTGATGCATGCGGCCGCGACGAGCGGGTAGTAGAAGAGCCACAACACGTCGGGCCACGCGCCGTACGCAACGCTTGCGGTGAGCTCGCTGTATCCCCAGCCAGCGCTCGCGACGATATCGAGGACCTCAGCCGCGAAGATCAGGCGAAACGCGAGGCGGCGCTTGGATGTGAGCGCGTGGTCCGTCATCACCGGCCACAACAGCACGAGCAGCGTGATGATGATGGGAAAAGATCCCCATGCGGCAATGAAGTCGGCGACCTGTTCACCGAAGCCGAAATTGAGCGCGACGAGGCACATCAGCGAGTACACGATGCACACCCAAAGCGCCGTGCGTGACCAGCGATCGACGAGATTCGCTATGGCGTTTCCCATCGTGATCCAGTAGTAGCAATGTCGCGACCGTGCATCCGCAGATGGTCGCAAAGACACGTGCGGAACGACTGGATAGTGGTCACATCTGCCGCGACCCGCGGGCGCGCGTGCCGGCCCGGAACCGCGAGTGCGAACGGTGTCGCACCGTCGAGCGGCCTTGCCCGGTAAGCCCGGCGGGCCAGGAATCCCGCAAAACGGCCCTGAAAGCACCCTGATCAGCCGTTTTGTGACGCGCGGCGCGGCTCGCGGACGTCCAAACAGTCCAAATCTGCTAGCTTCGCCGGCACGCTTCCGCGGCCCGTCACCGCCTAACTAATATCTGGAGCCGACATGCCCAGGGAAACCCGGGTTCTCGTACTCGTGTTGAGTGCCTTGATTTCGAGTGCTGCGTTCGCAGTCGGCGACACCACCGGCGGCATCGTCGGCAGCGTCGGGTCGGGGGATGCGCCCGCCGCCGGCGCCACCGTGACCGTTCGCCATGTCGACACAGGCCAGACGCGCAGCGTCACGACCGGTTCAGACGGCGAGTTCCGCATCGGGACGCTCGCCGTCGGCACCTACGAGGTCAAGGCAACGACCGCCGCGGGCGAAACCACGCCGGAAACGGTCGAGGTACACGTCGGTGGCAACACCGCGTTGCAGTTACTGATCTCGGCCTTGGAAACCGTCGAGGTGTCGGCGCACCGCACGCACGGCCTCGTCGACCGATATTCGGCGGACGCAGGCGTGCAACTGTCGGTCGAGGAGCTCGCGCGGTTGCCCGTGCAACGCGACATTGCGTCGGTGGCCAAGCTGGCCCCCGGCGTCGTCGGAGGCGACGCGGGATTCAATGCCCTGCCCTCGTTCGGCGGCGCGAGCGTGGCGGAGAACGTGTTCTACGTGAACGGTCTCAATGTCACCAACCTGCGCAACGGGCTCGGCGGACCCGACGTACCATTCGATTTCTACGAGGACTTCCAGATCAAGACGGGCGGCTATTCCGCCGAGTTTGGCCGCTCCACGGGCGGAGTCGTGAACGCGGTCGCGAAGAGCGGCACGAACGAATGGCGCTTCGGCGCGAACATCTACTACACGCCTGACTCACTGCGCAGCCAATCGCGCGACGTGCGCAACAGCGAAGGCACGCTGGCCGTCGCCAATTCGCGCGACCGCCTCGACGAGACCGAGGTGAACTTCGAAGTGGGCGGACCGTTGATCGCCGACCGCTTGTTTTTCTACACGCTCGTGAGCCCGCGCCGCGTGCAGGGTTTCGACTTCGAATCCTCCGGAACGCGCGTCGAGCGCGACGAGAACAATCTGTTCTGGGGCCTGTCGCTCAATTGGCTCATCCACGATTCCCACAAGCTCGAGCTCACCGCATTCTCCGACCGGCACGACATCGACTTCACGCAGCGCGTCTGGGACAGCGATACCGGCGAAGTCTCCGGCGACCCGCGGCGCTCGACCAGCAGGCGCGGCGGCCTGAGCGCCATCCTGAAATACACCGGGCAGCTCAGCGACGCGTTGAGCGTCTCCGCGCTGGTCGGCCGCACGCAGAACGACCTCGTCGACTCGAGCCCGCTCGACGCCAACCCGGCTATCTACCTGACCGACGATGGCACCACCTTCACGCCGATCGGCAATTTCGGCAACGACGAGTTCGGGCCGGCCGACGACGAACGCACCGCGATGCGCCTCGACTTCGACTGGGACATGGGCGATCACACCCTGTCGTTCGGCCTCGACCGCGAGTTCATGGACAGCTTCGAGGACAAGACCTACTCGGGCGGCGTGTACTACGAGCTGCACACCGAAGATCCACAGGATTTCGCCTGGGCGTTCCACCAGAGGACCTCGGGGGAATTCCGCACCATCGCGACCGCCGCGTATCTCGAGGGAACGTTCCGGCTGTCCGACGTGACGTTGACGGCCGGCGTGCGCAGCGACCAGTTCGAGAACCGCAACGGCCTCGGCGGCACGTTTGTCGACATGGAGCGCCAGCTCGCTCCGCGCTTTGCGGTCGCCTGGGATCTCGGCGGCGACGGCAACGACAAGCTGTATGCCAACGTCGGTCGTTACTATCTACCTGTCGCGAACATCCTCAACATCCGGCTGGCCGGCGCGTTCTACGCCGACGAGGAGCGCTTCGAGCTTACGGGCATCAACGACGATGGCACCCCGATCCTGGGCGCCGTGCTCGATCCACTGTTCGTGCAGTTCGACGGCGAGGTGGCCGATCCGCGCACCATCGTCAACCAGGACATCGAGCCGATGTACCAGGACGAATTCATCGCGGGATATGCCTTTCGCTTTGCCGACGCGTGGAGCGCGGACATCAACGCGGTATATCGCAAGCTCGGCCGCGCCATCGAAGACTCGACCCCGTGTCTGCCGCTCGATGCAATCGCGCTCGAGCGTTATGGCATCGCGGACTATTGCGGCACGATCAGCCCGCCGTATGTGCTCACGAACCCGGGTTCGGCGATGCGCGTATTCCATGACTTTGGCCAGGGCAACGGGCTCGAGGAGCTGCGCTTCACCGCCGCCGAGCTCGGCTATCCAGAGGCCAGGCGCACATACACCGCGCTCAATTTCAGCGTGCGGCGCGACTATCGCGACGCGTGGTCGCTCGAAGGTTCGTATACCTGGTCGCGCTCGAGCGGCAACTACGAAGGCACGGTCAAGAGCGACGGCCTGTTCGTCGAGCAGAACGCCGGCTTCACGACCGCGTTCGATTTCCCGAGCCTGCTCGAGCACGCCGACGGC
>JAYTOI010000119.1:0-52494 GCA_043747875.1 Pseudomonadota bacterium | reverse complement strand
GGTTGTGAATGACGCTTCGTTCGTCGATGACCTCGGCGCCGATTCGCTCGATACGGTCGAATTGGTGATGGCGCTCGAAGAAGAATTCGAGATCGAAATCCCTGACGAGGATGCTGAGAAGATCACCACCGTCAGCCAGGCAATCAGCTACATCTCTGATCGCCGCAAGTCCTAGAGATTTTCCACGCGGGTGCGTGGTATGACCACGCCAGATTCCGCATTCCATTCGCCCACACTACGAAGAGGATCGTGTGTCCAAGCGACGTGTCGTCGTTACCGGGCTCGGTATCGTTTCGCCGGTAGGTAGTGATATCACCACCGTTTGGTCGGCGATTCTCGCGGGCAAGAGCGGCATCAAGCCGATCACCCGCATCGATGCGACTCCGTTCGCCACGCGTTTCGCGGGCGAAGTGGAGGGCTTCGATATCGCCAAATACATCACGCCGAAAGAAGCGCGGCGCATGGACCCATTCATGCATTACGGCATGGGCGCGGGCATCCAGGCGGTCGCGGATTCCGGACTCGACTTCGCCAAGGAAGACGGTGATCGCTGCGGCGCCATCATGGGCTCGGGCATCGGCGGGCTCGCGGGTATCGAAGATGAGGCGATCACCTGGGAGCGCACTCACAATCCGAAGAAGACTTCTCCGTTCTACATCCCGAGCACCATCGGCAACATGGTCGCGGGTCACTTGTCGATCCGCTTCGGCCTGCGCGGTCCCAATCTCGGCGTGGTCAGCGCCTGCACGACCTCCACGCATGCGATCGGTATCGCGATGCGCACCATCCAGTACGGCGACGCGGACATCATCATCGCGGGCGGTTCCGAATGCGCCACGACGCCGACCGCGCTGGCAGGTTTCAGCCAGGCGCGGGCGCTGTCCGAGCGCAACGACGATCCGCAGAGCGCAAGCCGTCCGTGGGACAAGGATCGGGACGGCTTCGTGATGGGCGACGGCGGCGGCGCGGTCATCCTCGAGGACCTGGAGCACGCCAAGGCACGCGGCGCGCGCATCTATGCGGAATGCGTGGGCTTCGGCATGAGCAGCGACGCGTACCACATCACCGCGCCGCCCGAGGATGGCTCCGGCGCGCGCCTGGCCATGCAGAACGCGCTGCGCGACGCACGCATGAACCCGACCGACATCCACTATCTCAACGCGCATGCCACCTCGACGCCGCTCGGCGACAAGGCGGAGACCGTCGCGATCAAGTCCGCATTCGGGGACTACGCATACCAGCTGCCCGTCAGCTCGACCAAGTCGATGACCGGGCACCTGCTCGGTGCCGCCGGCGTCGTCGAGGCGATCTTCTGCCTGCTCGCGATCCGCGACGGCGTGGCCCCGCCGACCACTAACTACCACACGCCCGATCCGGAGTGCGATCTCGACTACGTGCCGAACACGGCTCGCAAGCTCGCGATCGAAGCGGCGCTGTCGAACTCGTTCGGCTTCGGCGGCACCAACGGCTCGCTGATCTTCCGCCGCTTCGCGGGGTGAACCCGGGCGTGCCGCCCGGATTCTCCGGCATGGACAGCCGTGCTCCATTGATCAGTGTCGCGGGCGTTCCAGGGTGGTCCCTCGAGAAGCTCGCGGCCGCGCAGCCCGAGCGCTATCCGGTATTTCTGGAAAGTGCCGCGCGCGGCGCGCTCGCGCGCTTCAGCATGTTGTGCGCGGCGCCGCGCGCGGCCCTGTGGCGCGATGCGACGGGTGTCATCGGCGGATTCGGCGTCACACCGCGATCGGGCGGCTTCTTCGACAATCTGGAGGCTTGGGTGCGCGCGACCCCCAAGCCCAGACCCGAGGTGCCGGCCGGTCCGCTCGCGCACATCCCATTCCGCGGCGGCTGGATCGTGTATCTGGGCTACGAGATCGCGGCCGAAATCGAACGCCTCAAACTACCGCCCGCGCGCACCCCGCTCACGGCGTTCGCGCTGCGCGTCGAGCATTTCGCCGTGCACGACCTCGTGACGGAACGCCTGTTTGCCGTCTCGGAAGTGCCCGACCGCGCGGCGCATGCGGCATTGGTCGCGGATCTCTTGCCGCGCGGCGCCGCCACCTCGCCGCTCGAGGGCGCACCGGTGCCCATCGAGAATCTCGACGAGGAGGCGCCCGAGCACTTCCTCGAGCGCGTGCGGCGCGCGCAGGAGCACATCGCGGCTGGCGATGTCTATCAAGCCAACCTGTCGCGGCCGTGGCGAGCGCGTCTGCGGCCCGGTTCGACCGCCGCCGACGTATACGCCGCGTTGCGCCGCGCCAATCCGGCGCCATTCGCGGCCAGTGTGCGATTCGGCGGCATGACGATCCTGTCGTCCTCGCCCGAGCGCCTGCTCAAGATCGTGGGCCGCGACATCTCGACGCGTCCGATCGCCGGCACGCGACCGCGCCATGGTTCGAGCGAGCAAGACCAGCGCGAAACCGCGGAGTTGGTCGCGCACCCGAAAGAACGCGCCGAGCACGTGATGCTCATCGACCTCGAGCGCAACGATCTCGGGCGCGTGTGCGAAGCTGGCAGCGTGGAGGTCGACGAATACATGGTCACGGAGTCGTACACGCACGTCCATCACATCGTGTCGAACGTGCGCGGCCGTCTGCGCGCGGACCGCGATGCCATCGACGCGCTGCGCGCGCTGTTTCCCGGCGGCACCATCACGGGTTGCCCCAAGGTGCGCTGCATGCAGCTCATCGCCGCGCTCGAAGGCGAGGGACGCGGCGCGTACACGGGCTCGCTGGGCTGGCTGGGCACCGATGGAGACGCGGATTTCAACATCCTGATCCGCACTCTGACCATGCACGATCGTGAGATCGAGTTTCGCGCCGGAGCCGGCATCGTCGCGGACTCGGTGCCCGAACACGAGCTCGAAGAAACCCGCGCGAAGGCACGCGGATTGCTGCGCGCCTTCGAATGTCCATGAGGCAGGCGCCATGAGCGAAGCACCGCTCGGTTGCTGGGTCGACGGTGTGCCGGGCGATTCGTTGCCCGCCGACGATCGCGGGCTCGCCTATGGCGACGGCCTGTTCGAAACCGTGCTGGTTCGCTCGGGGCGCGCGCGCTTCCTCGCGGCGCATCTGGCGCGGCTCATGCGCGGGTGCGCGGCTTTGGGCATCGCGTTCGCCGAGCTGGATGCGCTGCGCACAGAGATCGCCCGCGCGGCCGCGCGCGCCCCGGCGCTCGCCGTGCTCAAGATCGTCGTGACGCGCGGCAGCGCGCGCCGGCGTGGTTACGCGCCGAGCGGTGAGGTGGCGCGCCGCATCGTGTCGTTGTGGCCCGCCAGCGGCGGCGGCGCATCGCAGGGAGGCGTCGACGCGCGCATCGCGTCGTTACGACTCGGAGAATCTCCCATGCTTGCGGGCATCAAACATCTCAACCGTCTCGAGAACGTGCTGGCGGCTTCGGAACCCGGCGCGGATGCGGTGTTCGAGTCTGTGCTGCTCGACGCGACCGGGCATGCGATCTGCGGCACGCGCTCGAACCTGTTCGTCGCGCATGACGGCCGAATCGCGACGCCCCTCGTGACACGCAACGGCGTCGCGGGCGTGATGCGCTCCATCGTGCTGCGGGAATGCGCAGCGCTCGGTATCGTGGCCGAGGAACGCAGGCTCTCGCAGGCCGATGTGATCGCCGCCGATGAGCTGTTCGTCACCAATGCGCGCATCGGGGTTGTGCCCGTGCGGCGCCTGGGTGAGCATGCATTCCGCATGGATACCATCGCCCGCAGGCTCGCCGCTCACATCGAGCAGCTCGATGCGTAAATTGTCGGTGTTCGTCCTGGTCGTCGTGCTGCTCACGAGCGCCGGCGCGGCTATCTACTGGCAGCGCGCGGAACGCGTCATGAACGCGCCCGGACCGCACCGCGCGCCGCTGGCGCTGACGGTGAAGCCAGGTGCCTCGGTGCGCGCCGTGCTGGCCGAGATCGAGATGCGCGGCGCGCTCGCGGATCGGCGCGCCGTCGAAGTCCGGCTGCGCGTGCGCGGCTGGCCGAACATCAAGGCTGGCCACTACGAGATTCCCCCGCAGGCGAGCCCCCGAGACATCCTGCGGCAGCTCGAAGAGGGACGCGTGCTGCTGGAGGCGCTCACCGTCATCGAGGGCTGGACGTTCGCGGACCTGCGGCGCGCGGTCGAGGGCCATTCCGCAATCAGGGTGACCTTGAAGGGCAGTGACATCGCGGCGCTGATGTCCGCCATCGGGCATGCCGGGGAACATCCGGAAGGCCGCTTCTACCCCGACACCTATCGGTTCGCGGCGGACACCACGGACCGCGAGCTCTATCTGCTGGCCTATCGCAAGCTGGCCGAGGCGCTCGACGGCGCTTGGGCCTCGCGTACCGAAGGCCTGCCCATCGCGACCCCCTACGAGGCGCTCACGCTGGCGTCAATCGTCGAGAAGGAAACCGGTCTCGCCAGCGAGCGACCGCGCATAGCGGGCGTGTTCACGTCGCGGCTTCGCAAGGGTATGCGTCTGCAGACCGATCCCTCGGTCATCTACGGCATCGGCAGTTCCTACGATGGAAACATTCGCACCCGCGATCTGCGCACCGATACCCCGTACAACACGTACACGCGCGCGGGCCTGCCGCCGACGCCGATCGCTTTGCCATCGCGCGAGGCGCTGGAGGCCGCGACGCACCCGCTCGAAACCGGCGATCTGTATTTCGTTGCGAGCGGCACGGGCGATGGCTCCCATGTATTCTCGTCGACGTACGAAGCCCATCTGATCGCGCTCAAGCGCTACCTCGCACGGTTGAGAGAAAATCGCCGATGACGCGCGCCCGATTCATAACGCTCGAAGGCATCGAAGGTGCGGGCAAGACCACCGTCGCCGACCGCCTGTCGCAGGCGCTGCGCGCGCGCGGCATCATCGTGCATGCCACGCGTGAGCCGGGCGGCACGAAGGTGGCGGAGCGCATCCGCGCGCTGGTGTTGGACCGCGGCGAAGAGCACATCGGCGCGACGGCGGAGACGCTGTTGATGTTCGGCGCGCGCCAGGTGCACATCGACAATCTCATCCGGCCCGCCCTCACGCGCGGCGAATGGGTGCTGTGCGACCGTTTCACGGACGCCACGCACGCGTACCAGGGCGGCGGACGGGGCGTCGATCGCCATCTCATCGACCACCTCGCTCAGGCCGTCCACGGCGATCTGTGGCCCGACTGCACCATCCTGCTCGACGTGCCGGTGCGCGTCGGGCTCGAACGCATGCAGGCGCGCCGCGGCGCCATCGATCGGTTCGAGATCGAGTCGGCACAGTTCTTCGATCGCGTGCGCACCCGCTATCTCGAGCGCGCGCATGCGTCCCCGGAGCGCTTCCGCATCATCGATGCCACCGTGAAGCTCGATCAGGTCTGCGCCGCCGCCGTCGCCGCGCTCGAGTCCGCGCTCGGCCTCGAGCCCGTGAAGGCCACGTGAGCGTGCGCACTTCGCTGCCGCAGTGGTTCGCGGCACCACGTGAGGAGATCGATTCGGCGCTGCGCGCGGGGCGGCTCGCGCACGGACTCCTCATCCATGAAGACGCGGGTGCGGGCGGGCTCGAGTTTGCGCGCTGGGTGGCGCAACGCGTGAACTGCACAGACCAGAGCAGGGCGGCGCCCTGCGGCGAATGCCGGCAATGCAAGTGGATAGCCGCGGATCAGCATCCCGACGTCACGCTGCTCAAGCCCGAGGGCGAGTCGGTACAGATCCTGATCCAGCCGATCCGCGATCTCGCCGCGGATCTGTCGCTCACCGCGCACGGACACGGCTACAAGATTGCGGTCATCGCGCCGGCCGACGCCATGAATCCATTCGCCGCGAATGCGCTGCTCAAGACGCTCGAGGAGCCACCGGCGCGTACGCTGGTGTTGCTCGTGACCAGCCAGCCGTCGCGGCTCTTGCCGACTCTGCGCAGCCGCTGCTCGAAGCTTCGCGTCCCGGCCCCGAAGCGACGCGAGGCCGCCGAGTTCCTCGCCGGGGTGCGGGGCGCCGGACCCTGGGAAGAGGCGCTGTGCGCCACCGGTGCGGGTCCGTTCGCACTGCTCGACGCGGATCCGGTGGCGCTCGCGCAGATGCGCGCCGAGACGCTGGGTGCACTGCACGAGATCGGCAGCGGCAATCTTCAGCCGCCGGCGGTCGCCGAGCGCTGGGCGCGCGGCGACTTCGTAACCCGCCTCTCGTGCCTTGAGAGCTGGGTCACAGAAAGCATCCTCGAATCGAGTGCAATTCGCGACGCAACGCACTTGTCAGGGGCCGCGTTGCCCTCGAAGATATGTCGCCTATTCGAGTTTTCGGACGCCATTCGCGACATGCGCAAGCTTGCCCACACGTCGATCAACAAGACCATGGCGGTTGAAACGCTGCTGTGGCGCTGGGCGAAGGCATGAGCGAGGGACCCAATGAGTGAAAGAACGGGGCGTACCGGTTCCAACAAGCCCGGCCTGCTGACGCTCACCATCAAGGACAAGAGCGCGCTGTATCTCGCTTACATGCCGTTCGTGAAGAACGGTGGCCTCTTCATCCCGACCAACAGCAACTACCGCATCGGCGACGAAGTGTTCATGTTGCTCAATCTCATGGGTGAGGACGAGAAGCTGCCCGTGGCGGGTCGCGTGATCTGGCTGACGCCCAAGGGCGCGCAGGGCAAACGCACCGCCGGCATCGGCGTGCAGTTCTCCGATCAGGACCGCGGCCAGACGCAGAAGAAGATAGAGACCTATCTAGCTGGCGCGCTCGCCGGCGACAAAGCCACGCACACGATGTAATGCAAAAATGGGGACATTCCCCATTTCCCATTTCAGCCCGGACGCCGCATCGGCAAGTTCGACGAAGTGATGCCGCTTTTCAGCACATATGCGTCGAACCCGCGTTCCGAAAGAATGAACGCGGCCGCGGACGAGCGTCGTCCGGTGTCGCAGACGACGACGTAGGGCATCTTCCGGTCGAGCGCGTTGAGCTTCAGGCGCACGAAGTACAACGGAATGTTGATCGAGCCTTCGATCGCGAGGTTTTGATACTCCGACGGCAGGCGCACGTCCAGCCACTGACCGCGCGCCTGGATGATCTTCAACGCCTGCGCCTCGTCCACCCAGCGCAGCAGCGGCTCGTGCATGAGATCGCGGAAGTCCTGCTTGTTGAGCCGCATCAACACGCCATCGGACAGCATCGTCACGGTGGCATTGCGCTTGGCCTCCGCGATCAGCGCCTCTTCGCCGAAGGTCTCGCCGATGCCGAGCTCGGCGAGCTTGATGCCCTTCTGGTTCAGCGGTGATTCGCGCGTCACAAGGCACTTGCCCTGCACTATGGCGTAGAAAAAATCGCCTTCGTCACCCTGCTTGATGACGACTTCGCCGGCGCGGTACTGCTGGCGGTTCATGCGCATGAAGATCGCCTGCAGGTTCGCGGGCGGAATGCGATGAAACGCCTTGGTCTGCAGCAGCGTGGTCATCCAATCGTTGTCGTCGGCGCCGACGCCGAACTGTGCCTGGAGCTCACCGACTTCGTAGTTGCCCGTCTGGTCCCACGTGATCATCACGTCGAGCAGGTCCGCGTCGATCGCGACGTAGTCGATGTCCTCGACGGCACGCGCTGTGACTTTGCGTGGCTGGCTCTGGTTGAGCGGCGCGCGTGCGTCCGCGGAGCCGCCCTCGACCATGGCGATGGTGCGCCCGCGCTCGCTGATCTCGACGAGGCCGCGGATGATCCAGATGGTGCGCTTGTCGGCGTCGCCCTCCTTGAAGAGCGTGCGTCCGGCGGTCAACTGCTTGACGCTGACTTTCTTCGCGAGCGCGTGCAGGTTCTCGCGTTTCATCCCTTCGAGCGGGGTCAAGGATCGCAATAGCTCTACGCTGACTTCACGGACATCGGTCGACATGTGGAAATGCTAGCACGCCCCCTGCGTGAGACAGGGTGTCGATCGCGTCGCTCAGACGCCTGATCGCAGGCTCGCCCACCCGCTGTCGGGAGCGAAGCGAGTTCCGTACGTCTTCGAGAGTTCCGTGAGCCGCGCAACGATGGAGTCGACACCGCGCGCGCGCGCGTAGGTCAAAGGCCCGCCGCGAAACGGCGCGAATCCGCAGCCGAAGATGACGCCCGCGTCGATGAGGTCCGAATCGGCGACGATTCCTTCACGCAGCACCGCGGCGCATTCATTCACGAGGCTGAGAATGAGGCGGTCTTCGAGATCGGCCGGTGGCGTCGGCACGGGGCCTGAACGTTTGACGGCCTTGCCGTCGCGCCACACATAGAACCCTTCGCCGGATTTGCGGCCGAGTTTCTTCGCGGCAATCAGGGTGTCGATGCGCGTCGGGTCCGGGGCTTGCTTGTTCAACGCCTGCGAGACGATTTTGCCGACGTGCCGGCAGACATCGAGTCCTACGACGTCGGCGAGCTCGATCGGCCCCATGGGCATCCCATAGCGCAAAGCGGCCTCGTCGACGACCTCCATGGGAATGCCGTCCTGCAACGCGAACATTGCCTCGTAGAGATAGGGCACCAACACGCGGTTCACGAGGAAGCCGGGCGAGCTCTTGCAGGGCAGCGGAATCTTGTCGATGCGGCGCGTGAACGCGATCGCTCGCTGCACGCTGTCCTCGCTCGAGTTTTCGCCGTGGACGATCTCCACCAGCGGCAGCTGCGCCACCGGATTGAAGAAGTGCACGCCGACGAGCTTGCCCGGGTCCGGCAGACGGTCGTCGAGCTGCTCGAGCATGATGGACGAGGTGTTGGTGGCGAGGATGGCAGTCGCCTTCATGCGCGGCTCGACGCGCGCGAACAGCTCGTGCTTCGCATCAGCGTTTTCGAAGATCGCTTCGAGGATGACGTCGGCGTCTGGCACGCCGTCGCCCGCCACGTCGGGCGTCATACGCGTCATCAGCACCGCAGCCTGGGCAGAGTCCTTGAGGCGCTTCGTGAAGGCTTCACGCGCGCGCTGCAAGGCCGGCTCGATGAACTTCAACTCGCGATCCTGCAGCGTCACGTTGAGACCACGCTGCGCGCACAGCGCCGCGATATCGCCGCCCATGACGCCGGCGCCGACCACGTGTACGCGCTCGATGGATGCCTTGGCCCTGCCACCGATGCCCTTGAGTCGCTCCTGCAGCAGGAACACGCGAACGAGATTGCGCGACGTGCCGCCCACCATGAGCGCGGCGATGGAGTGTGCCTCAGCCTCATAGGCCGCCAGTCCCTGCGCGCCGTGCTTCACCCACAGATCGATGATGGCGTAGGGGGCGGGGTAGTGCTCGCGGCGCGCCTTCGCCGCGACCTGCGCGACGAGCGTGCGCTTGACGAAGGGCCGTACCACCGACCAGGACAGCATGCGATCCAGGAGACGCGGACGCCTCTGCTTGGGCTGTCTGACGATGAGCTCGCGCGCCGCGGCTTCGGCGTCGGACGGGAAGACGAGGCGATCGAGGAATCCGGCACGCAGCGCCTTGTCGGCTCGCAGTGTCTTGCCCTGGAGCATCATCTCGAGCGCGACGCGCGCGCCCGCGCGCCGCACCGCGCGCACGCTGCCCCCGAAGCCAGGATGAATGCCGAGCATCACTTCCGGAAGGCCGACGGAGAACTTCTCGCTCTGGATGCCGACGCGATAGCGACATGCGAGCGCGAGCTCGAAGCCACCCCCGAGCGCAAAGCCGTTGATGATGGCGACCGTGGGGCAGGGCAGCGCCTCGAGACGGTCGAGCACGCGCTGCGCGGCGCGTACCAGCGTCACGCCCTGCTCGGCGTTCTCGAGCTGGATGAACTCCTTGACGTCGGCGCCCGCGATGAATCCGGACGACTTGCCGGAGCGCACCACCACGCCACGCGGCTTGGCCTTTTCCAACTCGGCCAGATGGGTATCGAGCTCGACCAGGGTGTCGCGCGACAGCACGTTGGTGGACGTGCCAGGTTGGTCGAATGTGAGCCACACGATGCCCTGGGCATCGGGTTCGCGCCGCCAGGCGGCGCATGCAGGTGTCGTCATTGCGGGATGGTACCGCAGTGCCCTCGATTGTCGGATCGGGGACCTTCTAGGCGACCGCGATTTGTGAGGCTGCCGCCCGACGTACGTTGAAATCACACAGGACCGGCCGATGGTCCGAGAGACGGACGTCGGGCACCTCGAAGTTCACGATCTCGATTTCCTTGCTGACGAGCACGAAATCGAGCTCGATGCGCGGGATGCGCGCGGGAAACGACGGCAGGTTCTTCTCGTTGGCGCTGCGCAGCCCCGAGGCGCACATGAACAGGTAGATCTCGTGTGTGCCCCAGAAGGTGTTGAAGTCGCCGGTGACGATGACCGGCTTGTGCGACTTCATGATGAGGTCGTGTAGATAGCGCAGCTGGTACTGCCGCTGGCGGTACTTGAGCGCGAGGTGCACGAGGAAGATGCACACGTCGTCGAGCTCGAGCTCGATGATCAGCCGCTTGATGCCCGTGTCGAAATAGTGGAAGCGCTCGCCCTCGACGCGCGGCGCCGCCAGGAAGGCGTTGCCCTGCTTGCGCACGATGGGCATGAGGTTGTTGATCGAACTCTTGCCGTACTTGCACTCGTACGTCGTGTAATGGCCAAGCGCCTCGGCGATGTGCTCGGCCTGGTTCACCATGCCGCTGCGCACGGAGCCGATGTCGACTTCGATGAGACCGACGATGTCCGGGTCTTTTTCCTTGACGAAGCGGGTGATGCCGTCCAGCACCTTGCGGTTCGAGCGCAGGTATCCCGCGCCCGGAAATGGCAGGTGAAAGGCCGGGCCGATGCCGGTAGCGTAGCGGATGTTGTAGACGAGCAGGCGCAAGCGGATTGATGCTAACGTTGCGACGCACAAAAGGGCAGTGGGCGCGCGCGTACAGCGGCTAAACTACACTCTAGTCCTCGTCCAGGGTCGGCCTATGTCACAAAACAATCCAATTAGATTGTTCATCACACACGCTTGGAACACGTCCGACGAGTATTTGCGTGTTTTTGAGTATCTCGAGAGCGCGCGGAACTTCTTCTACAAAAACCTTTCGGCACCCGACAAGGCACCGTCCGGCGGCAAGGAGGCCGATCGCGAAGAGTACCGGCGCCAGATCTCGCAGGCGGAGTGCGTCATCGCGCTGCCCGGGCTGTATCGCCAGCAAGCAGACTCATTGCAGTTCCAGCTGACGTTCGCCAAGGCGTCGGACAAGCCCGTCGTGCTCATGCGCCCGTTCGGCGCGAATGCGGTGCTGCCGAAGGAGATCACCTCGCTGTCGGATCAGATCGTCGATTGGGACGGCCGCGCGCTCGTCGACGCGATCAAGGCGCAGGCGCGCCACGAAGAATCCAATCGCTGGGATACGATCGAGTTCAAGCTGGATTAGCGCCCGCGCCGGGCGCCTCGCACGAGATCCTTCGCTCTAGCTACCGCGCAACGCTATTCGTGCCAGAGCGCAGGGATACGCTTCAACCTCAACCTTCCGCCGCGAACAACTGCACGACGGCCGAGCCCGAGCCCGAGCCTGGCGGCAGCGGCAACTCGAGCTCCTGCTGCCGGGTGATGCGGCAGAACATGCGCACGATGTGTGCGGCCCGGCCCTCGGCTTCCTGGTTCGACATCTTGCGAATCGTCGCGCGGACCGCGTCTTCGCCGCGTAGCGGGCGTTCGCGTTGCATGGCCGACGCGAGTTCGAGGAACTGCAGACGCAATTCGCGCGGCACCTCGTCGGGTTCGATGTTGGCGAGACACTGACGCCACGCATCGCTCAGCCGGTCCTTGATGGAGCCGCTGCGCGCAAGCAGGAGGGTGGCGGATTCGAGGCGATCGTATACACGCGACATTGTTGTTTTCGTGGCCGTCCCGCGTGCTGCGCGAGTCCCTATCCGCGCCGCAAACCTGACGACACGCCCTTTCGTTGTAGTTGTAACGGAGACCCTGATCCGTCAATGGCGTACGAGCCAAATATAGCGCGGCATCTGTCGATTGCAACGGGAAATGCGCTACGCGCGCGCACGTCGCAGGCGCGTCAGCACTAACAAACCTAGCAAGAGCAGCGTCGACAGCTCGAGCGAACCACCGCCACCGCCGCCGCCACTGCTCGAGGACGACGACGAAGAGGACGAGGATGAGGATGAGGATGAGGATGAGGAGGAGGAGGTTCCCGGGGTGGCGCCGGAAGTCACCGGAGTACCGCAGGGCGTGCTACCGGCAGAAGCCGGCGCCACGGTCGTCGCCCGCGTCGGTTCGACGATGACGTTGGCGCGATCGATGCGGCCTTGGCTGTCGGTCACCGTGACCTCGAGAGTGACACTCCCCGTGGCGGGCGCGATGACTACTGCGCTGGCCGTATTGGCGCCCGTGATGGCGGGCGGATTGGTGGCCGGTGCGATCACAGTCCATGCGAATGCGGCGACCGTGCGGCCGCAGGCTGCGGCGCTGCCGCCCGCGTTCAGAATTACGTTTTGGCCGGCCGCGACGGTGGCCGGCACCGTAATGGCGGCAATGGGCTGGTCGGCCGAGTCGACCGCGCCCGCTGCGTCCGCCATGCCCGCGCCACAGACTGCGGTCGTGCACAGGCACTGTTCGAGTTGAAGATCCGCGGTGCTCGTGGGCACATGGCAGGCGCTCGGGACCGGCGTTTCGTTCGGCAGGCTCGTGGGGAAGGGCCGCGCGCTCTGGCGCAGACGCTGCAGCAGCTGCTCGGTCGACAGGTTGTAGTTTCGCGACAGCATCAGGCCCGCAATGCCCGACACGATCGGCGCCGAGAAGCTGGTGCCCAGATTGATGTTGGTCTGGTCGGTGAAGGTATGAGTGGTGGGGGTGGTCAAGCCAGCGTTCGACGTGGTGTCGAGCGAGAACAGGCAGGGCCCGCCATTGACGTTCACGCAATTGCCGCCGGGCGCACCCAACGTCACCTCGGGACCGAGGTTGCTGAATCCCACCTTGCTGCCGGCGTGCCGCAAGGCTGCGATCGCCGCGACGCCCGTGCAGTTCGCGGGCGACGACACCATCGTGCCTTCGTTGCCGGCGGAGATGACCACCAACACCTTGCGCTCGGTGAGCTCCGCGATGACGCTTTGATAAGCGGCCTCGCAGGTGCTCGTCGACCCCAGGCTCATGTTGAGCACGCGGGCCGGTGTCGGGTTCGTGGGTACGAAGGGTACCGCCAGGCCGGCCGCCCAGCGCATTCCCGCGAGGATGTCACTATCGACGCCGCCGCATTTGCCGAGCACGCGCACCGGCAGGATGTACGAATTCCAGTCGAGACCGGAAATGCCTGAGCCGTTGTTGGTGAGTGCGCCAATCATTCCCGCGACGCGCGTGCCGTGCCATGAGCTGTCACCGGTGTCGCAGTTGGCGAGGGCGGCATTGGTCTTGTCCGACGTGTTGACCCAGTCGCCCGGATCAGATGGATCGGCATCCCGTCCATCGCTGTCGTTGGCGTTCAGGGCCGTCGTGATGAAGTCGTAGCCGGGCAGCAGCTTGCCGCCATGATCGCCGCGCCCGAGGTCCGGGTGGTCGTACAGCACGCCCGTGTCGAGCACCGCGATGACGACGCCAGTCGATCCTTGCTCGCGATCCCAGGCATTGATCGCGTTGACGGCGGACGTTTCGGTGTTCTTGAGGTACCACTGGTTCGCGAACTGCGGGTCAGTCGGCGTCGTGGCGTGCGCGTAGCGACGGCGATCTGGAACCGCGAACTCCACCACCGGATCCGCGCGCAGGCGCTCCAGTGCGCTCGTGGCATCCGTGTCGTCGAGCGCGACGATGCTCGCGAGCATCGCGGTGGAGATCTCGCGCTTGAGGGCCAGCGACAGGCCGGTGCGCTTCGCCAGCGCGGCGGTTCGTTCGCCGCCCGTCGAAAGCTTCGCCATCGCGGCACCGGCGCCATCGAGCCGAAGCTTGACGATCACACCAAAGGTCGAGGGCTCGGCATCGGGCCGCGGCTCATGGGCAACCGGGTTGAATTCCGCTGCCTGGGCGACGACCACTGGTGCCAGCAGCGCCAGGCAGGACGCCAGGGCGAATCTGTACATGCGCATGCGAGTTCCTCACATTCCGCGCCACTTGTGCGGACCGTCGCTGGTGAGTGGCGGAGCCCGCCGAATTAGTTCGGTGCTCACGGAGTCGTGACTGTGCGCGCAGTCGCTGTGCCTAGATGTTAGCGATTGCTCAAAGCTGTAACTTGTTCGGCGTGCGCCGCAATACCCATACCCGATGAACCCTTCGCAGCCACCCGCCACATACTTCGCATAATGTATATTATGGTAAGCGAAGGCGCTTCACACATCCGAGCGATTCCCCGCGTATCGGCCGTCCGCGCCGTCACCGCCGCCCCAGACGGATCACGAGCCAGGCAGCTTCGCCCGCAGAGGCCGTGACCTAACAAGCGCCCGACTCAGGGGGCTTGCATGTTCGATCCGTACGGCTACGCGGCCGAGTGGCTCGCGCGTCTGTGTCATGTCGGGGTGTCTACCGCGCGCCGCTGGAAGCGCCGCGGCCGGGTGCCGCCCCGGTACGCGCCGCTGCTCATCCTGGCCGCAGGAGGCGACCTTGGGGCCATCTGCCCGGCCTGGAGCGGCTGGCGCCTAGCGGCGCAGGAACTTCATTCCCCGGAAGGGGACCGTTACCAGCCCGGGGCGATCCGGGCGCTTCGATGGGTTCGTGAGCGAGCCGCCGAGCTGGACAATCTGCGGCGCGCCGATGCCGACCGTGCGCAGCGCACTGCCCGATGCGGTGAGCTGGTGATTCGGGTTCGAGTCCAGGCGGGTGAGTTTGGTCATGGGGATGATCCTATCGATGCTGTGGCGGAGTTCTCAGCGCTCTAGCCGTCAGTGCAGTTCGCCGTTGCGCTGCGAGCCCACGGTCAACTTCCATGCGATCAGCACGGCAATCACCACGACGATTGCAAACTTCAGATGCGTTTTGCTCACGCGGCCTTCTTCGCCTCGTGCATGCCGAGTTTGTAGCCGACGATGAGGCCGGCGACGAGCCAGGCCCACTTGTTCGCGAGCAGCGAAGCCACGCTCATGATCGCTTCGCCTTCTTCTTCGCCTTCTTCTTCGCTTTCGGCCGCACCTCGCGCACCGGCGCCGGTGCGTCGTGCGCATCGCCGCACGAGATTCCGCCTTGCAGCGCGAGCAGGTGTTTGAAGATCACACCTGCGCGGCTCAATGGAGCACGCTGGCAACCACCATCACGGCGGCACCCCACAGGGCTGCGAGCGCAAGCCCGCCGAAAATTCGCTTGGCCATCATCATTTCCTCCGATTGAACAGACGCGCCACGCCGGCCACGGCCGAGGTGACGACCGCACCGACCGCCACCGCAATCTCAGGTTGCATCGGCGCCGGCAGTAGATAGGCATTGAGCGCCCACACGATCACGACGGCCAGCGGCGATCCGGTAGTAAAGCCGGTCACCACCTCATTCGATCGCTTGGCGGCCGCGGCAATCATTTCAGGATCTGTGGGCGGTACTTCGGGTCCGAGGGCAACCGGCGTTGCAGGTTCGCCAGGGCCGAGCCCGCGGGCAGCTTGTTCGGGTCGTATGGCTCGTGGAACATGTCGTATACATAGCCGCCGAGGGTGAATTGCTTGTCCCCTGAGGCACCCACACCGACGTTGCGCACGGTCTCCGACCAGATATTTTGCTGATTGACCGGGTTCAAGACCGCGTTTCCCACCGCGCCAACGGTGCGTGCTGCCGCGGCCCCGGCCTCTTTCGCCGCGTTGCCGAGCATGCCCGCGATCCACTCGAAGGCCTTGGGCAGCACGTAGCGCGCGGCCAGCAGCACCACTAGCCCGCCGCCCGCGTAGATAGCCGCTGTCTTGATAACCGGGTTGCCCGTGATCGCGTCGATTGCATTGCTCATGCCGCCCTCGCCCACAGCTCGAGCTCGCCGGAGGAGTACGGCTGCTCGCCCTGTTCGTGTTTGATGATCGCGGCGACCAGACTCACCAGGTTGCGCGCAATGTCGATGTTCTCATCCGGCCCCACATCGACATATTCGGCAACGCGTAACACGTAGCTAGACGTGTCGTTCTCACCCGGCGGAGCCCAGTTGTTGATGAGCGCGCGCACCGTGCGCACCCCGCGCGTGGCGTCCAACAGCAATTCCTTTCCGATCGCGCGTACACCGTTGGCGGGCGTATCGAACACCCCGAAGCGCGCCGCATAGCCCTTGCCGTACACCGAGCCCGGCGGCTCAAGAGCGACCATTCCGCGCCAACGCTTGGCCGGATCTTTGATCCAATCGATATTCCCCGGGTTATTGTTGCGGATCCCGCGCGGGCGCAGCGCATCCACGACCGCACCGCCCGCGCGAATTACCTCCGCTACCGCGTCGACCGTGACCGCCTGGCCGCCCTTCGAGCGCGACAGCGCCCACACGACGCCAGCGGCTATCGCAGTAGCTGTCAGGGCTTTTTCGGTGCCGGTCATGGGTAGCTAGACGCTAGGGGTTTATTGTCGGATAGGTAACAAATACGTCGTCCAACGCGCTACCCAGTCCTGCCGACTTGTTTCCCGATGCAGTCCACGCGTTTATGTTGCACGCCGCCGATGCTGATCCGGCGCGGCCCAGACCAATATTCCCAGAGAAATTCAGGAAAAAGCACCCGTATTCCGACGTGCCATTGTTGGTCACGTTGGTGAACAGCGTTGCATGTCCAAAATTCGTGGTCGGTCGAATCGCGGCCGGCAATGGCGTACCCGTCGCTACGAAGCCACCGCTGTCAGAGGTGCAGGGGAATCCACTGTTCGCGACGGCCCACAGCGTCACCAAGCTGCCGACCTTGACCCAGTCGAATGTGATAGTCGGTGTCGTCGTGCAGGCATCGTCGAACGATGCGACGAATGTCCCCGAGGACTGCCGCACGCCGGAGCTGCTCACCGTCGCAGCGCTTGCGGCCAATCCCACCGCAAGCGCCAGGCCGATCAAGAATGTAGTTAGACGAGTCATCTTAGCTCTCCTCGAAAGTAGTAAATGATTGAGTAGCGCCGCTGTCGTTTCGCATGTCCATTGCTGCAGTCGTGCTCACTTCGGCAACGTCGCCAGGCACCATTTCAATTCCGCGGCCGGCGCCGGCCGTCGGGGCCTGCAGATAGAGATTGCCGGTGTTTGCAAGCAGCGTCTTTACCGTGATGCGCTTGCGCGCGGCATTCGCCGCAATGGCGCCCGCGTTGCCAGTGGTAACCGCAACCGCGGCCGGTGTCACAATCGTAGAGCTCGGAGCCTCGGACACTGCCGTGATGCCGCCAATGAGCTGCGAGCGAAAGTCTGTGACGTCTTCGCGTAACGCGGCATCGCCGTAGTACCAGGTGACGGTCGATCCGACCGTCCCGGAGATCACCGCGCGCCCCCAGCCGTTTACGCGCCCGACCAGGATGCCGGCCGAGACACTTGCAATGCGGTAGTTCTGGCCGTTGCCCTGAAAACTCACGGCAACAGGAAGAGTGGCAGTCTCAAGGAAAAAGTAGTTAGCCGGCGCTAATATGATGACGCCGGTCGCCGGAATCACCTGGCTTTCGCGTTCTACGTTGCCGTTCATGATCGCCCCTTCACAACGAGAAACATCAGCAACCCCGCAGCGACCAGGCCGCCGACTTTCAGCGCCTGGCTCGCGATGGCCTGTACACGCTCATCGGTCGAGGTGCTTTGCTCGCGTGCGATCGTGTTGAGCGCGGTCACCGTTGAGCCGAGCTGCGCCTGTCCGGTCGCTACTGTGCTCTTGACCGCATCGAGTGCCTGTCCGAAGAGGCTTGTCGCGAACGCGTTGCCGCGATCCGCGGTTAGATCGGCAAATTCGAGCGACGCTGCCGTGCGCTCATTGGCGAAGGCGAGCGCGCCACCGAAGAGGCCTTCGGAGAAATCAAACGCTGCATCGCGACTCGCGGCAGCGGACCCAAGAGCTGCGTCGCGGCTCGCGGCAGCGGACCCGAGCGCGTCCGACGTCGCGCCGCTCACCGTCGACAGCGCCGCATCGAACAGACTTCCGGAAAAATTGTACGCCGCGTCGCGGCTCGCGCCGGCAGACTGCAGCGCGGACAAGAGCGAATCACGCTCACCCTCGCGGCCGGCGTTCGCAAACGCGAGCGCATCACTCAGGATGCTACCGCCGCCCTCCACCGCGAGCCGCGCCAGGTCATAGCCCGCATCCATCGCGCGCGAACCGAACTCCAGGCCCGCGCGCTGCGCCTGCAGCTGCCCCTCGATAGAGCTGCTCGCGATGCTTTCCGCCGCGGCCAGGGCATCGGTGGCGATCCGTTCGGAAGTCTGCACCGCGCCCGCATCGGAGAGCGTTATGAAGTTTCCCGAGCCCGTGACCAGCGTCCCCGATACATCCTCAAATGTGGTCGCGTTGTTGACGACCGACGAGTTGCTCGTGGTCTTTGTTTGCTTGGCACCCGAGCCGAAAAATCCGCCGCCGCCGAATGACATCTAGCGTCTCCGCAAGAACAGCAGCAGGGCACCGATGATGACCACCGCCGCACCCGCGGCGATCGCGATGGTCTTCATGTCCAGGCCGCCCGAGCCGATGTTGATGCCGCCGAAACTCTGATCTAGCCGGGTAGTTTGGCTGGTCTGATCGTTCGTGCTCGCGGAGAGCCCGCCCGCGGGGATCATGGCGTCACCGCCTCAGCAGCAGCAGCGCCACCACCAGCACGCCGCCGACGATCGCCCACGTTGCGGGATTCTTGGCGAGCTCAACGAACTTTGTATCGGCCGGCGTTCCCGGCTGACTCTCCGGGCGCACCCTCCCCTGCGCATCCACCGCGACGTTCTCCGACAGGCCGCTGCCGAAGCGACGCTGTATCTCTCCATCGAGAAACGCTGCAGCGCGGCCGGTCAGCACGCCGAGCAGCTGGCTCGGATACGAGCCCGCACCCCCCGAGCCGTCAGGCTGGGGGATCGGGACTGAAGCGTTGGGACCACCCGACATGGGTAGTTAGATCAGGTTCGGATCGGCGTAGCCGTCCGTCAGGACGTCGAACGCGCCGCCTGCGGACGTGTTCATCAGGATCTGCATCGGCACGAACGCGGCCTGAGCGCCCTCACCCTGCAGCGTGGTCATCCACTTGAGCTCATTGTCATCCTCGATCGCATCGAGCGTGAAGATGTTGGCCTGAGGCACGTGGCCCGTGCGCGTGAGTATCGCGTTGTTATCCGCGAGGGTGACCTTCTCGTAGATGTCCGAGGAGTTGCGCTTGACGCGCAGCTGCGTGACGAGCGCCGAGAAAAAGTGGATGCGCCGCACCAGCATGCCAGCGTGCGCGCCCAACGAAATTGCCGACTGTGCCTGTTCGGTGACCGCCGCGGCCGGGTTCAGCTGCGTGCGCAGAATCGTCCGGCACAGTCGAGCGGCCCCAGCGCGCAGGATGCCCTGCGGCACGATGCTGGCCTTCGCGGTGAGCGTTGGCGCCGTGGCGCCCGTGATCTGCACTTCAATCGTGAGTTCTCGAAGCCCGAGCGCGCCGAAATCGGGGGCGCCCGCGTATTGCTGTTCGAGCGTTCGAGCGCGGCTGTTGTAGAACGGAATGAACAGGTGCGTCAACGGAGCGCCGTCGACGTCGTAGCTGTTCATGGACTGCAGCTGCGTGCCGGTGAATTCCATCACCTGCTTCTTTCCCATTTTGACGATGATCTGCGTGAGCATGGCCTTGGTGAGCGACGTGCCACCGAGGATGAGCACCACGTACTCGCACACGTTGGGCCAGATGATGTCGGTCACCATTTTGGCGCGGCCTGTGGCAACCACGTTTTCGAACTGATCGAGCTCACGCAAATTCATCAGAGGCCTCCGACAGCACGGCGTACCGCGCGGGAATTGTTGATCAACCACTGTGCTCCGAGGGAGGCGATTACGCCCCCGACCAACACGACCAGCACATCACGCACGAGAGTTGGCACAGGTAGTTAGTCCTCGCTCACATTTTCTTGGCGAGCGGGTTCGGGATGATCGAGGAGAGCCAGATGCCCGCCAGGACCGCCGCCACCGCGATGCCGAAATCGATTGCTTTGCCCATAGCCATCTCCGTACCGAGTAGAGGAGCCGCTCTAAGCGGCCTGCAATGGGCTTGTACGCGCGTCGAGGCGCGATTTTCTAGGCAGGTCTAGGAGCTTCTAGGCAGGTCTAGGCGTCCGGCCGCGCCGAACCACGAAATCAGGGCCCCGCTCCAGGTGCTCTAACTTCGTGGCATCGAGCGCGCGGACCGCCTCGAGCGGCTGGCCGATTTCGTTGGCCATGTAGACCGCGTCCCCTTGCCGCCCTACCGCGTGGCACACGATCCGGTGGGCATTGCCTACAACCGTCTTGTCGGATTCGCTCGGGCGTTGAGTGATCGCGTAGATAGTCCCGCCGTATTTCCTGACCATGCGTAGCAGGTCGCCCCACTCCGCCGGTGCCTTCGACGGGGTGGACACATCCGCCAGCTCTTCGACCACCACCGTTGCCGGCGCCAGCATGACCCAGCACTTAGCGATTCGGCAGAAGGCCGCGAACGTGCGCGCGTTGTGGGGGCCGACGTAGGCGTATTGACCAGGCTCGCGGGTCGAGCACGCCTTCGCGAGATCGGCGATGGAGGTGACTGGTGTGCAGCCGTGCGCTGCCCATTCAAGGTGAGAGTCCCAGACCAGCAGGCGCCGCGCACGGGCCGCGGCGCGCATGGTGTACAGCGTCTTGCCCGAGCCCGAGCGGCCCGTGACCAGAACAATCTCGCCGTCAGGCCGCTGCTCTATTGGCATCGGGATCGGCGGCCGGGTCCGTCTCGGGTTTCGGCGCGCGCATGGGGATGAATTCGCCGGTTTCGTTGTTGCGCCGACGGCTCGCGACTACTGCCACGGTAGTTAGGAGCGCGAACAACGCCGTAACGCGCGCGTCCGTTCGCACGTTCGGGAAGCACGCATTGAGGAACCGGCCGGCGCCCAACGCGAGCGCATCCTTTTCGTCCGCCTCCAGGTTCCAGTTCGGCACCACTACCTTGTCTATCACGAACACGGCGGCCAGAGCCGCTTCGGTCCAGTCGACCGGCAATTGGTCGGGACCAGGTTGCGCCTGGCCGTTCGCGCCAGGTGCGCCACCCCCGGCCGGTATGTGCTCGCCCTCGATAGGCCGGCCGGCGCCGGCCGCGTCGAGTTCGGCGTGGATTTTCTCATCGTTGACTTCGACGGTGTTCATACGATCACCACCGGCCGCCGCCGAGGATGCCGCCACGTCGCGTCTGAATTTTCGACGGCAAAGGCGCCGGCACCGGCGCGGGACTCGCAGCGGGTGCCGGCGCGGGTGCCGGCGCATTGGCTGGCCTGCCCTCGGGCCCGAACATTTTCCCTTTGTCGAGGATGCGCTCTTGCGCGTTGGGTGAGCTGGACAGGATCGTTCCGCATCCGGTGTAGCCGCGCACCGGAGGGCACGCGATAAACAACTTGCGCTCATACGCGGGCTTTCCGGCGCCGCCGTCTGGATCGAGCTTCGTGCGCGCGCCGAACTTCATCACGTCCGCCGGCCGCGCGCACAACGGGCAGTCAATCTCTCCGATGGGGTCATGTCGTTTCTGCATTTCTAACTACCTAGATGATTGACGGTGAGAGCGCCCAGCCCTTTGAGCTGCAGCTCGAGCGCCCGAATGCGGGCATCCTGGCTGTCCAGCTCGCCAACCAGCTCGTCGACGAGCGCGAACACCTGGCCGCTGGGACCGATCAGGGAAAAGGCCGCCACTCTCGGATCGGATCTGAGCTTGGCAACGCGGGCGCGGAGAGTCGGTTTTTGGTCGATCATGCGAACCTTTCGCATTTGTTGGGTGGCGGGTGCGGTTTGAGCCGCGAGAGGAACTTGAAATACCTTTCGAGAGCGTCCGGCGTTGTCGACTTATCACCCGGTATCGAGAAAAGGGGGCCGACCTCAGTCCGGTAGCTCTTTTCGACCCACTTTCCAGTGCCGACCCATATATAGCCCGACAGGCTGTCAGGCTCGGGCTTGGCGAGGCGGAAGAGTTGTTTGTAGGTTCGCGTGCGCCTGAAGCCACGGAAGGCCGTGAGCCACTCTAGGAGCTCCTGGCCGGTCCAATCGCACATGGCCGGTGGTGCGGCGCGCTCAGCGGTCTGGGGCGTTTGCCTTTGCCTCGAGGTATCGATTGTCGGCGAGTCGATCGAATCGCGGGCATCGAGAGGGGTCAGCGGAGTCGTGAGCGGGTTCGTCGGTGACGCATCCGCAGACATGCAGATAATTCCCGCACCCTGGCTTGACGCATCGGCACTGGCCGAGCGCAAAGCTGAATTCCCACTGGTGGCTGTGTCGGGGCATTGCGATTTCTCCGCTACTGCCCGCGCAGAATACTTGATGACCTCGCGCAGCGCGCGTTCGAGCTCCTCGCGGCCGCCCTTGATGCGTTCGAAGTGACAGCCGTACTTCCACTCCTCCTGCAGGGTGCGCCAGTCGAGAAAGCCGCGATGGACCAGGATGACGTTCAGGTGAACATTCCAGGTCCGGTCCCACCCCAGCGGCGCTTCGAGCACGCACATGGCGCCGATCACATTGGGGAACAGCGGCTTTTTGTTCCGTCGCTTTTTCAGCAGTCCATTGAACTTCTTATAGATGAACTTTATACCGTGGCGCAGCTTCCCCGGCTGGTAGTTAGGCAGAGTGAGCACACCATATGTAACCTGACAGCCGTTTTTTTTGAGCTCCAGGATCGGGTCGACGATCCGACGCGCGAGCCGATTCGAATCGTCGCGCGCATCCGAGGGACACAGCCGTGAGAGCCCGACTTTGTTCTCCCAGGCAATGCGCTTGCGGCCATCGGCCGGCCGAAACCCGATGCAGAAATCCTTGCGCGCGTTGCGCAGCCGATCGGGCAGCGAGTGCAACCAGCCGTCATCGGTGAGCGGCAAAACCTTCGTTTCGATCGCGTGCGCCAGGTGCAGCCGCACGAGCTCGCGGCGATTCATGTCCGGCAACTTGAGATCGATCTGCCGATTCATCTCCGCAATTTGCGGGATCAGGTCCGCCATGTTGCCGCGCGTGCCATCGGCTTTGATGTACGGCTCAGCGAACTGGCGATAGCGCTCTAACTGGTCCCGTCGCTGCTCATCGATATCCTGCAGCTTCAGCGCGGCAGCGGCCTTTCCGGGCGGCGCCGATCCGTCAGCGCGGAGCTGCCAGCGAAACAGGTCACCGTCAGCGTCGCGCATCATCGCCAGGCAGTTACCTTGCCACCCATGTGACGCAGCCCGATGGAGCGCTGGACCAGGACGCGCCAGCGAAATCTAATGGCCGTCACCAGCCGTTCGAACTGGGGCCGCGAGCCATCGCGTGCGACCTTGCGAGCCTCGCGCCGCAGCCGATACAGCCGCTCCCAGCGCTCGCGGAACCAGGTTCTATCGCAGTCCGCAAACACCAGGTCGGGGCCGCGCAGGAAGCACGTGAGCAGCTCCCAATCGGGGATTTCTTTCATCGCGGCTTTGGTTTGCGCGATGTACAGCGCCGGTGTGCCGTTGAAGTTTGCCGGCGGGTAGATAGGGATCGGCGCCGCAGGATCACCCAGCCCCAGGAAGCAACTCGGGGGGAGGCTGTAGTCGATCACTGCGGCGCCGGTCACTTCAGGACACCTCGCAGCTCATCGGCCAGGCGCACCAGGCCGCGCATGGCTTGGACGATGCGCCATCGTAGCTCGCCGGACAGCTCGCCCCATTCGCTCCCGTGCAGGTCGTTCTCGCCTTGCCCGCAGATCGCAAGCACCGCGAGCCTTTCGGTGACGAGCGCATCCCTATCCCACCAACGCGCGACGCGCTCAAAGACATCATCCGGCATACCAGCAGCCGAGGCCGAAGCCTAACAACAGTGAGCCCCACCCGACGATCGGATAAATCTCACGCGCCTGAGACAGGCCAGATTCATAGCCCGCACGCCAGTGAATCAGCCATTCCGGGACGCGCTCCGGAGGGCTCATGAGCTCACCCCGGCGCGACCGCCATCAACACCAGGTAGGCGATCACGAACAGCGTCACGAGGACCGCAGCGCCCTCCACCAACCACCGCAGGAGACGTTTCATCTGGCACCCCGCCGAACGAGTAGTTTGTGAACAGCAGCTCGAAGACGGCGCGCGCCAGGCGCACGCGCTGGCCGCGCGTGGTGCCGTCGTATATGTCCGCGACGACCCACCCATTGCGCACGTCTACGACATAGACGGCCATCGCCGGGCGCGGGGTGTACACCTGATCCGCGCCGACCAGGCGCGATTGAGCGGAGAGGGTCACGGAAAATCACCGGGGAAGGCCGCGCGCCAGGCCGCGAGCAGTTCCTCGATTGCCGGCAGAGACGCGCGCGAGAAACGGAACTGAGCCGCACCCAAGCCATGGCCGGTGAATTCTAGGTAGGGTGTGTTGGCTGTGGTCTCCGGGTCGATGAGCCGCAGGTCGCCACCTTCGACAGCGATGGAACGCCGGACTTTCATCGGCGCCCCCGCGAGGTGACATTTCGAGATCTCGAATTGTCATGTGACATGTCTGGAGAGATCCCGGCCGGCTTGTCACGTGACGCCGAGATCTTGGTGTCACGTGACAACTGCCTGGCAGATGTCACGTGCTGGCGGAGGGGCGAGAACCTTTGATTGAACTCGGGGAGATATTGGCCGCGTTTCTCCCACCGCATGAGCGTGCGCGTCGACACGCCCAGATTGATTGACAGCTGCAGCTGTGTCTTACCGAGAGCTAAGCGCGCGGCTCGCAGCTCAAAACCCGTGACCTTCACGGCTCGCCCGCCTTGCGTTCGTCGCCGCCCTCGATCCGCAGCAGCTCGCAGTGCGTGATCGACAGCGTGCGCACGTTGCCGATTCGGCCGGCGCGCATGCACACGTTGGGGTCGGGGGGCGGCAGCGAGGCGCAGCCGGCCATCGTTGCCGCCATGAGCGCGACCAGGCCGGCGGCCTTGTTAGGCTTGGTTGCCGCGGCAGGATTCGAACCTGCGTCACCGGGATCAAAGCCCGGGGTCCTGCCGCTAGACGACGCGGCAGATTCGAGCGACGCGACCAGGTGCGGAATGGTGGTGCCGGCCTTCGCGACGAGTTCGGCGATGTTCGCGCCGGCGCAGGTTTGGAGATGATCGATGGCCGCGAGCTCCGCGCGCAGCTCCGAGAGCCGCCACGTGTATTTAGGGTCCGCGACTTTCTCCATTACGCGGATCGAGATTCGACGCTCCAGAGCCATCTCTTGGAGCATCACGTTGGCCAGTTCGGCCGGGGTCAGGGTTCGCTTTTTGTTCATGGACTCGCACTCCCTCCTGGCTCGCACGGAATTAAGTCGGCGCGGCCCCGGAGATGTTTTTTGGGTAACCGTGCGAGGGCTGACCCGTAGGACGTGACCCACAGGGCCGGCCGACGGCGCCGACAATAGGCACAGGGGATGTTACCGGTCAATACCTGAATGCCCGTTAACCGTTGCAAGGAGGTTAACCGTTGCCTATGTTGGTAGGGTGAACCCCTAACCCGTGCGAGGCTGTATGGAGAATCCCCGCCTGAGTGGCGCCCTACTTTTGCCCGATACCAGAGGTCTTCTTGAGATGCTCAGGGCCAAGAATTCGGGGCCTAACAAACTGTGCACCGATTACCGGTTGGCAAAGATTCTCGGGCTCAGCAAGACAGCGATGACGAGATACATGCGCCACGGCGGAGGCATGTCGAGCGATGTGGGGCTGAAGATCGCGAAGGAACTCGGGTTAGATGCGAATTACGTAGTGGCGTGCCTGGCCCACGAGCGTGAGCAATCCGAACTCGTCAGGCCCGTATGGGCAGCGCTCGCGGAGATGGCACACATGAGCGGGCAAACCGGCCGCGCCGCGCGCCGCGCGAAGCGCGTTTCAAAGGTAGCCGCTGCAGCGCTCGCGCTAGGATTTATGGGGTTCGGCGCACCCTCTCCTAGCTACTGCGCGACGGGTGCTGCTACCAGTTCTGTATATTATGTCCAATCGTGGCCGGGAAGCCTTTAAGCGCGCCGTTCTGGGCCGCCGCGGAAACCTCAAGAGCCCGGCGGCTGTGCCGCGACCTAACACGCCCGGCTCAGGGGGCGTTCATCGAGCCGTCCGGCCCTGCGGCCGAGTGGCTCGCGCGCTTCGGTGGCTACGGTTGATAGGCCCGGAAATCATCGAAGTCGGCGGTGGCCTTGTAAGTGACGAGCCCCACTTGCCCCATCGATATCGGACGGGCGACACCGGCACTCGGCCCCAGATCGGCGTTGGTTGAGAGCTGCAGCTCGTTGTTCACGAACACGCGCGTGAGGCCACCCACCACTTCCACGCGCAAGTCGTACCACGTGCCCGTGCTCACCGGAATCGCGCGCGTGGCGAGCTGCTCGATGGCGTTGTTCGTGCGCCGCCACAGCGAAATGACGCCGCGGCCGCGCAGGCTCACGTAAGCGTGGCTTCGATCATTTTGGCCGCGCAACACGATGCCGACCCAGTTGTCGGGTTCTACGAACTTCGTGGGGCGAACGCGAACCGTGACGATCTGGTCGTCGGTGTCCGCGCCCACATAGGTGCGAGCGTAGCCGCCGTCATACGACTGTCGGAGTACGCCGTCGACGGATTGCCACGGGTGTACCCAATTGCCGGGGTTCGTGCTCGAAAAGTTCCGCGTGTAGATAGTCGTGAACGTACTCGGAGTGACGACGACGTTGTCATAGTCCGCGCTGGCGCGGTTCATGATGATGCCCGCGGCGCCTGACTCGAGGGCGGAGTCGTTCGCTCTCAGCACCAGGCGGTCGTCGCGGTACACGCGATGGGTGGAGCCGATGGATTCGAGCCGCAGGCGATACTTGCGATTGACGCTCACCGGCGCGGTGGTCGAGGCCAGCGTGGTGAAGACGCCGCCGACCATGCGCTTCAGCTCCAGCGTGCCGCCGCTGCGCAGGGTGAGGTAGTAATAGTTGGAGGCATTGCTACGCCGCGTTGCCAGGCCGACCCAGGAGCTCGAGACCGGGAGCGCGCGAATCGTGACTTCGGACTGGATGGACTGGTTGGTGGTCGAACTCGTCGGCAGCCACGCGGCGGAGGTTGCCTCGGTGCTGCCCTGGCGGTACACGCGGCTGTTGCCCACTTTCACAAAGGAGAACGCACCGCCGGACGTTTGCCACGCGGAGCCCGCGGTGGCGGACTCGAAATCGTGGCTCTGCACCGCCGGCGTCTCGAGCGTCGCGGGAATCTCGAACACGCGCACGGTGTTGTCCCCTTCTCCGAAGCCCACTCGACCACTCACGATGGCCAGGCTGCCATCAGAATCGAAGCGATCCCCCAAGTTGCGGCCGGACGCACTCTGCAGCGCCGCCACCTGAGTGGAGGCGGTCGGAATCTCGTTCATCCGAAACAGGGTGTAGACATACGCCCCGCGGTCATGGCTGAAATTGCGCTGCGCGAACAGGGTGCCCGCGCGCTCGAGCACCGTGGTGCTCCATGGATCGGGCTGTAGATAGGTGTCCACGGGTTGCATGCCGTAGTGCGATGCGGCGCCGAGCTCCTGGCCGTCGCTCACGACTGGATAGCCGGTGTTGCTGCCAAACTCGCGCCTGCCAGTGCTGGCGTGGGTACCGCCGACGAGGGCAACTTGTGGCGCCGGGATGTCATCGAAATTCATGGACCACCCGCCTACGTTGCCGCCGTTTTGCCGCCAGCCACTGCCTGCTTCGTAGATATACTGCCGAAAGTGCCCGGGTTCGACGTCGTCTGCGGGGTAAAACACGATGGCGCGATTTCCGGAGATGTCCTGCGTCGATGTGAGTGGTCTGCCGTAGCAATCATGGCTGGTCCCGGTGAATACGCCTTCAACCGACCACGCCCCATTGATCTTGCGCAACACCGCGCTCTGGAAATTGCAGTTGTCGCGCGGCACTAAGATGCGTCCGGCATCGATCTCGATGTCTCCGCCGACCAGCGAGTTCGCAATCTCGGTCGCGAGTGGCGACTGGATCCAGCTGCTGCCGACGCGCTCGAAAATGCCCCCGGGGCCGAAGACGGTGATCGCGACGCCACCCTTCATCGCCAGGCCTGGCTTGAGCGCGAACCCTGTAAAGGATCCGTCGTCGATCAAGCCCACGGGTCCCAATGTGCCGACGTAGCTCCAGCTCGAGCCGGAGCGCTGGTACAGCAGGGCAGCGGCCTCATGTAGGGCCTCGCCTGGCTCGTAGGGACTGGGGACGAACCGCTCCGCGGACACGAGTGCGAAGTCCCCGTCGATGGCCACGCCGAAGCGGCCAAGGTATGTCCAGGACGCATCCGGTGGTGAGAGGGTCGCGACTTCTTCGAGGACGACCGGACGAGCATGAGCCATGCTCATGAACAGGAGCGCGAAGGCTGCGATTCGGAATGCTTTCATGATGAGACCCGGCCGCTTGTAGTTTGATCCACGCCAGCGTATCGGGCGATAGAGCGCCAGCTATCAGATGCCGTAGCGGGGCTGCGTTAGCCGGCGCTGTCAGAAAGGGCGGTCTCACCAGGCAGCCCCGCTTCTTGTCTGACGAGCAGATGCGCACCGGCACGGCGAATCGTTCGACCGTCCCGGCAGGGCAAGACTCAATTTGCCCGGTGAGTGTCGCGCAACGCAACTCGCGTGGGCGCGTCACGATCGACGCTGAGCTCGCCGCCCTGCTCGCGCACCTCCACCACCTGGATCGAGCTGCGGCGAGTTTCCGCGTTGTCCACCTTCGACTCGCCCTTGCGCCCCGGGTGTGTGAAATAGAACAGCCAGGCGCGGTCGCCACTCACGACGACGTCCGCATGCTGGCCCCGCACCTGGTCGTCCGCGCCGCGCCCCGGTGCCTCCAGCAGGTTCGATTTCTGACGCGTCCACTGCACGCCATCGTCGGATCGATACACCGCGAGGCCGTGCCATACGTCGGTGATGAGCCACGACTTGCCGCGCCAGCTGAACGACTTCGGGCTTTCGCCGGCCTGATTGCCGATCAGTTTGCCGCGGTCGGTCCAGGTTTCGAGATCGTCGCTCTCTGCGTACCAGATCGATTTGTGGTCGAGCTCGTTGTTGTAGTACATGCGCCAGCCGCCGCGAGGCAGCCGCACGATCGACGCGTCGATGGGACGCTCGGCGGCGAGCTTCACCGGCCTCGGGTCGCGCCAGGTGCGCAGATCCTTGCTCGTCAGGTGCACGATGGAGCGCGGATGATCCCAGTTGTCGAACACACCGGGTACCACGGTGAGGAACATGTGGAATGTGCCGCCGTCGCCGCGCACCACCTCCGGCGCCCAATGCGTTGCCTGGTTGCCGCCGAGCTCGGGCGGTAGTTCGATGTCCGCTTCGCCGACGTAGCGCCACGTGACCCCGGAGTCGAGCGACTCGGCCATGCCGATGCGCGTGCCGTGCACCCATTCCACCCCGCGCGTGCCTTCGGTCCTGGCACGGCGATTGGTGTAATACATGAACCAGCGCCCGAACGCGCCGGTGTAGACGATCGCCGGATCAGCGGCACCGTCGAACACGGGATCGCGGAACAACGGCTTCGCGGCGACGTGGCCCGGGTCCGCGACGGGCTCGCCGAAGTCGGGCGTGCCGTCTTTCCGCCAGCTTAGAACCTGCGCGCGCGTGTGACGATTCGGATCGGCCAGTTCGCTACCGAGGATGTCGCGGTAGTCGCGGGCGTGGTACACGAAGATGTCGGTCTTGCCGTCGGGCGTCGTCGTGAAACTGTTGTGCCCTGGGCCGTAGATTCCCGCGGCCTCGCTGCTCTTGAAGACCGGCTGCGTCGATTTTGCCCAGGACTTCGGCTCCAGCAGGTCCGCGTCCGCGGAGGCCGTCAACAACCCGAGGCAGTAGTTAGCATCGATGGCGCTCGCCGAGAAGGTCATGAACACGCGGCCGTTGCGGATCAGGACCGCTGGCCCCTCGTTGACGTCGTACTTGCGCTTTTCCCACTCGTAGTCGGGCTTGCTCAGCAACGTCACCCTGCCCGCCGGGGGAAGGACGAGGGTCGTCGGCGAGCTCATCTGCGCGATGTAGATGTTGGTGCCTCTGCCCTCCTCCGGCGTACGTCCGCGCTGCGTCCACACGAAGTACCGTTTGCCCTCGTGCACGAACGTCGTGCCGTCGAGCGAGAAACTGTCCCAGCCGGTGTCGATGCGGCCGAGCTCACGCCAGTCGCCCTTGAAAGGATCGGGTGAGTCGTTGACGAGCGCGTACGGCCTGACTTCCCAGATCGCATCGACGCGGCTCGCCGTGAAGTAGAGGTACCACTTGCCGTCTATGAAATGGATTTCCGGCGCCCAGATGTGCTGGCTCATCGGACCGGACGAATGTTTGCGCCAGATGACTTTCATCTCCGCGGCCGCGAGGGCATTGAGATCGCGCGTGCGGCGGATCTCGATGCGATCCCATTCGGCGGCGGTGGCCGCGATGTAGTACTGCCCATCGGTGTGCAACAGCACCTGCGGATCGGCATGCTGGAGCAGCAGCGGATTGCGGAAGGCCGAATTGCCGATGGACTGTTCGGTGGCGTGCACCGCGGACGTCAGCAGCAGCAGCAAGGTCACGGAGCCAATGCGCAGGGTGAATGACTTCGGCACAGGACTTCCTCGTTACGGGCTGCTTCTGGGGCGCGGCATTTCTACCACGGCGGACCGGGCGTCATGCTTCGTTTACGTCATCGACGGATAACGACTCGAGGGCGCGGGCGGCATCCCTGCCGCCCGTGCCTTCTCCCTGACTCTGTTAGAAGCTGTAGCGCGCTCCGACGGTGAAGGTGCGTCCGGAGTTTCGGAAGTACTCATTGCGCTGTTCGACCGAGTCGTTGAACGTGTGCTCGAACGTGTCACCGAGGTTCTGTCCCTCGAGCGAAAACTGCAGATGGTCGTTCAGGCGGTAGCTCGCCGACGCGTCGATGTACACCGCGCCTTTCATGCCATCGGAATCCTGCACGTTGAGGCCCGGAACGTTGCGCAGGTAGTCATCGCGATACGACATCGAGGCGCGCGCTTCGAACCCGCCTTTGCCGTAGTACAGCGTGGCGTTCGCCGTTTCCTTCGAGAGATTGAGCAGCGGGAGCACCGCCTTGAGAGGCGCAACAGGCGGAATCGCGATCGGGTTGCCTTGAACGATGGTGTACGTGATGTCGGAATCGACGTGCGTGTAGTTCGCGAGCACGCCAAAGTCCTTGAGGAAGCCAGGCAGGAACGTCAGCGGCATCTGCAGGTTGAGCTCGACGCCCTTGAGCGGACCGCCGTCACTGTTCACCGGACGCGAGAAGTAGAAGAAGTCCGTCGGAAGCACACCCTGGTTCGTCGCGACGATGTCCGGAATTCCGAGCGTGTTGAACTGCACGTAGTCGCGCAGCGTCTGGATGTACGTCTTCACGTCCTTGTAAAAGAATCCGACGGACACCAACGACTCCGGCGCGAAGTACCACTCGGCGCTCAGGTCGAACGCATCCGCCTCGATCGGATCGAGATTCGGATTACCCTGAGTCACGGTGCGCGTTCCACCGGAGACGTTGGCCGCGACGCCCGGCGTCAGCGACGCGAGTGGTGGACGCGTCATCACGCGCGAGCCCGCGACGCGCAGCACCCATTCCTCGCTGAGATCCATCGACACGTTGAAGGCCGGCAGCACGTTGTCGTAGCTGCGCGAAGGGCGCAATAGCGCGGTCGACGCGCCTGCTTCGGCGAAACCTGCGGCGTCCTGCTCGGTGCGGACGTAGCGCACGCCCAGATCGCCGCGCACCGCCTTGCCGAACCACTCGGTCTTGAAATCCGCTTGCAGGTAAGCGGTGGAATCCTGTTCATCGACCGAGTAGATGGCGCTGCGCGCCGCCGCGAGATCACGGCGCATCGTGAAGATGCCCTGGTTGCCATAGATGTCGAACTGTTCGATGAACGCCCGCTCGCTCGGCACCACCCAGGACGTCGCCGTTTCCGCTGGCAGCCCGAAGCCTTGGAAGCCGGAGAACAGCGACACCAGCGAGGCCACCCCGCCCGGCGGAGCCGCCGGCAACGCGATCTCGGCCGTGCGGCGCTGCGCATCCGACCGGAAGCCGTACTTGCGCACATTCACGCCACCCTTGAGCGTCCACGTGTCGTTCAGGGCGAACCGCAGGTCGAATGAACCCTGGCGAAAATCGTTGTACACGGCCTGCGGACGCAAGCGGATTTCCGGACCGGTCACGCCGCCATTCGGGCTGGTCACGGCCGGACCGAAGTAGTAGCTGGCCGGGTCGGTGGTGTCGAAGCCCCACACAATGCGCGGGCGCGTCACGCTGTCGCGGAAGTCATAGATGAAGCCCTGCGTGTTGAGTCGATCCACCTGCAACGTGGTCTCGCGCGGCTCCACGAAGTCCGAGTCCGAGGCACCCAGCTTCAGCGTGGCTTTCCAGCGGTCGTTGAAATCGTGATCCAGCGTGAAGCCGGCCTGCTTGAACGTGGTGGTGAAGTCGAAGATCGACAGCTCGGCGCGCAGATCGACGTTGTCGAGACGCGCGTAGACGAGATTGTTTCCGCGCACCTCGGCCTCGCGGACGATCGTCTCGGGCTTGCCCTGCTGCGACTGCGAGCGGAACAGGCCGATGGGCGTCAGCAGGTACTCGGTGCGGGTGCCATGGTGCTTGGAATACAACAGGTCGAGCGACAGCAGCGTCGAGTCGGCCGGCCGCCACTGCAGGGCGGTCGTGACGCCCAGGCGCTCGTTATCCACGCCGAACTGCGCGATGCGTGGGATGCGCGGATGGTAGATAGACGTCGACGTCAGCTGGGCCGCGGTGATGCCGATCGGCATCGGCTGACCCACGCAAAAACCCATGGGGTTGTTGGGATTGCACCAACCACCGTTGTCCGTCATGCGATCCCAGTTGAGGTTGTGGCTCGCCTGGCTGATCTTTGCACTCTCCGAATACGCCGCCGACACCAGCACACCGAAGCTGTCGTCGAAGAACGTCTTGCTGCCGAGCATCGCGAAGCGCGGATCGGTGTTCTCGGCGAGATCGTTGTAGCTAGCCTTGGCGGAGACCGCGAACTGCGTGCCCATCTTGTCGAAGGGCCGGCCGGTCTGCAGATCCACGGTTGCGCCGAGCGAGCCCTCCTCCGTTTCGGCCGACGGCGACTTGCGCACCGTCAGGCTGCTGAACAGCTCCGAGGCAAAAACGTTGAAGTCGAAACCGCGCGTGCGGTTGATGCCTTCGAATCCGTTCGACGTGGTCTGCGCCTCGAGTCCGTTGAGACGCACGCGGGTGTAGTCGGGTCCCAATCCGCGCACCGAGATGCTGCGGCCCTCACCGCCGTCGCGCGCCACGGCGACGCCCGGCAGGCGCTGCAGTGATTCGGCCAGGTTCGCATCGGGAAACTTCGCGACGTCCTCGGCCTTGATGATGTCGGTAATGCCACTCAGCGCGCGCTTCTCGCTCAGCGCATTGGCCAACGCACCGCGAAAGCCGGTGACGGTGACCTCGTCGAGCGCTGCCTCGCCGGCAGCGCCAGTGTTCGAGGCTTCATCGCCTGGTTGCTGTGCATGCGCAGCGAGACTCCACCACAACACTGCGAACGTGAGAATTCCGGATACCGATTTCATGTAGTCCTTCCCTGAATCTGTGGCGCACGCCTGGAGAGCGACCTTTCGAAACGAAGGTCTCCGGACGTACCCAAGAACATTTCTTCCCTGCAACCGGCCGCGCCACGGACCTGACGCGTCGGTCACCCCTCCACCGGAAGTCGCCGCTGTTGCAGCCATGATACCGGTGTCATTTTCAGGATGAATCGCATTGCCACCGGTGTCAAGCCTTGCCATGCGCGGCATGGCCGTATGAAGCAACCCGCGGCAACGTCTGCGTTCATACGTCCCGAGTTGCCTCGCGCATTTCACTCCCGCATCCTCGCGCAATCACGCGGGGGTGATCGAGATGCGGAATGTTCTGAAAATTTTGCTCGGGCCTGCGCTACTCACGGCCACACTGATCGGGGGGTTTGCAATGGAAGCCAGCGCGGCACCGACGCCCTACGCGCATCTGGAATCTCGCGACCCGCGTTTCGACGCGCTGATCCCTCCCGACACGAAGATCGAAAAGATTGCCGACGATCTCGAGTGGTCGGAAGGACCACTGTGGGATGTGCGCACGAAGACACTGCTTTTCTCCGATATCCCGCGCAACGTCATCATGCAGTGGAGCGCGGACGCAGGCGTCGAGCGCTTTCTCGAGCGCAGCGGTTACACGGGTGCCGCGCCTTTCACCGGACGTGAGCCCGGCTCCAACGGACTCACCTTCGACCTGCAAGGCCGGCTCACGCTGTGCCAGCACGGCGACCGTCGCGTGTCGCGGCGCGAAGCCGACGGTACGATCGTTCCGCTCGCCGTCGGGTACGAAGGCAGGAAACTCAACAGTCCGAACGATCTCGTGTTCGATCGACACGGGGCGCTTTATTTCACCGACCCGCCCTTCGGCCTGCCGAAGCAATTCGACGATCCGGGCAAGGAATTGCGGTTCAATGCGGTGTTCCGCGTGGCGAAGGACGGCGGCATCAAAGCGGTGGCCACAGATCTCGAGGCGCCGAATGGTCTCGGCTTCTCGCCCGATTTCAAAACGCTGTACGTTGCGAATGCGCGCCCCAAGTCGCCGATCTGGAAGGCGTACGCGGTCAAGGCCGACGGCACCCTCGACAAGGGCCGCGTCTTCGCCGATTCGAGCGCGCTCTACCGGCCGGGCGACGGCGTGCCCGACGGACTCAAGATCGACCTCCACGGCAATGTGTTCGCCACGGGGCCAGGTGGAGTGCTGGTATACGCGCCGAATGGCACCCTCCTCGGCCGCATCGTCACGGGCGTGCCAACCTCCAATGTCGCGTTCGGCGAGGACGGCGCCACGCTGTTCATCACCGCCAATCACCGCGTCCTGCGCCTGCGTACGAAAACGCAGGGTATGCCGCTGCCCGTCGCCCCCTGATTCGTAAACGAGGATTTTCATGCATTCACGACGAGTGGTTTACGCCATGCTGCTTTCAGCTTTGTCATTCGCCGGAACTGCGCTGGCGGGTAACGCGCGCATCCTCGTGTTCTCGGGTACCACGGGCTATCGACACGAATCCATTCCCGCCGCCGTGCAGGCGCTGAAGACGCTAGGCGTGAAACAGGGCTACCTCATCGACGCGACCGAAGATCCGGAAGTGTTCACCGCGCAGAAGCTCTCCGCTTACAAAGCCATTGTGCTGGTGAGCACCACTACCGATCCGAAGAATCCGGAGTCAGAGTGGTTCGTGGGCGAGCGCCGCGAGGCTCTGCAGGGCTTTCTCAAGGCCGGCAAGGGCATCGTGGGCCTGCACGCCGCCGGCGATTCCCATTACCACTGGCCGTGGTATGGACAGATGATCGGCGGATACTTCGAGCGCCATCCCAAGGGCACGCCGACCGGCACGCTCACCGTGGTCGACGCGAAGCACCCGGCGACGAAGACGCTGCCGAAAACGGTGACGCGCAGCGACGAGTGGTACTACTACAAGGACTTCGATCCGACGGTTCACGTTCTGATCACCGTCGATCCCAAAACCATCGGCGAGGGTGAAGCCGACGTGAATCCCAATGCGCTGGTCTGGTACCACTCCTTCGGCGGCGGGCGCGTGTTCTACAGCGGCCTCGGCCACACACCCGAGTCGTACAGCGAACCGTACATCGTCTCGGTGATCACCGGCGCACTCAAGTACGCCGTCGGCAAGTAGTTCGAAGGGGCGCAGTGTCCCAAAAGAAAGGCCTGCGTACCGCGATGCGGTACACAGGCCTCGATCTCGAACTTCAAGCGTTGAACGTCTGATCCCAGTACTTCTCCATGCGCGTGCGCTGCGCCGCGTCCGGCATGCGTCCGCGCAATGAGTCCAGGTTCTCCTCGAGATGCGCGAGCTTCGTCATTCCCGGAATTGCCGCCGTCACCGCCGGATGCGACACCACGTACTTGAGGAACACTTGTCCCCAGCTTCGGCAGCCGAGTTCGCCGGCCCAATCCGGCAGGTCCGCTCCGCTCACGCGTGAGAACAAGCTGCCGTCGCGCCTTCCGCCGAACGGAAGATTGATGAGCACACCCAACCGCTTCTCGAGCGCCGCCGGCAGGATGTCGTTGGCCGCCGCGCGGTTCCCGAGCGAATAGTCCACCTGGATGAAATCGAGCGGCTGCGACTTGATCAGCTCG
Source organism: Pseudomonadota bacterium (assembly GCA_043747875.1). GTDB lineage: Bacteria > Pseudomonadota > Gammaproteobacteria > Steroidobacterales > Steroidobacteraceae > CADEED01. The sequence continues at coordinate 16,435 of JAYTOI010000119.1, read as the reverse complement.
AGCATCTGGCCGTGCTGTTCGCCCTGCGACGTGGTGATGCCGACGTAGCGAATCTGCCCTTTTTTCCTGAGTTCGAACAGATGCGGAAAGAGCACATCGACGCCATTCAGGCTATGTATCTGCACGAGGTCGAGCACGTCGGTCCGCAACCGACGTTTCGATTCCTCGATCATCGCAATGCCCTTGGCGAGGTCGCCATTGGGCGCCGTGACTTTCGTTGCGATGAAAGCCTGCTTGCGATTGCGGATTTCGGCCAGCATCTCACCAATGGTCGCCTCCGACTCCCGATACGCCGGCGCGGTATCGATGATCGACGCGCCGGCCTGCGTCAATGCCGCCAACACTTCGCGCCTCGCGCTGCGCTCGTCCGCGGTCGTCGGACTGTAGTTGTTCGTGCCGACGCCGACGGCGGCCACCCGCTCGCCGGTCGACGGTATCGTCTTGGTCATCAATGGAGCCGCGAATGGTTTGCGCGGCTCGTCCTCTTTCTTCTTCTTGTCCTTCTCGGCTGCCCAGGCGCTCGCAAAATGCGCGCCGGCCAGCGTGGCGATCCCAGCCTTGATGACCTGTCGACGATGCTTCATTTTTTCCTCCTCACCGATTTTGTTTTCTTGGCTGCTGTGCGAGCCGCCGATTTCTTCGCGACTTGCTTCTTGGCAGCCGGCTTCTTCAGCGACTTGCGTTTCGCGACCGCTTTGGTCTTGGTCCTGACTTTGACTTTGACCTTCGCTTTGACCTTGGCCTTTGCCTTGGGTTTCACGATCGCTTTCGCTTTCGCTTTGGGCTTCGCCGTCGCCTCGGCCTTCGGCTTGGCGACCTTCTGCGCTGGCGGAGCTGCCTGCGAAGCGGCCATGGAATGAATCGCGAACAGCGCGCCCGTGGGATCCGTGAACGTTGCGATGCGACCGCCGCCCGGGACGTCCATGGGCGCCGTCACGACTTTCGCGCCTGCGCCCACCGCCGTCCTGAAGCCCGCATCGGCATTCGGCACGTGCGCGTACGGCAACCAGTTCGGAGGCGCCTGCCAGTCGGCCGGCTTGTTGTAGATGCCGCCGCGCTGTACGCCGTTCTGACCGAAGATCAGATAGGTGCCGATCGGACCCATGTCCATGCGCTGGATGGCATCCCAGCCGAACAACTCGCTGTAGAACGCGAATGCTGCTTCGTTGTCGCTGGTCGCGAGTTCGTGCCACGAGAACGTGCCGATGGGTGGCACCGAGTCCTCGGCACGCGGCGCGTTCTCGGGATCGAGAATGGCGAACTCCGCACCCTGCGGATCCTTCAGGACGGCCCACCGCCCCGCGCCCTTGAGGTCCTCGGGGCCTTTCATGAGCGAACCGCCGGCGCGCACCGCCGCCGCCACCGTTACATCGACGTCGCGCGTGCCGACGTAGCTCAGCCAATGTGCCGGCATATCCGCCGGAAACTCCGCCGAAATCGGCAGCACGCCCGCGGTCGGGCCTTGCTCGGAGTGACACACCGTGTAGGTAGGATCGAGCGGCCATGGTTGGTGTTTCCAACCGGTGAGCTTCGTGTAGAAAGACTTCGCGCCGGGCGCATCGCGCGTCAGCAGCTCATGCCAAACAAATTTGCCACGCACATCGACAGCTTCCATAAACGGATCTCCGTGGAGTGGGGGTTGGGTCGGAGCGTCGATCATAGACCAACGCGACGCGCGCGCATCGTCAGGGCGTCGTGGCGGGTGCGAGCTTGGGCTCAGCAGCGGGCGCGGGCCGCTGACGCTGCGAGTAGATGCCGATCACCGTTCCGTCTGCCTGACGTCGAGCGAACGCGAAGCCGTTCGCCAACGCCACGGAGCCGTCACACAGCGTGATATCCGGTCGGGCCGGGATCACGACGTCGACCGTGGGGATGTCGACCTCGATGCCAGTGACCGGAACCTTGAGCGCGCCGGCCATGCCCGTCAGGAAGGTTTCGAGCTCACCCCGGAAGTGCTCGCGGAGGCCGACGTCGTTGCGCAGGAAATAGCCGGTGAGATGGCGCGCCAGGGGCGTCGCCTTCTGCATCTCCCGCATCACGATCGCCTGCTCGCTATCGAGCGTCCAGAATGAGGTCTGGGCCATGTATTCGCCGATCTCCGAGGGCACGGAAGGGTCGTCCGCGCGGATCGGCGGCGTGGTGGCGTGCAGCACTCCTTCGGGGGTCAACGTGAGCTTGGTTTCCGCCAGATCGAGCTCGTAGTTGAGCTTGGCGGGCCAGATCACCATGACCTGCGGGTTGATGCCCCGCACTTCCGGGCAGGCCTTGTACCAGACCGTCACCTGCCGCTCGTGCTCGATGATGGCGCGGGTCCGCATCTGCGTGACCATCACGTTGATCGGGCTCTCTTCTGCGTCTTTGCGCGTCCAGAACGAATAGGCGACGCCACCCACGGCCACCGCGATGATCAGTGCGATCACGTTCTTGAGCATGAAGACTCCCGGTCCCTGAGCTACGCGACAGTTACGCGACCTCGAACAATCCCGCGGCGCCCATGCCGCCGCCGATGCACATGGTGGCGACGACCAGCTTGGCTCCGCGACGCTTGCCCTCGATGAGGGCGTGGCCGACCAGCCGTGCACCCGTCATGCCGTAAGGATGGCCGATGGCGATGGCACCGCCGTTGACGTTCAAACGCTCGTCAGGGATCCCGAGCTTGTCACGGCAGTAGATGACCTGCACGGCGAACGCTTCGTTGAGCTCCCACAGGTCGATGTCGGAGACGCGTTTGCCGGTGCGCTCGAGCAGCCGCGGAATTGCGAACACCGGGCCTATGCCCATTTCGTCGGGCTCACACCCGGCCACCGCGAACCCGCGAAAGATGCCGAGCGGCTGCAGCCCGAGCTGCTCGGCACGCGCCGCGCTCATCACGACGCACGCGGACGCGCCGTCGGAGAACTGACTGGCGTTGCCCGCGGCGATCACGCCGCCCGGGACGGCAGTGCGGATCTTCGACACCGCCTCGTAGCTGGTGTCGGCGCGGATGCCTTCGTCCGCACTCACCGTGACGGTTTTGGTCAGGAGGCGTGACGACGCATCGGCCGCACCCATGACCACCTCGATGGGAGCGATCTCGGTGTTGAAGAGTCCGGCGGCCGTGGCGGCCGCGGCACGCTGCTGGCTCTGCACTCCGTATCGGTCCTGCGCCTCGCGCGGGATCCGGTAGCGTCTGGCGACGTTCTCGGCGGTCTCGAGCATCGACCAGTAGATAGTCGGAAGGTGCTCGACCAGCCAGGCTTCCTTCGCCATGAAGGTGTTGAGATGCTCGTTCTGTACGCAGGAGATGGACTCGACGCCTCCGGCGACGAAGACCTCGCCCTCGCCCGTCATGATGCGTTGAGCCGCGAGCGCGATCGTCTGCAGCCCCGAGGAGCAGTAACGATTGACGGTCATGCCGGACGTGGTGACCGGGAGACCTGCGCGAAGCGCGATCTGCCGCGCGATGTTGAAACCGGTGGCGCCCTCCGGGTTCGCGCATCCCATGATCACGTCTTCGACCGAAGCCGGGTCGATCGCGGCCCGCTCCAGGGCGGCGCGCACGACATGCGCGCCCAGCGTGGCGCCGTGCGTGAGATTGAACGCGCCGCGCCAGGATTTCGCCAGCGGCGTGCGTGCGGTGGAAACGATGACGGCGTCAACCACGGCGCTTCTTCCCCTGGTGGCGCAGGCCTTTCTTCACCGCGGCCTTCGTGGGCTCAGCGCGCTTCGGCTTCGCAACCGGCGCGTCGTCGAACCCCTTGCTGGCGGCGGCGAGGCTGGTGAGTAATCTGGCAGGCTTCCAGAATGCGGGCTCGGCGTGTTCGTTCGCCGCGAATTCGCGCATGCGCCGCAGCACCTGCCCGAGCCCCATGCGGCTGGCGTGGAACATCGGGCCGCCGCGCTGCGCCGGAAAACCGTATCCGAATAGATAGACGACGTCGATGTCCGAGGCGCGCTGCGCGATGCCCTCCTCGAGGATGCGCGCGCCTTCGTTCACCAGCGCGAGCACCAGGCGGTCCACGATCTCCGCGTCGGCGATCTTGCGCGGCGCGCGGCCGAGCGCCGCGCGCTCTTCGCGGACGATGTCGTCCACCGCGGGGTCGGGGATCGCATCGCGCCGCCCGGCCTCGTAGCGATACCAGCCGAGCCCGCTCTTCTGGCCCATGCGGCCGAGCTCACAGATGCGGTCGGCGATGCGCATGCGGCGCATCCTGGGATGCTCCGCGTAATGACGCTTGCGGATGTGCCAGCTGATGTCATTGCCCGCCAGGTCCGACATCCGGAACGGCCCCATCGCGAATCCGAACTTCTCGAGGGCCGCGTCCACCTGCGCGGGTGAGGCGCCCTCTTCGAGCAGCAGCAGCGCCTGCTGTGAATACTTGTTGATCATGCGATTGCCGATGAAGCCATCGCACACCCCGGCGACCACCGCGGTCTTGCCGATCTTCTTCGCCGCAGCCATTACGGTCGCGAGCACGTCGCTGCGGGTCTTCTTCGCGTTCACGACCTCGAGCAGCCGCATGATGTTCGCAGGGCTGAAGAAATGCAGGCCGACCACATCGGCCGGCCGCTTCGTGAACGCCGCAATGGCGTCGACGTCCAGCGTCGACGTATTGGTGGCGAGGATCGCGCCGCGACGGGCAACTTTATCGAGCGCGCGGAATACGCTTTTCTTCACTTCCAGGTCTTCGAACACTGCCTCGATGAGCAGGTCGGCATTCGCGGCGGCGGAAAATTCCAGCGAGGGCGTGATGAGCTTCATGCGCTTCTCGGCCTCGTCCGCCTTGAGCTTGCCCTTCGCCACCGCGCCTTCGTATTGCTTGCGGATGCCCGCGACGCCGCGATCGAGCGCGTCCTGCTTCGCTTCGAGCAGCGTGACGGGAATGCCCGCATTCGCGAAGCACTGCGCGATGCCGCCACCCATCGTGCCCGCGCCCACCACCGCGACCTGCTCGAGCGCGCGCCGCGGAGTCGCATCCGAAAGGCCGGACACCTTCGAAGCGGCGCGCTCGGCAAAGAACGCATGCCGCAGTGCCAACGACTCTTCGCTGATCATGAGCTCCGAGAATATCTTGCGTTCGGTCGCCATGCCGGCTTCAAACGACTGCGTGGTCGACGCGCCGACGCCCTCGAGCGCGCGCAGCGGCGCGGCGAATCCGCGCGCGGCGCTCGCCACACCCGTCTTCGCAAACTGCAGAAACGCTTCAGCCTGCGGATGGCGCACCGGCAGGTCGCGCACCCGACGCGGCGGTTTGGAGGCCACACGCTCCGCCAGACGCCGCGCCGCGCCCGCCAGATCGCCAGTGACGATTTCCTCGAACAGCGCGGTGTCCTTGAACGCCGTCGCGGGCTGCGTCGCGCCCGATACGATCATGTTGACCGCCGCTTCCAACCCGACGAGACGCGGGAAACGCTGGGTGCCGCCGGCTCCGGGGATCAGTCCTAACTTCACTTCGGGAAACGCGATCTTCGCGTCCGCCAGTGCCACGCGGTAGTGGCATGCGAGCGCGAGCTCGAGCCCACCGCCCATGCACGCCCCGCCGATCGCCGCGATGACGGGCTTGGACGACCGTTCGAGAAAGTCGCACACGCCGGGCAGGAAAGGCTCCTGGTAAAACGCCTGGCCCGCGAATTCCTTGATGTCCGCGCCGCTCGAAAACGCGCGCTCGTTGCCGATGAGGATCACCGCGTGTACTTTTTGGTCGGAGAGCGCGCACTCGAGCGCCTCGACAATTCCCGAACGCAGCGCATGCGACAACGCGTTCAGCGGAGGATTGTTCATCGCGAGCCACGCGATGCCCTTCTCGACTTTGGTACGCACAAGGTTCACGGGAGGGATCATACGCACCGCGGCGCGGGCGCGTCGATCAGGTGAAGCCTGCCCGAATCCGACAGACCAGGCTCCTACAGTCGGATCCGTCGCCAGGCGCCGTGACGCCAGCGCCAGAACATGCCTATGCCTAACAAGATGACGTAGGTCATCAAAGCGAGCCACCCGCCCTTGGCGGCCAGACCATATTGTGGCAGGCCGTCCAACCAGCCGGCGCCCGGCGCGAAGATGAGCGTGTGCGCCAGCGGCACGAACAGGAACCAGGAGAGCACCAGCGCGGTTGCCGCCGGCACGCGGGTATCGCCGGCGCCGCGCAGGCAGAAGCTCGCGCCGCAATACAGGCCGTCGAAGACCTGATACGCCGCCGCGGGCCACAGCAGCACGAGCCCCAGCGTCACCACTTCCGCGGCGTTCGCATTGTCTCCGCCGACGAACAGCGGCAACACCCACGGGCCCACGACGAGCAACGTGACCGCGATGAGCGCCATGAATCCGGCGCATAGCGCGATGACGAGGTTGCCGAGACGGTTGGCCCACTCGCGATCGCCGGCACCTATGGACTGCCCGACCAGCGTGGTGCCCGCCAACGCTATGCCGATCGTCGGAAGATAGGCCATCGAGGTCAAAGACATCACGATCTGCGTCGCCGCAGAGCCCGTGGCGCCAGTCTGCGCGATCATCATCTGCGACAGTGCGAGGCCGAGCACGTCGGCGCCGTACATGATGCCGATCGGCAGGCCCACGGCGAGCTGCGCCCGGATGACCCGCAAGCGCGGGCGCCACATGAGCTTCGACTTGAATCGCCGGCCGGTCTCGCCGCGCAGGAACAGAACCATCGCGAGCGACAGGCCGAGGACCTGCGCCGCGTTGGTCGCCCACGCCGAGCCCCTCATGCCCATGCCGAGCTCGAATACGAACAGCTGGTTGAACAATGCGTTGGTGACCGTGGTGCAGACTACGACGACCATCGTGAAACGCACCGCCGAGATGCCGTTGAAGAATCCCATCGCGGCCCACGCCGCGCCGCCGACGAACGCGCCGGCCATGCGCGGCCGCCAGTACTCCAACGCCAGCGCCTCGACGTGCGGCTCGAGTCCGAAGGGATGCAGCAGCCACGGCCCCGCAAATGCCAACACCAGAAACAGCGGGATCGTCGCGAGCGTGGCCCACAGTGCGTTCCACAACGCGCGCGCAGCGCGCGCGGTACGCCGGCTGCCGTATGCCTGCGCGACGAAGGTCTGCACGGCAAGACCGACGCCGCCGAACAGCAGGATTGCGCAGCTCATGATCCAGTAGATGGCACCCATGGCCGCGAGGGCGTCCGTAGAGATGCGACCGATGAACCATACGTCGGTCAGGTTGAGCAACGCCTGCACGGCGTTGGTGGCCATGAGCGGGGCGGCGAGCTTGAGGATCGCGCGCAGATCGACGTGCGGATTGCCCGCGGCATCGAGCCGGCGCGCGGGGGCACCGACCGACTCCTTCGCGGTGCTCATGCCGGCGCGTTTGCGTTGGTGCGCGCTTCGGCCTTCGCTTCCTCGCCGCGGCGTGTTTCGAACGCGCGGCCCAGCACGCGCGTGACGCCGAACAGCACGACGCACAGCCCAGCGCCAAGCCAGGAAAGTCCTGCCAGACCCAGCGGTGCGACGAATAGATAGATCCATTGTCCGAATGCGTCGGAGCCCCGTTGCATCACGGTGTCGATCAGGCTCTTGCTCTTGAACTTGCTCTCGGGGTTGATCACGGTGAACAGCATCTCGCGCGGCGGCTTGCCGAGGCCGTAGTCGGAGGCGCGCCGCAATACCTGCGTAGCCAGGAATACGCTGGCGATCGGGAACAGCGCCATCACCACGAAGCTCGCACCGACGAGCGCCGGCATGGCAGACAGACTCAGCGTCAGGCTGCCGCGCCGCGTGAGCCACGTGACGACCACCGCCTGGAAGAACAGCGCCAGCAGATTGACGGCAATCTCCATGTTGCCGAAGAACGCCGCGCGGTCGGCGGCGGTGTCGAACGCCCCGGCGGCGTACTTCTGCTGTTCGCTGTACATGAAGGCGCCGATGACCTGGCCCACGATGAGCAGGCCGGCGATCCCGAGTAGATAGGGTGTGCCGGCCAGGCGGCGCAGATCTTCGAACGCGCGCCCGCCGACCGGGATGGCGCCGTCGGGCACGGCGGCGCCGAGCGGTGAGCGCCGCAGAAAGTCACGCGCCAACGTCGCCATCGCGGCGGAACACAGGACCAGCGCGCATGCCACCAGGATCAACGGCGCCGGCCCGATGTCGCGCACCGTCACCGTCACGATGAACGGGCCGAGCAGCGCTCCCGCGCTGCCACCCGCCGCGACGTAGCCATAGAATCGCTTCGCGAACTCCGGCCGCCACAGGTCGGCCATGGTGCTCCAGAACACGGAGATCAGCAGGTAATTGGCCGACGACAACGCCACGAAATAGGCGAACGCGATGCGGCCATCGTCGGGCGCCATCCTCAGACCCACGAACAACGCGACGAACACCAGCGAGAACAGCACGCTCACGTACCACAGCAGGCGGCCGCGCGGCGTGCTTCGCACGAGGGCCCAGTACGGGACGAGCAACACGGCCGAGACGGCGAACACCACGAGGAACAACTCGAAGTTGTTGCGCGCGCCCGATTGGATCGCGAGCGCATCGCGGATCGGCCGCAGCATGTAATAGCCGCACAGCAGGAAGAAGTAGCTCCCCGCGGCCGCGAGCAATGCCCGCCGCTCTTCCCGGCTGACCGGGATGCTCACCGCAACGACTTCAGCGTGCCCGTAACGTGCGGCTTCTCGCCCTGCGCGTCACGCAGCGCGAATTCAGCACCGTTCTCGATGGGCCAGCGCTGCATCATCAGCCACGACGGCATGAAGATGGGCAACTTGAAACTGGCAGTGAGCTCGCAGCCGCCATTGAAATGCTCCGCCTCGAAGTCCGAAGCCAGCCGCGCCAGCGACCACATGCCGTGCGCGATGGCGTGCGGAAAGCCGAAAGCCTTCGCGGTGAGATCGCTCATGTGAATGGGATTCACGTCGCCGGAGATGAAGCCGTAACGCCGTCCGAGGCCCGCGGGGGCGCGGAAGCTGCTCGATTTCACGACCTTGGCATCCGGACTACCTTCGGGGCCGCGAGTCGTCGAAGGCGCCTTCACGGCGCCGGCGGGCGGCTTGCGCCGCGCGAGGAACGTGCAGGTCTCGTCCCAGAGCGATTCACCGGCGACGACGTATTCGGTATGCAGATCGAATTCCTGGCCGCGCCCCGAGTCGCGGTGCCCCTCGAGCCAGCAGCGGATCTCGGCCGGCTCGTCGGCCGACAGCGGCTGGCGCATCGCGATGCGGTTCTGCACGTGCACCAGGCCAAACAACTTCACGGGAAACGCCTCGGCGCCGAGCATCGCCAGATGCAGCGGCATGGCGAGAACGTGTGGATAGGCGATGGGCAGCGTCGCGCCGGCGGCCGCGCCGCACACCTCGGCATAGGAAGCGAGGTGTCTGCGGTCGATCGCCACCTTCGTGAGACGCGCTTCGATGCGCGGCACTTCACCGCCCTCGGGCAAGAGGGTCGGTTTGCGCGAAACGAGGAACCTGGGATACATCGACCACACGGCCGGCGCGCGCGCGAATTCGAGCGAATGCTTGGCCTGCATGGCGTTCCCTCGGGTTACGGAGACAGCTTGTCGATGACGATGTTCAGTCGTCCGTCCTTGCCGACATGATAGCCAACTTGCCCGAATGGGTCGCCGCGCGACGCGGTGGGTGTGCCGCCGAGGGCCACGCGCGCCACCACGCTGTAGGTTTTTCCGGCGGCAATGCTGCGGGTCGGCATCATCGCATCGGCCGGCGTCAGTTCGACGTCGATGGGGAAGCGCGCCGCGAGCCGCTTGGCGGCAAAGGGTGGCCCTGGTGTCTGCGGATCGCGCGCGGCGACGAACAGCATGGCGTCGGGTGTGATCTTCGCAGCGAGCGCGGGCGCGAGCGTGACGCGCACGGAGATGCGCGGGGTGCCTGAATCGATGGCTGCAGGAGCCGGTGTCGCGCCCCTTTCGGGGGCCGGGTCGGTTGCGTTCGCGAGCTGCGCATCGAGCCCCAGGACGAAACGCTCCGCCAATGCGCGCAGTTCCGGATCGGGATCGAGCGTCAGGACCTTGGCGACGCGCTCGCGCGCCAGCGCCAGGTCGCCACGCTGGATGGCGGCCACTCCGGAGAACATCCAGCCCTTCACGGATCGTGGCGAGAGCTCGACGGCGCGCTCGTACAAGCGCCCGGCCTGGCCGCGCAGCGATTCGACGTCGCGCGCCACCATGATGTCGGCGATGCCCATGATGGCCTCGGCGTTGGTGCCATTGGCGAGCCGGTCGGCGCGTTGATAGGCGCGGCTCGCCAGCGGCAACTGCCCGAGCTTTTCGTAGGCGCGACCCAACGTCAGCCACTCCGCGATGTCTTCGGGGGCAGGGTCCTTCTTCGCCAGGCGTTTCGCGAGCTTCGCCGCCTCCGCGGCCGGCGTGTTCGCGACGCCCGATCCCTCGCTCCAGTCGTAGCTGCTCCAGAACGCGTACATGCCGCCCGAGCCGAACAACAGCACGATGAGCCAGGCCAGTGCGGCAAACGGCGCGCGCTCCTGCGCATCGACGCGCTTGCGGATGAGCGGCAGGAGCAGGAGCGCGGCACACGCCAGGACGAGGACGCCGGCGATGATCACGAAGGCTTTGATCATCGGTTGCTTTCTTCCCCGCCGACGACCGCGTCGTCGTTGTCGACGAACTGCGAACGGTTTCGCACGATACGAACCGCAATGACGATTCCGCCGATGAGGCCGAACAGCGGCGCCAGCCACACCCAGGCCGTCGAGCGCTCGAAGGGGGGCGTGAACAGGATGTAGTTGCCGTAGCGCTGCACCATGAAATCGCGAATCTCGCGATCGGTCTTGCCCGCGATCAGCATCTCCTTCACCTGCACGCGCAGGTCCGCGGCGAGCGACACGCTCGAATCCGCGAGACTCTGGTTCTGGCACTGCATGCAGCGCAAATCGTGCGTGAGCGTGCTGTAACGCTTCTGCAGCTCGTCGCTGGGCATTACAGTGGTGTCGATCGCCAACGCGCCCGCCGCGGCTGCGAGCGCCAGCAGTGCGACCTGGAGGCGCACTGTGCGTACGACGCGGCTCATGGCAGCCCCGTCGTACGCGGCAGTCGGGCGATGAACTCGCGGTCCCAGACGTCGCGCGTCATGGGTCCGACGTGTCGATAGCGCACGGTGCCGGTCGCGTCGATGAAGAACGTCTCCGGCGCGCCGTACACGCCAAAATCGATGGCCGTGCGGCCATCGCGATCGAGCGCCACGGCGACATAGGGATTGCCGAGCTGGCTCAGCCAGTCGCGGACCTTCGCATCCTGGTCTTTCCACGCGATTCCGACGATGGCCACGCGGTTTTCGCGCGCGACGTCGACGAATACCTCGTGCTCCTCGCGGCAACCGAAACACCACGTACCCCAGACATTGAGCACCCAGGGCTTGCCGGCGAGCGCGCTCGACGACAGCGTGCGGGCCGGGTCTTCGATGACGGGCAGCTCGAATGCCGGCGCCGGCTTGCCGAGCAGCGCCGACTGCATCGTGCTCTTGTTAGGCGAGTGTCGGACGCCGACATACAACGCGCTCGCCAGCGCGAGGAAGATCAGAATCGGCAGAATGAATCGATTCACGAAATCTGCGCCCCGCCTGCATCGGCCGGCACGAGATCCTGCGCCGTGGCGCGCGCTCGATAGCGGCGGTCGGTGGCAGCCAACACGCCGCCGAGGGCCATCAACGCGGCCGCGAGCCACACGTAGCCGATCAGCGGCCGCAGCTGCGCGCGTACGCTCCAGACGCCATCGCCGCGTTCCTCGGCGACCACGACGAATAGATCCTTGTTCCAGTCACGCTCGATGCCGGCCTCGGTCAGGATCTGGTTCTGCACCCAGTATTCGCGCTTTTCGGGATGCAGCGTCGCGATGGGCTTGCCGTCGCGCAGCACGGTAATTTCCGCGCGCTTGGCGGCGTAATTAGGCCCCTCGACGTCGCCCACGGAATCGAAGCGATAGGCATAGCGGCCGAGCGCCACCGACTCACCCTGGCGCAGCCCGACCTGGCGCTCGATGCTGTATGACTCGACCGTGGAGATGGCCATGACGCACACGCCGAGGCCGATGTGCGCGATGGTCATGCCGACCACGGCGCGCGACAGCGACAGCTTGCGCCGCAGGCGGTCGATGGGATCGAACAGCGACGACACGATGACCCACGCGCCGACTACGAAGCCGAGGTATGAACGGATCATTCCAGCCCCGTAGGCGATCAGCAGCACACTGAGTCCGCCGACGAGCGCAATGGCGAAGCCGAGCGCCAGGCGATTACGCGACTCCGCGAGCCGGCCGCGTTTCCACGAGGCATGGATGCCGATCGAGACCAGCACGAACAGCGGCAGCACGATGATCGGAAACACCAGCGTGAAGAAGCCCTGGCCTACCGAGATCGGCGGCTGCCCCAGCCAATCGTTGATGATGGGCGCGAGCGTGCCGATGAGCACCACGAACGCCGCGAGCACCAGGAAGATATTGTTGTAGAGCAGGAAGGCCTCGCGCGAGAGACCGTCGAAGCCCACCTGCGACTTGAGCAGCGGCGCACGCCACGCATACAGCACCAGCGCGCCGCCGATGATTGCCACGAGGAAACCCAGGATGAACAGGCCGCGCGTTGGATCAGCCGCGAACGAATGCACCGACGTGAGCACGCCCGAGCGCACCAGAAACGTGCCTAACAAACTCATGCTGAACGCGAGCACGGCGAGCAACAGTGTCCAGCTCTTGAAGATACCGCGCTTCTCGGTGGCCGCGAGCGAATGGATGAGCGCGGTGCCGATCAGCCACGGCATGAAGGACGCGTTCTCCACCGGATCCCAGAACCAGTAGCCTCCCCAGCCGAGCTCGTAGTACGCCCACCAACTGCCGAGCGCGATGCCGCACGACAGGAAACACCACGCGAACGTGGTCCACGGCCGCGTCCAGCGCGCCCAGGTCTGGTCGAGCTTGCCCTCGAGCATCGCCGCGCAGGCAAATGCGAACGCCACCGCGAAACCGACGTAGCCCATGTAGAGGATGGGCGGATGGATGGCGAGCGCCGGATCTTGCAACACCGGATTGAGATCGTTGCCGTCGGCGGGCCCGGGCATCAGGCGCTCGAACGGGTTCGACGTCGCGGCCGTGAACAGCAGGAAGCCGAAGCTCACGAAGCCCAACACGCCGAGCACGCGGCTGGCGAAGGCCACGGGCAGGCGCCGACTGAGGATAGCCACCGCCAGCGTCCAGGCGGAGAGAATCCACGCCCACAGCAGCAACGAACCCTCGTGCGCGCCCCACAGCGCCGTCACGCGGTAGAACGTCGGCAGCGCGGAGTTGGAATTGGCCGCGACGTACATCACCGAGTAGTCATAAGTGACGAATGAGTACACCAGCGCGCCGATGGCGGTGGACACCAGCACGAATTGGCCCGCGACCGCAGGACGTACCACCGCCTGCCAGCGCAGGTCGCGCCGCGCGGCGCCGAAGATGCCGAAGAAGGTCTGCGCCGCCGCGAGCACGAGCGCGAGGATCAGGGCGAATTGTCCGAGCTCGGGGATCATTTCAGGTTCCCGTGACCGTGTCGGGCGGCGGTGGATTGTCCTTGAGGGCTTTCGCCACTTCCGGTGGCATGTATTTCTCGTCGTGCTTGGCGAGGATCTCGTCGGCGACGAACGTGCCCTGCTTCATGCGACCGTGCGCGACCACGCCCTGCCCCTCGCGAAACAGATCGGGAAGGATGCCCGAATAGACCACGGGTATCGTGTGCTTGTAATCGGTGACGTTGAACTTGATGTCGAGTGTGCCCGGCCTCTTCTCCACGCTGTGATTCGCAACCATGCCGCCAATGCGGATGCGCTCGCCGTCAGGCGCTTGACCCGCGGCGATCTGCGACGGATCGAAGAAGAACATCACGTTGCTGCGCAGGGCCTGGAAACCCAGCAATGCGGCCACGCTCACGCCGGCGACGATGCCCAGCACGAGGAACAGGCGCTTCTTACGTGCGGGAGTCATTTGTTCATCTCCAGGCGGCGCCGCGCTTCCTGCTTCGCGGCGGCGAGCGAGTTCAATGCGAGCACCAGGTTGAGCACGACCACGCCGATGCCCAGAATGAAGCACGGCCACAGATATTTACCGTAACCGCCCATGTCGAAGAATTCGCTCATGTGAGCACCTCACGAATCCAGCTCGCGTTCCGCTCACGTCGCAGCAGCTCGGCGCGCAAGCGGACCAGCAACACCGCAATGAAATACAACAGGAAGGCCAACAGCATGAGTAACAACGGCCACACCATGCTGCCGCTCATGGTCGGTTTCCCGAGCCGCATGACAGTGGCGGTCTGGTGCAGTGAGTTCCACCAGTCCACCGAGAATTTGATGATGGGTACGTTGACCGCGCCGACGATGGCGAGCACGGCGCTCGCCTTGTCCGCCTTCACGGGGTCTTCGATGCCAGAACGCAGGCCCATGTAGCCTAGATAGAGAAACAGCAGCACGAGTTCCGCGGTGAGGCGCGGATCCCATACCCAGTACGCGCCCCACATCGGCTTGCCGTACAGCATGCCGGTGCCGAGCGCCGCCACCGTGAACCACGCGCCCACGGGTGCGCAGGCCGCGGCCGCAGCGTGCGCGACCTTCATGCGCCAGATGAGCCCGACGGCCGCCGCCACCGCCATCGTGCTGTACACCATGAGCGACAGCCACGCGGTCGGCGCGTGCACGTAGACCATGCGGAACGCATCCTTCTGCTGGTAATCCGGCGGCGCGAGCACGAGACCGCCGTACAGCGCGACCACCATCGCGATGCCCGCGGCACCACCGAACCATGGCGCCCAGCGGCGCGCAAATCCGTAGACGTGCGGAGGTGATGCCAAACGATGAAACCAGGTCCAATTCATGGCGGCGACTCTACTCCAGACCGATGCGCACGGCCGCTGCCGCGGCCAGCGGCGCGAGCGTCAGTCCTAGGACCGCGATCGCGCCTAATAAATACATCGGCGGCGCGATGTCGGCCCCGTTGATGGCGAGTTGCGTCGCGCGGGCGCCGAAGATGAGGATGGGCACCGCAAGCGGCAGCGTCAGCAACGACAGCAGCACGCTGCCGCGCCGCGCGCCAAGCGTCAGGCCCGCGCCGATCGAGCCGATGAGACTCATGGCGAAGCTGCCAAGCGCGAGCGAGGCGACCACGCCGCCGATCGCGTCGGCGGACACGCCGAGCGCCATGGCTGCGATGGGCGCAGACAGGGCCAGCGGCAGCCCCGAAAGCAACCAATGTGTGCAGGTCTTCGCAAACAACATCCATGTAAGCGACTGTCCCGATAAGGCGAATTGCTCGAGCGTGCCGTCCACCGCGTCGTCGCGAAACAGGAACTCGAGCGCCAGGAGCGAGGATAACAATGCGCCGATCCATAAGACACCCGGAGCAGCGTCTCGCAGCCGCGACATTTCCGGTGTCAACGTGAGGGGAAACAGCATCGCCACGATCATGAAGAACATCAGCGGCTGAATGAGTTGCGACGGCTTGCGGAAAGCGAGGCGCAGGTCGCGCGACGCAACCAGCCGGGCGGCCCCCAGGGCCGAGGATTTGACGACCGGACTCATCACGAGGCCAGTTCCAGACGTACGACGCGGTCGTCGGTGAGCGGCAGCACATGGTGGACCGCCGCCACCGCGAGCCCTCCCCCCGCAAGATGAGAATCGATCAGATCGGCTACGAGCTGCTGACCGTCAGTGTCGAGGTTGGTGGTGGGCTCATCCAGCAGCCACAGCGCCGAGTTCGTGAGCAGCACCCCCGCGAGCGCGATGCGCCGGCGCTGGCCGGCCGACAACAGGCGCACGGCCCGATCGGCGAATGTGCTGGCGCCGGTCCGCACCAGTGCCGAATTGATCTCCGCAAGGGTCACGGCGCGACGGATGCCGATGGAGTACTTCAGATTTTCGTGCGCGTTCAGGTCGACCTTGAGCGGTGGTTCGTGGCCGAGATAGGCCATTTCTGAATGAAAGACATCGCGCGTGGAGCGCGCGGAAGCGCCGCGCCACAGCACTTGCCCCTCTTCCGGTTCCAGCAGTCCGGCGATCGCGCGGATCAGCGTCGTCTTACCGGCGCCATTGCGCCCGGTCAGCAGCACGCACTTGCCCGGTTCGGCGGCAAAGCTCACGCCACGCAACACGTGGCGGTCGCCGCGCCACAGGTGCAGTTGGTGCACGCTCAACATGGAAGAACGGGGAGGGTTGGTGCCCCGGCCCGGAATCGAACCGGGATGGCCTTGCGACCGACGGATTTTAAGTCCGTTGCGTCTACCAGTTCCGCCACCGGGGCATGGGACATGTGTGTGGAGGCTAGGGTCGGAATCGAACCGGCATAGACGGCTTTGCAGGCCGCTGCATAACCATTCTGCCACCTAGCCACGGGCCCGAAAAACCTGGACCGGAGGGATTGGAGCGGGAAACGAGACTCGAACTCGCGACCCCGACCTTGGCAAGGTCGTGCTCTACCAACTGAGCTATTCCCGCGCCTTGGAGA
>JAYTOI010000118.1:0-17528 GCA_043747875.1 Pseudomonadota bacterium | reverse complement strand
GTCGCGATAGAAGTCCCGGACGTGTTGCTCGGAAAGCTTGCGGCTGCCGATGAAATACCACCAGCCCGCGACTGCGATGAGGACGACGAGTATTACTTTCTTCATGCGCGCAATGCTCGCGGACTGCTTGCGAGTTGTCCAATGGACGCGACGATTGGGTTCCCATAGGAACCGTCACCTCACCCGCTGCATCCCCGCCCCCTGCCCCGGCGACATCATCCCCAGCGCATTCGCCACAAATCCAAACTGATCCGCAATATCCTCGATCTGCATCCACACGGGCTTTCCCGCTCCATGCCCCGCTCTCGTCTCAATGCGGATCATCACCGGATTCTCACAACCCTGCGCGCGCTGCAGCTCGGCCGCGAATTTATAGCTGTGCCACGGCACCACTCGATCGTCACGATCCGCCGTCGTCACCAATGTGGGCGGATAACACGTCCCCGGCTTCACATTGTGCGCCGGCGAATACTTGCGCAGCGCCTCGAACTCCTCCGCATTCTCGGACAACCCGAAATCGCTCGACCACTGGCGCGCGTTGGCGCTGGCGGTGTGATACCGCAGCATGTCCATGACGCCGACGCCGGGCAGCGCGGCTCCGAACAGGTCCGGCCGCTGCGTCAGCGCGGCCCCCACTAACAACCCGCCATTGCTGCGACCGAGGATGGCGAGGCGCTTCGGGTTCGTGTACTTCTGCGCGATCAGATACTCCGCCGCCGCGATGAAATCGTCGAACACGTTCTGCTTGCGCAGCCGGGTGCCGGCCTGATGCCATTCCTCCCCGTACTCGCCTCCGCCGCGCAGGTTTGCCACCGCGTACGCCCCGCCGAGCTCGAGCCAGCTCTGGATCGACGGGCTGAACGTCGGCGAGAGCGTGATGTTGAACCCGCCGTAGCCGTACAGGATGAAAGGCTGGTTGCCGTCGCGCGGCGCATCCTTGCGGCGCGTGATGAACATCGGCACCTTCGTGCCGTCCTTGCTGCTGTAGAACACCTGCTCGGTCAGGTACGGGGAGAAATCCGCCGGCACCTTCGGTGTGCGGAAATCCGTGGCGGTGTTGTTAGAGACGTCCAGCCGCATCACGCGCGCCGGCGATAGATAGTCCGAGTACGAGAAGAAGGTCTCGGAGTTCGTGCCGCTGCCCTGGAAGCCGGCCGCCGTGCCGAGGCCCGGCAGCTTCACCTCGCCCAAGGCCTTGCCGGAGGCATCGAACATCTTCACGAGGCTGCGTGCATCGCGCACGTACTCGACCACCATGCGTCCACCGACGTAGGTCGCGTTGTTGATGCTGTACTCGCTCTGCGGCACGATCTCGCGCCACTTCGCCGGGTCCGCGTCGTGCGCGTTCACCGCGATGACGCGCCCGCGCGGCGCGGCGTTCGTGGTCTGGAAATACAGCTCGTCGCCGTTCGATCCCAGGAAGTTGTAGAGCGCATCCCACTTCGTCAGCAAGGGCTGCGCCTTCGCGCCGGGCTTGCGCAGGTCCTGCAGGTAGTAGGCATTGCTCTCGTAGCCGTCGAACTGCCCGATGAGTAGATAGCGCCCGTCTTCGGTCACGGCCGCCGCGGGCACGCGCGTCGGGTGGTCCGTCACCTTGTACACCAGCGCGTCGACGCTCTGCTGCGCGCCGAGCTTGTGGAAGAAGATGTCGGGACGGCCCGCATCGTCGCCGCGCGAGTCATCGGCGGACTGGTTGCCCTTGAGCGGATAGCGGCTGTAGTACACGCCCGAGCTGTCGCGCGCCCACGCCACGTTCCAGAACTTGCTGAACTCGAGCAGGTCGGGAAGATCGACGCCGTCGGCGGTGCGGCGGAAATGCCAGGTGTTCCAGTCGGTGCCGCCATCGGACAGCGCGTAGGCGACGAGTGTGCCGTCGGGGCTCGGCTCCCACTGCGACAGCGCGATGGTCGCGTCGTCGCGTTTGCCGTTCGGGTCCACCAGCACGCGCGCGGTCGCGTTCAGCGCATCCGCCACGTACAGCACGCTCTGATCCTGCGAACCGTCGTTGCGCATGTAGAAATACTTCCCGCCCTCGCGGCGCGGCACGCCGAAGCGCTCGTAGGTCCAGAGTTGCTTGAGCCGCTCGCCGAGCCACGCGCGCTGCGGCAGCCGTTCGAGGAAGGGTTGCGCCAGCGCGTTTTCGGCGCTGACCCAGTCGCGCGTCGCCTGCGCGGCCGGATCCTCGAACCAGCGATATGGATCGGCAATCTGCACGCCGTGATAGTCGTCGACGACGTCGCCGCGCAGGGTCGGAGGATATTGGATCTTGGCCGGTGCGGGCGCCGGTTCGGCTTCAGGTTCGGTGGCCGGCGCGGGCGCGGGCGACGTCGCGCATGCGACGAGGAGCATGGTCGATGCGGCGGTGCCGAGCGCGATCCCATAGCGAACAGTGGTGGCCATCCCTAAACTCCCAAGATGAAGTTGCGCCTGAGTTTAGCAAACGGTGCGGTTGTGCCTGTCCGGCGGGCCGTGAATTTTCCTCGACTCGGCGTGTTGGTCGTGGCCTTCGCGATGCTCGGCGGGCTGTTCGCTCCCGCCGCCGGCGCCGGCGACTTGCCACTCGAGCGCCTGTTCTCCGCGCCGGACTTGTCAGGTCCCGGCTTGCGCGGCGTGCACATCTCACCCGACGGCCGGCTCATCGCCTATTTGCGCGCCCGCGACGATGACAAAGATCGTTTCGATCTGTGGGCTTATGACGTTTCGGCCGCCAGGCACCGCCTGCTGGTGGACTCGCGCACTCTGGCCGGCGCGGATCGCGCGTTGTCGGCGGAAGAAGAGGCGCGGCGCGAGCGTCAACGCACCTCTGCCTACTCCGGCATCGTCGAGTACAGCTTCGCGCCCGACAGCCGGCAGCTGCTGATTCCTCTCAACGGCGACCTGTACGTCTACGACCTCGGGCGCCGCGCCGCATCCGCCGTGCGGCGGCTGACGTCCACGGATTCCTTCGAGACCGACGCGCGCTTCTCGCCGCGCTCGCACTTCGTGAGCTTCGTCCGCGACCAGAATCTGTACGTCATCGATCTGGCGACCGGCCGCGAACGCGCCGTGACCACCGAGGGCGGCGGGCTCGTGAGCTTCGGAATGGCCGAGTTCATCGCGCAGGAAGAGATGGACCGCGACACCGGCTACTGGTGGGCGCCCGACGAGCAGCGCATCGTGCTCGAGCGCGTGGACGAGACGCGGGTCCTGGAGGTGGAGCGCATCGAGATCGGAGCGACGGGCGCACGCGTGGTGCGGCAAAGATACCCGGCCACCGGCACGCGCAACGCGAAGGTCGCGCTGATCGTGGCCGAGGTCGCCAGCGGAGCGCGCGTGGCGCTCGAACTGGGCGCGAACGACGACATCTATCTACCCCGCGTCGACTGGTTCCCGGACAGCCGCGGCATCGCCGTGCAGCGTCAGAGCCGCGATCAGAAGACGCTGGAGCTGCTGCGTTACGACGCCGAAAACGGCATCGGCCGCGTGCTGGTCACCGAACGCGCCGAACACTGGGTGCCGCTCACGCGCGAGCTCACGTTCCTGGAGCGCAGCGGGCAGTTCATCTGGGCCTCGTCGCGCGACGGCCATCAGCACCTCTATCTATTCGGCGGGGACGGCATGCCGATCCGGCAGCTGACGCGCGGGGATTTCATGGTGATCGGCGAATCGCCCGAGGGCGCCATCCGTGCCGTCGACGAGCGCCGGCGCCGCGTGTATTTCACCGCGAACCTCGAGTCGCCGCTCGAGCGGCAGCTCTACTGGGTGTCGCTCGACGCTCCGCAGGCGCCGAAACGCGTGACGCGCGAGGCGGGCTGGCACACCATCGCGATGTCCGACGACGCGCGGGTATTCGTCGATTCGTTCTCGACTGCCGACCGGCCCAAGAGCGTCACGCTGCGTACCGCATCCGGCGAGGCGCTGACCGAACTGCTGCCCAACAAGATCGACGCCGCGCATCCGTATGCGCCCTACCGGGATGCGCACGTGCATGCCGAGTTCGGCGTGCTGCAGGCGGAAGACGGCCAGGCGCTGCAGTACAAGATCCTGAAGCCGAAAAATCTCGAGCCCGGCAAGCGGTATCCCGTGCTGGTCGACGTCTACGGCGGCCCCGGCGTACAGCGCGTGACGAATTCGTGGGGCGGGCTGTTCAATCAGCATCTGGTGCAGCACGGCTACGTGGTGTTCGCGCTCGACAACCGCGGCTCGGGAATGCGCGGCACGAAGTTCGAGACGGCCCTCGTCAATGGAGAAAAGGGAGTGCGCATGGGCGACGTCGAGGTACGCGATCAGCTCGCCGGCGTGCGGTTCCTGCGCACGCAGTCGTTCGTGGACCCCGCGCGCATCGGCATCTTCGGCTGGAGCTACGGCGGCTACATGACGCTCATGTGCCTCATGAAGCAACCCGATGCATTCGCCGCCGGCGTAGCCGGCGCGCCCGTGACCGACTGGGCGCTGTACGACACCCACTACACCGAACGCTATCTATCTACTCCGCAGGCGAATCCCGACGGCTACGCCGCGAGCAACGTGTTCGAATACGCTGCGGGATTGCGCCGGCCGCTGCTGCTGGTACACGGCATGGCCGACGACAACGTGCTGTTCGCGCACAGCACCGCGTTGATGAAGAAGCTGCAGGACCTGCAGAAGCCGTTCGATCTCATGACTTACCCTGGGGCCAAACACGGGCTGACCCGGCAGAGCGGGACGGGACTGCACGCGCACGCGAACATCGTGCGGTTCTTCGATCGGGAATTGGGCGCCGGACCGCGCTGATCCGGGCGGCTTCGAGAAAGACACGGTGGTGATTCGCAACCTGGACGTCACGGTGTACCCCGGACACCTCTGTTTCCGGTCGTATCCGGCGGCGTATCCGCCGCGCAATGCGCTCGAACACATAAGCCCGCGGGACATCGAGCTCATATTCGTGGGTATCGTGGAATACCAGGTTCTCCTGCGCAGTGGCGCGGTGCTGTTGTTCCCCAAAGAAAAGGAACTGGCTTTGCGCGAGTTCGTGCGCAATCACCGAATCCGCGTGCTCGGCGGGAGCGATCCTTGGATGTTGCTCTGCGAACCATTCCTGGATACCGAATTCACGCCCGAGAACGACAGGTCGACAACGCAACGGCTGAATGAAGTCGGATTCGACCATGCCGAGATCAAAGCGATTCGCGAGCGGATCGCGCCGCAGCTCTTCGGCACGTGGGAGTGGCAGGTGCTCGGGTTTCTCGAGATAGTTGCCAGCCATAAAAGAGCTCCGGAGGAGTTCTTTCATTGGGTGTTTTCGATTTGCAGGCGTGGCTACGCGTATGCCAAGCCGTGCGAATTGTTTTCGCCGCGCAGCGCCGACGGTTGCAGTCATCAGCTGCACGACGAAGTCAGCCGCCTGAGCCGCCGAGCTGAGTTCGAGGAGGCACAGTCGGCAACGAGGCGGCTTGCGGCGCAGCGGAAACCCCGCTGGTGGCATTTCGGCTGGGCGCGAGCACCCACCAATGCGCAGATCGCTGCACAGTCCGCTGCGCAGATGGATGCTTGGCGCTCGCAATATCAGAAACTTCAGGACGTCCAGAAGTGGCTTTTGCACCAGTACACCGAGCCACATCGCCGATATCACAACGTGGAGCAGTTGTTGCTTGTGATGTCGCTGCTCAGATCGCTGGAACCGGAGGCAACCACCGCGGTTCTCCTGGCGGCGCTGTTTCATGATGCGATTCATGCGCCACACGACGGCTCGAACGAGGAGCGCAGCGCCGCCGCCATGCGCGAACAGTTAGGTCCACTCGCGCTGTCGCCGGCGCTGCTCGATGCGGCGAGCGCGCTCATCCTGTACACGCGAGACCACTGCCCCACTGACGATCCCGAAGAGCGAGCGATCCACGATGCCGACCTTGGGATCTTCGGCCTGGGGCAGGACCTTTACGCGGCATACGCCGCGGGCATTCGTCAGGAGCATGCCTCCATGCCTGACGCACTATTTCGCGCCGGCAGGAGGAAGATATTGCAGGGCCTTTTCGAGAAGGCCGGGCGCGGACGATTCTTCTATCGGCTCGATCCCATCTTCGAGCCGCAGGTGGTGCGCAATCTGGAATGGGAGTTGTCGCAGCTCGATGTTCCAGGGGAGCTTCGATGAATAGTCAGGCCGCCCGGAACGGACTGCGCATC
Source organism: Pseudomonadota bacterium (assembly GCA_043747875.1). GTDB lineage: Bacteria > Pseudomonadota > Gammaproteobacteria > Steroidobacterales > Steroidobacteraceae > CADEED01. The sequence goes on along the minus strand of JAYTOI010000118.1, from coordinate 11,390 downwards.
CTCATGACAGAGGTGGCGGAGAGAGCGGCCGCATGAGCCGCCAGCGCTGCTGACCGGGACGCGGGAAAGGCCTGCTACAGTTTGATGCGTCCGCCGCCGCCCGCGGGCGGCATTCCGCCGGTTTCCGGCACCACGATGCGCGACGCCTGCTCGCGCCGCATCTCGCGCGCTTCTTCGATCGCCTGCTCGATTGCGATCTTCACCGCATCGGGGAACTGCGCACACGCCGCTTCGAGCGTCGTGGCCTCGAGCTCGAACGCCAGCGGCAGCACGCCCGCGGGCGTCAGCAGCTGCGTCTGGCCCGAGTAGAGCACCGGGCGCGATGCATCGTCGCTGCCGTCGCTCTTCACGGGCACCAATCGCCGCAGCGTGCCCGCTTTGCGGTCGGTGAAGATCTCTTCGCGATAGAGCTGGCTCGCGTCGAGTTTGATTTCGGGGAGCTGTTGTTCCTGGGCCATGATGAGTTCCGTCAGTTTTGCGCGCGTCGGATCATATCAACTGCAATGCGGCCACGAAGGGCGCATCGGCGGGCAGGAGGCGCTCATTGCCGAGAAGCCGACAATCCACCCACTTCAATTGCTGCCCGTCGAGTCCGCGCGGCGTACCGTGCGTGAGCGTCGCGGTCCACAACACGAGATCGACGGTGCGATCCGGATAGTCGTGCTGCAGCGTCGCTACCTCGCAGTCGGGACACACTTCGATTCCGAGCTCCTCGCGCAGTTCGCGCGCCAGCGCGTCGCGATCGGTCTCGTCCGGGCCCACTTTGCCGCCGGGAAATTCCCACCAGCCGGCCATGTGTTTGCCCGCGGGCCGTTCCGCGATCAGCACGCGCCGCTGCGCATCGAACAACGCCGCGGCGACCACGCGCAGGCGCGGTTTCATCGCAACTACTCGACACCTTCGAGCACGCCGTGACAGTTCTTGAATTTCTTGCCGCTGCCGCAGGGACAGGGCTGATTGCGTCCGACCTTCTGCGCCACGCGCACGGGCTGCTGCTGCGGTGCGGCGCGTGGCCCCGGGGGCGGCAGCTGTGGCTGCTGCAGCTGAGGCTCCGGACCCGGCACGCCCAGCGATTGCGCCTCGGCGTGCTGCGCCTGGAGCGCGCGATTGAGCCGCGCGCGGCGCGCCTCTTCCTCGCGCTCGATCTGCTCGGGCGACTTCACCTGCACGTCGAGCGTTGCGAGGATGGTGACCGTGTCGAACTTGATGCGCTCGAGCATTGCGGCGAACAGCTCGAATGCCTCGCGCTTGTACTCGAACCGGTAGTCCTTCTGCGCGTAGCCACGCAGGTGGATGCCCTGGCGTAGATAGTCCATCGCGCCGAGATGTTCGCGCCATTGCTGGTCGAGCACCTTGAGCATGATGTCCTTCTCGATGTGCCGCATGAGCGGCTCGCCGAGACGCTGGACCTTCGCGTCGTACATCGCATCGATGGCGCCGATGACGCGGCCGCGCAGCGCGGCTTCCTCGAGCTCGTGCTGGTCTTTGAGCCACTGCACAGGATCGACCTGCGCCGAGAAATTCTTCGCGATCGACTGGGCGAGGCCGTCGAGATTCCACTCCTCGTGGCTGACGTTCGACGGCAGGTGCGTATCGAGGATGCCGCTGACGACCTCGGCGCGGATGCCGCGGATGGCATCGGCGAGATCGCTGGCGCCCATGAGCTCGGTGCGCTGCTGATAGATGACCTTGCGCTGGTCGTTCGCGACGTCGTCGAACGTGAGCAACTGCTTGCGGATGTCGAAGTTGTGCGATTCGACCTTGCGCTGCGCCTTCTCGATCTGACGCGTGAGCATGCCGCTCTCGATGACCTCGCCTTCCTTCATGCCGGCCATCGCCAGCCACTTCTTCGTGCGATTCGGATCGCCGAAGATCCGCATGAGGTTGTCTTCCATCGATAGATAGAACCGGCTCGAGCCCGGATCGCCCTGGCGGCCGGAACGGCCACGCAGCTGATTGTCGATGCGGCGGGATTCGTGACGCTCGGTGCCGATGATGTGCAGGCCGCCGGCGTTGACCACTTTGTCGTGCCGCTCCTGCCACTCCGAGCGCAGGCGCGCTTCCGTCAGCTCATCGAGCGCCGTGCCCGCGTCGGTCGCGGTCTTCGTGGCCACCTCGAGCTCCGCTTCGAGATTGCCGCCGAGCTTGATGTCGGTTCCGCGACCGGCCATGTTCGTGGCAATCGTCACTTTGGCCGGCATGCCGGCGTTCTCGACGATGTGCGCCTCGCGCTCGTGCTGCTTCGCATTGAGCACGTCGTGCGGAATGTCGTGCTTCTGCAGCTCGCCGGAGATCAGCTCCGAGCTCTCGATGGAGGTGGTTCCCACCAGCACCGGTTGCTGGCGCTGCACGCAATCTTCGATGTCCTCGATGATCGCCTTGTACTTGTCGCCCTGCGTCAGATAGACGAAGTCCGAATGATCTTTGCGGACCATCGGCTTGTGCGTCGGGATCACGACCACTTCGAGGCCGTAGATCTGCATGAACTCCGGCGCTTCCGTATCCGCCGTGCCGGTCATGCCGGAGAGCTTCTTGTAGAGGCGGAAATAATTCTGGAAGGTGATCGACGCGACGGTCTGGTTCTCAGCCCGTACGCGCACGCCTTCTTTCGCTTCGACCGCCTGGTGCAGGCCGTCGGACCAGCGCCGGCCGGGCATCGTGCGGCCGGTGAATTCGTCGACGATGATCACTTCGCCACCGCGCACGATGTATTCCACATCGCGCTTGTAGATTGCGTGCGCACGCAGCGCCGCGTTGAGGTGATGCATCAGGCGGATGTTCGACGGGTCGTAGAGGCTCTCGCCCTCGCGCAGCAGCCCCGACTCGGACATCAACTGCTCGACCACTTCGTGGCCGGTCTCGGTGAGATGCGTCTGCTTCTGCTTCTCGTCGACGCTGTAATCGCCCGGGCCGTCCTCGGCATCCTGTTTCGTGAGCCGCGGCACGAGCTGATTCACCTTGATGTACAGCTCGTCGTTCTCTTCAGCAGGGCCGGAAATTATCAACGGCGTCCGCGCCTCGTCGATGAGGATCGAGTCCACTTCGTCGACGATGGCGAAAGACAAGCCGCGTTGCACGCGGTCGTCGAGACTGAACGCGAGATTGTCGCGCAGGTAGTCGAAGCCGAATTCGTTGTTGGTGCCGTAGGTGATGTCGCAGCGATAGGCGGCGCGCTTTTCGGCGGAGTCCTGCGCGTTCTTGATGACGCCGACGGTGAGCCCGAGGAATTTGTAGATGGGCCCCATCCAATCGGCGTCGCGCTGCGCGAGGTATTCGTTGACCGTGACTACGTGCACACCCTCGCTCGGCAACGCATTCAGATACGCCGCCAGCGTGGACATCAGCGTCTTGCCTTCGCCGGTGCGCATCTCGGCGATGCGGCCTTCGTTGAGCGTCAGACCGCCGATGAGCTGCACGTCAAAGTGCCGCATCTTGAGCGTGCGGCGCGAAGCCTCGCGGACCACCCCGAAAGCCTCGGGAGCGATTTGGCTCAGGGTCTCGCCGTCGGCGAGGCGCTTGCGGAACTCGCCGGTCTTCTCACGCAGCGCCTCGTCGCTCAGAGCCTGAAGCGCGGTTTCGAAGGAGGCGGACTTGCGTACCGTCGCCTCATAGCCGCGGATGATGCGTTCGTTGCGACTGCCGAAGAGCCGCGTCAGAAGGTTGGGCACTTACAGAATCCTTGCGAGAAAACTTCAAGGCGGACAGCTACTTAGACTGAGCCGCGAGACCGGGGCCGGTATTCTACGGATAGACCCACCCAAAGCGGTACTTGTTTCAAATCGGTACCGGGTTGGGTTTCTCGGGATTCGCGAAGGATATTTAAAGGGAAGAGACCATTTATATGGTCGACGCCGCTTCGGCGGCGATTGAATTCGGGGCGCGAGCCCCTGGCTATCTGCCGATGAACGTCAGCGGATCGATCTGCCGGCCTTCCTTGAGCACTTCAAAATGAACGTGCGGGCCAGTCGAACGGCCCGTGGAACCGACATACGCCAGCGTGTCGCCGCGCGCGACGGTACGGCCAATGCCGACCGCCAGACTCTGATTGTGGCCGTATCGCGTGATGAGGCTGTTGCCGTGGCTGACCTCGACGAGGTTGCCGTAGCCCGCCTTCTCGCCCGAGAACGTTACGACGCCGGCTGCCACCGCGACCACGTCCGAACCCTGCGGGCTCGCGAAATCGATGCCCTTGTGGAACGCCTGGTGACCGTTGAACGGATCCTGGCGTTCGCCGAAATACGAGGAGATGTGGCCTGCTTTCACCGGACGGCCATCCGGGCGGATCTGCTCGTCGAGCTTCTTCGAGAGCAGCGCGTTCTCGAGCGCCGCAAGCTGCGCGTCGCGCGAAGAAATCTTCTGTTCCAGGCCATTGAGCATGGCGCTGAGATCGGGCACCTGCGTCGCGGCGCCGATGTCGGACTCCGGACCGCCCATGGCCGGCGTGCTGTCGAAGTCGAATTCGCGGTTGTCGATGTTCGCCATTTGCGTGAGGCGCTTGCCCAGCGCATCGAGGCGAATGACATGGGCGTTCATCTGACCAATGCGCATCGCGACGGCATCGACGCGGCGCTGCAGCTCGGCCTTGAGTTCGCGGATCTCCGACTGCTGCTCGGCCAGCGTGGCGTTCCAGGCCACCACACCGCCCGGCTGATTGCTCTCACCGATTTTCAATCCGAGGCTGAAGGCTGCGGCGAGAATGGCGACCAGAACGGCGGCGAACGACACGACGGCCACGGGGTGGCCAAGATTGAAATGACGGGCTCTTCCTTCGCGGCGCGAGAAGAAGATGATGTTCATCGCGCGAGCTCCATGGCGGCTTCGCTTGAACTACCAAACGCCATGGAAGCGGCTGCAGCGCGCGGCGCAAAAATCTTCAAAGCCTTGCACACTGCTGTCGACCTCATTGTCCGTTCCCTCGAAATTTATCAGGTGAAACCGTAAGGTCCAGCAGGCGCGAAACTATGCCCAAAAGACCGTACCGAGACAAGCAAACGGCCCGCCTGGGGGGCACTCCCCGCACGGTGGCAGACTTAATGTCCGCCCGTCTGTCAGCTCTCACGCAGCGTGCCCGTTCGCAACCGGAGGAGTCCGAGTGGCACGTCGCAGTACTGAAGGCATTGGGACCCGAATTGGCGGTTAAGGTAAATGCCATCACCTTGAATAGTGGAAGGATTACGGTAACGGTGGAATCTTCCGCCTGGGCCGTTCGGGCGCGATTCGCGCTCGCGGAAGCGGAAGGTTCGCTACGCGAGAAGACTCCCGGATATCGCGATTTCGTAGTCCGTGTACGGCCCCGACACGCCACCAGGAACGGATGAACGGCGGTGGCTCGGGGCTCGGCGCACCGCGCGCGGCCCGGAGCGGCTCAGATCTGGCCGGCCTGGATGAGGTCGGCGGCATAGTTCGCCGCGCGCGCTGAAAGGGCCATATAGGTGAGCGAGGGGTTCGTGCACCCCGACGACACCATGCACGAGCCATCGGTCACGAACAGATTCACCACGTCATGGGCCTGGTTGTACGCATTCAGGACCGAGGTGGCGGGATCCCGTCCCATGCGGGCGCTGCCCATCTCGTGCACACAATGGCCGGGCGGCCTCACATCGTCCCAGCTCACCACGTTCTTGCACCCGGCGGCCTTCAGCATCTGCGTCGCATCCCGACTGGCGCGCACCGCGATCCGGCGCTCGTTTTCGCCATGCTCGCAGTCGATATGCAGCAGCGGAATGCCCCACTGATCCTTGCGCGTGGCGTGCAGCGTGACCCGATTGTTGGCGTTCGGCAGCATCTCGCCAAAGCCGTACAACTCCAACTTCCACCGACCCGGAGTGCGTAGCCGGTTCTTGAGATCGGTGCCGACGCCAGCCTCGCCAGCGCCGCGCCCCCAGCTATCTCGTACGGCATAACCTTGGAACGCGAAGCCGCCCACGAAATCGACGTCGGCGCGCTCGGTGACGTTGATGTAGCGCGGTAGATAGAAGCCCGTGGGCCGCCGGCCGTAGTAATAGCGGTCGAGGAAGCCCGGATGCTGGCCGGCCGCGCCGATGCCGACCACGTGATCCATGAGGTGGCGGCCGAGCGCATCCGAGCGGTTGGCCAATCCGTGCGGGAACGACTCCGACCCGGAGGCCAGCATGATCTGCGCGCTCGCGAGCGTCGACGCGCACAGGAACACGACGCGCGCCTGATAGCTGCGGCCCTCTTTCGTCTTCGCATCGATGACGCGCACGCCCGACACACGCCGCTTCTTCGGGTCGTAGTCGAGCTGCTCGACGATGGAATCGGTGACGATGGTCAGATTGCCGGTGCGCTGCGCCGCCGGCAGCGTGGCTGACAGCGACGAAAAATATGCTCCATAGCCGCAGCCGCGCTCGCAGACACTGCGCAACTGGCAAGGGCCGCGTCCCAGTGCGATGTGCTCCGCCGTGGGCTCGGACAGATGCGCGCAGCGACCCACGGTCACGCGTCGCGTCGGATGATCGCCCTCGATCTGTTTCTTGAAGGCCATTTCGACGCAGTTGAGTTCCATGGGCGGCAGGAATGGCCCGTCGGGCAGTTGCGCGAGGCCTTCGCTCTGTCCCGATATTCCCGCGAATCGCTCGACGTGGTCGTACCAAGGCGCGATGTCCGCGTAACGGATCGGCCAGTCGGCGCCGTGGCCTTCGGCCTGACGCGAATTGAAATCGACGTCGCTCAATCGATACGTCTGGCGGCCCCACGTGATCGAGCGGCCACCGAGGTGATAACCGCGCACCCAGATGTACGGCTTGCCCGCCGGCGTCGAATACGGATGCTCGCTGTCTTTCACCCACCACTGCTTCGTGGCGGAGTTGAACGCGCCGCACTGGCTCTGAATCGGATAGTGCTCGGCGACCTCGGCCTCCGCGACCATGCCGCGATTTGCCATTTCCCATGGCGGCGTAAAATCGAGGTAATCGGATTTGTGATCGACATGGCGGCCGCGCTCGATCATGAGCGTCTTGAGGCCGCGCTCGCACATCTCCTTGGCGACCCAGCCTCCGGTGATCCCGGAGCCGACGACGATGGCATCGAAATCCATGGTGGCTCGCTCAGACCGCGGACGCGCGGCCGATCTCGGCGAGTGGCACGCAGGCGCGCCAGGCGCCAGGCACGAGCTCGAAGCGTAATTCCTGCGTCGCGCCGACTTCGGACTGGTAGTAGCCGACGAGCACGAGATATTTGAAACGGGCGTACGCGGGATCCTGTCTTGCGATCGCGTCGGCGTCGTAGACGCGCATGATGTCGAGCCGACGCTCGGGCGCGAGCTCGAGAAACGCCGCGCCGAACTTCGACCATGAGGCCTGGTCGATGGCTTCCAGTACGCCGAAAATTTGCGCGCGCGTATCCGCCGAGCTCCAGTTCTCGAGCAACTCGCACACGAACGCAGGCGCGCCGGCCGCAATGGCGCCGGGCGTGTCGGTGGTGGGGACGAGCACTTCGGCCACCTGCTCGAGCAGTGCCATTCGCTCGGCACCCAGCGTGGCTGCGGACATGCGATTCGCCGCACCCCTGCCCGTGAAACGGGTCAGGGCCGCCGCGCCGCCCACCAGGAAAATGGCACCCAGCAGCAGATCTCTGCGATTGACCTTGGCTTGGTTAACGGCGTCCGACGACACATGCTCCTCCGCCCCGTGGTATCGGCCACGGTGCATCGAGCTGCATCTTCAATACGTGCGCGGATTCAAAGTCTGGAACTGCGTCGACGGGGCCGCGCAGAAAGGCGGCAATGCCCTGCCGCCAAATCGGACCGGGTTCACGGAAATGAGCGTTCTAGATCGCCGAACCGGCAGCCACCGGAGGCGGCTGGACGTAGGCGATGGGCGCGTCCGAGGGCTTCTCGAACACCACCGATTCCCACGTCGAAGTCTCGGCGATGAGCTTGCGGAGCAGTTGATTGTTGAGCTTGTGACCGGACTTGTGGCCGCTGAACTCGCCGATGAGGCTGTGCCCGAGTAGATAGAGATCGCCGATGGCGTCGAGAATCTTGTGTTTCACGAACTCGTCTTCGTAGCGCAGGCCATCCTCGTTGAGCACGCGGAAATCGTCGAGCACGATGGCGTTGTCGAGATTGCCGCCGAGCGCGAGATTGCGGGCGCGCAGCATTTCGAGGTCGCGCATGAACCCGAAGGTGCGAGCGCGCGAAACTTCCTTGAGGTACGAGGTCGTGGAGAAATCCATCGACGCCTTCTGCGAGCGGCGCTTGAACAGCGGGTGATTGAACTCGATCTCGAAGTTCACCTTGAAACCGTCGAAGGGCCGGAATTCCGCCCATTTGTCGCCGTCTTCGACGCGCACGCGTTGCTTGATGCGCACGAACTTCTTCGCGGCGCGCTGCTCTTCGAAACCGGCGGACTGCAGCAGGAACACGAACGGACCCGCGCTGCCGTCCATGATCGGCACCTCCGGTGCGCTCACGTCGACGTGGGCGTTGTCGATGCCCAGCCCCGCGAACGCCGACAGCAGGTGCTCGACCGTCGAGACGCGGGCTTCGCCGTCGATCAACGTGGTGCCGAGTTGCGTATCGCCGACGTTGTTCGCTTGCGCGCGAACTTCGGCCGGAGGATCGAGATCAGTGCGTCGGAACACGATGCCGGAGTCGGGCGGGCCGGGCCGCAAAGTCATGAGGACTTTCTTGCCCGTGTGCATGCCTACGCCCTGGGCGCGGATCGAATTTTTGAGAGTGCGTTGTCCGAGCATGAATTTCCGACCCCGTGACACATATTGGGGGTGCCGGGGTAGCGCCGCCCCCATGTCCATGAAGCAAGGGCCATCATGGATGGGGCACGGGGAGCGGCCACCCGGTCCTATAGGCATTGGCCCATCGACCGTAGCGGCACCGTGCCCTCAAAAGGGGCGCTACCCTAACACGTTTGTCTCAACCCAGTCTGCCAAGCCGTCCCGATTCAGTCGGCCTGACGCCGCAGAAAAGCCGGGATATCGAGCACATCCTCGGACTGCGTCGTGCCGTGCAATCCGTCACCCACCGCGCGCTGGCGCTGTACCGCCGGCTTGTCGAGCGCCGCGTAGTCCGCTGCCGTCAGCGGGCGTCTGGGCACGACGCGCATCGGGGGTTCGGCCGCTTGCTGTACGGCCGGCGGAGCGACCTTCTGCAAAGTCGGGACTTCGCGACCATACGGTGAACGTCCGGTGACCGCGACCTCCGGTCGGCCGAGGCCAGTCGCCACGACCGTAACCCGCATCTCATCCGACAGCTCCGGATCGATGACCGTTCCCACGACCACCGTCGCGTCATCGGATGCGAACTGCTTCACGATGGTGCCCACCTCCTGAAACTCGCCGATCGACAGATCCATGCCGGCCGTGACGTTCACGAGGATGCCGTGCGCGCCCTGGAGGTTGATGTCCTCGAGCAACGGTGAGGAGACGGCCATCTCGGCCGCTTCCTTCGCGCGATTCTCACCGCGCGCCACGCCCGTACCCATCATGGCCATGCCGGTCTCGCTCATCACGGTGCGCACGTCGGCGAAGTCGACGTTGATCAGACCCGGACGCGTGATCAGCTCGGCGATGCCTTGCACCGCTCCCTGCAACACGTGGTTGGCGCTCTTGAACGCGTCCAACAGAGTCGTCTTGGCGCCGAGCACCGTGAGCAACTTCTGATTGGGGATGGTGATCAGCGAGTCGACGTACTTGCCGAGCTCGGACAAGCCGTGATTCGCGACCAGCGTGCGCTTGCCGCCTTCCATCTCGAATGGACGCGTGACCACGGCCACCGTCAGGATGCCGAGCTCCTTCGCGACCTGCGCGACCACCGGCGCGGCGCCCGTGCCCGTGCCTCCGCCCATTCCAGCGGTGATGAACAGCATGTCGCACCCTTCGATCATCTCGACGATGCGGTCGCGATCTTCCATCGCCGCCTGGCGGCCGACTTCCGGATCGGCGCCCGCGCCGAGGCCCTTCGTGATGTTGCATCCGATCTGCAGCGAGGTCTTCACCTTCGAGTGCTTGAGCGCCTGCGCATCGGTGTTGATGCACATGAACTCCACGCCCTCGATGCCGCTCGTCACCATGTGCGCGACCGCGTTGCCGCCGCCGCCGCCCACTCCTATCACCTTGATTACAGCGTTCTGGCTGTAAGCATCCATCAATTCAAACATTGTGTCGCTCCTTCACTGGTAAATCGAAAGCTGTCAGCTTCGTTAAGACTCTAACAATCTCTTCAGCGCGGCAGACCCGCACTAGAAGTTCCCCTGAAACCAATTCTTCATGCGCTCGGCCATCGAGCGCGCATTGCCTGCGATCGACTTGCCGCGGTTGCCCGCCAGCGCGTTGTCGCGCGCGTACAGCAGCAGGCCGGCGCCGGTCGAGTAGATAGGGTTGCGCACCACGTCGGAAAGGCCCTTGATGTGCTGCGGGACGCCCAGGCGCACCGGCACGTGGAACACCTCTTCGGCCAGCTCGATGGCGCCTTCCATGCGCGCGCTGCCGCCCGTGAGCACGATGCCCGCCGCGATGATTTCCTCGAAGCCGCTGCGGCGCAGCTCCTCGCGCGCCAGGCCAAACAACTCCTCGTAGCGCGGCTCGACCACCTCGGCCAGCGTCTGGCGCGCCAGGCGGCGCGCGGGCCGGTCGCCCACCGACGGCACCTCGATGCTCTCGTCCGGATTCGCGAGCTGCGACAGCGCGCAGGCATACTTGACCTTGATGTCCTCGGCGTACTGCGTCGGTGTACGCATCGACACCGCGATGTCGTTGGTCACCTGGTCGCCGGCGATGGGTATGACTGCCGTATGGCGAATGGCCCCCTGCGAGAACACCGCGAGGTCGGTCGTGCCGCCGCCGATGTCGATGATGCAGACTCCGAGCTCCTTCTCGTCCTCGGTGAGGCACGCGAAGCTGCTGGCCAGCTGCTCGAGCACGATGTCGTCGACGTCGAGGCCGCAGCGCTGGATACACTTCTCGATGTTGTTGGCCGCGCTCTCGGCGCCGGTGACGATGTGCACCTTCGCCTCGAGACGCACGCCCGACATGCCGATGGGATCGCGGATGCCTTCCTGGCCGTCGATGATGAATTCCTGCGGCAGCACGTGCAGGATCTTCTGATCCGCCGGGATCGCGACGGCCTTCGCCGCGTCGACCACGTGTTCGACATCCGCGTGGCTCACCTCGCGGTCGCGGATCGCGACGACGCCGTGCGAGTTCAGCGAACGCACGTGCGAGCCCGCGATACCCGCGAAAACCGCGCGGATCTCGCAGCCGGCCATGAGCTCGGCCTCCTCCACTGCCCGCTGGATGGATTGCACCGTCGACTCGATGTTCACCACCACTCCCTTCTTCAATCCGCGGGACGGATGGCTGCCAAGGCCAATGATCTCGAGCTGTCCGTCGGGCTTGATCTCCCCGACGATGGC
>JAYTOI010000117.1:0-7700 GCA_043747875.1 Pseudomonadota bacterium | reverse complement strand
GTGCAGCATCTGCTGCAGCACCGGGAACAGCGTGAACAGCTCGGCCGGCACCGCGCTGCCGCCGGTCTTGACCGCCAGCCCCATGCGCAGGTTGTCCTCGACCGTCAGCCGGGAGAAGATCTCGCGGCCCTGCGGCACATAGCCCATGCCCTTGCGCACACGCTCGTAGGGCGGGTCGCGCGTGATGTCGTCACCGGCCAGCGTGATGGTTCCGGTCTTGACCGGCACCACGCCCATCAGGCTCTTCAGCAGCGTGGTCTTGCCCACGCCGTTGCGACCGAGCACGACCGTGACCTCGCCCGCGTGGGCCTCGAAGCCGACGTTGCGCAATATGTGCGAGCCGCCGTAGTACTGATTGACGCCTTGAATCTTGAGCATCACCGACCCAGGTAAACCTCAACCACCTTGTCGTTCGCCTGGCACTCGGCCAGCGTGCCTTCGGCCAGCACGCTGCCTTCGTGCAGCACCGTCACTTTTTTTGTCGCCTTGCCTTGGGTGAGCGCGCCAATGAACTTCATGTCGTGCTCGACCACCACCAGCGAGTGGTTCCCTTCGAGCGACAAAAACAGCTCGGCGGTGCGCTCGGTCTCTTCGTCGGTCATGCCGGCCACCGGCTCGTCCAGCAGCAGCAGCTTGGGGTCTTGCATCAGCAGCATGCCGATCTCCAGCCACTGCTTCTGGCCGTGGCTCAGCAGGCCGGCGGTGCGCTGGGCGCTGTCTTTCAGGTGGATCAGGGTCAGCATCGAACCGATGCGGTCGAGCTGCTCACCGTTCAGGCGGAACAACATCGATGCCTTGACGCCGCGGTCGGCCTTGAGCGCCAGCTCCAGGTTCTCGAACACGCTCAGTTGCTCGAACACCGTGGGCTTCTGAAACTTGCGGCCGATGCCGGCCGAAGCGATCTCGCTCTCGCGCAGGCGCAGCAGGTCGATGGTCGAGCCGAAGAAGGCCTTGCCCAGATCGGGCCGGGTCTTGCCGGTGATCACGTCCATCATCGTCGTCTTGCCCGCGCCATTGGGCCCGATGATGCAGCGCAGCTCGCCCGCGCTGATGCTCAACGACAACGCGTTCAGCGCCTTGAAACCGTCGAAGCTGACTGTGATGTCGTCCAGGTACAGGATTGCGCCATGCGCCACGTCCAGTTCACCGGGGCGCACGACGCGGCTGTAGCTGGTGCCCTGGCCACCCGAGCCACCCGTTGCCGCTTGCTGGCGCGCCCGTGCTGCGCGAACGCGCGCGCCGGCTTCCATCAGTTCCGGCGTCATGACGCGCGCTCCTTGGCCTTGCGCACCAGGCCAACGATGCCGCGCGGCAGGAACAAGGTCACCGCGATGAACAGCGCACCCAGGAAGTACAACCAGAACTCGGGGAAAGCCTGGGTGAACCAGCTCTTGGCGCCGTTGACAAAAAACGCGCCGACGATCGGGCCGACCAGCGTGCCGCGCCCGCCCACTGCGGTCCAGATGGCGATCTCGATGCCCGCCGCCGGCGACATTTCGCTCGGGTTGATGATGCCCACCTGCGGCACGTACAACGCTCCGGCGATTCCGGCCAGCACGGCGGAGAACACGAACATCCACAGCTTGTAGCTCTCGACCCGATAGCCGATGAACCGCGTGCGGCTCTCGGCATCACGGATGGCCTGCACCACGCGTCCGGCACGCGACAAGGTGATGTAACGGCACGCCAGGTAGCCCAGCAGCAGCGCGACCGCCGACGCGACGAACAACCCCACGCGCGTGCCCGGCGCGTTGATGGGCATGCCGAGGATGTCCTTGAAGTCGGTCAGGCCGTTGTTGCCGCCGAAGCCCATGTTGTTCTGCAGGAACGCCTGCTGCAGCGCATAGGTGAGCGCCTGCGTGATGATCGATAGATAGACGCCGGTCACGCGCGAACGAAAGGCCAGCCAGCCGAACACCAGCGCCAGTAACCCGGGCGCCAGCACGACCATGACGCCGGCGAACCAGAACATGTCGAAGCCGTGCCAGAACCACGGCAGCTCCTTGTAGTTCAGGAACACCATGAAGTCGGTGAGCACCGGATCGCCGTACACCCCGCGTGAACCGATCTGTCGCATGAGGTACATGCCCATCGCATAGCCGCCCAGCGCAAAGAACGCGGCATGGCCCAGCGACAGGATGCCGACGTATCCCCACACCAGGTCGACCGCGACTGCGAGCAACGCGTACGTGAGGTATTTTCCGAGCAGCGTCATCGTGTAGGTAGACACGTGCAGCGCCGAGTCCGCGGGAACCGCGAGGTGCAGCACGGGCACTGCGACCATGAGCGCCGACAGCGCGAGCAGGAACACCTGCGTGCCGCGCTCGCCGAGCAGCAGTTCGATGAAGGTGGTACGCGGCATCAGCCCTCCGCCGCCCGGCCCTTCTGCGGGAACAAACCGCGCGGGCGCCTCTGGATGAACAGGATCACGGCGACCAGCACGAGGATTTTTGCGGTCACCGCGCCGACCCAGGGCTCGAGCACCTTGTTGACGATGCCCAACGAAGTGCCGCCGATCAGCGTGCCCCAGAGGTTGCCGACTCCGCCGAACACGACCACCATGAATGAATCGATGATGTAGCCCTGGCCGAGATTGGGGCCGACGTTCGTGAGCTGGCTGAGCGCGACGCCGGCCACGCCCGCGATGCCCGAGCCGAGCCCGAACGTCATCGCGTCCACCCACTCGGTGCGCACGCCCATGGCCTTGGCCATCGCGCGGTTCTGCGACACCGCGCGCACCTTGAGACCCAGCGAGGTCTTCTTCAGCACGAACTGCAGCAGCGCGAACATGATCAGCGCGAAGAGGAACACGTACAGCCGGTTGTAGGTCAGCGACAGGGCCTCATTGATCTGGATGGGACCGGACATCCACTGCGGCGTCTGCACCGGCACGTTGTTGGCCTGATACGTGCGTACCGCCTGTTGCAGGATGAGGCTCAGGCCGAACGTGGCCAACAAAGTGTCCAGCGGCCGGCCCGACAGGTAGCGCACGATGAAGCGTTGGATGAGCACGCCGACCGCGCCGGACACGAGGAACGCCAGCGGGATCGCGATGATCACCGACGCGCCAATGTAGTTTGGGAATATCTGCTGGACTGCGAACGTGCAATAGGCGCCGAGCATCATGAGCTCGCCGTGCGCCATGTTGATGACGCCCATGACGCCGAACGTTATGGCGAGGCCGATGGCGACGAGCACCAGTATGGAGCCGGTGCTGAGGCCGAAGAACAGCGTCTCGATGGTCGAGTAGAACTTGCGCGAGCTGTCGATGGACTGGATCAACGAGCGTGCCGCCTCGCGCACGCGCTGGTCGGGCTCCGGGTAGGCGCCGGCGGCGTCGGGCGTCACCATGGCTTCGAGACGGTTGCGAAATTCCAGGTTCAAGGAGTCATCGAGCGCCGCGATGGCCGCGAGTCGCTTGTCGGCGTCCGCAGATTCGAGATCGGCCAGGGCGAGTCCGCGCGCGATGGCCTCGCGCACGTCGGAATCCTTCTCGGCCCCGAGGTGCTCGCGCAACAGCGCGATGTTCGCTTCATCGGGATTGCGCAGCAGCTCGGCGACGGCTTCGATGCGCGTGCCGGAATCCGCATCCGCGAGTTTGAAGCTCGCGATCATGCCGCGCAGCGATTTGCGCAGCGCATTGTTGGCGGTGAGTTTGGAGAGCGTGTCGGGAGAAACATCGGCGACCGGCTGTCCGGTGAGCGCGTCGCTCACGGTCGTCGGATTGCCCTCGACGACGATGAACATGCGTGTGGCAGATTCGCCCGTTGTAGAGGAAGCGTCTCCAGAGGAACCGTCTCCAGAGGAACGATAGTGCAACTGGCCTTCGACGAACGCCGCGAGCGCGGCGAGCGTGCGCGGATGCGCGACGTTCGCCACCTTCACCGCCGCCGCCTGCTTGGCCTCGAAGCCGTCGGCATGGGCGAGCTCGGCAAGCGCGGCGCCCAGCGCGATGTCGTCTGCCGCGCGCGCCGCCGGCGCGACCAGCAGCGCGAGTGCCACCAGCAGCGCAAGAAGCAACCGCAAAAAAGCGGGTCCCGGGCTCGCGCCCGGGACCCCGACTAGCTGGTGCAGTGATTTCTTCAGAATGCTTCGTTCTTGTTCGGGTTGGCTACTTGTAGTTCTGGCCGGAGCAGGTCTTCGTCTTGGTGTTGTAGTTGCCGCACTTCAACGTGACCCAGTCGGCTTCGATGTCCTTGCTGCCCGGCAGGAAATCGGACCAGGCGTCGCCCGGCACGAGACCCGTCGTCTTCCACACCACGTCGAACTGGCCGTCCGCGCGCACCTCGCCGATGTACACCGGCTTGGTCAGGTGGTGGTTGGGCAGCATCTTCGCGATGCCTCCCGTGAGGTTCGGTGACTCGATCCCGATCATCGCGTCGGTGACCTTGCCCACGTCGGTGGTCTTGGCCTTCTCGACCGCCTTCACCCACATGTTGAAACCGATCACGTGCGCTTCCATCGGATCGTTGGTCACGCGCTTCGGATTCTTCGTGTACGTCTTCCACGCCTTGATGAATGCGTCGTTCGTTGGGTTCTTGATGCTCTCGAAGTAGTTCCACGCCGCCAGGTGGCCGACGAGCGGCTTGGTATCGATGCCGGACAGCTCCTCCTCGCCGACCGAGAAGGCCACGACCGGAATGTCTTCCGCCGAGATCTTCTGGTTGCCGAGTTCCTTGTAGAACGGCACGTTCGCATCGCCGTTGATCGTCGACACCACCGCCGTCTTCTTGCCCGACGAGCCGAACTTCTTGATGTCCGCCACGATCGACTGCCAATCGGAGTGACCGAACGGCGTGTAGTTGATCATGATGTCCGCCGGCGCGACGCCCTTGGCCTTCAGATAGGCCTCGAGGATCTTGTTGGTCGTGCGCGGATACACATAGTCCGTGCCCGCCAGCACCCAGCGCTTCACGGCGATGTCCTTCATGAGGTAGTCGACGGCCGGAATCGCCTGCTGGTTCGGCGCCGCGCCGGTGTAGAACACGTTCTTCGAGGACTCCTCGCCCTCGTATTGCACCGGGTAGAACAGCAGACCGTTGTTCTTCTCGAACACCGGCAGCACGGACTTGCGCGACACGCTGGTCCAGCAGCCGAACACCACGTCCACCTTGTCTTTCACCAGCAATTGCTCGGCCTTCTCCGCGAACAGCGGCCAGTTGGACGCCGGGTCCACGACCACGGCCTCCAGCTTCTTGCCGAGCAATCCGCCCTTCTTGTTCTGCTCCTCGATCATCATGAGGACCGTGTCTTTCAAGGTGGTCTCGGAGATCGCCATCGTGCCGGAGAGGGAGTGCAGCACGCCGACCTTGATCGTGTCGGCCGCGTTCGCCGCGGAGGCGAGCGTCAGCGCCATGGCGGCGCCGAGCAGGGCGAGTTTGTGTGTCATTTTCGTTGTCATTGATTCGAACCTCACATCTGGATTTGCAGGCCGATGCCGATCGTCGTGGAATCGCCACCGACGTCCGGATCGAAGCTCTTGTCGAGGAAGTACAGGCTGGCGCGCGCGTTGAACGACTTGATGATGTAATTCAGGTCGATCTCGAGCGTGTCCTGGTCGAGATCGCCGCCGAGGTACTCGTAGGTCGCCGTGCCGAACTTGCCCAGTACCTGCAATTTTCCCGGCCCCATCTCGGCGGGGAATAGATAGGCGCCGAGGACGTAGAAGCCGTCCGTCTTCTCGTAGGCGAGCGGGGCCAACGGGCTCGGGTAGCCGCCGAGGCCGTCATAAACGGCGAACTCGGACTCGAGCGTGACGACGCCTGAGTTGCCGAGCTTCTTCTCGAGCAGGAAGTCGAACGAGTACGCTTCACCAGCGTCGGCGGTCTGCGCCGCGACGCCGAAGGCCAGCAGGTCCTTCTCGCCGTAATACGTGCCGTTCTGGTAGTAGCCGTCTTCGGCGTCCCAGAGGTCGACCTGCACGCGCGACGCGAGCAGAGTGTCCGAGTCGCCGGTGGTCAGACCCGCTACGTCGAACGCGCCCACCGAGAACTTCACCTTGTCGAACTGGCCCCAGTACGCGATGCCGTCGTCGCGGCCCTCGGTCTCGAACGGATAGCCGTCCTGCACGCCGTCCTGGTACACGCCCCAGTGGCTGGCGTAGTAAGGCCCATAGAGATTCGCGCGGTCGCTCGGCGGCAGGAAGCGTCCCACCCAGATGTTGTGCTTGCCGCCACTCATGGAGATCTGCGCCACCGCATCGATGACGCGGATCTCCTCGTCGTTCGAGTTGTACTCGGTGTTGAACATGAAGCCGATGTTCTCGGTGGCCTTGCCGCTGATATACAGGCGCGCGCTGTTGAGGGCGAAGTCGCTGAACGAGTCGCCATCATCGAAGTCCGTAGTGACGAAACTGGTGCGCATTCCGCCGCCGATCGAGACCTCGGGCATTTCGGCAGCCAGTGCCTGCGAGAATGGAATCGCAGCGAAACCGGCGACCGCCGCCGTGATGAACATGGGTTTGAGTGACATGGTGTTCCTTGTTTGCAGTACCCCTGCGCCGTGACGGTACGAAGCCGGTTCCAGCGGAGGTAGGCGTCATTTGACGTAGGCGCGCGCGCCGTTGGGCGAAGAGAGTGCGAAGCGCGAACCGGCTGCACCCCAATGCGGCAATTGATCGAATCTTGATCACTCGTGCGGGCGACCGGCCCCGCGCGCGCCGCGGCGCGATGGCACGCGCGTTGCTATCTACTGTCGGGGAAATCAGGGCAGGGGAATCGGTGAGTCAGAAGCCGAGACAGCAACGAGTCATTCGCGAGCGCCGCCAGTACAACCAGTGGGTGGCCAGCCAGACACTCGAGGACTACGCGCTGCGCTTTACGGCCGCGCGCGCCAGGCGCTCGGCCGCGCGCGTCGGCAACACCGCGCTCGGCCCCATCGCGTTTCTCGCCTGCGAAGCCATCGGCGGCACGCTCACGCTGTTGTACGGATTTCCGAACGTCGCCTGGGCCATCGGCGCGTTCGCCGTGCTGATGTTCGCGATCGGGCTGCCGATCGCGTATTACGCCGCGAAGTACGGCGTCGACATCGATCTGCTCACGCGCGGCGCGGGCTTCGGCTACATGGGCTCCACCGTGACGTCGCTCATCTACGCCTCGTTCACGTTCCTGCTGTTTGCGATCGAAGCCAGCATCATGTCGGTGGCGCTGAACCTGGTGTTCGACATCCCGATGTGGGTCGCACACATCCTGAGCTCGCTGGTCGTCATTCCGATCGCGCTGTACGGCATCAGCCTGATCAGCAAGATGCAGATCGTCACGCAGCCCATCTGGCTGGTACTGCAGTTCGTGCCCATCTGCATAATCGCCTACCGGCACCCGCAGGAAATCGCCGCCTGGACCGACTTCGGCGGCGTCGATGCCGCGACCGGCAGCGCCGGCGGTGGCGGCACCTTCAACTTCATGATGTTCGGCCTGGCGGCCTCGGTGCTGCTGTCGCTGCTGCCGCAGATCGGCGAGCAGGTGGACTATCTACGCTTCCTGCCCAACCGCAACCGGCAGAATCGCATCGGCTGGTGGACCGCCGTCATCGGCACCGGCCCGGGCTGGGTGCTGCTCGGCGGAGTCAAACTACTGATCGGCTCGTTCCTGGCGGTGTGGGTCTTGCGCCAGGGCGTGCACGTCACGCAGGCCGACGAGCCCACCGTCATGTATCACCTCGCCTTCCGCGAGGTGTTCCAGTCGCCGACGCTCGCGCTGGTG
>JAYTOI010000116.1:0-30271 GCA_043747875.1 Pseudomonadota bacterium | reverse complement strand
CCTCGAACAGCAGAGTTACGTCCAGTCGATCGCCGCCGCGTCGGTCAGCGGCTCGATCAACGCGATCCAGCTGCCGACCGCGGAGAGTCCGCTGGCACTCGTGTTCGGCGTCGAGTATCGCGAGGAAAGCGCCGCGACGGTTCCGGACGAATGCCTGAAGCTCGCGCCAGCCAGTTGTCTGGGTGGTGCCGGTGGCAACACGCTGCCTATCAGAGGCGGCTTCGATGTTCAGGAAGCCTTCACCGAGGCCATTCTGCCTGTGGTGAGTGGCAAGCCTGGCTTCGAGTCTCTGGACATCGAGCTCGGCTATCGCTACTCGGACTACAACCCGACCGGAACCGACAGCACGTGGAAGTACGGCTTCAACTGGCAGCCGATCGAGACCGTGCGCTTGCGCGCGATGAAGCAGCGCGCTGCGCGTGCGCCGAACGTAGGTGAGCTCGCTGCGCCGCGAACCACCGGTCTGGACAACGCACTGTCCGATCCCTGCTCGGACGCAAATGGAAACATTTCGGCCGCATTGCGTCAGCGCTGCATTGATACCGGAATGACCAACGCCCAGGTGGGCACGGTCGAAGACATCGTGTCTGGGCAGATCAATGGCTTCTTCGGCACCGACCTCGATGCGCTTCCGGCGCCTGAACAGGCGGACACGTTGACCGTCGGGCTGGTCTGGACGCCGGACTTTGGCGTCCTCAAGAACCCGGTGTTCTCGGTCGACTACTACGACATCAAGATCGAGAAGTACATTGACGAATTCGGCGCACAGGAAGTGCTCGATTCCTGCTATGTGGGCGGAATCACGAGCGAGTGCGCGAAGATCAAACGCGTCGGTGGCGGTTTGACTGTGGATGGCTCGGGTGTCGAGTTGTTCACGACCAACCTCGACTTCCTGCAGGCCGAGGGCATCGAGCTGCAAGCGAGCTTCGGAGTCGATCTCGGCAAAGCGGGTTCATTGAACTTCGCGGCCTACATCAACAAGTACCTGACGCAGGAATCGCAGAGTTCGGCGCTGCAGCCGATCATCGATTGCAATGGAAAATACGGCACCCAGTGCGGTAACCCGCTGCCGAGTGTGCGCTGGTTGCAGAGCACGTCCTGGGATAAGGGACCCTTCCAGGCCACGCTGTTCTGGCGCCATCTCGCCTCGACCTCCATCGAGCCTGGTCAGGCGGCGGATAATGATGGTGATGGCGAGCCGGATGTGTTCCCTGCATTCCAGCACATCGATTCATTCGACTATTTCGATCTGGCGGGCTCGTGGGCTCCAACCGACTACATGACCGTTCGGTTGAGCATCAACAACCTCCTCGAGGAGGAACCGCCGGTGGTCGGCAACGAAGCTGCTGATACACGTTCCAACTCGGGTAACACCTTCCCAAGCGCGTACGAGACGCTGGGCAGGACTTACGCCGTGGGCGTGCACTTCAGATTCTGAGATTCTGTCAATTGCCACTCGTGACGGCGGGCCGCGGGGCCCGCCGTTTTTTTTGCCCGCGGCCGCGGACTGCAGTGGCATACTCGGGCGAGACAGCCGCTCATGAAGGTGACGTATGAAACCGGTTTTCAGGTGTCTTTGCCGCGTCGCGCTCGCCTCCGCGTTGTTAGTTGCCGGAACCGCGCATGCCGAAGTCGCGCCTAACAAAGAGATCGACGTACCGATGAAGGACGTGCGCGCCGAATCCCCCGACTCGGTCCAGAAGCAGGCATTGCGTTACGCGCGCGAAGGCATCGTGGTGATCTACTCCGGTGAAGCAGCGCAGCTCGAAGATGTCGTGCGTGACGTCGCGGGCGAGTGCGCCGAGCGCGGGTTTCAGGTGAAAGCGGTGTTTTTCGCCAATTCCGGGGAAGGCGAAGGCGTCGTACTGTACGGCCAGGATGGCGGCCCGCTCGGGCCCATGATCCGCACCCCCCAAGACGTCAAGGGCCAGACAGCCGTGCAGATCGAGAAGCTGCGCGAGAGACTGGACCGCCTGCCATCGACTGCCGCACTGGACCCGCAGGACGTCGTCCGTTGCCGCTATCAGTCCATCACTGGCTCTCTCGTGCGCCGAACAAAAGTCTGTACCACGCTGCGCGAAGATGCGCAGCGCACCAAGCACGACAAGGACTGGACCTCAAACCAGCAAAACAGGGGCGCCAACGAGGCGATGCCTGGCGGCGGTTGAAAACGTTCGAGTCCCTTACTGCGGGGCGCCGTGGCTGAAAGCAGATTGAGCGAGCTCGCCCATGCGGCCGGGCAGGCTGCCAATGCCGGGCGTTGGCAGGAAGCGGAACAGCTATGGCACACGGTGCTGCAGGCCGAGCCGCAACATCCACAGGCATTGTTCAGTCTCGGCATCCACGCGCTGCAGCGCGGCGACATCAGGCGCAGTCACGAGCTGTTGGTAGCGGCGCGCGCCGGGGCACCGCGCGACTTGCTGGTGTTGCTGACATTGAGCAGCGCCTGCCGCCAGGCCGGAGACAGCGCCGGCGAGCGCGAGGCGCTCGAGGCGGCCCTCGCCATCGACGCCTACTATCTACCGGCGCTGCTGGTAAAAGGCTCGTGGCTCGAACGTTTCGGCACGCCGCTGAGTGCCGCTGCCACTTACGCCAGCTCACTCAAGATTGCTCCATCGCCGGAGTATTGGCCGGAGACGCTGCGGCCGCAGCTCGAGCGGGCGCGTGCCGTCGTTGACCGGCACGTGGCCTCGCTGCACGCGCACCTCACGAAGGAACTGGTCGCACTGCAGTCCGCCTTGCCTGGCACGGTACAAGCGCGCTGGCGTGAAGCGACGTCGATCATGGCGGGGAAGTCGAAGCCCTTCCTGTCCGACAGCAATCAACTGTGCGTGCCGCGACTGCCGGCAATTCCGTTCTTCGACCGCGGGGAATTTCCCTGGGTACCGGCGCTCGAGGCCAGGACGGACGTGATACGCGCCGAGCTGCGGGCGGCGCTGCAGAATGCTGGCGATCAGTTCGATCCGTACATTGCTTACAACCCCGGCGAGCCGGTGAACCAATGGCAGGAACTGAACCATTCCACCCGCTGGAGCGCGTTCCATTTGTGGCGCGGCGGAATCCGCGTGGAAGAAAATCTTGCACGATGTCCCGAGACGGCGCAGGCGCTTGCCGAAGTGCAGTTGGCCGAGATTGCCGGCCTTTGTCCCAATGCGCTCTTTTCGGCGCTTGCACCCAGGACACGCATACCGCCGCATCACGGCGAAACCAATGCGCGGCTGGTCGCGCATCTGCCGCTCGTCGTGCCGGAAGGCTGTTCCTACCGCGTCGGCTTTGACGAGCTACGCTGGAAAGTCGGCGAGATCATCGTCTTCGACGACACGATCGAACACGAGGCACGCAACGACAGCGACGAATTGCGCGTCGTATTGATCTTCGATGTGTGGAATCCCGCGCTCCTGCCGGCCGAGCGCGAGATGGTTAGGGCGATGACAATCGCTGCGCGTACTTTCGGAAGGTGATTTGCTGATTTGACCAGGGCGCATTGAAATACGCGCAGTTGGTGTTGTTAGGAGATCGAGAACGTCTCCGAAGCAGGCAACGTTCGCCGAAGCGGGCTTCGAGAAGTACCGCACGCCGGCGGGGCGAGAGGAGTTCTCGGGCAGATGCAGGCGGTGATGACGTGTACGGCGCCCAGCTGCCGCCTGTGCGCGCCCGCGTCGGTGCTTTCGAGATCGGCAACTTCGACGTGGAAATCGGCGCCCGCACCGGGCGAGATCGCTCACGCGCGCCTCAGCGGATGCGCTTCACGCGAGTAGACAGACCGGTGGGCGACTCGAGCACGTACGAGCCGGCCCGGCGGCGGATCACGACGCTCTCGCCGCGCGTGAGTTCGATCGTCGCGTTGGCTTCGATCTGCTGCCAGACCTGGCCGTCCTCGAACGTCACTTCGAATTCTCCGCCCGGGCGGCGATCGACGCGCCGCACGATGAACGACAGGCTCCTGGGCTCTTTGCCGCCGCCGCCATTGAAGGCGAGATGCGTCGTCTCGGGCACCTGCATCGCCGGCGTGGGTTCGAACGACATCGCGAAACCCGGCGCGTGAAATGCGGCCATGGCCGCGAGCGCGGCAAGTCGGATCATTCGGCAGAGGCGCATCGCGCGAATATAGCGCCGCGCCGGCGGGTCGTCCCAGCCCCCACTAACGCAGCTCGGATTGCGGCACAGCATCGAAGGCGACCGACATCCGCGTGGCTTCGTCGCGCAGTGCTTGCGTGCCGTGCCACATATAAGAAGGGAACAGCACCAGGCGCCCCGGCTTGGGCTGCACATACGACAGCGGCGCGAGCCCCGGTACGGGGAAGCGCGGCTCGCCGAATTTGAGCCAGCCGGAGCGCAGACTTGCATCCTCGACCTCGGGTGGCACGCTCGCGTAGTACGCCGAGCTCAGCCAGCCCTCGGGATGGATGTGGTTCACGTGAAATCCGCCGCGCCGCAGCCGTACCGACCAGCAGCCGGCGATTTCCGCCGCTGAGGAATTTCGCGCGCGGAACGGATGCGCCTCGTCATGCCCGATGCGCGCCTGCAGTTCCGCGAGCGCCTCGCGGAACGACTGCAGCAGCGCGGCGATTTCCGCACCCGGATCGATGAGCAGATTGCGCGACGTCTGGGTGCCGTGGCGCAAGCTTTGATCGAGCGGATGATTGCGCTGCCGATGCAACGATTGCAGCGCGGGTACGAGTCTCGAGAGAAATTCCGGGGAGCTCGCGAAGCCGGCCGGAGCCGGCAGATCGACGACCGAGACGATCTGGGACGGATCGAACCAGGCGGCGAATTCCGCTTCGCCGCGTAAACGCGCGATGTCGATGCGATACGTGATCCAGCGCTGGTCGTGGGGTAGCTGCGCCCTGAATTTCTCCACGACTGGCAGCGCGTCCGCGCTGGCGCCCGCGCACAGCGCCGCGACCACGAAGTTCTCGGCCACGGCGGCATCGTCTGGCAGACCGGCGACGCCGGCGCGGGCCGCCTCCAATGCTTCGCGCGTGCGGCCGGCCTCCTGCAATACGGTGGCGAGCGCGCTCAGAAGCATTGGATCCCGCCCCGAGGCGCGCATCAGCTCGAGCAGGATGTCTTCGGCTTCCTGAATTCCGCCGGAGCGACGCGCCGCATCGGCGAGCGCGAGGCGCAATCGTGGCGTCGCCGTCGGGGCTCGTGCCGCCGTGCGCAGTGCCGCGAGCGGATCTTCATCGCCGCGCAGCTGCCGCAGCCGCAGCAGCAAGCCATGCGCGTCGGTGTCCTGCGGGTCGGTGCGCAGCAGGTCTAACAACAGGCGATCGGCTTCTTCGAAGCGGTCGAGCTGGATGAGTGCCCGCGCTTCGATGCGCGCGACGCCGCGCGGTTTGGCGCCGTGCTGGCGCGCTGCAGCCGCGTGGCTCAGCGCCTCTTCGGAGCGTTCCTGGTCCGCCAGCACCGCGGCCAGGTTGTAGCGGGCGGCGGCGTAGGCGGGGTCGATGTCGACGGCGCGCCGCAGGGCTCGCGCCGCTTCGCGTTTGTGCCGCAGTCCGAACTCCGCCATACCGAGCGCGGACCACGCCTCGCTGTCGCGGGCATTGCGTTCGGTGAGCGCGCGCGCGTGCCGCGCCGCCAGCTCGGATTGCCCGAGCTCGTTGGCCAGCCGGGCCAGCGCCAGACGTGCCTCGCGCCCGTCGGGGGCATGCTCGACCGCCATCCGCAGCTCCGCCAGCGCTTCGGGTTTTCGACCGGTGCCGGCGAGCACGCCTGCCAGTAACGCGCGCAACTCGGCATTTGCCGGTGTGTCGCCCAGCTTCCGGCGCAGCAGGCCTTCTGCATCGGTGGCGCGACCGGTTTGTACCAGCCGGCGGATCTCCTGCGTCGCATTCATATACGGAAGCCTAAACGAAAGCCCGACCGTCGGACCGGCGCGTCATTCGTGCGCGCCGCCGGTAGTTAGGCGTGCGATCCGGTTGGTCGCGGCCATCGGGCAGCCCGCGCGCGTGGGCTTTCCGACCAATTGCATGCTCCATCGGCAGTGATGCTTTTTCACCTATCGATGAATTCGTTGATCATTGGTTGTCCTGCTTGCGGGACAATCCATCCTGATGTTGCGTCCTAGCTACGAATACCCGTGCCAAGTGACTTTGTCTGCCCCAAGAATGCGCCGAGCCGTTGGAAAGCTGCGCCAAACCGCGTAGCGGCCCGCCCGCTTCAATGTAGGCGAACGGCGCGAGCAGTTTGGATCAGGGGAAAAGCTGTAGTCCCGATGCAACAAATACGGATAAAGTGCTTGGAAAGCCGTTGGTCGTGTGCTTATGATCGCGCCCATATGTGAGTCGCTTCGGCGCAAATGGCGGCTGGATTGGCCACGCGAAGACATGACTAAAGAATTGCACGGTCGGCACAAGGGTTTGCTGCAACAGCGTCGCGAAGTCGATCGACACCCATTCAGGAGTTAACGATGTCGAATTCCACACTTACCAATTCAGTGCGTCTCGCATTGGCCACAGCGGCGGCAGGCTCGCTGTCGCAGATGCAAGTGGCCATGGCGCAGGACCAGAATGCTGCTGCGGATGCCGATGATCAGATGGATGAAGTCATGATCACCGGTTCGCGCATCCGCCGCGTGGACGCCGAAGCGGCGAGCCCGATCATCACGATCGACCAGGCTGCCATCGAGAAATCGGGCGTCACGTCCGCGGGCGACCTGCTGCAGCGACTCCCGACGGTTTCGGGCTCCGCAGTCAACCCGGCGGTGAACAACGGCGGCGGCTTCGGCGAAGCCAACGTCGAGCTGCGTGGCCTCGACGCGAAGCGCACGCTGGTCCTCTTGAACGGCCGCCGTCTCGGCCTCGTCGGTGCCAGCGATGCCACTGACATCAACCTCATCCCCGTAAACCTGATCGAGCGCGTCGATGTGCTCAAGGAAGGCGCGGGCGCCATCTACGGCTCCGACGCCATCGCGGGCGTAGTGAATTTCATCACGCGCAAGGACGTCGATGGTGCCGAGCTCAGCGCCACCTTTGGCGAGACGTCGCGCCACGATGGCCAAACGCAGAGCGTCAACTTGCTGTGGGGCACCTCGGGCGACAGCTATCGCTTCAGCATCAACGGCAACTATCAGAAGGCGGACAAGGTTTCCGCGGACGCGCGTGACTTCTCGCGCTTTGCGACTTATTACTATTCGGGCACGGGTACTCTCCCCGGTGGCGAGATCTTCCCTGGTGGCTCCAGCCGCGTTCCGACGGGCCGCTTCTACATTCCCGCGAACTCCGGGCTGCCGGCGAACGTCGCGGGCTGCGCGAGTGTGACGCGCGTTGCGGGCACCAGCGGCTCTAGCCTGGCCACCGACTACCGCTGCTACGCGCCCACGGACGCGTACAACTATCAGCCGTTCAACCTGATCATGACGCCGCAGGAACGCGGCTCGATCTTCGCGAACTACGAATACGATGTGAACGACGCTGTTCAGATCTACGCGGAACTGCTTTACAGCCGCACGAGCTCCGGCTTCCAGATCGCGCCGCTGCCATTCGACGCCGTTGCGGACGATGTCGTCATTGCCGCCAACAACTATTACAACCGCTTCGGATACGCTTTCGGCGGCGCCGACGGCAACAACCCGAACCTCACCGTACGCCTCGAGGCGCTCGGCAATCGTCGCAGCCAGACCTCATCCGACTCGAAGGTTGCGAAGCTCGGTGCGCGCGGCCCCTTGTTCGGCAGTGAATGGAACTACGACGTGCTGGTTGGCTACAGCCGCCTCGATCAGATCAATTCGGTATTCGGGTATCTGTATCAGCCGGGTCTCGCGGGCGCGTTCGGCCCGTCGTTCGATAGCGGCGGTGGCGTGATCCAGTGCGGTACGCCTACGAACCCGATTCCGTTGGGTCAATGCACGCCGGTGAATGTCTTCAACCTCGCAGATCCGGGCCAGGTCACTGCTCTGGGCACTATCACCTCCGGGTACGACACCGATCGCCTCTTCGCCTCGAAGCAGGCATCACTGGCGGTGGATGGCAAGATCTTCAGCATGCCGGCTGGCGATGCGCTCATGTCCGTCCAGGCCGACTATCTAGAGTTGCGCGGCGACTTCAATGTCGATTTCCTCGTCACTGCGACGCCGCCGTTGTACCTGAACTGTTTCCTCGCGCAGGAGACCTGCACCGGGCCGAACCAGGGCGGCTACGACGTGCAGGAAATCTCGGCTGAAATTTTCCTGCCGCTGTTGAAGGACAAGCCGGGCGTCCAAGCGTTGAATATGACGATTGGCTCGCGTTTCTCCGACTACTCGCTGTTCGGCAACACGACGAACTCGACGATCAAGCTGGAATACCGCCCGGTCACCGACATCCTGTTGAGCGGCACGTTCGCGGAAGTATTCCGCGCGCCGACCATCCTCGACTTGTATGCCTCGCCAACCAACAACTCGTCGACGTTCGACGATCCTTGCGTCGGTCTCGACGCGGCCGATGTCACTGCGAACCCGAACCTGGCTCTGGCCTGCGTCGGTGTTATACGTGACGGCAATTTCTCTCAGCCCAATGGCCAGGTCACGGGCCTGCTGACGAGCAACCCGGATCTCGATCCGGAGACCGGCGACGTGACCACCTTCGGCATCACGTGGCAGCCGGGTTTCCTGAACAACAACTTCTCGATTCGTGTCGACTACTGGAAGTACGAGATCGACGGGGTGATCACGCAGCTCGACACCACTTACAGCATGGACCAGTGCGTGCTGACCGGCGATGCTCAATATTGCGGCCTGGTGACGCGTTTCGGCGCGACGACCGCGAACCCCGGACTCATTTCGGTGTTCCTGCAGCCAACCCGGAACCTCGGAACCCTGACCACCGACGGCGTCGACGTCGGTGCGCGTTATGGATGGCGCGATACCGGAATCGGTGACTTCACCTTCCAGGTCGACTGGACGCGTATCAGCAGCTACGAAAACGCAGCGCCCAATGCGCCGCCGACGGAAGTGGTGGGGACCTACAACCGCCAGTTCGGCAACTATGCGAAGAACCGCGCGACGGGCTCGGTGGGCTGGAACATGGGCGCCTTCGACGCTCAAATCTCGGCGCGCTACATCGACGGAATTTCGCTGCTGACGCCAATCGGTGGTCTGATCGCAGACGAGGACAATGTGCCGTGGGTGGTGGGTTCGCGTACGTACCTCGATCTGTACTTCGGGTATAGAGTTAACGACGACCTGAAGGTGTCGCTGACGGGTACGAATCTCACGGATAAGCAGCCGCCGCTGCTGTTCCAGAACAACGTCACCAACGCGAATACCGACGTGAACACCTACGATACGTTGGGCCGCCGGTTCGCCGTCTCGGCGACGTACAAGTTCTAGTCCGGCTGTAGCAGTCGATTGACCTTCGGAGGGCCGCGTGGCGTTTGCCACGCGGCCCTCCGTTTTGTAGGGTTTCGCCGTGAATACTTCCGCTCCGCACTCCGCTTTCATCGAGCGCGCCGGTCGTCTGTTTGCCGAAGGCAATCATGCCCAGGCCGAGACGGCGGCACGCGCGGTCCTCGCCCGCTCGCCGAATGATGTCGACGCGCGCGTGGTGCTCAACGCGTGCCTTCAGCTCACGCGGCGTTTCGCCGAGGCCATCGCCGTCGCCGAGTCGCTCATCGAGAGTGAACCTCACGACCCCGCGCACTGGGTGAACCTCGGCACTGCACTTCGGGGCGCCAGGCAACACGACGCGGCGTTGGCGGCGTATGCGCGCGCGGCGACGCTCGGGGTATCGGGTCCGGAATTCGCTTTCAACGTGGCGCTCACGCACATCCAGCGTGGCGATCTGGATTCCGCTCGCTCGCTGCTCAAAGGGGCGACGAAGCAGGATCCCTTCGACGGCGAGATACGCGTGTTCTACGCCCAGGTCTGCTACGAAACCTTGCATCTCGATGAAGCCAGTGCGGCGCTCGCGGATTGGCAGACATTGCAACGGCTCGATACCACGCAGATAGCGAACATCGGCCTTCTGCTCATGAATCTCGGTGAGACGCGTAGAGCCGAGGTGGCGCTGCGACAGGCGCGCGCCGACGCGGGGGCGCCTACCGAGGCGATGCTCACGCTGATCACGGTGCTCGAGCGCACTAATCGGCTGACGGAAGCGCGCGAGCTCATGGATCGCCTGCACCGCGATCCGAACGCGGACCTGCAAACGCCGGAGCGCATGACGCTCGAAGGCCAGCTCCTGCAGCGTGAAGGCAAGCATTCCGAAGCCGAAGCGCTGTTCACGCGTGCGCTGCCGGGAAAGGAAGAATTCCACCGCCGCCATCACCAGCTGTTTCCCATCGCGCGCGCTCTCGATGCGCTGGGCCGCTACGACGATGCCTGGCGTGTGCTCGCTGAGGCGCATGCCTCACAGGTGGAAAGCATTCAGCGCCAGTCACCAGAGTGGTCATTGCGCGCCATGCCCGACATGTCGGTCACCGCGCTCGGCTCCGACGCCGCAGACATCGCCGCGTGGGATCACGCCGGCGCGCCATCGACCGCAGAAAGCCCCGTGTTCGTGGTCGGCTTTCCACGCTCGGGCACCACATTGCTCGAACTCGCACTCGATGCGCACCCGCAGCTGAAGTCCATGGACGAGCAACGCTTCGTGCAGGATGCGCTAGACGAGCTCGTCGTGGCGGGCGCGGAGTACCCGCACCGGCTGCGCGATGTGTCCCACGACACTCTCGACCTGGTTCGCGCCAGCTACTGGGCGCGAGTGGCGAAGAAATTGAATCTCGCGGCGGGAGAGCGTCTCGTCGACAAAAACCCGCTGAACATCCTGCGGCTGCCGGTGATCCGACGCGTGTTTCCGAACGCGCGCATCCTGCTCGCGGTGCGCCATCCCTGCGATGTGATCCTGTCGTGCTACATGCAGCAATTCCGCGCGCCGGATTTCGCGTTGCTGTGCCGGAGCATCGATTCACTGGCGCATGGCTTTCGCCGCACGTTTGACTATTGGTATGCGCAGGCGGCTCTGGTCGGGCCGGCAGTGCTCGAGCTCAAGTACGAGGAGTTGGTGCGCAATTTCGGTTCCGGCATGCGCGCCGTGACGGATTTTCTCGAGCTGCCGTTGGATGAGGCCATGTTGCGCCCGGCGGAACGCGCGCAGGCAAAGGGCTACATCAGTACGCCCAGCTACGCGCAGGTGACACAGCCCGTGAATCAGAAGTCCGTGGATCGCTGGCGGCGTTATGAAAAACACTTCGCGGGCGCGCTGCCGCCGCTCGAGCCGTATTTCGGGCGCTGGGGTTATGCCGGCGCGGCGCCGAACAGCAGGTAGGTAGACAGGATGTATTTGTCGTCCGACTCGGGCGGCAGGCCTTCGTGCTGGTACATCCAGTACGGCGGGAACACGAGCAGGCGCCCGGCGCGCGCCGCCACCTCGAAATCGAGCCGCGGGAAACGCGTGCTGCCGCCGCGGTCGACGTTGTTGAGATACCAGAGCAGCACCAGGTAACGATTCGCCAGATGGTTGATTGCATCGAAATGCAGCTGAAATCGCTCGACGGCTCCGGCTCCGACGATGGGTCGGTAGCGTTTCAGCACGAAATCCGCGTGCGAGGGAGAATTGGGCACGGGGATTTCGAGGCCCACGTCCGCGTTGTAGCGCGTGAGCGCGTCGTCGATGCGGCCGCGGAGGAAGCCGGCCGTGAGCGGATCGCCGTGGCGCGTGAGGTTGAGCTCTGTCCAGGCCGACTCCTCCAGGCCCGCGCGCAGTTCGCGGCCATTGCGCGCCTGATGGGCGCTCAGCGCGTCAAAGGCCTTGAGCAGTCGCGTGCACCACGTCGAGGGCAGCGCGTCGTCGTAGACGCGGATGAAATGCCGAAGGTCCTGGTGCGGGGTCGCGGACATCGCGCGTATCCTATCTTTCCACGCCCATGAACGCCGCCGAACAAGGCCATTTACTGCTCAAGCAAGGCAAGGCCAAGGAAGCCGAGCTCGCATTCCGGCGCGTGCTCGAAGCCGAGCCGGATCACGTCGAGGCGCTCAACGTTGTGGGGTTGGCCGCGCTGCGGGACGGAGACATCGATGGTGCGCTGGTCCTGCTCAAGCGAGCCGCGTTGATAGACGGGGCGCAGGCGCTGACCCATCTGCACCTCGGGCGGGCGCATGCCGCAGCTTACGAACTCGATGCCGCTGCAGCAGCCTATGTCGCAGCCCTCGCGCGCGAGCCGAAGCTGCATGCGGCACGGCTGCATCTGGCGGATCTGCACGAGAAGCGCGGCGATACGATGCAAGCGGTGCTCACGTACGCGCGCGCGCTGAGCGGCGCCCAGGCAGAAGGCCGTTGGCTTGACGCGTCTACCACGCCCGTTCCGCTGCAGCCGGCGGTCGATCATGCGCAACGTTTCGTGCTCGAGCGGCGGCTGGCGGCATTCGCCGAGCTCATGGAGCCGTTCGCGACGCGATACGGGCGCGGTGCCCTGCGACGCGTCGAGCAGGCGGTTCGCACCCATCTGCATCTCGAGCGGCAGGTGTATCCCGATCCGCGGCAGAAGCCCACGTTTCTCTTTTTCCCTGGATTGCCGGCCACCCCGTATTTCGATAAGGGATTGATCCCGGAGATCGAAGCGCTCGAAGCGCGCACGAATGAGATCCAGCGCGAGCTGCTGCAGTTGCTGCCGAGTGACGCCGGCCGTGAGCGCGTGTTCAACACCGACCACCTCGAGCAGGCGAATCTGCGCGGCCTCGACCAGCCGCCGAGCTGGAACGGCTATTACTTCTTTCGGCACGGTGAGCGGCGCGCCGACAACTGCGCTGCCTGCCCGGTTACGGCGGCGGCGCTCGACGCGTTGCCGCTCGCGCGCGTTCCCGCCCATGGCCCCGAGGTGCTGTATTCCGTTTTCTCTCCGGGCACGCATCTGCTGCCGCACTGTGGCGTGACGAACACGCGCGTCGTGGGTCATCTGCCGCTCATGATTCCCGAAAATTGCGCGCTTCGCGTCGGTGGCGAGGACCATCATTGGCGCGAAGGCGAGGTCGTGGTGTTCGACGACACCTACCCGCACGAAGCCTGGAATCGAAGCTCACGCAGGCGCGTCGTGATGATCTTTGACCTGTGGAACCCGTTCCTCTCCCAGGCGGAGCGTGCGGTGCTCACGGAGCTCGTGATGGCGATGGGAGATTTTCGCGCCGGCGTCGAGGCGCTCTGACGATGCGTCTGCCGCAGCCCTTCATCCGACTGCCAGTGCGTTTCAATGTCGAGCGGCTGCGTGCCGAAGTGGACGCACTGCCGCCGGCGGCGTGGGCACTTCATCCGAACCGCATTGCCGGCAACACCTCGCTGCGGCTCATCAGCGCGGGCGGCGGCGAGAACGATGACGTCGACGGCATCATGCTGCCCACGGCCCACCTGGCTCGGCTGCCTTACGTGCGTCAGGTACTCGCCAGCTTCGGAGTGGTGTGGAGCCGCTCGCGCCTGCTGCGCCTCGAGCCCGGCGCGGTGGTGCCCGAGCACGCGGACATCAATTATCACTGGTTCTACCGCGTGCGCGTGCATATTCCCATCGTGACGCGGGCCGAGGTGCTGTTCCACTGCGGCGGCGAATCCGTCCACATGCCCGCGGGCGACGCATGGCTGTTCGACAACTGGCGCTTGCACCGGGTCGAGAACCCGACGCCGGACCCGCGCATTCACCTCGTAGCGGACACATCCGGGAGCGCGAGCTTCTGGCAGTTCGCAGCGCGCGCCACGCAGCCCGGGATGTCCGACCGCAGCCTTTCGTTCGATGCATCGCGCGAGGTCGCGCCGCTCACCGAACAGAGCACGCTCCGCTCCGTGATGCCGCCCGCCGAGGTGGACTATCTAGTCGGCGATCTGCGGGCGGAGCTGGTTGCGTCCGTCGACTCGACGGAGGTGCGCGCGCGGATGATACGCTACCACCAATTGCTCGATGGTTTCACGCGCGACTGGCGTCAGGTGTACTCGCTGTTCGGGGAGCGTCCGGACGCCCGCGGGCAATTCGAGCAACTGCGCGAAACCGTGCGCAGCGCATCGCGCGAGCTGTCCGAAGGGCTGATGATGCGTACCAACCGAGTCGCGGCGCACCCGGTGTTCGAGGGGCGCGTTTTGCGCGCGGCATTGCCGCAGAAGGCCGCGCCCCCAGCGCGCCCAACGCCGGTCGCGGCACCGCGCATCGAACGCCCCGTGTTCATCATCGCGGCGCCGCGCTCCGGCAGCACGCTGTTGTTCGAGACGCTGGCGCAGAGCCACTCCATTCGCACGCTCGGCGGCGAGTCGCATGGCGCCATCGAAGGCGCCCAGCCGGAGCTGCGCCCCGGTGGGACCGGAGTCGATTCCAATCGTCTCGAGCGCGCGCATGCGACGCCCGAGGCGGTTCGCCGCCTGCACGAGGAATTCACGGCGCGCAGCGTTGCCGCGCCGGGCGCCCCGACGGGGGATGTATCCACGTTGCGATTTCTCGAGAAGACCCCGAAGAACGCGCTACGCATTCCATTCCTCGATGCCGCTTTTCCGGACGCGCAATTCATCTTCTTGTGGCGCGAGCCGCGCGCAAATCTCGCGAGCATCATCGAGGCCTGGAAGGCCGGTAGATGGGTTACCTACCGCGGGCTCGACGAGCGCGAAGACCCGTGGTCGCTGCTTCTGCCACCGGACTGGCGCACCATGCGCGACAAGCCGCTGCCGCAGATCGCGGCATTTCAGTGGGAGAGCGCCAATCGCATCGCGCTCGACGATCTGGAGAAGATAGACCGCAGTCGCTGGACGACGGTGACGTACGAAGATCTGATCGCAAATCCGCGCGCCGTCATCGAACGGCTGACGAAGTTCATGGGGCTCGGCATCGACGCCGGACTCGAACAGCGGCTTGCCGCGCCGCTGCCGCCTTCACGCCAGACCAACACCCCGCCCAACGCACAAAAATGGCGGCTGCACGAAGCCGTGATCGAACCGCTGCTGCCGACTTTGCGGCGCACACTCGACCGACTGCTGTCGATCTAATCATCCTTGCCGGTACGGTTGTCGTACAGCGGATGATCGCGACCTCGCGTAGCGTGCGCGTGCCGCTCGCGTCTTCTTATCGCAATGCCTAAACAAATCCGGCAACGACTGGATATCTCTTCTATTGCCGCCCGTTCGCTCCGTGACGGGCTCAGGCAAGGACGCATTCAAGGGGATATTCATGGTTGCAGTCGTTTCAGGTTCCGGCCTTGGCCTTTTCAACTCCTCCACGTCGACTCTTGGCGGCGGGGGTGCGAACGGGAACGCACTGGTGGGGCGCGGGCGAGACCGCGTCTACGTCAACACGACCACCGGCAACCTCCTGGTGCAGAGCGCGGACGACATACTCGCCGCGGTCGGTCTCGATTTCGCCGCGCTGCGCACCTACAACTCCCAAGGCTTTACTGACGAAGACAACAACGACCAATGGCGCCTCGGCGTGCATCAGCGTCTGTCCGCGGTCACGGGCGGCACGGGCGTCAACACCGCGGGCAGCAAGCTCACCAAGACCTTCGGCGACGGCACCGAGGTCGTCTACACATACAACACCACGCGCACGCGCTACGAAGCCAATGACGGCGACGGCGCCAACGATTTCATCAAGGTCACGAGCGGTGTTTACACCTGGACTGACGGCAGCACGCGCGCCACGGAAGAGTACGCTGTCATAAACAGCGTCCAGCGCATCAAGTTCTCGCGTGATGCGGACGGCAACACCGTCACGTACAACTACACCGGCGCGTTGCTCACCAGCATCAACATGGCGAACCCGGGCGCGGTCGCCAACAACGCGCAGACGATCACGTTCTCGTACACGGGAACTAATCTCACCGCCGTGGGTGTCGCCTCGTACAACGGCTCCGCGATCGCGACGCAGACCCTGACGCGCTACTTCTACGACACCTCGCATCGCCTGAAGCAGGTGGTGCTGGATCTCACGCCGGCAAACAACACGGTGCCGCTGCCGGACGCAAATGCCGACGGCTACTACGAGACGACGGCGAACGAAACGTACATCACGACGTACACGTACGACGGCACCAGCAAGCGCATCGCGTCGATCGCGCAGAGCGACGGCAGCTCCGTCAGCTTCACGTACCAGAGCCTCGACACCGGCTTCCGGCTGAAGACAGTCACCGACGCGGAAGGCCGCGTCATGACGTTCACGTACACCAACGTGCTCGCTGGCACCGCGACCTTGCCGACTATCTACCGCAACACCACGGTGCAGGACGGCCTCGGTTTCATCACCACGTACGTGACGGACTCGACCGGCCGCGTGACCAGCGTGACGACGCCGTCCGTTGGCGGCAGCTCTATCGAGACGCGCTACACCTACGACGCGACGACGGGCAACGTCGCTACCATCACGCAGGACCCGACCGGCCTCAACCGCGTCACCACAATCGGCTACGACGCCAATACGGGACTGCTGTTGTCGTCGCGCGATTCGCTTGGCAACACAGTCACGCGCACCTACAACGCGCACAACCAGATCGAAACGGAAACCAGCTACCTGGTGCGCGATCCAGACGGCGCGGGCTCGGGCGCGCCGACCACGCCGCTGACGACGCGCTATATCTACGACGGCGACAGCATCACGAGCGAGGGTCACCTGCTGTTCGTGATCTCGCCCGATGGGCGGGTGACCGAGCACGTCTACAACACTGCCGGCGACCGCATCACTACGTACGAGTACGCCGCCGTCACCTACCCATCAGCTATCTACACGAAAGCCGCGCTCGACACCTGGGCTGCCGGGCAGCGTGGCAGTGCACTCGAGCGCGTCGACTATGCGTATGATTTTCGCGGCAACATTTCGACCATATCGATGTGGGCCGCGACCAGTTCGATCGGCGCCGGCACTGGCGCCGCCTCCGTCACGCGCTTCGTCTACGACCAGCGCGGCATGCTGCTGTCGACAGTGGAGGCGCGTGGCGAAGAGACCACGTCGCCCGCCAATGACTACCTCACCAACTATACATACGATGGCCTGGGCCGCGTGCTCACCAAGAGCACGTGGGTGTCGGCGCCGGAAACTGCCCGCCAGATTCAGGCGATCGCGTACGACGACGCCAACCGCAAAACCGTCACGACGCTTGCGAACGGTCTCGTCAATACCGCCACTTACAATCGCAGCGGCGACCTCATCAGCGTCGCGAACGGCATCAGTACCGCGACCACGAGTCTCGGCACGACGAGTTTCACCTACGACGCGGACGGCCGTTTGCGCGTTACCACGGACGCGACGCTGCTCAAGACGTACTGTTTCTACGACGATGCCGGCCGCAAGATCGGCACTGTCGACGGCGATGGCTCGCTGACCGAGTACATCTACAACCGCGCGCACCAGCTCATCAAGACCGTGCGCCATTCGACGCGACTCGGCGCGACCACGCTGGGCAATCTGTCCGGTGGCACCTGGAGCACGGTGGCGTTCCCTGCGCTGCGCTCCGAGGCCAATGCGACGCCGGCCACCAACCAGATAGTGCGCAATGTCTACGACGCATCGGGCATGCTGGTGTTCACGCTTGAGGACATCGGTGCCGGCGTCAGCGCCGTCGCCAAGAACGTCTACGATGGCGCGGGCCGGCTCACGGACACGATTCGCTATTTCAATACGCAGACCTTCGCCGCGAGCGTCGATGAAGTGCTGCCGGCGGGCATCACCGCGGCCACCAATGGCGGGGACCGCCGTACTCGGTTCTTCTACAACAACGATGGCCAGCTCGCCGGCACGCTCGATGCCGCGGGTTTTCTCAAGGAAAATATTTACGACGCCGCCGGGCGATTGATCACGCAGATCGGGTATTTCAACGCCAGCGATCCGGCCCGCTGGACCGCGGGAACGCTCGAGACATTGCGGCCGGGCAGCTCGGGCAGCGTGGCGCAGCTCGATGCGAATCGCGACATCCGCGCGCGGTTTTTCTACGACGCGCAGGGCCGCAAGACCGGTGAGCTCGATGGCGGGCGTTATCTAACGGAGATTGTCTACGACGTGGCGGGCAACGTCATGCAGACCATCCGCTACGATGACGTGAATGGCAACCTGTCGCAGACGGCGCGCAGCAGCGACATCCGCGCGGATACCAGCGGCACCACGACTATCGCGGCGCTCAAGACGGCTGCCATTGCCGCCAACGCGGCGACGCATTCGACTTCGTACACCTACGACGGTCTCGGCCAGGTGCTCACGGAGACGAACTTCGAGAACACGCAGACTCTCTACTCCTACGACATTGCCGGCAACCTCATCGCGACCACGCGCGCGGACGGCGTGAGCGCGGAGGCTCGTACCGCACGAACTCGTTACGATGTCATGGGCCGCGTTACGCAGGAACTCACGGCGGAGGGCGCCGCGGCACTGGCCGCGCTTCCCGGTGGTGCGTCGCAGACGGATATCGACAACGTCTGGAGCAAGTACGGCGTGCTCTACACGTACGATACCGCCAGCCGCCGCACCTCCGCCACGGTGCGGCCCAACGACTCGCAGACCGCGACGACTTACTACTACTACGACGAGGACGGCCGCCTGCGCTTCGAGCTCGACGCACTGGGCCGTGTGAGAGAGAGCCGTTACAACGCACTCGGTCAGCTCACCGAGAGCATCGTCCACTGGAAGACGGTATCGGTGTCGAGCCCTGCTGGCGGGTTGCTCACGCCGGCGCTGATCACGACGCTCACGTCCGCGGAGTCCGCGAACGTGCACGAGCGCACGACTTACGCGTATTCGCAGCGCGGGCAGCTGCTGTCGACTACCACGGTTGGCGGTGCCACGACGGGTACGACGTACAATGTGTTTGGCGAAGTGGATACGGCCACGGTCGGCGGTCAGGCCGCAATCTCGTACACCTACGACGCGCGCGGATTGCGGAAGCTCACGAAGCGCAGCTCGATCACACTCGAGGACCGCACGTTCGATGCATTCGGTCGTCTCACGACGGTGGTCGATCGCGGCAACACGAAGACGGTCACGCACGACCGGCTCGGCCGGGAAGTCACCTCGCTCGAAAGCGGCGACGCGAGCTCGCGGCAGATCAGTTACGACGCATTCTCGCGCGTCAAGACGGTGATCGACAAGCTCGGCAACCAGACCACCTACCAGTACGTCGACAGCACGCGCACGGTCACGGTGACGACGCAGGAAGGCATCGTCGTCAGCACCGTGCACAACCTCAATGGCGACACGCTCAGCGTCACGGCCAATGGCAACACCACTAACTATGTCTACGACCTCAACGGCGCCCTGACGGGCGTCTCCGACAACCTGGGGTCGCTCGAGGGCCGCGCGTACGACCGCGCGGGGCGGCAAGTCTCGGCCACGGACGCGCGCGGCACCGTCACCACGTTCGGCTATGACGTGGCTAGCCGCATGCTGACACGCACGGTCGACACGGGCAGCGGCGGCCTCGCGCTCGTGACTACCTACAGCTACGACGCGAACACCCGTGCCATGACGGTGACCGAGCCGGGCAGCCGCGTGACGCGCACCGAGTACGACCGCGATGGACGCGTGTCGGCGATCGTCGCCGACGCCACGGGCGCGAAGCCGTTCCGCACCGAGTATCAATACGACGCGGCAAACAACTCCACGCTCATCACCGAAGGCGTGGGTGCCGCGGCCGGCACGCCGATCCGCCGCACGCAGTATCAGTACGACTCCGCCGGCCGGCGCACGCACGAGTACGTCGACCCGACTTCGTTGGGTGGCATGCTCAACATCCACACCGAGTACCGCTACGACAGCAACGACAACCTGACGCGCAAGATCGACGCCAGCGGCAACAGCACGTGGTACGTCTACGACGCGCAGCACCGGCTGTCGCAGACTATCGACGCGCTGGGCGGCGTCACGCAGCTCAGCTATGACTCGGAAGACCGCGTGGTCGCGACGCGGCGCTACGCCAACACAGTCACCACGAGCGGGCTGGGCGACACGCCGGCCGCGCTGACCGCCCCGACACTCGCGCAGACCACGCGCGACCGCGTGTCGCGCTCGGTCTTCGACCGCGACGGCCGCGAGAAGTACACGCTTCAGACCCTGAGCGCCACCGGCTCGCCCGGCAGTTTCGTTGAGAAGACAGTGGTCACGGAGCGCACATTCGACGCGGCCGGCAACGTTACGCGCACGCGCGTGTACCTCAACGAGGTCACGCTGCCGGCAGCGCTCACCACGACCAGCGTTGCGGGCGCCATCACCGTGCATGCCGACGATCGTATCGAGCGCATGGTCTATGACGTGCGCGGCCGGCTGGAAATCCGGCTCGACGGCAGCGGCGCGGTTACGAAATACGAATACGACGTCAGCGGCAACATCACGAAGACCACGCAGTACGCCGCCACGGCTCCGCTCGATAATGCGATGCGTGTGTGGTACGTGGGCGGCACGAACAGCTCGTCGTACCGGTCGCTCGGCAATTTCAATACCGGTGACGTCGTTACCGCTACCGTGCGCTTCAAGACGTCTTCGGACACCACGGGCGCGATGTTCCTCGGCGATACCGGAGGCCCGAATCCGTACGACAACGCGGATTACACGGGAATCGTGTATGGCAACGATGGCTGGCAGACGCTCACGTTGCGCGTGACTCTGTCCCATCCGGAGGAGATGTGGGTCTATCTGTATGGTGACCGCGATGGCCCAGGTGCAAACAGTTCGCATAGTGTTTTCTACGACAACCTGACGATCAGCAGCGTGCAGCGTGGCACGGTGGTGAGCGAGCCGTTCGCCGACAACTCCGCCTGGAATATCTCCGGCACGATGGAGTCGGTGAACGTGCCGCTCACCGATTTCGGCAGCGACGCGCAAATCCGTGCGCTGGTCAACGGGTTAGCTACCGCGGGTGAAGACCGCGTCACGCGCTTCTGGTACGACGGGCTCGATCGCGCGCGCTTCACGCTCGATGCGGAAGGGTTCCTGTCCGAAACGCGTTATGCCGACGGCACCCGCGTCGAGGAGTCGTATCGGTATTTCAACGCCCCCACCGTCGCCGCGAACGCGACCACCGCGCAGGTGGCCGCCGCGATCATGGCGAATCCGCTCGATCGCTACGAGCGCTCCGAGTTCGACACGGCGGGCCGCCTCGCGCTCTGCGTCGATGTATTCAACAAGACGGAGATTTACGAGTACGACGCGGTCGGCAACAAGATCAAGTTCACGAACAAGAAGGGCAGCGTCTGGAACTACGTCTACGACGCCAACCATCGGCTGATCGAGGAGCGCAGCCCCGCGGTGGGCGTCGTCACGGTCAGCGAGTCCTCGCCCGATGGCGGCACACTGACGGCCGCGGGTACCACTGTCGAAATCGTCTCGAAGATCGAGTACAACGCGCTCGGCGACGTTACGCGGCGCGTCGAGGCCTTCGGCCGCGCCGAGCAGCGCGAGACTCTCTATGGATACGACCTGCTCGGCCGGCAGAATGCCATCAGCACGCCCAACGTGCTCGTGTACGCACCCTCGGGAAATGAGCTGACCGGCGTGCGCCAGGAGTCGTCCGTAACGCTGGTGTCGTCAACCACGTACGACGTGTTCGGCAATGCGGTGTTGGGCCAGGACGCGTACGGCAACTACAGCCACAAGGCCTATGACCACTTCGGCCGGCTCGTCTACGACGTGGACGTGCTGCGCAACGTGACGTCGTACCAGTACGACTCGTTTGGCAACGTCACGAAGCTGACTCGTCATCTCAACCAGGTGAGCCTCACGGCACCGACGGCACTCCCCGACGGCGCGGCATGGACGTCCGCGGAGGTCGCCAGCCATCTAACTACCAACACTCGCGACCGTGCGATCGTCACCGAATACGACCGGCTGAACCGAGCCACGCGCGTGCTGCAGCCCGCGGGGTTCAACTTCGATCCCATGCCAGGTGCCGGCCCCGGCGGCACGCCGTCTTCGGTCGGCGCCGAGACCAAGAACGTGTACAACGCGTTCGGCGAAGTGGTGTTGCAGCGCCAGCTCTTCAGATCGCCTGCCACGTGGGCCGACACGTATTTGTACTACGACCGGTTGGGGCGGCGCACCGCGAGCGTGGACGCGCTCGGGTATCTGACGCGCGACACGTACGATGCGGTCGGCAACGTCACGCGGCACTTCGAGGCCGCGAAGCCGCTCACCGGCACGTGGAACGAGTTCTCGTATCGCGGCCTGGTTGAGAGCAATCCGACGCTCGCATTGGACGCCGCCGCCGGTTACGACCGCGATTTCCGCTATTTATACGATCGCCTCGACCGCAAGAAGGAAGCGCGCCAGCTTCACGTTGAGGTGACGTCGGTCACCGGGCAGTCGGCCTCACGGTCGTTCGTCGAGCAGGTCACCACGTTCGACTTCGAAGCCGTGGGCAACCAGGTGCGCGTCATCGATCACGCGGGCGCAGCGACCTATAAGTATTACGACGTGCTCGGACGCGTCATGGCGGTGGCCGAGCCGACGCGCGACATCGACGGCACCGGCGATCCCGCCGCGGTGACCGGGCTGACGCCGCTCACGCTGTTTCTGTACAACGCGCATGGCGATCTCGTCGGGGAAGTTCAGTACGCCAACGGCGCCGCCAGCGTGGGCATCGACACGTACACGCCCGCGGCCGCCAACGCCAAGGATCGCAACACGCGCATCCTGGTCGACGCTTTTGGCCGCATCCGTCGCACGCAGGACGGCCTGAACTCCAACCAGTTCGCGTCGTATGACAAGCTCGGAAAGGCGGCCAAGGAATGGCAGCCGGTGGTCAACGTGAACGGCGTCACCGAGACTTTGGTGACGCTCCATCGCTACGACAAACTCGGCCGTGAGATCGCCATCGTCGAGCCGCAGAAGGTGGGCACCGGCGCGCTCACTATCTACACGCAGACGCGCTATAACGCCTTTGGCGAGATCAGCGAAAAGGGCACGAGTGCCATCCTCGTGCCGGACGGCACGTCGTTGCAGGAATACTACGAGTACGATGATGCGGGCCGGCTCTGGAAGACCAATGCCAAGGGCGGCGTCGACACGATCATTCTCTATGACCTCATGGGGAATGCGAC
This sequence comes from Pseudomonadota bacterium, assembly GCA_043747875.1. Classification (GTDB taxonomy): domain Bacteria; phylum Pseudomonadota; class Gammaproteobacteria; order Steroidobacterales; family Steroidobacteraceae; genus CADEED01. Next base: position 7,319 of record JAYTOI010000116.1, on the reverse strand, counting down.
GGCGGAGATCCGCAGTCTCAGCGTGAACCTGCGCACCGACGCGGGCACGCAGACCGCGGTCGGCGCGTACGGCCTGTCGCTGGCGCAGGCCATGCGAACGGAAACCGTGTACGACAAGCGCGGTGGCGTAGTCGAACAGCGCCAGCCGACATTCGAGGCTGGCAGCGGCGTGGACCCGATCGCCGCGACATTCACCATCGGCATGGTCGATGGTCCGTCGAACCCCGCAGCTGTCTACCAGCGCCAGTTCGTCGACTACGGCGGCGAGGGCAATGGGCTGGAGGAGATCTACGTCTTCAATCCGGCGGCGACGCTGGCGCAGGACGGCGGCTGGTATCTCAACGCCTCCGGCGAATATCAGCAGGATGCAGCGCACTTCATCGTCTCCGCACTGCGCATTACGTGGGTAGCCCCCACCGACTCGGGCGTCATCGCGACGTTCCAGTATCGCCCCGCGGGCTCGACCAATGAGAACGATTGGGCGGGTGCGCCGGTTGGCTCGCTAGCCGGCGACAAGCTCGGCGTGACGGTCAGCAGCCTGACTAATCAGAACTACGAATATCGCGTGCGCTACCAGCGCGCGGCCCAGGTCACGTATTTCGCAGAGGCCAAGGGCGCGTTCCGCGTCGATGGCACCACCAGCGCCACGCTCGGCATTGTGCCAACCGGCGCCGACCCGGCGTCCGAAATTGCGACGCTGCCATCGGTGAGCACCGGCGGCATGGTTTCGTGGGCCGCGCCTTCGGGGTCGCTCGCGGGTATCACGGCCACCTTTCGCATCCAGGCCGGGGGCTTGTGGACCAACAAGCTGGCCACCCTGAGTGGTACGACGTTCACGGCCGACCTGCACACTGAGCTCGCGACGGCCGAAACGTACGCCTACGAAGTCGTCTATCAGCGGGTCGGCATCACCATCGCGCTGAAAGCAGGCGTGCTCGTGTCCACGGGCCTGACAAACGTCCGCCAGGTGGTGGTGAACAGCCACAGCCCCCTTACGGTCCCACCAAACTTCAGCGAGTTGATAGGGACTGCCACCGCTCAGACAGCGGGGCTCATCGGCGCCACGATACTGAGCAGCCAAGTATGGACCGTCTCCGGCACTACGCATTCATTTCAGGGCACGAACCAGATACAGCTCAACTGGGCTGATATCGGACCTGGCGCGGTGAAGGTGTATCTCGACTATCTCGCTCAGCCATTCGAAGTAAAGCCGGGACAGGAATGGCAGAGCCGTCCCGGGCGGGAAGTTGTCAATCGGGAGCTCATTCCTGCAGGGGGTGCGCGCACCGGCGCCGTGCTTTCGTTCGGCACAGCGCCGGTTCCTCCTCACGAGAACAACTCCGGCGGCATCGCCATCGTGCGCAAAGTCGTCGTGATGCGCGAGACGACGCCCGGCTCCGGTGTGTACACCGCCGTGTACGTGCAGACGAATCCCACGGCCTCGTATGGGCGCTCGCTGACCTGGCCGGCGCCTCTCACTTGGAGCACCGGCATGGTGCCGAGCTTCGAATACGCGCCACAGGGCACCTCTAACTACACGCCGCTGGCCATCATCACGGGCTCGCAATGGGGAGTGAGCCTCAACGACGTATTGACCGGCAACTACGTCTATCGCATTCGTTTTCGCGTCGGCAATCGCGTCCGCGCCGAGCAGACCGGCTCGTTCTCGATCGTCGCGGGCGGCGCGGTGAGCTCGAGTGTTTCCACCAACGCGACATTCCCGCCGACCCTCTTCACCGCTTCGTTGAGCGGTGACACGCTCTCCTGGACTCAGCCGACCGATGGCAGCCCAACTACTGTCGTGCTGACCTGGTCGTATTTCGGAGCGCAGGCAGGCAGCGGGTCGGTAAACCTGGCGTCCACATCCGGGACCTACTCGTATCGGTTTGCGGAGCTCATCAATTCGGGACCCGTTCAGGTCGGATATTCGATCAAGTATCTGCGTTCCGGCGAGACCGATGCGTATGCGGTCGGTGGTGGAAACTTCAACCTAACTATCGACAATACCCAGGTTCAGCCGCAGATCACCATCCAGTCGCAGAACCCGGGGTATCCGAGCGGAGTGCAGGCCATCCCGGCTCCGACGAGCGTGAGCAATCGCTATGTCACCTGGTCGCCGCAGGCGGCTGCGGGCGCCGCGGTCGAGTTCCGGTATCGGCAGCCGAATACCGGCACGTGGACCACGTTGCCAGCTCCGTTCGTGTCCGGTGCGTACCAGGTCGATACGTTGGGCGTCGCGAACGCCACGTACGAGTATGAGATCACGTACACGAGCTCGGGGCAAACGAACCCGTACGCGCGTGGCCGCGGCCAGTTCACGGTGAACCGCATCAGTACCGTGACAAACTTCACCATCACGCCCACGCCGTTTGGCGGTCCGACGCTGGTGCAGCGCACGCCGCGACAGCTCCAGACGCTGGACCGCTGGGGCAATGTCCTCGCGTCGACCGACACCGCCGGCAACACGACTAACTATCGCTATACCGCTTTGGGCGGCGTCGCGCAGCTCACGATGCCGCAGGTGGAGGTCGTTTCCACGGCCGGCGGCAACCTCATGACCACGCCGAGCGCGGTGCCGAAGTCGTATAACTACTACGACGCGCTCGGGCGGCTGGTTGGCACCAAAGATGCCAACGGCAATGTGAACTCGGTCGCGTTCAATGCGGCCGGCCAGACGCTGCGCGAGACGCACGCCGACGGCGGCTTCAAGAGCTTCGTCTACGATGCCTTCGGCAACGCGGTCATCGTGGTCGATGAGCTCGGTTGGGGCACGGTTCACCATTACAACCAGGCGAATCGACTGGTCATGACACAGCGCGAAGTGTCGGCCGGTGTGTGGATCGACAAGCAGTTCTTCTACGACGAGGCGGGGCGCCGCGTCCGCGAGACCAACGGTGCGACGAGCGCCGTCCCCGATGGCGACGGGGGCGTGGAGAGCACGCGCTATACCTACGATCTTGCGGGCAACCTGATCACGCGGCGTACGGAGCTCGGCTACACCACCACCTACGGCTACGACGTGCAGGGCCGCAAGACAAGCGAAGTCGACGCCATTGGCGGCTCGATGTCATGGACCTACGACGACTTCTTCCTGCGCACGCACACGAACCTCGCCGGCCTCACCTACGCGTACGACTACAACAAGGCGGGCCTCCAAACCACCCAGACCGGCGGTGGCACGAACATCACGAACTCGTACGACTGGTCGGGGCATCTCACCAGCATCAACGACACCGCGGTGGGCCGCCTCACTACCTACTCGTATGACGCCGCGGGCCGGCGCACGCGCGAGAAAGCCGCGATCAATGGAGCGATGCACCAGGACACGGTGATCGGGTACGACACGCTGGGCCGCATCACGACACTGACCGACCTGCGCTATGACCTGAAATATAGCTACGACGCGCAGGGCAATCGCACCCACATTTCCGCGACGTACTACGACCACCAGCAGCTGCCGAAGACGCAGGACCTCTGGTACACCTACGACGCGATGAATCGGGTGCTCGTGAGCCAAGGCGTCAACATCTTCAACGCCATCACCATCGACAACACCGGCGGCGTGCGCATGACGTACGACCTCGTCGGGCAGCGCAAGACGGCGACGCAGTGGGGCGACCAGTTCATACGGCACGAGATACGGGAAGTTTATCGCCCGGCTGAGGGGGGAATGGTCACTTTCGAAAAGTACGTTCTTCAGACCCGCACGTACTCCGACACGTACACCTATGACGGCGCGGGCCGGCTCATCTACATCGATCGCAGTGGCGAGACCTATGAATTCGCTTCACCGCCGCCGCCCCAATCGATCCACGAGACGACCACCGCAGGAGTTTTTCGCGTCAGCGAGCGCACCTACGACGGTGCGTCGCGCATCACCAGCGAGATCGAACGCGCGGTCGAACGCGCCGAGGATCGCAGCCAACTTCTCGTGCGCACACACACTTCCGTGTACGACGACGACAGCAGACTGGCGTCCCAGACCAATTCGAGGGAATTCGGCACCTTCACCATTGTGACCAAGACCGAGACCACGATCTCGTACAGCGTCGACGGCGCCGGGGTGGTGCGCAGCTACGCGGTCGCCGTATGGGACACCGCGGACGGCCACGCAAACACCGTCAACTACACCAGCACGTATGTGAACAGCTTCCGCGGTGTGGATAGCTATTTGGATGCCGGGCAGAGCGTCTCGAGCGTCGGCAGCGGCAAGCCGAAGGACGGAGCGACCACGCGCGGCTACAACGTCAACAACGAGCTGACGTCGTTTGTCGACACGCGCGACCACCGCAAGAACCGCTACTTCGCCAACGATGCGAGTGGCCGCGCGCTCACCGTGATTCAGCCGATCACGACTGAGACTGGCGCGACACCGGATCTCAGCACCTCGTTTCAGAATGCGTTGCTGCGCCGGGACAACTCCACGCGTTCGCAGCACTTCTTCTTCGCGAATGGCCAGGCGATCGGCAGCTTCGGCCAGTTGATCGATGAGAGCGGCCAGTTCAAGGCCAACTTCGACGTGAACTATCAGCCGATCTCGCGCGGTAGTTTGGCTGCGGCTCCGCCGACCGTGATTGCGCAGACCGGCGACACAGCCCGCACAATCGCGGCGCGCGTGTTCGGAGATCCGGGGCTGTGGTATCTGATTGCCGAGGAGAACGGCTTCACGGGCCCGGAGACCGTCATTCCAGAAGGAACTTCGGTTCGCATTCCGAACGAAGTGATCTCGCTGAAGAACGACGCGAGCACATTCAAGCCGTTCAATCCCGCGGATGCGATCGGCGATACCACGCCGACGCAGCCATTCCCGCCGCCGCCGCAGAAGGGCTGCGGAATCATCGGGATGATCATCATGATCGTGGTGCTGGTGGTCGTCACCATCTTCACTGCGGGAACGATGACCGCCGCCGCGGGTTCAGGCTTTACCGCGATCATGTCCGCGGGTGCGGGTGCGCTCGTAGGAGCGGGCGCTGGCCTGACCTTCATCGGCGGCGCACTCGCGGCTGCCGCTGGCAGCGCTGCGTCGCAACTCGTTGGTATGGCCATCGGCGCGCAAGACAAGTTTGACTGGAAGGGCGTGGCCACCGCTGCCATTGGTGGCGGCGTCACTGCGGGTTTGGGTGGCGGACTCGTTCCAGGGGCGGACAGCGCGAATGTTGCGACGAGGGTCCTCGCGAACGGTGCCAATGCCGCGATTTCGAACGTGTTGACTCAAGGAGTCAGCATGGCGGCCGGGCTACAAAAAAGTTTCGATTGGCGTAGCGTCGCGCAGAGCGCAGTGGCGGCTCCGATCGCTGCGGAGGCGAGTAGGTTCGTCGGTAACAAGGTCGGGGTCCCGTCAACCGATCCAGGTGAATATAACTTCGCAAAATTCGCCAGCGATACCACGGGGACACTCACAACAGCAGCCGTGCGATCAGCAATGGGTGGTCGCTTCGATGTGAAGCAGGTTGCGGCCGATATTTTCGGGAATGCAATCGCTAACGCTCTCGTCGCATCGACAATCGATACGCCAGCTGAACGGCGCGCGCGGGACAAGGACTCATACAGCTTTCAGCGCCTCAGGGAAGCAAGGGGCTTTGCAGGCGAGCCGGCTTTCGATGACAGTCTGCTGCGGTCGGCCCTCACAAAGAATCCGCCTGCGATCGATTTGTCCGCCATTTCGGCACTTCCGCAGCTGTCGGAACCACCGGCCGATTCGACGTATGTGGTAGGGAAGGGTGATAGCTATGCGGGCATTGCCCGCAAGCGCTACGGCGACGAGCGATACGCTTCGGTGATTATGGCGGCCAATAATATTCAGCCTACCTATGGGGAGGTTCACGGCCTTCAGATAGGGCGCTCGCTAACGCTACCTGACCTCGATGGCGCAAGCCAAGAAATGGTCGATGTAATCCATCAAACCGGCGGGCCTTTAATTGCCGCCGATCGGGCCGTTACGAATGAAATCGCGCAAGCAAAAGAATACGCGCGGATGGTCGATCTAGCGACGAATCATCCAGACTCGTTTGGAGGGACAGTCGCTCTAGCAAAGCTGACGGGACGTTCTTTTGACGACATTGTTGCCGACAGGTACATCGCGAACTTGCCTCCGCCGGAAATGCTGGACCCACAGACTCAGTGGGACATCATGTCAGCGACAACAGGCGTTCCAAACCTTCCGCGGATTGCGCGCGCGTTCAATGAAACGACCGACGCGTTCTTAAACCATCCCGCCACTGTACGGACGCTTGCTACGGTTGGTCTGGTAGGGAACGTGGTTGAAGCAGCCGCCTCAGGGACGGCTGCAGTTCTGACTGCCGAGACAGGAATCGGTGCCGTGGGTTTCGGCGCCGTGTTTCTCCTTAGCGTTGATAGCGCGCAGGCAAACGCTCGACAGCTCTGGACCGGCGAATATCGCACGCCCGAATCGGTGCAGCTGCTGGAGAGCGCTGGACTTCCCCCCATCGCAGCGAATCTAGCAGTGGGCGGCGTGACTGGCGGCGGGGGATATTTTTCGACTCTTTCCATCGAAGCTAAGTTGGCGTCAGGGACTGGGCTCATGTCGGGCAGGACTTGGCAGTCTCCGATCTACTTTGACAAGCTTTCGAGCCAGATGAATGGAGGATTCATCCCGCCGCTTCCGGTCGGTTTCCGTTCACCGCTGGCCCAGGCCGGGCTCCCAGACGGTAGTTTCTCGATCATCGACTGGACTGGATATCCCTCCCATATTCCGCGTCCGACGGGTCCATTTCGGATGATCGAAGGTGCGGAATATGATTCTGCGCGGTCTGCAGCCAACTCGGCCAACGCGGCATTGCACCGGGCCGATTCCGCGTTCGACGATCTGCAGTTGCATGAAATTCATCCGGTAAAATTTGGTGGCAGCCCTGCAAGTTTGGCAAACAAGGTCGCGTTGACGCATGCTCAGCATGTTCCAGCGAATAGGTGGTGGGGCGACCTGCAGCGATATCTTGAGGGTATAAAGTGACCGATTCGATCAATCTTCTGCGAGATTTCATCCGACATCCAGGAGCGAGCGGAGCAGCTATCTCGAACTTCGAGAGCGAAAGTGGCTTGCGTTTGCCGGCTGGCTATAAGGATTTTCTTGAGCAATCGAACGGAGGCGAGGGTTTCGTCGGCGAATCGTACTTGATGCTTTGGCCGATCGATCAACTGCTGAAGCTGAACGAAGATTACGAAGTTTCGAAGTATGCCCCAGGAATCACGCTGTTCGGTTCCGATGGTGGCGGCGAGGCTTTCGCGTTCGATTCGACGGGCGAGGTTGTCCGAATCGTATCGATCCCTTTCATTGGCCTAGATAGGAAGTATGCGAGGCA
>JAYTOI010000115.1:0-1850 GCA_043747875.1 Pseudomonadota bacterium | reverse complement strand
GGATCAATTCCTGCGCGAGGAGCTCAGCTTCTCCGCGGTGGACTACCGGCGCGGCGTCCCTTCGGATCGGTTCCTGCGGCTGCGGCACGCCGTCGACATCCGGCGCGGCCTCGGCCTGCGCGCGCGCCGTCACGAACTCGATCTAGCCCGCACTATGCATGAAGGAAGAGATTTCGATGCGGATAGGGGTTGATGAGCGCGATGTAGAGGGGTGATGTGAGGCGCGAGCGTGATTTGACTGTCGCGATCGACACAGCCGGTGGATTTTCGTGCTCGAGTATGGGCGCGCGAGAGATTTCGGCGATAGGAGTTCTGCGCGCGTTCTGCACGTTATTGCGAGCCGAGCGCTGCGTCAGCCCGACGGCGCTACGCGGGCGCCGCGCCGAGGCTTCGGGCGATACTCTGCCAGTCGTTGCGATGTGCGTAGGAAGCGGGCAGATGCAGCACGATGCGCCGCACCGAGCAGTGTACCCATGCGCCGAGCTTCAAGAGATGTTCGCGCAGCGTGCTGACCTGCGCGCAACGATAGGCGGTGCGCGCGGCGCGCAGACGCAGTTCCTGATAAAGCACATAGGCGGCAGCACTGAGCAGCCCGCGCAGCTGATTGGCGAGGAAGCGAGTGCAACTGGTGCGGTCGATCTCCAGTCCGTGGTGCAGCTCTTTGATTCTATTTTCGATGTCACCACGCTCGCAGTAGATCGCCTCATACAGATGCCGGGGCGAGTGCTGGAGGTTGGTGACCACGAAGCGCGGGTTGTCTTTGGGCTCGCGGCCCGGATGACGCACGACTTCGGCCTTGATGATCACCCGCCGCCGCTGTGCCCAAGTGCCGGTGGCATAGCGGCACTCGCCATACAGATGTGCGGTCTGGCCGGTTTCACGCGACAGGCGCCGGGCGGTGCCCATCAGGCGCGCTGCGCGACGCTTCAACACCTTGTTTTTGGCCATCGCGACCACGTACTCCAGTCCCTCGCGCTCGAGGAAGGCAAAGGTCCCGGCGGCCGCGAAGCCGCCATCCAGGCGCACCCGCACTCGTGCGCGGGGGAAGGCCGCGCGCAGCCGCGGCAACACTCGCGAGAGGATCCCGATCGCCCCCACTGAGGCGGTGGCATTGCCGGGGCGCAGCACATACGTGAACAGGTACTGCTCGGGCTCCTCATTGAAGGTGAGGAACCCGGCCACCGGTAGATAGCACCAGGTATCGTAGTGGCCATTGAAGAAGGTCAGCTGCTGGGCACCATGCGTCGGATCGTCCGTGGGGTCCAGGTCAATCGTGATCCGCTTGACCTTGTGCTTCAGGCGCCGGCGATGTCGTTCGATCACCGTGTCAGCGAGCGCGATTCCCATCCGGTACAGATCGGCCCGATCAACGGCATTCTCAAAGCGCGACAGCGTCGGCTGCGAGGCGAGGTCCTCGCCACGAACCGGGTCGCGATCACACAGCAGCTTCTGGATCGGGTCTGCCGCCAGGCGGCTCGCATCGTTGCCATCCGGATAGCCGCAGGCGATCGCATACAGGCGCTGGCGCAGCAGGTCCCCGATCGCATGGCGGATCTTGCCGCACTGGCGTCGATCATCGATGCCGCCGATCAATGCCTGCGTCAGCCCGAGCCGCCGATCGCACGCTTGCAGCAGGATCGCTCCGCCATCGGAACTGGCGTGCTGCTGGTCGAACTTCGCCACCACCGGGCGATCGCACAAATCTGAAAAAAGAACACTCTGTCGTGTGATATCGTCGTTCACGCAAAAGCCTCTTGATTGGTCGAAAGCCTTGTAGCAAAGCCTTTTTACCACGATAGGGGCTTTTGTTCTTCAATCTCCCAAACTACTTCACGCATAATCCGGGCTAG
>JAYTOI010000114.1:0-18226 GCA_043747875.1 Pseudomonadota bacterium | reverse complement strand
GGATTCGTTGACGATGCGCATCTTGTCGATCACCTGCATGAGGTCGCGCGACGCCGTTCGCAGAAATCCAATACTGTCACTCGCGAACTGCACCGGCGTGTTGATCTCGTGTGCGACACCCGAAGCCAGTCGGCCGACAGACTCGAGCTTCTGCGCCTGCTGCAGGCCTGCCTCGAGCTTACGTTGCTGCGTAATGTCCAGGATCAGGCCGCGCAGACAACGCTCGCCCTTCAGGTCGCCGATGGTGATCACCCAGCGCAGTTGATGAGCCACGTTGTTCGCCGAGACGGCCGTACATTCGACTTCAAAGTCGTGCTCCGCATCGGGATCCGCCAGTTTCGCGAGTAATGCATCCGCTTCGCTTTCCGCGACCATGGAGCGTAAGAAATCCGGCGTTTTCCAGCTCACTACCGAATAGCCGAGGCAACGTTCGACCTGAGGGCCGATGTATGCGAAGGATCGAGCAGAGGGTAGGTATGCAAACGGAACTGCATTGGTGCTCTCGGCGATCAGGCGATATTGCTCGCGACTCTCCTCCAGCTGCACTGTGCGCACGCCAACCTCGATCTCGAGACGCGCCTGCTCTGTGTCCGTAATCTGCTTGCGCTCGGCGAATTGCTCACGCACTTTCTCGACCATGGCGTTAAAGGAATGCACTAGGCGGCCAATCTCGTCATCGGCTCCGGGCCGGACGGGAGGGCGGGCATAGTCGCCGGCGGCGACTTTTGAGGCTGCCACGCCAATTCTACGAAGCCTGCCGGCAATCGTGCGTGCAAGCACCGTTGCGATCAACATGGAGATGATGAATGCGAAGACGGCGGCTAGGCCAACCGTCCGCCACTGTTCGCGCGTTTCCGCATCCACGTCGCGCGTAGAAAACGTAATCGCGAGGGTGCCTACGCGGTTCTGCAGCGAGTGGATCGGCGAGACGAACAGCGCACGTCCTGGCGCGGATGGCGATGTAGTGCCACCATCGGACACGCGCGCTGGGAAGTAGCCCATACCGTCCATCAGCTTCCCATCCGCGGTGTACAGCGCGAGCCCGACGACGATTTGATCCAGGGCGAAAACCTTGAGCACGTCGCGGGCAGCGACTGCGTCGTCGTCGGCGAGAACGGATTGCAGCTGGGGTCCCATCAGGCGTGCATACACGCTGGCTTTCTGACTCAGCTCCCGAACACCGTGATCCTTCGTTGCGAGCACGAATGGGATAGTGACCGCTGCCTCTGCCGCCAGGGCAACTGCGGCGATTCCGAGCGTGAGTTTGGTGCGAAAGGAAGGCGAGCGCACCTTAGGTCCCCGCAGCGCGAATCGATGACATCCTGAAGTCTCCCGCGTTCTTCTGCGCGCAGGCCGGCCGCAGGCTCACGACACTCGCACCGAAGGCCAGTGTTTGTGCCCAATAGGCATGCATCGGCGCGAACGAGATTCCCTTTAGGCAAAAAGGGCCAACCATGACCAGAGATGGTTACCGTCGGAAATCGGCGGCCAGGCACACCGGACGCGCGTCGCGGCCGCTTTCCGTCGCACCTGACTACGTGCGGCGACATGGAACGCCGAGTACGCCGGAGCACCTGAAGAGTCATCGCTGCCTGAAACTTTTGAGCGGGCCACAGCAGGCCGCATGAACGCTCGTGCCAGCCAATGCGAAGTTGGATGCACGCGAGGTTGTTGTGTCGTCGGCGGAAACTACCAGGCCGTTTCGTTCTTTTGACTCGGCGTGCGTTGGCGCAGCCGCCATCCCGCCGCTGCGAAGCTCTTCTGATCCACGCTGTCCAGCTTCGCAGCTATTGATCATTGCGTAACTAATGTCCTAATCTACATACCGGAGGTGATGCCCTATGCGTCCATCCGGAAGTCCGCAAGAACTCGAGCAACGGCGTCTGCGTGCGCTGCGCTTGTTAGGCGAGGGGTTCTCGCCCGTCGAAGTGGCGCGGCAGATCGGTGTCGATCGGCGCAGTGTTAGACGCTGGAAGGCCGCCGCTCGCAAGGGCGGCACCAAGGCGGTGGCGGCCAAGCCCGCCTCAGGTCGCCCGCGCCGCCTGGCAGCACGTGATCTCGATCGGTTGCGCCGGACACTTCTGCGCGGCGCGCAAGCGGCAGGTTTACCCACGGAGCTGTGGACCTGTCCGAGGGTAGCTTGGTTGATTCGCCAGCGCTTCGGCGTGCGTTATCACCCCGCGCATGTCAGCCGGATGCTGCATGGCTTGGGGTTCTCACCTCAAAAGCCCACGCGGCGCGATGAGGAGCGTATCCGTGCCTGGATCGAGCAAGACTGGCCACGGGTAAAAAAAACGCCGCGCGATTGAGAGCGGCCATCGTTTTTCTCGACGAATCGGGGATGCTTATGGCACCCCTGGTGCGTCGCTCCTGGAGCCTGCGTGGCCATACGCCGCTGCTGCGACAGCGCGGCCGCTGCTATCAGAAGGTATCCGCCATCGCCGCGCTGTGCATCCTGCCTACGCGTCGGCGGCTGACGCTGCACTTTCGGTTGCATCCGAACGCCAACGTCGATGCTGCGTGCGCCATGAGCTTCCTCGAACACCTGCAACGGCAGTTGCGCGTCCCCATCGTGCTCGTCTGGGACGGCTTCTCGGCTCACAAAGGCGCGCTCGTCAACGAATGCATGCCGCCGCACTCGGCGCACCTGGAATACCTACCGCCGTACGCTCCCGAGCTCAACCCCGTCGAATACCTGTGGGCTTGGCTCAAAACCAATCCTCTCGCCAACGATCCGATCGTCGATCTCGCGCTGCTCACGCAGCGCACCCGATGCGCTGCGCGTCGCGCGCAACGTCGTCAAGATCTGCTGCGCGGCTTCTTTCGACACACCGGTCTTCCGCTACGACTCAAATAGGACATTATTTACGCAAGGATCAATAGCGTCTCCGTCTCTTTAAGAGCGGCTAAAAGCCACGCTGGCTTTCAAGGCCGACGAGTGGATGCGTCGCGACCGTCCTATTGTCTTCCGTCCTGTGTAGCAACGTCTCGCCCTAAAAAGGCGGGCTTTCCACTACCCCCTGTCTGACTAACCTGGACCACCTCTGTCGAAGATCCGCTGATGCGGAAGATACGATACCTGGACAAGTTGATCGACGAGCTCGCAAAAGGCAAAGCCATGGAAAAAATCCTGCGGGTCAAAGATAGCTGAGCCACCACGCCTTGTTCCGGGCCTTCACGCCCGCCATCCACCGGCACAGCGGATACAGCAGGACCACCGCTCCCATCCAGCCGGCATACACCCACCCCAGCGACACGCCATACCCGCGCGGATAGAACGGCGGGAACGTCATGAGCTGCGACGCCTGGAAACCCTGCGCCATGCCCAGCGCCACGCTCATGAGGTGCAGTAGATAGAAGTGCCCGACATAGAGCGCGAACGGCACGCGCCCGAACATCGCGAACGTATCCTTGACGGCGCCGCGCCAGGCGTCCGCGTACGCACAGAAGATCGCCGCGGGTCCGAGCGTCATCGCCAGGAACAGCAGGCTCGGCGGGTACTTCGACGTGTTGAGGAAGTCGAAGAAGGTCGCGAGGCCGCGCTCATGGCCGCCCCAATGATTCGCATCGCCGTAGACGTCGAGGGCGCGCAGCACCAGGAACAGTGCAATCAACGCGAGGCCCCAGCCGGTCAGCGCGCGCTTGCGCGCCGCGGGCTCACGCTCGAACAATACCGAGGCGCCGAAGCCGAGCAGCATCACGCCGGCCCACGGCAGCATCGGGTACAGCCACAGCACCTGGAACGGCCCCGCGATGCTCGACATGGGCGCGTGCAGCGCCGACCACAGCGGCAGGTCCGCCACCACGGCGAACGGATTCGCGGACTGCGGCCACACGGAGTCGAGCGCGTTGTGGCTGAGCACGATCACCGCACCGAGCACCAGGCACACGCGCCGCCCGAGGAACTGCGCGAAGGCCAGCAACACCATGCTCGAGCCGATCGCCCAGATGACTTGCATGAACATCAGGGTCTTGCCGCCGAGCTGCTCGATGCCGCCCGGCGAGAAGCTCACGGCAGTGGAGATGACGAAGATCTCGATGAAGATGAGCCACAGTCCGCGCGTCAGCAGGAAGCGGCACAGATCGCCGGGTGTCTTGCGCGCCACCATCAGCCCCGCGCTCACGCCCGCGAGGCACACGAACACCGGCGCGCAGAAATGCGTCACCCAGCGCGTGAAATACAGCGCTGGCGAGACGTTCGGATCCCCGAGCGGGTCGATGACCGCGCCGGCGTGGAAGAAATCGCGCGCGTGGTCGAGCGCCATGATGACGACGACCAGGCCGCGCAACATGTCGATGGAGGTGAGGCGGTAGCCCCGCTGATCGGCAACGGTGTTCAAATCCCATCCCCTGGTTATCATTTGCGATGAATATTGAAACCTCCGCCCGACTTGGGCAATTGTCACTTCGATGAAAACCCTTCTGTACGGCATCAAGAACTGCGACACGATGAAGAAGGCGCGCACGTGGCTGGAGAAACACGGCGTCGCCTACGATTTTCACGATTACAAAGCTTCTGGAGTCAGTCGCGAGGACCTCGCGTGCTGGTCGAAGGCCGTCGGCTGGGAGCTTTTGCTGAATCGGAGCGGCACGACGTTCCGCAAATTGCCCGATGAAGCGAAAGAAAATCTCGATGAGCGGAAGGCGCTGGCGTTGATGCTCGAGCAACCATCGATGATCAAGCGTCCGGTTCTGGTGAGGGGCGAGACGCTGTTGGTAGGCTTCAACCCGGAGAGGTACGCGGAGCTGACACATGCCCCCTGAAAAAAGGCGCCGCCCGGTTTCCCGAACGGCGCCTCGAGCGGCTTCTTCTCTACCCCCCCGTCCATTCGAACCGTATTGCAACGGAATTCCTGCGGGTGATTGTAGACGGCGGCGTCCCACTGTTGAAGCTTTCGCGACGCTGCAGCGCGACAGGTGTTCGGCGATCGCGCTTCGAGGCTTCATGGTTGTTTGCACGCGATCACCTTCATTGTTGACGACACCATCGTCGGGTGGCCGCGCGCCGCGGGAGCATGCATGCTCCCGCCAGCCCTCGCGAATGGTCGTTGGCAGGGCGAACGGCATGTCTGGGACGAGTAGGAACCGCGCCACGTGCGCGCTGTAAAAATGGGAGTTGGCGACCTTGAACGAGAAGAATGTGCGGCGCCGCATCGGCGCCCTGGGGTTGTGCATGGCGTTTGTGGTGGCGGGTCCGGCACGCGCGGATGACGGCGGCGGCCGCTTCTACGGCATGCTGCGCTCGCGCGATCTGACGCCCTTCGGCTTCCTGCGGCTCGACATGCGACCCGCGCACGCGGTCAGCATCGAATCCCACTCCTTCGCGTTCGAGGTGGAGCTCGGCTACCAGAACACCTGGGCGCTCAGCAAGAACGTCGAGAGGTATCTCAAGACCCTCGAGCCCTCCGGCCGGCGTGAGGTCACGCCCGAGTTGATCGATGCCATCAGCGCGTTGCCCGGCGAGAACTATCTACTGGACCTCGAGTCCGCGACGCTCGACGTCGCGGTGCATTACAAGATGTCCAGCCAGTGGAGCGCGTACGCCATCGCGACGGCGGTGACATACCAGGGCGGTTTCATGGACTGGGGCATCGAAAAATTCCACGAATCCTTCGGCTTCGGCACCTTCGGCCGCCACGCGCTGGCGCGCAATGGCACGACGCTCATTTACGACCTCAAGGGCACGCAGGTGACGCTGCTCGAGCCGCCGCAGTCGCAGGGGTTCAGCGACCCCACGTTCGGCCTGCGCTATTCCGGCATCAAACTACCGGGCAACTGGCAGATGTCGACCGAGCTTGCCGCGAAAGTGCCGCTGTCGGGCGCGCGGCCGCTGCTGTCCACCGGACGCACCGACTACGGCTTCCAGGCCTCGTTCCGTCACCTGGGCGGACACAACGCGCTGCACGTCGACCTGGCGGCGGTGTACTACGCGGGGGAGAGCGAGCCCTCCCCGCACCAGGCGCAAATCGTGCCGACTGTCGTTGTGGGCTGGGAGCGGCAGCTCACCGACCGGACCAACGCGATCCTTCAGGCTTACGCCAGCCGCAGCGTTTATCGCCGCGCGCAGACGGATCTCGATGAGTTGCTGAGCGACAAGTACCAGCTCAGCCTGGGCGTCCGCCATCGCTTCGATCGCTGCGTGGTGTCGTTCGCGATCACCGAGAACCTGCAGAATCTCAGCAACACGCCCGACGTCGGATTCCAAATGGGATTTGCGTGGGTGCCGCGGCTGAAGCCGCAGCGGTAAAGCAGGTCCTCCGCGCATTTCTGCGCCGCGAACCCGATTTTCCAGAAGTAGATCTGTGCCTTTTTTTCAGCGCTCGACTTCGCGTCGCGCCGACGCGGCGAGCAGGTCCAGGCCGCGCTTCTAACAATCTCGAACGCACCGTCACCCGCAGCTTCCGCTACCGCTGCCGATCGTGCCGGCAAGGAAATCGGCATGAACGACATCCGTGCGTGGCTGGAGCAGCGCTCCGACCAGCTACCGGCCCATGAGCCGCTTGACGACCAGCGCCGCGGCGATGATGCCGAGGCACGCCAGGCTCGCCTGCATCTCCGGCACCTTCGACGGCATGAAGCACATGGCCACGAGCACGGCCAGCATCGCGACCGCGGCGCCGCCGGCGATGAAATGCGCGCCGCCGACGCTACGCAACGCGGGCTTGCTGTACGGAAACCTGAAGTGCGCGATCGCGACGAACAGGTACGTGAACAGCATGAGCGCCCCGCAGGAATTCAGCAGGAACGTGAAGAGCTTCTCGGGCGTCACCCAGGTCATCGCCATGACTATGAAGCCGAATGCGCTGCCCAGCAGGATGGCGCGAGCCGGCACCTGGCGCTTGTTCACCGCCGTCAGCCAACGCGGCGCGTCGCCCTTGTCCGCCATCGCGAACAGCACGCGCGCGGTCACGTAGACGCCTGAGTTGAGACAAGAGAGCACCGCGGTCAGTACCACGATGTTCATGATGGTCGCTGCGCCCGGGATGCCGATGCGCTCGAGCGCGATGGCGAACGTCGAGTCACCGGCCTTGAGGGCCGTCCACGGCAAAATGCAGAGTATGAGCGCGATCGAGAGCACGTAAAACAGCAGGATTCGCAGCACCACGCTCGCCGCGAGCCGCGACATCGTCTTGTCGGACTCGGCGGATTCGGCCGCGGCGACGGTGACGATCTCCGCGCCGACCATGGAGAAGATCACGGTGGTGACGCCGCCGAGAATGGCAGTCCAGCCGAACGGCACGAAACCGCCGTGTGCGGTGAGGTTCGCCACGCCGGGCGTCGCGGGATTTCCGACACCGAACAACCAGCCCGCCGCGATGACGATGAACGCGACGATGGCGGCGACTTTGATGGACGCGAACCAGAATTCGAACTCGCCATAAGAGCGCGCGGATGCGAGATTGATCGCGGTGAGCAGCGCCATCAACGCGATGCCGATCTGCCAGATCTCGAATTGCGGCAGCCATGCGTCGTGCACGATTTTCGCGCCCGCGAGCGCCTCGATGGCGACCACGACCACCCAGAACCACCAGTACAGCCAGCCCGCCATGAACCCCGCGCTGTCTCCGAGTCCCGTGCGCACGTATTCCGTGAACGATCCCAGACCGGGCCGATCGATGACCATGCGCGCCAGGATCCAGATGACTGCGAACACGACGATGCCGGCGGACAGATAACTCAGCACCACCGCCGGACCGATGGTCGCGATGGCGGCGCTGCTGCCGACGAAGACGCCGGCGCCGATGATTCCGCCGATGGAGATCATGACGAGGTGGCGGGCGAGCAGCGATTTGGAAAGTTGGTCGGAAGCGGATGCGACTGCGGGATTCGAAGCGTTCAAGGTGCGCTCTCTGTCGTGGTGGCCCCGCGAGAGCATACGCCGGTTGGAGAAAAGTTCAGCGCGTGCGCCAGGTGTCGAAAATTCGACCGGGTGCGATTGCTCCTCGCACACCACGACGGAGCGATTCCATGAGCATCCTTGCGAAGAAACTCGTACAAACGTACGGACAAAAAAGAAGGGGCCTTTCGGCCCCTTCTCTCTTTGGCATCAGCCCTGACTAGAACTTGAACGTCGCACCCAAAGTGTACGTGCGGCCGATCTCCGTCTGGAACAGCGTGTCTTCGCGCACGCTGTCGATGTACAGCGTGTTGCGCTCGCGCGTGAGGTTCTGGATCTCGAGGATCATCGACAGGTTGTCGTTGACCCTCCACGACGAGGCGAAATCGAAGAACATGTTCGCCTTGTTCGCGCGAACGTCGCTGCCCAATCCGGCCGGCAGCTCGCGGATGTACTTGTCGCGATACGCTCCGGTGACGCGCGCGCTGTACGTGCTGTCGTCGTAGAACAGTGTGGCGCTGGCCGAATTGCGCGAGAGGTTCACCAGGTCCTCAGTGGCCGAGTTCGTGACGATGAACTGGCCCGGACGCTGCGGATCCGCACCCATCGACAGGATGTACTCGATCTCCGACTGCACCTTCGTGTAGTTAGCGAGGAAGCCCGTGTTGCTCCACAAACCCGGCAAGTTGCGGAACTGCACCTGCGCGTTGAGCTCGACACCCTTGAGCGGACCGCCTTCGGTGTTCTGGTAGCGGCCGACGTGGAACTGCATGTCCGGCGTGGACTGCGTCCCGATGAGCACCGCATCCGGGACGCCGAGGTTGCGCCACGGCTCATCCGCCGTGATGCGCTGGATGAAGCTCTCGATGTCCTTGTAGAAGAACGCCACGGACAGCAGCGAGCCCTCCTGGAAGTACCACTCGAGGGCGAGATCGGCGGTGTTGGCGCGGATGGGATCGAGGAACGGATTGTTCACGGTCGCGTTCTGCGTCGTCGCGGTCCACGTCACGCTCGGAGTGAGAACACCCAGTTCGGGGCGCGACATCACCTTGGCGGCCGAGAAACGCGCCAGCAAGTCGGGCCTGAACTCCATGACGACGTTCAACGAGGGCAGGAAATCCTTGTACTCGCTGTCGATGTCCTGGCGGAAGCCTACGGCTCCGAATGCCGCGCCCATCGGCAGTGCCAGCGGGATGTGGCCCGTCGCGGACTGGCGCGTGTTCACGTATCGCCCACCAATGTCGCCACGGATCGGCATGGACATCTGGTCGAAGTTGAACGACAGCATTGCGTAGGCGCTGGTCACTTCCTCGAGCAGCGCATTTTGAGCCGCCGCGCACTCGACGCCGCAGAAGTCGAAGGCGTCGGGGAAGTTGAACACCTCGCGCCACTTCTTCGAGTCCACCGCGACCCAGCTCGCCGGCGCGCCGCCGCCGAAAAGATCGTCCAGATCGGTGATGTGCGTCGTGATGTCGGCCAGAGTCACGTTGGAAGGCAGCGCGAATACCGCCTGCTGCGCGAGCGGCAGGTTCGACGCTTTGGCCTTGAAGTTCGCCTCACGCCATTGCAGTCCGCCCTTCAATGCGAAGGTGTCGGTCATCTGCCAATCGCCCTCGAGCTCGAACAATGTATTCGCGGTGACGTTGCGAGAAGGCTTGCCCTGGATCGAGAACCCGCCGCGAACCGTGCCGTCGCCGTTTCCGATCGGGGTGTTGTACATGAAGGCATTCGGGTCATCGACGTTGATGTTGCCGAAGCCGATGAGCGGCGTTTCGCGGCCGCGGAAATCGAGCGTAAAGTTATCGACGTCCACCGCGTCGATGAAGGTCTGCAAACGCATCGGGCCGTGCCAGATGGAATTCGAGCGGCCCGCGGTCGCCTTGATCTTGAAGTTATCGCTGAAGCTGTGCGCGAACTCGAGGCTACCCTGCTTGAACGTGGAGGTGAACTGGTCGACGAGGCCCTCCGAGCGGATGTCCATGCCGTCGAACGTGGCCGTCTGCACCGATCCCTTGTCGTCGAAGGAGACGTCGCGGATCGACACCATCGGCTGGCCGCCTTGGTTGGCCGCGCGTCCCAGCGAGAGTCCCAGAATGTAGTTGTCGCGGCGTTCGACCTGGTAGCGGGAGATCAACCCATCGAAAGACACGGTGGTGCTTTCACTCGGCGCCCATTGCAGGCTCAACGTGCCGCCGGTGCGTTCGGTGTCCTGCTCCGAGTTCACGAAGCGAGGCAGGCGCGGGAAGAATGCGCCGCCGCCGGGGGCCAACCTGCCGTTGCGGTCGAGCACTTTCGGATTGGTCATGTTGTAGACAGTGGCAAACGCGGCGGGATCGCTGGTGCGCGGATTGCCGGTGCTGCAGGCGGTGGCAGTAGTGCCCTGCATGGGGTTGTTGCCCGGGCTCTGGGTAATCGGCACTGCGGTCGTGCTGCCCACCAGGGGCAAGGTGGAGTTCTGCGGCGTGCAGTACGGCGCGAGGCCGGTGGCGAACGCGGCCGGCGCTGGCGTTTGATCGAGTCCATTGCTGCTGGCGGGCAGGATGTCGACCGCCGAGTAGCCAACCTCGCGGACGTTGCGGCGCTGGTATGCAGCCGACGCGAGGATGCCGAAGGTCTCGTCGCCAAAAGTCTTGGCGAACAGCGCCGAGGCGCGCGGATCGACGTCCTGCGCGACAGAATTGAAGATGCCGCGCGTGGTGATCGAGAAGACCTGCTCCGCGTCGTAGTCGAACGGACGCGGCGCTTTCAGATCGACAGTGGCGCCGAGCGAGCCTTCTTCGACGTCGGCGGACGGCGTCTTGCGAACGGCGAGCTGCGAGAAGATCTCGGTGGGGAAAACGTTGAAGTCGAAACTGCGGCCATTGTTGCCCGCGCCGTAGATGTCGCTCGAGCCGCCCTGCGCCGCGCCTTCCATGCCGTTGATGCGCACGCGTGTGAAGCCGGGGCCGAGGCCGCGCACAGAGATGTTGCGCCCTTCGCCGCCGTCGCCGCGCGAGAGCGTGACGCTCGGAATGCGCTGCATGGATTCGGCCAGGTTGCTGTCGGGAAATTTGCCGATGTCCTCCGACGCGATGACGTCGACGGCGGCAGTTTCATTTCGCTTCAGTGCGAGCGCGGTGTTGAGAGAGCCGCGGAAGCCGGTAACGACGACTTCTTCGAGTTCGGTTTGTTCTTCTGCGTCGGCAAGCACCGCGGAGCTACATGCGATTCCGACCGCGACGGCGATGACAGATTTCGTAAAACGAGAACGAAAAGACGGAGTGCGTGCGAGCAACATGGAAATTCCCCCAAAAAGAACGAGATCAACCCGAGTGTGGCGGAACTGGCAGTCCCGAGACAAGACGCCAAAAGATCGAATTTGATCGGTTGTTTATAATATTTGACCGAAAATTGCCAGTTCTGCATGATCCGTCCTCGGTTTGACCGGGACGACTCCCTGGGTATCGGTTTCGATACATACAAAAAGAGGTCGCCGCAGGTCAAATGCGTTCGGAATGAATTGGCTGAGGGGGATAGACGGAATTTTGGGACGCCAGATGCATCCTGCTGCAGATTGGTGGCCTCGTCCTCCTTTGCCCCGTACTACCAGGGACAAGGAGACCCCATGACTCACCTCAGAATGGTCCGCGCGCTGCTCGTCGCCGCCGCGGTACTCGGCTTTTCAGTCAGCGCTCACGCGCAATATCAAATGGAAAGATTGTCGCGCGGCGTCGTCGCCGTGCGCACCAGCGGCACGCAGGTATACGTGGGTTGGCGATTGTTCGGCACGGACGCCTCTAACACCGCGTTCAACCTGTACCGTTCGAGCAATAACGGCGCCGCCACCTTGCTCAACGGCAGCCCGATGACGGGATCGACCAACTTCGTCGACACATCGGCGCCGGCGACGCAGTCCAACCGCTATTTCGTGCGGCCCGTCATCAACGGCACCGAGCAGGCGGACAGCGCCTCGTTCACGCTGCCGGCGAACGCGCCAACGCGGCAGTTTCTCGAGATCCCGCTGCAGATTCCGCCGGGCGGCACCACGCCAACGGGCGAGGGGTATACCTACACCGCGAACGATTTGTCGGTAGGCGATCTCGACGGCGACGGCGAGCTCGAGTACGTGCTCAAGTGGGATCCGACGAACGCGAAAGACAATGCGCAGTCGGGCTACACCGGCAACGTATTCCTCGATGCGTACGAGCTCAGCGGCACGCGCCTGTGGCGCATCGACCTCGGCCGCAACATCCGCGCCGGCGCGCATTACACGCAGTTCCAGGTGTACGACTTCGACGGCGACGGCAAGGCCGAAGTGATGTGCAAGACGGCGGACGGCACGCGCAGCGGCACCGGCCAGTTGATCGGCAGCTCCACCGCGGACTTCCGCAACACGAGCGGCTACATCCTGTCGGGCCCGGAGTTCCTGACCGTGTTCAACGGCCAGACGGGCGCCATCCTCGCGACGGCTAACTACGCGCCGGCGCGCGGCACGGTCGGCGGCTGGGGCGACACCTACGGCAACCGCGTCGACCGTTTCCTCGCGGGCACAGCGTACCTCGACGGCCAGCGTCCGAGCGCGATCTTTACGCGCGGCTACTACGAGCGCACCGTGATCGCGGCCTGGGACTATCGCAATGGCGCGCTCACGCAGCGCTGGGTGTTCGACAGCAACACGGCGGGCAGCAACTACACGGGCCGGGGCAATCACCAGTTGAGCATCGGCGACGTCGACAACGACGGGCGCCATGAAGTCCTCTTCGGCTCGATGGGAATCGACGACAACGGCACCCCGATGTGGGCCACCAACCATCACGGCGACGCCCTGCACATGGGCGATTTCATCCCCAGCCGCGCCGGGCTCGAGCTGTTCAAGCCGAGCGAGCGCACCGCCGAGCCGGCCGACTACATGCTGGACGCGCGCACCGGGGCTATCATCTGGTCGCACGCGAGCTGCGGCTGCGACAACGGCCGCGGGGTGGCGGGCGACATCTACGCCGGGACCGCCGGGGCCGAGGCCTGGTCCGCCGCCGTCGCCGGTCTCACCAACAACTCGGGCGGGCAAGCGGCTTCGCGCAAGCCGGGCTCCTCGAACTTCCTGGCCTGGTGGGACGCCGACACGCTGCGCGAGCTGCTCGACGGCAATCACGTCGACAAGTACGGCACGGGCGGCGACACGCGTCTGCTGACGGCTGACGGCACGACGTCGAACAACGGCACGAAGTCGACGCCCGCGCTGAGCGGCGACATCTTCGGTGACTGGCGTGAAGAAGTGGTGCTGCGCACGACGGCCAACAACGCGCTGCGCATCTACACCACGACCAACGTCGCGACGAACCGCATCTATACGCTGCTGCACGATCCGCAGTACCGCGTGGCGATCGCGTGGCAGAACTCCGCGTACAACCAGCCACCGCATCCGAGCTTCTTCATCGGCGCGAACATGGCGACCCCGCCAGTGCCGAACATCGTGCTCGTGGGTGGTGGATCCCCGCCCCCGCCGCCGCCGCCGCCGCCGCCGCCCCCGGGCAGCGTCTATCAGACGGAGACCGGCACGGTCGGTGGTGGCACGGTGGCCGAGAGCACCAATGGTGGCTTCGCCGGCACGGGTTACGTAAATAACTCGCTTACCGGCGGCTTCTCGCAGAACACCGGAGTAGATGGACGTGGTGGCGGCTCGAAGTCGCTGCGCATCCGCTTCGCGAACGGCGGGACGGCGGCGCGAACGGGTCAGTTGGTGGTGAACGGCACGACGACGAACATCACCTTCCAGACCACCGGCGCGTGGACGACCTGGCAGAACGTGAACGTCACCGTGAATCTCAACAACGGCACGGGCAACACGGTCCGGTTCCAATCGACCGGACAGGACTTGGCCAACATCGACGAGATCGAGGTTCTGTAAAAAGCACAGCGCTCCTACGCTGGAGCGCGCGCAACCTCAGGCCGCCGCGGGAGATCCCGCGGCGGCCTTTTCATTGATGCGTCCGACGATCCCTACAATCTGCCAGGCGCGCGTTCGCCTGTCGGCGAACGCCTGGATTTCGAAACGCGCTCTTTTCTTTTGCACACGGGCTTTCGGCCGATGCTGGTCCGCCTAACAAAGGGGTGAAATGCATCCAAGTGAACGTCCCCAGCGAATCCGAGATGAAGTCCCACAAGCGCGACGACCGCGCGCCCCGCGCCTATGAGCTGACCCAACGGCCGCTGCGAATCCTGGCAGCCAGGGAAATTCCCGCCGTGGGTGCGCATCTGGTTACACCCTGGATGGGCTTCGCGCACCACGGAATTTACGTCGGCGACGGCCGGGTCGTGCACTACGGTGCCCTCCTCTACGACATCATTCGCCGGCCCGTAGAGGAAGTGACACTCGAGCGCTTTGCGGAAGGCCGGCCCGTGTTCGTCGTTCGGCACGCCGGCACCCCGTTCGAAGGCCAGGCCGTCATTTGCCGCGCCCGCTCGCGGCTCGGGGAGGATCGCTACCGCCTGCTGACCAACAACTGCGAGCACTTCGTCGAGTGGTGTTTGTATGGAGTTGCGCGCAGCTTCCAAGTGGCGACGGCGCTCGCCTTTCCACTCGTGCTCGGGGAATGGCTGCGCTGGAAGGTATGCCAGGTGGTGCGAAAGTTGTCTACCCGACGCCCCGTTCCCTCGGCCGGGCCGTTGCCCGCGCAGTTCGAGCGCACCCCGGAGAACACCACTTCCGGGTCGTAGCACTGCTCGAATGTTTCATCCGAGCAGTGGCGGATGGATCAGGACAGTTCGCCATCGAATGCTCCGCGGTCGTGGCAGGCGTCACTAGCTACTGCACAGTCGCATCGCAGAACATCGCTTTCGTCATCGCAGAAGGCGCTGTGTTGCCATCGCTCGATGCCAGTGTGCATAGGATGCGCCGGGCAACGGCGTGGAAACTCGCGCGCCGTCGCACGGTCTCATTTCTATTGCATCGCACTCCGGGGGTCCCATGAACCGCGCGCTACTGGTATTTGCCCTGATGCCGATGCTGGCGTCCGCCGCGGATGCATCGCGGATATCGTTTCTCGAGCAGGAGGTTCGCAACCTGCAGCGCCAGGTGCAGGCGCTGTCGCGGCAGGTGGATGAGATGCGTCGCCGCGCGCCCGCGCCCTCCGTGAATCCCGATGCGAAGCGCGGGGCGGCGGTTGCCGCCTCGGACCGCTGGATGGATGCCGCCAAGTGGGACTCGCTGCGGGCGGGTATGGGCGAGCTCGAGGTCATCACCCTGTTGGGCGCGCCCAGATCGATGCGCGACGAGGATGGCGCGCGCGTGTTGCTCTATGCCGCCGAAATCGGTTCGTCGGGCTTCCTCGGCGGCAGCGTGACGCTGCGCGAGCGGGTGGTGACCGAGGTGCGCCGCCCGGCGCTGCAGTAGCTAGGCCCGTCAGCCGTACCGCAGCTTGAGCCCGAGGATGACGCCGGCCAGCACCAGGGTGGTCGTGTTGGCGAATATCATCGGCCAGGATTCGTGCGCAATGCCGTAGACCAGCCACAGCGCGACGCCGATCGTGAAGAAGATGTACATCCCGCGCGAGATGCCACGCGTGTCGCGCGTGCGGATCGTCATGACGGCTTGCGGGATGAATGAGGCGCTGGTGAGCGCGGCGGCGGCGAAGCCGATCCATTCGAGGTTCATGGGCGGCATTGTCGTGCACTGGAAGCGCGAATTGGGTGGCCGGGTTGGGGTGACGCTGGGGTTTCAGCGCGTGCACTTAGAGAGCCGGGTTTTGACCAAGCCGCCAGTTTCACGCAGTGAAAGTGGTGGCCGGGGTCGGAATCGAACCAACGACACGCGGATTTTCAATCCGCTGCTCTACCAACTGAGCTACCCGGCCACTGTTGGATTTTCCCTCAGAGAGGGCCCTCGAACGAGGGGCGCGTATTAGACCGGCCGGCCGCGGGCCCGTCAAGCAAGAATGAACTCAACTCCTTGATTTCCTGCGGCATCTCACCTTTCGTTCAGTCGTGGCTGGACGAGCCGCGCCGGCCTCTCACCCGCCAAGACATGGTTTCCTACAGCGCCCGTGCGGCGCCTCCCCGACCATGCCCTCGCCCCACGAGAGGATTTGCATGTCGATTCCAGCCGAGGCCGTCCAGGCCCCACACGCCGCGCACGTCTCGCAAGCCGCGCACCACACCGCGCCGGCCAATCGTCTCGACCGTCTGCTCGACAAACTACTGGCCCGCCTCCGACGGCACCTGCCGCAGGCACGCTTTGCGGACCGCCTGTATCACCGCGTGCTGTTTTTCCGCAAACATCACCGCTGGCCGGGCGACGGCAAGCTGTGGAACGACGTCTGGTATCGCATCAAGACGTCGAACGAGATCCTCGAACCGGTGCGCATCTTCGTCTCCGACAAGGAGCATGTGAAGCAGTACGTCAAGGCCGTGGTCGGCGACCAGCACAACGTGCCGACGCTTGCGGTGCTGCGCAGTCCCGCGGAAGTCGATGGCTACGATTTTCCGGCGCAGTGCTGCATCAAGCCCACGCACGCGAGTGCGCAGGTGATCCTGCGCAGGAGCGGGGAGCCGATCGACCGCGCGGAAATCAAGCGCTGGTTTGGGTTGAACTATTACCGGGCGGGTCGCGAGATCAACTACCGGCAGCTGAAACCGAAGGTGATCGTCGAGCCGCTGATCTTCGGCAGCGCGAACGTCGATGATTACAAGGTGTTCTGCTATCAGGGCGTGCCGAAATTCGTGCAGCTCGATTTCGACCGGCACACGAATCACACGCGCAAGATCTTCGACACCGACTGGAACGAGCAGGACTGGTCGATCATCTACCCGCGCAATCCGAATCCGGTGCCCGCGCCGGCCTCGCTGAAGAAGATGCTCGAGGTGGCGCGCGCACTTTCGACGCAGTTCTCGTTCGTGCGCATCGATCTGTACAGCGACGGCGAGCAGGTGCTGGTGGGCGAAATCACCAACTGCAGTGCCAACGCCGGAGGGTTTTTTCTGCCCCGTTGCGCCGAGAAGACCGCCTCGGAACGCATGTTCGGCTGAGGGTTTCGCGCGCCCTTTGGGCGCTGGTCCGGCACTTGTTTGCGTGCCGGCCGGCCGCATATCGTGCCGACCATGAACGCTGAATCCGCTGACATCACCACCAACGTTCCGCGCGCAGTCGTGCAGATCTTGCGCGGCATGCCTGCGTCCGACGGCGCGGGCGTCAAACTCACGCGCGTCATCGGCCAGCCGCGGCTGCCCGACCTCGACCCGTTTCTGCTGCTGGACGAGTTCGGCACGGACAAGGCCGAGGATTACATCGCGGGATTCCCCGATCATCCGCACCGCGGCTTCGAGACGGTCACCTACATGCTCGACGGCCGCATGCGCCACAAGGACAACCATGGCCACGAAGGCGTGCTCGAGCCGGGCGCCGTGCAGTGGATGACCGCGGGCCGCGGCATCGTGCATTCCGAGATGCCGGAGCAGCGTGAGGGCCGGATGCGCGGCTTCCAGCTGTGGATGAACCTGCCGGCCAAGGACAAGATGTCCGCGCCTAACTACCAGGAGTTTGGTGGTGCGAGTCTGCCGGTCGTGGAGCGCACCGGGGCCCAGGTGAAAGTCATCGCAGGCACGCTGGACGGGGTAAGCGGGCCGGTGAAGCAGCCGGCGACGGATCCCATCTACATGGACATCCGCCTGGATGCCGGCGTGGACTTCGCGCTGCCCGTGCCCGCTGGACACTCGGCCTTCGTGTACGTGTACGAGGGCTCGCTGGCAGCGGGCGTGTCGCGCGAAACGGCGACCCTCGACGCCCAGGTGCTCGGCGTGCTCGGCGAAGGTAGCGAGGTGCGGCTGCAGGGCCGTGCGCCGCGCACGCGCGCGATTCTGGTCGCGGGCCGGCCGCTGCGCGAGCCGGTGGCGCGTCACGGTCCGTTCGTGATGAACACGCGCGAGGAGCTCATGCAGGCCTTCGCGGACTTCCAGTCCGGGAAGTTCTGAAGAAATAGTGCCGGGGCGAGGTTCTCGCCCCGGCACCACTCCACTACTTCGGCACGAATTCCTTCGGCGTCTCCGATCCTTCGCCGAAGAAAAACTTCTCCATTTCGTATTCCAGCCGCTTGCGGTGCGCTGGCTCGATCGGCGTCAGCCGGTACTCGTTGATCAGCATCACCTGATGGCGCACCCAGGTCTGCCACGCCTCCTTCGAGACGTTCTCGAAGACGCGCTTGCCGAGTTCGCCCGGATACGTCGGCCGGTCCAGCCCCGGCGCCTCTTTCTTCAGCAGCACGCAATTCACCATTCTCATGAGGTCCGCCCTTCCAACTATGCTTCCGACAAACTACCCAGCAGCGCCTTGATCGGCGCCGGCAGCCCGACGCGCGCGGGCCGCTCGAGGTCATACCACAGCGCGCCTTCCTTCACGCCGGCCGATCCGCGACAGCGCGC